>NZ_NTBH01000002.1:0-352346 GCF_002288875.1 Vandammella animalimorsus | reverse complement strand
CCGCCAAACTTCTTGGACAGCACGGTGGCGATCGCTGCAGTCAGCGTCGTCTTGCCATGGTCCACGTGACCAATCGTGCCCACGTTCACGTGGGGCTTGGTGCGCTCAAACTTACCTTTTGCCATTTTGAAATTTCCTTGAGAGAAAAGAACACGCCCGTGATTGCGGTTTTAGGTCTGCATGCCGCTGCTGATTTCCTGCCCACGGGCGAAACAGGAGCGCGGCATCGCAGACCGACCCTTGCGGATCGGGAAAGACGCAAGCAGCTTACTTTGCGCGAGCGGCAACGATGGCGTCGGCCACGTTCTTGGGCGCTTCAGCGTAGTGCTTGAATTCCATGGTGTAGGTGGCGCGGCCCTGCGTCATCGAACGCAGCTGCGTGGCGTAGCCGAACATTTCGGACAGCGGCACCTCGGCTTTGATGGCCTGGCCGCCGCCAGCGATGGCTTCCATGCCCTGCACCATGCCACGACGGCTGGAGAGGTCGCCCATCACGGTACCGGCGTAGTCGTCCGGGGTCTCGACTTCCACGGCCATCATCGGCTCCAGGATTACAGGGTTGGCCTTGCGGGCCGCTTCCTTGAAGCCGAAGATGGCAGCCATCTTGAAGGCCTGTTCGGACGAGTCCACGTCGTGGTACGAACCGAAGGTCAGGCGCACGCGAACATCCACCACGGGGTAGCCGGCCAGCACGCCGCTGGTGAGCGCTTCTTCCACGCCTTTTTGCACGGCGGGGATGTACTCGCGCGGCACCACGCCACCCTTGATTTCGTCAACGAACTCGAAGCCCTTGCCGGGCTCCATGGGTTCGAGCGTGAACACCACGTGGCCGTACTGGCCCTTACCACCGGACTGACGCACGAACTTGCCTTCCACATCGGTCACCGACTTGCGCACGGTTTCACGATAGGCCACCTGCGGCTTGCCGACGTTGGTTTCCACGCCAAACTCACGCTTCATGCGATCGACGATGATGTCCAGGTGCAGCTCGCCCATGCCAGCGATGATGGTCTGGCCCGATTCTTCGTCGGTGCGCACGCGGAATGACGGATCTTCGGAGGCCAGGCGCGACAGGGCAATGCCCATCTTCTCCTGGTCAGCCTTGGACTTGGGCTCCACGGCCTGCGCGATCACTGGCTCAGGGAAGACCATGCGCTCCAGCACGATGGGCGCAGCCATGTCGCACAGCGTATCACCGGTGGTCACCTCCTTCAGACCCACACAAGCGGCGATGTCGCCAGCGCGGATTTCATCGATTTCCGTACGCGCATTGGCACTCATCTGCACGATGCGACCGATGCGCTCTTTCTTGCCCTTGGTGGCGTTGAGCACGGTGTCGCCCTTGGTGAGCACGCCCGAGTACACGCGCACGAAGGTCAGCTGACCCACGTAGGGGTCGGTCATCAGCTTGAACGCCAGCGCGGAGAACTTCTCGTTGTCGTCGGCCTTGCGGGTCAACGGCTTTTCCTCGTCGTCCGGGTCGGTGCCTGCCACGTCGGGGATGTCCACTGGCGAGGGCAGGAAATCCAGCACCGCGTCCAACATGCGCTGCACGCCCTTGTTCTTGAACGCCGAGCCGCACAGCATGGGCTGGATTTCGTTGGCGATGGTGCGCTGACGCAGGCCGGCGATGATTTCCTTTTCGGACAGATCGCCTTCCTCAAGGTACTTGTTCATCAGTTCCTCAGAGGACTCGGCTGCGGCCTCGACCATCTTCTCGCGCCATTCCTTGGCGGTATCCACCAGCTCGGCAGGAATGTCCACGTATTCGAACTTCATGCCCTGCGAGGCCTCATCCCAGAGGATGCCCTTCATCTTGATCAGATCGACCACGCCCTTGAAGCTGTCCTCGGCGCCGATGGGGATCACCACCGGCACGGGGTTGGCCTTCAGGCGCAACTTCATCTGCTCGACGACCTTGAAGAAGTTGGCACCGGTGCGGTCCATCTTGTTGACGAAGGCCAGACGCGGCACCTTGTGCTTGTTGGCCTGGCGCCAGACAGTCTCGGACTGGGGCTGCACGCCGCCCACGGCGCAGTACACCATGCAGGCGCCGTCGAGCACGCGCATGGAGCGCTCCACCTCAATGGTGAAGTCCACGTGGCCCGGGGTGTCGATGATGTTGATGCGGTGCTCGGGGCGGCTCATGTCCATGCCCTTCCAGAAGGCCGTCACGGCCGAGGAAGTGATGGTGATGCCACGTTCTTGTTCCTGCTCCATCCAGTCGGTGGTGGCGGCGCCGTCGTGCACCTCACCCAGCTTGTGGGTCACGCCGGTGTAGAACAGGATGCGCTCGGACGTGGTGGTCTTGCCGGCGTCGATGTGCGCCGAGATGCCGATGTTGCGGTAGCGCTCAATGGGGGTTTTGCGAGCCATTTGTCAAATACTCCATAACGGCCAAAGCCCGCCCTGTGCTGTACGGTACAGGCCGGGCTTGCAGCCGCAGAAAAAATCAATCAGAAACGGAAGTGGCTAAAGGCCTTGTTAGCCTCGGCCATGCGATGCACCTCATCGCGCTTGCGCATGGCGCCGCCACGGCCTTCGGTGGCCTCGATCAGCTCATTGGCCAGGCGCTGAGCCATGGACTTTTCGCTGCGCTTGCGGGCTGCATCCTTGATCCAGCGCATGGACAGGGCCAGACGACGCACCGGACGCACTTCCACGGGCACCTGGTAGTTGGCGCCACCAACACGGCGGGACTTGACCTCGACCATCGGCTTGACGTTGTTGATCGCGGTGGTGAAGACCTCCAGCGGATCCTTGTCCTTTTGTTTCTCACCGATGATGTCCAGCGCACCGTAGATGATGCGCTCGGCCACCGCCTTTTTGCCGCCTTCCATGATCACGTTCATGAATTTGGACAGCTCGACATTGCCGAACTTGGGATCCGGCAGGATTTCACGTTTGGGAACTTCGCGACGACGTGGCATTTTTCACCTCAAAAATTGCTTCAGTTGGCGCTGACGCGCCATGCAACACCAAAGGGCGCTGCACTTACTCGACCCCAGACAGGCACACACCTGCAACCAAAGGGCCACTACGCCTGCCGCTCGTCAAGCGGATACAGGCACCGTAAAACCAGAACACCGGCCAGGCCGGCAAAAAACGAAAGCGGGCACCGCAGCAAAGCCGGCACCACAGGCGGCCATCAGGCCTTCTTGGGACGCTTGGCGCCGTACTTGGAGCGCGCCTGCTTGCGATCCTTGACGCCTTGCAGGTCCAGCGAACCACGCACGATGTGGTAGCGCACACCAGGCAAGTCCTTCACACGACCGCCGCGCACCAGCACCACGCTGTGCTCCTGCAGGTTGTGGCCTTCACCGCCGATGTAGGAAATGACTTCGAAGCCGTTGGTCAGGCGCACCTTGGCCACCTTGCGCAAAGCGGAGTTCGGCTTTTTGGGAGTCGTGGTGTAGACGCGAGTGCAAACGCCGCGGCGCTGCGGGCACTCTTCCATCGCAGGGCTCTTGGACTTGACAGTCTCCACCGTGCGCCCGCGACGGACAAGCTGATTAATCGTTGGCATTGAATCGAGTTCCTCAACGTGATTGCAAAACGTGAACCCAGGCAGGGGCCCGAGCATAGCCTCTCACCCTAGCGAAAACAAAGTACGCAAGGCGAAAAGCCGACCATTATCACATGGCCGAGCCAATCAGGCAAGCCTCGCCCTCTGGGCCCGGCTGCTCCCATGGGCGCGCCGATACGCTGCAGAGCCCTCAGATGGGAACCGTTGTGCGGGCCGCTGGGCAAAACTTTTCACAGACTTTCATCCGCCTTCATCACGCGCCCTCATCGGCGTCGAAGGCAGCTTGGAGCCATTGCATTTCGGCCTGCGGCCCTTCGCCATCGACCAACATCACATCAAAACGGCAGCCAGGCCAGCTCACGCCCGAGTGCTGGGCCAGGTAATGCCGCGCTGCGGCCACGATGCGCCGGCGTTTGCGCGCGTCGATGCTGGCCGCCGCGCCTCCGTGGCTCTGGCGGCCGCGCACACGCACTTCGACGAACACCAAAGTGCCATCGGGCTCGCGCACGATGAGGTCGATTTCCCCGCCGCCACGCCCGGGCGCGCGCCAGTTGCGCTGCACCAGTTGTAGGCCCTGGGCCTGCAGGTGCGCCAGCGCGCGCGCCTCGCCCGCCTGGCCGATGCGCTGTCGCAGCGGTGCGACAATGCCCGCCTGTGCCGCGCTTGGCGCGCTGCGCCCCTGCCCCAGCCTGCCGGCAATCGTTTTGAGAAACCGCATGACTCCATCCTTCTCCCTGGCCTTGCAGGCAGCGCAACAGGCCGCCGCCGCACAGCATTACCCGAAGGCCGCACTGTATGTGGTAGCCACACCGATTGGCAATCTGGCCGACATCAGCCTGCGCGCGCTGCATGTGCTGCAGCTGGCCGACACCATCGCCTGCGAGGACACGCGCCACACCCGCCAGCTGCTCAACGCCTACGGCATCGACAAGCCCCCTGCCGCGCTGCTAGCGGCGCATCAGCACAACGAGCGCAGCGCTGGCGATGCCATCGTGCAGCGCTTGACCCAAGGCCAGCGCGTGGCCCTGGTCAGCGATGCGGGCACGCCCGGCATCAGCGACCCTGGCGCGCTGGTGGCGCAGGCAGTGCAGCAGGCGGGCTTTGCCGTGCTGCCCATCCCCGGGGCCAGCAGCGTCACGGCGGCGCTCAGCGCCACGGCGCTTGCGCAACCGCCCGATGCGCCGGGCGGCTACGTCTTCATGGGCTTTTTGCCCGCCAAGGGGCAAATGCGGCAGGCTGCTCTGCGCGAAGTGCAGCAGCAGGCGCGCGCTGTGGTGCTGCTGGAGGCGCCGCACCGCATTACCGAGCTGGCGCAGGCCTTGGCCGAACTGGGCGAACGCCGCATCACCCTGGCCCGTGAACTAACCAAGCAGTTCGAGCAGCTGCACACGCTGCCTGCCGCAGAAGCCAGCGCCTGGCTGACTGCCGAGCCCTCGCGCCAGCGCGGCGAGTTCGTGGTGATCGTGCACCCGGACACTGCGCCGTCTCAGGCCGCCACCCCGGATAGCCCGCCGCCCGAAGCCCTGCGCCTGCTGCAATTGCTGCTGGCAGAAGACATCCCCCTCAAAAGCGCCGCGCGCGCTGCGGCCCACTTCACGGGCGCATCGCGCAAACTGCTGTATGCCGCTGGACTGGAGCTGGGCAAGACAGACGACGCCCCGGGCCCTGCGGGCGGGTGATGCCCGGCCCGTTGGCAATGGGCAGCGGCAGGTAGAATCGGCCCTTTTTGCGCGCGCATCGCGGGCTTGCAGATTGACGAACACCGCCACATGGTGAGGGCCTGTTCAGGGTCTGAGCGCGCCGCGCCGCCTGGACTCGCCCCGCCCAGCCCGAGATCACGTTCCGCTCACGCCATGTCTTCCGACCACTCCGCCCCTACCGATTACCGCAGCAAGCTCAACCTGCCCGATACCCCCTTCCCCATGCGCGGCGATTTGCCCAAGCGCGAGCCGCAATGGGTGCAGCAGTGGGAAGAAGGCGGCCTCTACCAGAAGCTGCGCGCGGCGCGCAAGGGGCGGCCGCTGTTCGTGCTGCACGACGGGCCGCCGTATGCCAACGGGCAGATTCACATCGGCCACGCGGTCAACAAAATCCTCAAGGACATGATCGTCAAATCGCGCCAGCTCGAAGGCTTTGACGCGGCCTACGTGCCCGGCTGGGATTGCCACGGCCTGCCGATCGAGAACGCGATTGAAAAGCTGCACGGGCGCAACCTCAGCCGCGACGACATGCAGGCCAAGGCGCGCGCTTTTGCGCAGGAGCAAATCGCCCAGCAAATGGCCGATTTCAAGCGCCTGGGCGTGCTGGGTGACTGGGAGCAGCCCTACAAAACCATGAACTACGCCAACGAGGCGGGCGAGCTGCGCGTGCTGAAAAAGGTGATGGAGCGCGGCTTTCTCTACCGCGGCCTCAAGCCCGTGTACTGGTGCTTTGATTGCCAATCCTCGCTGGCCGAGTTCGAGATCGAATACGCCGACAAGAAATCGGACACGCTGGACGTGGCCTTCAAGGCCCACGATCGCGCCCGCCTGGCCGCGGCCTTTGGCCTGCCGGCCCTGCCCGATGCGGCCAAGGATGCGTTTGCCGTGATCTGGACCACCACGGCCTGGACGATCCCGGCCAACCAGGCGCTCAATCTCAACCCCGAGATCGAGTACGCGCTGGTCGATACCGCCCGGGGCTATCTGATCCTGGCGCGCGTGCTGGTAGAGAAATGCCTGGAGCGCTTTGGCCTGACGGGCGAAGTCATCGCCACCGCGCCGGGCAAGGCCCTGGCCGATCTGCCCTTCGAGCATCCGCTCTACGACGCCGATGCGGGCTACCGCCGCCTCTCGCCCGTGATCCTGGCCGACTACGCCACCGCCGAGGACGGTACCGGCATCGTGCACTCCGCGCCCGCCTATGGCGTGGACGACTTTTATTCCTGCCTGGGCTACGGCCTCAAACACAACGAAATCCTCACCCCCGTGCAAGCGGGCGGCGTGTACGCGCAGGACTTCCCGCTCTTTGGCGGCCTGCACATCTGGAAGGCCGTGCCCGTCATCCTCGATGCGCTCAAGCTCGCCGGGCGCCTGCTGGCCACGCAGCCCATCACGCACAGCTACCCGCATTGCTGGCGCCACAAATCGCCGGTGATCTACCGCGCCACGGCGCAATGGTTTGTGCGCATGGACGAAGGCCAGGGCCTGTTTGCCCTGGAGCAGCCGCCCATGACGCTGCGCCAGACGGCGCTGGCCGCCATCGAGCAAACCAGCTTTTACCCCGCCAACGGCAAGGCGCGATTGCACGACATGATCGCCAACCGGCCCGATTGGGGCATTTCGCGCCAGCGCAACTGGGGTGTGCCGCTGCCCTTCTTCCTGCACAAGGAGACCGAGGAGCTGCACCCGCGCACCATGGAAATCTTCGACCAGGCCATTGCCATCGTCGAGCAAGGCGGCATCGAGGCCTGGAGCCGCGCCAGCGCCGAGGACATCCTCGGCCCCGAGGATGCGCCGCATTACAACAAGCTCAACGACGTGCTGGATGTGTGGTTCGACTCCGGCTCCACCTTCTCGCACGTGCTGCACGGCACGCACGCCGCCGTGGGCCACCACAGCGGTCAAGAGGCCGATTTGTACCTGGAAGGGCACGACCAGCACCGCGGCTGGTTCCACTCCTCGCTGTTGCTGTCTTGCGCGCTCAATGGCCGCGCACCCTACAAGGGCCTGCTCACCCACGGCTTCACCGTCGATGGCCAGGGCAAGAAGATGAGCAAATCCCTGGGCAACACCGTCGCGCCGCAGCAGGTCAGCAACAAGCTGGGCGCGGAAATCATCCGCCTGTGGGTGGCCTCGACCGACTACTCGGGCGATTTGGCCATCGACGAGAAAATCCTCGCCCGCGTCGTCGATGCCTACCGCCGCATCCGCAACACGCTGCGCTTTTTGCTCGCCAACACCAGCGATTTCGACCCCGCGCGCGACGCCGTGCCGCTGGAGCAAATGCTGGAGATCGACCAATACGCCCTGGCGCGTGCTGCCGCCTTGCAGCGCGAGATCCTGGCGCACTACCACGTCTACGAGTTCCACCCCGTGGTGGCGAAATTGCAGGTCTATTGCTCCGAGGAGCTGGGCGCGTTTTATCTGGACGTGCTCAAGGATCGGCTCTACGTCACCCAGGAGAAAAGCCTGGCGCGGCGCAGCGCGCAAACCGCGCTGTGGCACATCACCCACGCCATGCTGCGCTGGATGGCGCCCTTCCTCTCCTTCACCGCCGAGGAGGCCTGGCCCATCTTCGCCCCCGGCCAGAGCGAGAGCATCTTCATCGAGACCTTCTACGACATCCCGGTCACCGCCAGCGCCGACCAGTT
Source organism: Vandammella animalimorsus (assembly GCF_002288875.1). Lineage (NCBI taxonomy): Bacteria > Pseudomonadati > Pseudomonadota > Betaproteobacteria > Burkholderiales > Comamonadaceae > Vandammella > Vandammella animalimorsus. The sequence goes on along the minus strand of NZ_NTBH01000002.1, from coordinate 344,469 downwards.
GCTCGCCAAATGGGGCCGCATCCGCGCCATCCGCGACGTGGCCAACAAGGAGATCGAAAACCTGCGCGCCGCCGGCGGCATCGGCGCCTCGCTGCAGGCGGCCCTGCACATCAGCGCCCAGCCCGAGGACTACGAACTGCTGGCCAGCCTGGAGGACGACCTCAAATACGTGTTCATCACCTCGGCCGTGCAACTGCAGCCCGGCCAGCCCGGCCAAGCACCGCAGGTGCAGGTCTCGCCCGCGGCGGGCAACAAATGCGCCATGACCTGGCACTACAGCGACACCGTCGGCCAGGACGCCCAGCACCCCACGCTCTCGGCCCGCGCCATCAGCAATCTGTTCGGCGCAGGCGAAGTGCGCCGCTTCGCCTGAACGCGGCCGCCGCCGCGCACCGCCTGCCTGGAGCACCGCGCCCGTGCCTGGCCGCAGCGCATCCAAGCCCCCAGCTCCGCCCAGCGCCAGCGCGGGCCGCTGGCGCAGCGCCGGCTGGGTGCTGCTGTACCTGTTGATCTCGGCCCTGGCGCTGGCGCGCTCGCTGCCCTGGTGGGATCCCGTCTATGCCCACACCGCCTGGTACTTCGATTACACGCAAGGCTTCGTCAAGCGCGGTCTGGCCGGCGAGCTGCTGCGGCTGGCCGGGCTTGCGCCCACGCACGCCACACTGCGCCTCATCAGCCTGGGCCTGAGCGCCGCCTTCTGGCTGGGCGCCAGCCTGCTGCTGTGGCGGCTGTACCAGCGCAGCGGGCGCCACAGCGGCATGGCTTGGCTGGCGCTGGCGTTTGCCAGCAGCTCGGCCACCTGGCAGCACTGGCTGATCGACGCGGGCCGACTCGACCATCTGCTGCTGGCGCTGGCGCTGGCGGGCATGGCGCTGCTGACCACCGTGCAACGCCCGGCGCTGGCCTTGGCCCTGGTGTTGCCGCTGAATCTGCTGGCGCTGCTGGTGCATGAGGCAGCGCTGCTGCTGTTCATCCCGCTGCTGCTGGCCTGGTGGCATTACCGCCAGGGACCAGCCGCGCGCGGCTGGATCCTGGCCTGCGCCGCCCTGAGCGCACTGGCCGCCGTGCTAATTGCCGCGCTGGGCACGCGCGAGCCGCTGGACTTTGCCGAGGACTTCGCCCGCCAGCAGGCCCGAGCTGGCGGCTGGCTGGTGGCCGAGTCCTACGCCGTGCCCTACCAGGGCGGCCTGCGGCACAACGTGCAACTGAGCCTGCAGCGCCTGGGCGATGTGCGCCAGCTCTACTACCACCTGGAGCTGTTGCTGCTGTGTCTGCTGCCCCATGCCTGGCTGCTGTGGCAGGCCGGGCGGCAGCCTGCTGCGCCCATGCCTGCCTCCGCCCCGGCTTCAGCTGCTGCGCCAGTGCCGGCACGCCCCATCCTCTGGCGCGCATGGCTGTTGGCCTGCCTGGCGCCCTGCCTGCTGTATGCCGTCTCGATCGACTTCTACCGCTGGTGGGCCTGGGCCATTTGCAATCTGTACCTGGCCGTCATGCTGCTGTGCCTGTGCGATGCGCCGCTGCGCACGCGCCTGGCGCACGCTCTGGCCGAGCAGCGCGCCGTATTGCTGTACCTGATTGCCAGCGCGCTGCTGATGGGTGGCCTGGGGCCCGACAATCCTTACCCGCTCGTTACCCTGCACACCCGCTGGGGCGAGCTTTAGAGCCCCGCAGATCAGTCGCGCAGGCTCTACCGCCGCCCGCCCAGGCGGGCCAGCGGATCCTGCCGATAGAACGCGCGCAGCAGCGCATACCACTCTGGCTGCCATTGCTGCAGCCGCTGCGGCTCGGTGAAAAAACTCTCGGAGCTGACGGCAAAGAACTCCGCCGGATCGGTGGCCGCATAAGGGTCCAGCGGCAGGCCGTCGTAGAGCGCCTGGCCCTGGGGCGAATCGGGGTCCACATCCGGGGGCATGGCCGCATCCAGCATGTCCAGCGCCCGACCCAGGCGCCGCCAGCCGCCCATCAGCTGAGCCTGCCAGTGCGCCGGGTCAATCCCTGTACCTCCCAGATGCGGCATGCCATCGGCCGCGCCATGGGCCATGTCCAGCTTGTGCGCGAACTCATGGATGACCACGTTCATGCGCTGGCCGAGCTGGCCAGGCGACTCCTGCTGGCCGGGCCGGGCCTGCTCCCAGGCCAGCACCAGCGGCCCGCCCTCCCAGGCCTCGCCATAGCTGGGCTCGTCCATGGCGTGCACCACGCCAGCGGCATCGACTTGCGCATGCCGCGTCACGAACGCACCGGGGTAGATGACGATACCCGTCCAGCCCTCATACCACTGTGTGCCCAGATTCAGGATCGGCAGGCAGGCCTGTAAGGCAATGCCCAGCGCCATGGCGTCCGTGACCTGCAGGCCCTGCACGCCGTCGAACCTCTTGCTGGCCAGAAACCAGGCGCAATGCTGGCGCAGTCGCTGCTGCTCCTGCTCCTCCAGCCCATGCAGAAACGGCAACGCCGCCAGTTGCTGGCGCCACAGCCCTTCGTCGATGGCCGCCTGCTTTTTCGCCACCGCCCGCGCCGAGGCGCCCTTGCCCAGCAGCCAATTGAAAACTCCCATACCTTGCTCTCACTTCCCGTGAAAGTTGTGATGACATTCCAGACGGAAAAAAGGCCTTGAAGGAGCACTACCCCTTCAAGGCCTGTTTTGGAGCTCGTCCTCCAAACCCTCGCGCTGCGCTCTTAACCCAGGAGTGGTAACGCTAAACGCAAGGGATTTGGCAATAAGCTCTCATCGCCGGCGCCAATCAACGGCGGCCCAGCCGGCCCTGGCGGGCCAGCACCAGCACCGCCAGCATCATCAGCAGCAAAGCCCAGGGCGCATTGGCAGGCACCGGCACCGGGCTGGCGCTGGGTGCGCCCACTGGCGCGGGCTGCACGCTCGAACGGTTGTTGCTCTGCACCACATCGCTCTGATCGCTGTCCACCGTGGCCGTATTGCGGTACTCGCCCGAAGGCTTGACCTTGGCATCAATCCACAGCGAGGCGCTGGCGCCATTGGCCAGGTTGCCCAGCGTCCACACGCCCGTTGCCGCATCGTAGGCTGGGCTCTGCGCCGCCACGAACTCATAGCCCGAGGGCAGACGATCCTCCACCTTGACGCCCGTCGCATCGGCCGGCCCCAGGTTCTTCACCTCCAGCGTGAAGCGCACGGTCTCACCCACGTTCGGCGCGAGTTTGTCCACCGACTTGGTCACCTGCAGGTCCACCTGCACATCATTGACCTTCACCGTGGCTTTCGCAGGGCTGCACACCGTGTCGTTCGGGGCCAGCAGGCAGATTTCGTACGGATATTCGTACGTGCCCGCAGGCGTGCCCGGCTTGACCGTGATGGTGCCGTCCGGATTCATTTCCAGACCGCCCGTGGCCGGCGGGTTCGGCAGCGTGCCCGGCTTGAGCGTCACGTTCGTGCCAATCACTGCCGGCTGGCCATTGGCCTTGTCGCCGCCATTGCCGTTGTTGTCGGCCACCACCGACGGCGTCTTGCCGCCCGTGCTGGGGATCGTGCCCATGTCGTCGTCCACGGCCTGGATGGTCGGGTTGACCTTCACCGTGGCTTTCGCAGGGCTGCACACCGTGTCGTTCGGAGCCAGCAGGCAGATTTCGTACGGATATTCGTACGTGCCCGCAGGCGTGCCCGGCTTGACCGTGATGGTGCCGTCCGGATTCATTTCCAGACCGCCCGTGGCCGGCGGATTGGGCAGCGCGCCCGGCTTGAGCGTCACGTTCGAGCCAATCACTGCCGGCTGGCCATTGGCCTTGTCGCCGCCATTGCCGTTGTTGTCGGCCACCACCGACGGCGTCTTGCCGCCCGTGCTGGGGATCGTGCCCATGTCGTCGTCCACGGCCTGGATGGTCGGGTTGACCTTCACCGTAGCTTTCGCAGGGCTGCACACCGTGTCGTTCGGGGCCAGCAGGCAGATTTCGTACGGATATTCGTACGTGCCCGCAGGCGTGCCCGGCTTGACCGTGATGGTGCCGTCCGGATTCATTTCCAGACCGCCCGTGGCCGGCGGGTTCGGCAGCGTGCCCGGCTTGAGCGTCACGTTCGTGCCAATCACTGCCGGCTGGCCATTGGCCTTGTCGCCGCCATTGCCGTTGTTGTCGGCCACCACCGACGGCGTCTTGCCGCCCGTGCTGGGGATCGTGCCCATGTCGTCGTCCACGGCCTTAACCGTTGCCTTGGCCGTCACCGTCGCCGTGCCGCTGTTGTTGCTCGGATCATCGCCCGGGGTCGTCGTGCTGCTCACCGTCGCGGTGTTCGCGTAGTCGCCCGTGGCGTTCACCGTCGCCTTCAGCGTCAGCGTCGCGCTCGCACCATTGGCCAGGTCGCCCACCGTCCACGTCGGGGCAGTGTAGGTACCCTCGCTCGCCGTGGCGCTCACCAAGGTGTAGCCGCTTGGCAGCTGCTCGTTCACCGTCACCGCTTGCGCTGCCGACGGGCCGTCGTTGGTCACCGTGATCGTGAACGTCACTTCATCTCCCACAGACGCATCGGCTTTGTCCACCACCTTCGTCAGGCGCACGTCCGCCTTCGCCTTGGCCGTCACCGTCGCCGTACCGCTGTTGTTGCTCGGGTCATCGCCCGGGGTCGTCGTGCTGTTCACCGTCGCGGTGTTCGCATAGTCGCCCGTGGCATTCACCGTCGCCTTCACAGTCAGCGTCGCATTCACACCATTGGCCAGGTCGCCCACCGTCCAGGTCGGGGCGGCGTAGGTGCCCGCACTCGGCGTGGCGCTCACCAGTGTGTAGCCGCTTGGCAGCTGCTCGTTCACCGTCACCGCTTGCGCTGCCGACGGGCCGTCGTTGGTCACCGTGATCGTGAACGTCACTTCGTCTCCCACAGACGCATCGGCCTTGTCCACCACCTTCGTCAGGCGCACGTCCGCAGCATCTTTGACCACCACCGTTGCGGTGGCATTGGCACAGGTTGCAGGATTGGTCGCAGGATGCAGGCAGATCGTGTACGGGTAGGTGTACGTACCAGGCGCAGTGCCTGCAGCCACCGTGATCACGCCAGTGTTTGCATCCATCGTCAACGCAGTGTTCGATGGCGTGCCCGGCGTCAGCGTCACGTTTGTGCCGATCACTGCTGGCTGGCCGTTGGCCGTATCAACCCCTGCGCCGTTATCCAGCACCACGCTCGGCGTCACGATCGGGTTCGTCGCACTGAAATTGTGCTCACCCATGTTGTCGTTCACTGCAGCAATCACGCCTTTGATCACCACCGTTGCGGTGGCATTGGCACAGGTTGCAGGATTGGTCGCAGGATGCAGGCAGATCGTATACGGGTAGGTGTACGTACCAGGCACAGTACCTGCCGCCACCGTGATCACGCCAGTGTTTGCATCCATCGTCAACGCCGTGTTCGACGGCGTGCCCGGCGTCAGCGTCACGTTCGTGCCGATCACGGCCGGCTGGCCGTTGGCCGTATCAACGCCTGCGCCGTTATCCAGTACCACGCTTGGCGTCACAACCGGGTTCGTTGCACTGAAGTTGTGCTCGCCCATGTTGTCGTCAACAGCGTCGATCGACACCACATGCACCGTTTCCGTTGCCTTTGCGCAGATCGTCGGGTGGCTCACCAGGCAGATCTCGTACTCCACCGTGTGCGCCCCCACAGGCGCGCCCGCAGCCACTTCAATCAGGCCCGTGGCCGGGTTCAGCGCCACGCTCGGGTTCGACGCAGACACCTGCGCCAGTCTCACGTTCGTCAGCGTGGCATCCGCGCCATCGGCCTTGTCCGTGCCGCTGCCATTGTCGGCCAGCACAGAAGGCGTTGTGCCCCCTGTGGCCGCGTTGTAGCTGCCCAGGTCGTCGCCATGCGCCTCGATCGTGGGCAGCAGCTCGCCAAAGTTGTAGTTCACGGCGCTCACGCCGCCATCAAGCAGCATGCCTGTGATGGCGCTGGGGGTCGTGCCTTGTGCAGTGGCAACACCCACGGCGGCAGGGCCAGTGCCAGGGGTGGTTTTGCCATCGTAGTAACCAGCCGGTTGATCGGGCTGCACCACTTTGTACAGACCGTTTTGCAGGCCGGTGAACTGGTAGTCGCCATCTGCATTGGTGAGGGTTTCCGGATAGGTCACCAGGATGTCGTCACCCGCACAAACAGGTGGCAGGGTCGTTCCCATGTCGGTGCTGTCCACCGTGCCATTGGGGCCGACCGTGCAGGCGTACAGCACCAGTTTGTTGTTCTGGATGCCGTCATCACCCGCATCCACCTGGCCGTTGTCGTTGCGATCGACGTACACCTTGCCCGATAGGCTGTTGACGCCGCCCTGAATGCGCACGCTTTCATTGGCCAATGCGTAGATGTACTGCAGGCCGCTGGGCGCTGCCTCGGGTGAATGGGCGCCCACGCTGTTGTTGTAAATGTCGCCTTGCCGGGCAATGGCCGGGTCGGTCGCAAAGTGCAGCATCACCGGATACTGCTGGCCATGGGCCATGGTCATGCCAGCGGGCGGGTTGATGCGTACGGCTGTGGCCGCGCCAATGTCGCTCGGGCAGCCTGCAGTGCCAAACTCCGTGCTCAGGCACCATTTGGTGGCCCCGCCTGGGATGGCATTGCTGGGATCGCGTGGATTGTTGTGGATTTCGCCAGGCGCGCGATTGGTGTAGTACACCGCCTCGCCATGCGCCACATCCACTTGGGTCAGACGGTAGGCGCCAGGTTGCATCACCGTAGCTGGGCTGCGGCCCGTGAAGCTGCGGGCAGGGTCGCTCTGGTCGTCACCTACATAGGGCAGGATGTCGATCAGATCGGGCACATCTTCTGCCGCCACTGGCAGGTCAGAGCTGTAGGCGATGCGGTACTGGAAGTTCTGACCCGGTTGGATAGAGCCAGCGCCGCCAGTCAAGGTCTTGCTCAGGCTGACCCGGGCTGGCACTTGCACCAGGATGTCGGTATGCGCGGCCTTGAGGCAGTTGCCATAGCCGATCGGCGCCACGGCGCTGAAGCTGCAATCGGCCTGGTCGTCATTGGCCCCACCGCTGACGGCGGCGTAATTGCGCAAGGTGCTGTTGGCTGCGGCAGTGACTGCCACTTGGGCGGCGAACTCGATGGTTTCGAGCTTGGCGCCGTCGCTGTTGTCTTGCCCCAGGAACGGCTTTTTCGTGCCCAAATCCCAAGTCAGCGTGGTAAAGCCAGCCGCCGGGGTGTCGGCCTGGACCGCAGGCTCACGCGCTGTGCCAGCCACCGTGGCGCTGCCAGCCACGTAGCTCAGGCCAGGCGGAAGGATGTCGGTCACCGTATATGGCGCATCGACCTGCGGCATTTGCGTCGAGAAACGCGGCTGCAGCACATAGCGCACCTGATCGCCAGCGGAAATCACCGGCAGGTCGTTGACATTGGTGTGGCCCTTGACGGTCTTGGTCACGCGCGAGTAGGTCAGCGAAGGCACGACCTCCAAGTGCTCACGGTAGTTGTATCGTTCAAAGTTGTAGTTGTCGGCCCGGGCTGTGGCGCGGTTGCGGATCAGACTGCCTGCGGCAATGTTCTGACCCGCCTGGCGTGTGGTGCCCGCCCCGCGACCGCTCTTGACTTCGATGTCGGCCGCCCAAGTTTTGCGCAGCTTCAGGCCGCGCACAAACAGATAGGCGCTCTGCCCAGGGGGCAACGCCTCAATGTCGGCGCGCACATAAACCAAATCCTCGCCCACAGCCGCCAGGTTGTCGTGCCACTCGATATCGGTGTTGCTGTCAGCGCAATGGTGGAGCGTGCTAGGAAGGCCACCGCCTCCGCCATACTCGGAGTCTCCCGGCGCACCATTGTCCAGCGGGCCCGATGACGAATCGGTGCTGGCGAAATAACGGCTGCCATTTTTGCGTTTGCCATAACGAATGCGTGTTACCAGGCTTGCATCGCCCTGAATCTGCGCTTCAAAGTCTGCGCCCGGCACCCGCTCAGCGCCCATGGAGAGATCGAATGCCGTGCGGTCGATCACTTCACAGGCCGAAATCCCCCGCAAGGGCTCCGGGCCTTTGTTGACAATGCTCAGGCGCGAAGCCACCACCTGGCCTGCCGCCATGTAGTTGACGTGATGATCCCCGTCCTGGCCCGGATCTCTGAACGTGCCGTAAGGCGCGCCCGGGCGGGAATCCGGGGTGTAGATCTTGCTCATGGTGCCCTCAGGCTGACGCACCATGTCGTAAGCGGCTTCATCATTGCCCGTGTTGTTGCTCACGGCGCTGACACCGGCAATCGGCTGGCCACTGACCGAAGCGCCTTGGTAGTTCAGCAGCTTGATCTTGTGCGGAGTCGACACACCGGGCGTATAAGAGGTCAATGGCGTCCACAGCACCAAGGCCTTGTTGCTCACCCACCAGGCCGGATCGTTGCTGATGTCCAGGCCACCGCGCAGCAAGGTCGGGCGGCGCAGCAGATTGGTGTCCATCCCGCTGATGGTGACTGCCAGCTGGCTGCCCGCCGCCGTCACCGCGCAGCTGCCGCCATTGGGCACAACATAGGTTTCCGTGCCGTTATAGGCTGCGCCGGTATCCCCCACCCTTTGGTACAGGTTGATGGAACTGCCGTTCTCATGGCTGGGCCAGCCGTTCAGAGGGCTACCACAGGCGCTGCTGATAAAACTACCCGAAGCGCCCCCGTGCTCGCCAGCCCCAGCGACGTGCCAGTTGTCCAGCTGGGTGCCTGCGGGATAGCCGGAAATGTCCACATTGATGGTCACGTCGCCTTGCAGACGCTCCACGCCCTTGCGGCCCCAACCGGCCGGGTGAGCGGCGCGCAAGCCAATCAAAGGACGATGGAATGTGCCATCCTCGTTGTTCGGGCCGTTGCTAACAGAAAAACCATAGGCCCTTGGGTTGCCCGAATAGCTCATTTCCACCACTGCGTCGTAAAACGGCGCAGCGGTAATGTCGATGGAATTGGCATTGCTGACCGGCTGCAAAGGCGCCGTCACCGCCGCCGAGGTCAGCGTAGTGGCGGGCGCCTGCAAGGTATCGCCATTTTTGGTGACGCTGCCGCGCACGAAGGCGCGCAGAATCACGTTCTCCGTGGTCGAAGCGGCAATGCTGGGCAACACACACGTGAGCGTCTGCTTGTCCTGGGAGATGGCCGAACCCGCCCCGGTACATTGGCTGGGCAAGGCCAGCCATTCGGCAAAGCCGCCAACGGGCAGCACACTGACGATCGTGACGTTGCTGTCGGGCTGCGGATCGGTGCTGACAGCCACCTGGTAATGCACTTCATCATTGGTGCGTACCCTGCCATTGCTCGGCCCCGAGTCATAGCCTGGCACGCTGTCCTGAGCTGGCTGGTCCCAGCCGGCGGTGCCATCGGCCGCCACGGCCACAGTCAGCTCCTTGACTGCGGCATGCGCCTGCGGCAGCGCCACGGCCAGCCACAAGGCGGCAGCCGTCGCACTCAACTGCCACAGCCTGCCCGGCCTGGATGAGTTGATCTTCGTCATCAAAGAAAGTCCTTTCGACTGTGAAAAATGAATGGGGCCGCCATCTGCTGCGCTCTTTGCACATGAGCTACCGCAACAGTCAATTGCAAAAAGATGCAATAAAAACACATCACTCAAACTTGCGCAGCCCCATTCCTGAGCCGGGCAGCAGCGCCCGACTCTCCCTTATAAAGTCGCATATGCTACTGGAAGCACAACTGGTTGCAAAAACAAACTGGGCAGAAGGGAACTATTTCAAGTCTTTGATGTGCGGATTCCTTTTAGCTACAAGAAAAAGAAAGCCTGCAATCAGACGGCTTTGGTTGCTACAGACTCATACATAGCCTGATCCGAACGGGGGCTTTCAAGTGTCTCTGCCTGAACAAACGTGAACCGCTCCAGCTGCAGCAACAGCCCCACCGGCGCCGACGCTTTTTCTGTCCCGCTAGAATCCTGCGGTCTTCAGCAGCCACCTCCACTGGCTGCGGCGCAGATGCGGGTCGCCATCGGCCTCATCGCCCATTCACAACCAACCACAAAAGGACGACACATGAGCTACACACTGCCCGCCCTGCCCTACGCCTACGATGCCCTGGAGCCGCACATCGATGCGCAAACCATGGAAATCCACCACACCAAGCACCACCAAGCCTACATCAACAATCTGGCCACTGCCGTCAAGGGCACAGAGTTTGATGGCCAGGCCGCCGAAGCGCTGATCCAGCAACTGGACAAGCTGCCCGAAGGCATTCGCACTGCCGTGCGCAACAATGGCGGGGGCCATGCCAATCACAGCCTGTTCTGGACGGTGATGGCACCGGCCGGACAAGGCGGCGGCGGTCAACCCAGCGGCGCGCTGGCGCAGGCCATCGAGCGGGATCTGGGCGGCTTCGAGGCCTTCAAAGAGGCCTTTACCAAAGCCGCACAAACGCGCTTTGGCAGCGGCTGGGCCTGGCTGTCGAGCGACAAGAGCGGCAAGCTGCTGGTGGAAAGCAGCGCCAACCAAGACAGCCCGTTGATGGCCGGCATTGGCTCTGGCAATACCCCCATCCTGGGCCTGGATGTGTGGGAGCACGCCTATTACCTGAAGTACCAAAACCGCCGCCCTGACTACATTGGCGCGTTTTTCAACGTCGTGAACTGGGCCGAAGTGGCGCGCCGCTACGAAGAGGCCATGGCATCCTGAGCCCCAGGGATCAGTAGCACCAAGCAAAAAACCGCAGTCCCTGACCGGGTCTGCGGTTTTTTCATTGCCCAATCAGACGAGGCCTGTCCGCTTCAAGGGATTGGACGATTGGGCACCCCCCTCTAGACTGCCGCCCATCGAGCGCCTGTTCAAAACCTTGGGTTCACAGTCCGGAGTCGAAAAAAGCCGGCTTGAGCTGGGCGGCAAGGCTTTGAAACAACCCTTCATTGCCCACCCCTCAAGCACTTGCTTGGCCCTGCAGAGATTTTTGCTCGGGTTATCAGCCCCCCAGCCAACTCTGGCCAGCCTGGGAAGCCTGCAACAGCAGCCACGTCATCACCACATAGCGCAGCAACTTACCCAGCGCCATGTAGATCGCGCACTGTGCTGGCGGCAAGCGCAGCCAGCCTGCCACCGCGCACAACGGATCGCCGACCACTGGCAAAAAACTCAGCAAACAGGCTTTGGGACCGAAGCGCTGCAGCCAACGCAAGGCTCTGGCGTGCGTTGGCTGCCCATCCAGTCGGCGCTTACGCTGCACAGCGCGCTGCGCTGCGCTGCCCATCCACCAACTGATCATGCCGCCCAAGGTGTTGCCCAGCGTAGCCACCAGTACAGCCGGCCAGAACAACGCTGGATTGAGCTGCACCAGGCCAAACACCGCCGGCTCCGACCCCAGAGGAAGCAACGTGGCCGACAGCAAGGCCACAGCGAACACCGTGGACAAGCCATACTCAGGCAACGCCAGCCAGCCCAGCAGCGTATCCAACTCGAATTGCCACATGCAAAAACGCGTTCGTTCGATCAGGCACGCTGGCCGCAATGGGACAACGCCTTCAACCTCAGAGCCGGCTCAAAAGCATCCGCACTGAGCGCACCATGCGCAGGTTTGAGCGGTCTGCGGCGCTGCAGCCCACTGCAGTTGCAGAACGCATTTACCCACTCGCGCCGAAGCCTGGAACAAGCGCTCACTGTGCAGGCGGGCGAGGCGTGACATCCGTCACATCCGCGGCCTGTGTGCGGCCTGGCACCCCCCCCGACCGACGGCGCAACCCCGGGCGCTGGGCTGCAGCATAAGCACGCCGAAAGCCATTTCTCGGGTCAAAGCGAGCCCCTTGCCAGACGGTTTTCGGCTCGCGCCCCAGCCACCGGGCCCAAAGCTGGCGCACCTTAAAGACCAGCCAAGCGCCAGCCATCACAAACATGAGGACGAAAAACAGCGCAGCACCCAACATCAGGCCCAATAAAAGTAAAAAAGTGCTAGCAATTGTTGTCATCAACCCATTCACATTCACCTCCTGCTCACTCAATCCTCGCAGCTGATCGCCAAACACCTTTGACAAACCATGCCCCCAATTTTGGGCGCATGCCAGGCGCTTCAATGACAGGCCTCGTACTTTTACATTTCAGTCACATACCAGATGCCACACCATGGAGCATACCGCAAAATTTGCTGTGCCGTATCGTGGCTGAATTCAACGACCATCCATTTACACCATTTCTAAAAAACATATTTTTACCTCAGATTTTCTATTTTCCATACAATGTGTTTTCGTTTTTGACAGAAAAAGAAAGGACTTCCTATGCTTCGCTATGCAGTGATCTTCTTCGTCATCGCACTCGTTGCCGCACTCTTTGGCTTCACCAGCATTGCTACAGGCGCTTCAGAGATCGCGAAGATTCTGTTCTTCGTATTCATTATTTTCGCTATTGTGACATTCGTTCTGAATGCCATCCGAAAATAAATCAACACATCCTATAGAGCGGATATGTGCAATCGACCGGATTACGATTGAATCGCATTTTCGAAAAGCGACCCTTTGCACATCTCCAAACACACGCAGCTTTGCGCAAAATTATCACAATCAGAAAAGGATTTTCAATGAACACACAAGGAAAAACTCCCGTGCAAAATGCGGCCGTCGAGGCAGAGGCAACGGTGCGCAAAGCAGCTTCACAAAGCGTGCAGGCAATTGAAAAAGGCGTTGATAAGGCCGCAGATACCGCGCAGGATCTGACCGACAAGGCCCTGGATGGCGTTGAGCGTGGTCTCAATCAAGCTCGCAAGGCCATCGATTCTGGTCTGGAGAAGGCCGAGCACTCCGTGCGCAGCCTGCATCAACGCTCCGACCCTGCCATTGACGCTCTGGCACACAAGGCACTGGACGTGGCCACGCAAAGCATCAACCTGGTCGCCGATACCAGCGAGCGCGCACGTCAACGCGTGCAAGAACTCAGCGAAGCCACCAACCGCTATGTGGTTGAGAAGCCAGGCAAGTCGCTGCTCATGGCAGCCGCCACGGGCGCCATCCTGACTTTGCTGCTGACCGGTCGTCGCGGCCGCTGAATCCGCGATCACAACCACGCGGGGTTTGCCGTGCATCCCCGCTTTACTTCCACACAATAGAGGAGAGAACCCCATGACCGCTACACGACTGACTCAAGCCCTGGCACTGGCTGCAGCACTGGGCATTGCCGCCGTCACAGCCACCGGCTGCGCCGTGGCCCGCGACCAGCAAACCGTTGGCGCTTACATCGACGATGCAGGCATCACCACAGCCGTCAAGGCCAAGCTGGCTGAGGATCCCACCACTTCTGCCGTAGCTATCAGCGTTGAAACCCTCAACGGCGAGGTGCAACTGTCGGGCTTTGCCAAGTCGCAGCACGAAAAAGACCAGGCTGGCCAGATCGCCGCTGGCGTCAAGCACGTGAAAAACGTCAAAAACATGATTGTCGTGCGCCCGTAATAGTGCTTGCTTGGTTGGCAGATGCGGTGCGTCTACCGCGCGGCCTCTGCCCACAGGCATTGCAATTGCTTCACAGCCCGGCCTTTGTGCCAGGCTTTTTTATGCCCTCCGCCCAGCGGCATTCAACGTTCGAATTTCGTGGAGAGGATGATGGCCGTGGTCGTGCGCTCCACGCCATCGAGCATGCCAATGCGGTCGGTCAGCTCGTCCATGGCCTGTACCGTGGGCGCCACGGCCAACGCGATCAGGTCCGAGGCTCCACTGACTGAGTACAGCGCCCGCACTTCTGGCAGACCATGCAAGGCCCTGGCCACAGTGGGCATCTGCCGTGGGGCCAGCTGGACCATGATGTGCGCACGGATATGGCCGCGCTCGCTCTCGTCGCTGACACGCACGGTATAGCCGGCAATCACGCCCTCGCGCTGCAGGCGCTGCATGCGGCTTTGTACCGTGGTGCGCGGCAGCTTCAAGCGCCGCGCCAGCTCAGCGATCGAGGCGCGCGCGTTCTCGCGCAGCAAGTTGAGCAATTGCCGATCCTGCTCGTCCATTGGCTTGTCTCCAGTCGTTTTGCCATCAAAACCACGTCATTTTGCCGAAATCCATTGATTTTTCGTCGAAACAATGGATTGAAAGCGACGGTTTGATCTGGAAAATGTCAACCAGCGTGCAGCCCCCGCAGGCATCTGCCCCCCATCAGCCCGATGGCTTTCGCCTCAGGCCAAGGCGCAAGGGGCAGCGCGATGCCGGGCCGGGGTATCGCGCCAGCATTGGCAGCGCAGTCTTGGCGCGCAAGGCGCGGTTGGACGGTCGGCTATTTGCGGGGCGGCACGCCAGGCGGCTGCACGGCCCAATGCCCAGACAGTGCCACGGCCTGTGGCTATGTCCGTGCTCCCGCCCCTATCCATAGAGCATCGACTTTGCGAGGAGCACGCCCATGACGACCCTGCTGCACACCCTGGCGCCGCTGCGCGCCCATGGCCTGGCCAGTACGATAGGTCTACCCGATGACTGCATCGAGCGCATGGCCGCCAACCATCCCGAGCTGGCCGAGGCCATCGCCGAAGCCGCATCTGCCTATGCCCACATCGCGGCAGAGTTTCCAGAGCTGTTGCAGCTCGACGAAGCCGAGCAGCTGCGCCGCATCCAGGCCGGCTTCCTCAACTTCTACGCAGGCGATGCTGTCAACCCCTACGTGGCCATTGCCGCGCGCGGGCCCTGGCTGGTCACGCTCAAGGGGGCTGTGCTGCTGGATTGCGGTGGCTACGGCATGCTGGGCCTGGGCCACAGTCCGCAGGCCGTGCTGGACGCCATGGCCAGGCCCCAGGTCATGGCCAACATCATGACGCCCAGCCTCAGTCAATTGCGCTTTGTGCGCGCCATGCGCCGCGAAGTGGGCCAACGCGCCGGGGCCTGCCCTTACAGCCACTTCATGTGCCTGAACTCCGGCTCCGAAGCCGTGTCACTGGCTTCGCGCATCGTCGACATCAACGCCAAGCACCAGACCGACCCGGGCGCACGCCATGCTGGCAAGGCCATCAAGCGCCTGGTGCTCAAGGGCGCCTTCCACGGCCGCACCGAGCGGCCTGCGCTGTATTCCGATTCCAGCCGCCAGGCCTATATCCAGCATCTGGCCAGCTACCGTGGCGAGGACTCGGTGCTGACCGTGGCGCCTTACGACGTGGCTGCCCTCGAAGCCGTCTTTGCCCAAGCCGAAGCCCAGGGCTGGTTCATCGAGGCCATGTTCATGGAGCCCGTGATGGGAGAGGGCAACCCCGGCCGAGCCGTGCCGCGCGCCTTCTACGACCGGGCGCGCGCGCTGACCGCAGCGCACGGCGCGCTGTTGCTGGTGGATTCCATCCAGGCCGGGCTGCGCGCCACGGGCTATCTCTCCCTGATCGACTACCCGGGCTTTGAAGGCATTGCCCCGCCCGACATGGAAGCCTACTCCAAGGCCCTGAACGCCGGCCAGTACCCGCTGTCGGTGCTGGCCGTAGGCAAGCGAGCCGCCGCCATTTACCAGCGTGGCCTGTACGGCAACACCATGACGGCCAACCCGCGCGCGCTGGATGTGGCTTGCGCTGTGCTGGAGGCCATGACGCCAGCGTTGCGCGAGAATATCCGCCGCCGAGGCATCGAAGCCGTGTCCCGCTTGCAAGCCCTGCAGGCCAAACTGGGCGGGGCCATCGTCCAGGTTCAGGGCACAGGCCTGCTGTTCTCTTGCGAGCTTTCACCAGAGTTCAAAAGCTACGGCCAGGGCAGCATTGAGCAGTGGCTGCGCCAACATGGCCTGGGCGTGATCCACGGCGGCGAAAACGCCCTGCGCTTCACGCCGCATTTCGGGCTGGATGCGCAGGAGCTTGAGCTGCTGCTGCAGCTGGTGCAGCGCGCCTTGCAGGAGGGCCCGCGCATTGCTCCTGAGCGCCCCTACACCAGGGCCGGCAGCAATGCCACGCTACAAAGTCGGCTTGTCGCCACTTCTTGAGCGCCCCCCGCCTCTCGCCACAGCGCAAGGGGGCGTTGAGAATGGGTTTGCGCAGCGGTTTTTCGAGGCAAAAGTCGCAAATGCAAGGCAAAAACGCTTGTAAGGCCTGGACACCTTGCAAGCGTTTTCAACGCAGCAGTTGCGGCTTCTCGATCGAAAACACCGCCGCAGCACTCAATCTCAACAAGCCCTAGCCCCAAAAAGGGGGGCCGGGCATCAACCGCGAAAACGATGCGGGCTGTAAGGTGCTGGATCGACCAGCGGGGCTTCACCGTGCATCAACTGCGCCAGCAGTTGGGCCGTGACCGGGCCCAGCGTAAAGCCCTGGTGCGCATGGCCGAAGTGGAACCACAGCCCCGGATGGCGCGGCGCAGCGCCGACGATGGGCTTCATGTCCACCGTGCAGGGGCGCGAGCCCATCCAGGGCTGGGCCTCCACCGGCTCGCCCAGCGCCACCACGCTGCGCGCCACCTGCTCGGCCTTGAACAACTGCACCGGCGTGGCCGGGGAGTCGAGCCGCGCGAACTCGGCCCCCGTGGTCAGGCGCAAGCCCTGTTGCATTGGCACCAGCATGTAGCCGTGGTCGGCGTCGAGCACCGGGCGCTGCAAGGCCTGGCTGCGGTAATGACGGTGGTAGCCACGCTTGATGAACAGCGGCAGGCGATACCCCAGCCGCCGCGTCAGCGGCTCGGCCCAGGGGCCCAGCGCGATCACGGCCTGCTGCGCATCGATGCGCCCTTGCGCCGTCTGCACAGCCCAGCCCGCGCCCTGCGGCTGCAGGCTGGCGGCGTCGCCCTGCAGGATGCGCCCGCCCAGGCGCTCGAAATACTGCGCATAGCGCTGCACCAGCGCCCCTGGATCGCGCACAGCCCAGGGCTGTGTCCAGTGCAGCCCGCCAGCAAAACCGCCTTGCAACCCAGGTTCCAACGCCTGCAGCGCGGCGCGATCCAGCGGCGTGGATTGCACGCCCCATTCGCGCTCAAGCTGCCGGGCATAGGCCTGCAGCAGCGCCAGCGCCCGCTCGTCGCGCATCGCTTTGATCCAGCCGCTTTGCTGCACCAGCTCCTGGCCGCCGGCCTCAGCCAGCAGCGCGGCGTGTTCGTCCAGCGCGTGTTCGATCAAGCGGCCAAAGTCGCGCACGATGGCGGCATAGCGCTGCGGCGTGGAGTTGCGCCAGTACTGCGCCAGCCGCCCTGCCAGGCCAGGCAGGGCCGTCCAGTCGTAGCGCACATCGATGCCCCGCTGCAGCGCAGCCCGGGCGATGGGCAGCAGGCCCTGCGGAAAGCCGTAGGGCTCGACCGCCTCGCGCTGGACCAGGCCGGCATTGCCGTAGGATGTCTCGCGCCCAGGCCGCTGGCGGTCGAGCAGCACAACCGCATCGCCGCGCCGCGCCAATTGCACGGCGGTGCAGACCCCGACCATGCCCGCGCCCAATACGATGACGCTGTTGCCCACTTGCACCTCCTTGTTGTTCTGCCCTTGCCGGTGCGCCGCTGTTGCATCAAATCAAGGCAACGATCACTGCGGCTTCTTGCGCGGCTTGCGGCCTCGCCCGGCCAAAGCATAGTCGAAGACGGCATCGGGCAGGCGGCGCAACAGGCGCGCCACCCAGCCCATTTGCCAGGGGATGACGACCGAGCTTTGCTGCTTTTCAATCGCCTCATAGGCACGGGCGGCAAAGTCTGGCGCGCTCATCAGAAACGGCATCGAAAACGGATTTCCCGCCGTCATGGCCGTATCGACAAAGCCCGGGCTGATGGTCACCACGCGCACGCCACTGCCGCGCAGATCACCGCGCAAGCTCTCGCAATAGGCGATCACGCCGGCCTTGCTGGCGCTGTAGCCGGCGTGGCCAGGCAGGCCGCGCACGCCAGCCACGCTGGCAATGCCCACCAGCGTGCCGCTGCGGCGCTGGCACATGGGCGTGATAAAGGGGATGAAAGTCGCGGCCAGGCCGCGGTTGTTGGTCTCCCAGATGGCCTGCATGTGCGCCAGGTCGTCCCAATCGGCGGTGTCGATGCCGTGGCTGATGCCGGCGCTGGCAATGACCACATCGGGCAGGCCCTGCTGCTGCAGGCATTGCTGCGCGACGGCGCGGATTTGCTCGGGCTCGGACACATCGGCCGCATACAGCGCGCAGTCGGCCTCGGGCAGTTGCAGGCGCGCGCGCCACTGCTGCATCAGCTCCAGCCGCCGCGCCACCAGGGCCAGCCGCCAGCCTCGGCGCGCATAGTGCTCGGCCAGGGCCTGGCCCAGGCCGCTGGAAGCGCCAGTGATGAAGACCAGTCGCGCCGGCTGTGTGGCCACGGCTTTGCTGGCAGTTGAAGGGGATTGGGCATATGTCATGAGCAAGATTCCTGCCAATGCGGTGGTGGTGGAGGTAGCGACAGAACCTGCGCGCGATCTCTGTGCCGAACCCAGATCGCTCTCAGGGCCGCGCCCGCGCCGCCGTTTCGGGCTGCAGCACGCCGCGCACGCGGCCTTGCAGTTCGGTAATGCGCTGCTTTCTGTCGTAGTCCAGGCGCTCGCCGCTGAGGCGGTCCTGGCCGCGCAACAACAGCACCGGCTGCGTACTGCGCACGCGCTGCGCGTCGGGCCAGAGCTGCAGCTCCTCGCCACGGAACTCCATGCGAGGGCTACCAGCGCTGGCATGCTGCACGACTACGGCGTTGCCCTGCAAGCGCACATGCAGCTGCTGCTGATCGCGCGTGTGGGTGCTGGTGCCGGTATCGGCGGTGGCTGTGACGATATCGCCCGATTCGGTCACAGCCCGCAGGCGCATTGCATCGACCTGCAATGTGTCGTCATTGGGGTAATGGCGCCCCTGCTGGCCGAAGAGCTCCAGCGTCAGCTGCCCATCGGGTGTGTAGTTGCGCACGACGAAGTCGCGCATTTGGTAGTCCGGCTCGTCCTGCGGCAGCTCTACGGCCTCGAACACTTCGGGCTGCGGCGCATTGCGCACCAGCCAGTAGCTGCCCAGGGCCAGCAGGCCCATGGCCAGCATGGGGCTGTAGATGGAAAGCTTGTCCAGCCGGTAGCGCAGGCTGCGTTTGGCCTTGTGTTGGTTTTGCTGGGGCATGGCGCGGTGTCCTCGCTGCGTTGCGGCGGCCCTGCTCAGGCCGGGTTGCCCATGGCCTGCTGCAGCAGCGCGCCATAGTGGCCGCCGGCCGTCAGCAGCAGGTCGCACAGCTCACGCACTGCGCCCTGCCCGCCCGCCGCCTGGGTAGTGTAGTGGGCCAAGGCCTTGACCTCTTCATGCGCGCCAGGGGGCGCGCAGGCCAGGGCGCAGCGGCTGAGCACGGGCAGATCGGGCCAATCATCGCCCATGGCCGCCACCTGCGCCCAGCCCAGGCCCAAACTGTGCAGCAGCTGCTCGGCCGCGGGCAGCTTGTGCTCCGTGCCGTACATCGCATGCTGCACCCCCAACGCTTGCAACCGCAGGCGCAGCGCGGCGCTGTCGCGGCCGGTGATGACGGCCACCTCGATGCCCGCCTGGGCCAGCAGCTTGATGCCGTGACCGTCCAGAGTGTGAAAGCGCTTGAGTTGCTCACCCTCAGGGCCGTAGTAAAGCCCGCCGTCGGTGAGCACGCCATCGACGTCGAGAAACAGCAGGCGCACCGGCTCGGCCTGCACCAGCAGGTGGTGCGCAAAACGCGGTGCAATGGCAATCGCAGGCATGGCAGCTCCATCCACAACAAGGTCTGCGCCCAAGGCGCAGACGGGCAATCTCAAATGACCTTGGCGCGCATCAGGTCGCCCACGTGCAGGGCGCCGATGAGCATGCCGGCCTCGTCCACCACCAGCAAGCTGGTGATGCGGTGTTCCTCCATCATCTGCGCCGCCTGGGCAGCCAGGGCCTGGGGGCCGATGCTGCGCGGCCGCGCGTGCATCAGCTCAGCGGCGGTGCTGGCGCGCAAGTCCAACCCGGCCTCGATGTGGCGGCGCAGGTCGCCATCGGTGTAAATGCCCAGCACCTGGCCCGGCGCGGCCTGGCCGTCACTGCCATCGGCAATGACGGCGGTCATGCCCAGGCCCTTGGCGGAAATTTCGTGCACCAGCTCGGCAAAGCCGGCCTGCGCGCCAACGCGCGGTACGGCGCCGCCGCTGCGCATGACGTCGCGCACACGCGTGAGCAGACGCCGCCCCAGCGCGCCGCCCGGGTGCGAGCGGGCGAAGTCCTCGGCGCGAAAGCCGCGCGCGTCAAGCACGGCCACAGCCAGCGCATCGCCCAGGGCCAGCTGCACGGTGGTGCTGGCCGTGGGCGCGAGGTTGAGCGGATCGGCCTCTTGCGCCACCTGGGTATCCAGTACCACGTCGGCATGCCGGCCCAGGGCCGATTGCGGGCGGCCAGTCATGGCAATGATGTGTGCGCCCAAGCGACGAATGACAGGCAAGATGTTGACCAGCTCCTCGCTCTCGCCGCTGTTGGACAGGGCCAGCACCACATCGGCGGCCGTCACCATGCCCAGATCGCCGTGGCTGGCCTCGGCCGGATGCAGGAAGAAGGCTGGCGTGCCGGTGGAGGCCAGTGTGGCGGCAATCTTGCGGCCCACGTGGCCGCTTTTGCCCATGCCAGTGACAACCACCCGCGCCGGGCTTTGCAAAATCATCTGCACAGCCTGCGCAAAGGCCTGGCCCAAGCGGGAATGCAGGGCCTGCAGTTGCTCGATCTCAATCTGTATCGCCTGACGCCCCATGTGCAGGGCGCGCTGGGCATCGAAAGGCTGAGGCGCGGCGGCACGGTCGGGTTCAGGCAGGGTCATGGTCACGACAGGGAATTTCAAAATAGGCAAGAAAAGGTCTGCACAAATCCAGCGGAAAAGCGTGCCCGGTGATTCAGGATGGGCTGCCAAGCGCAAGCCGAAGCGCAAACCAATGCAATACCAGGCGGTATCGCGAGGGTTTGTAATGGAAGCAGCCCCCTGGCTCCGCAGATGCGCCCGGCGCTGCAATTTGGGCAGTCATCCCCAGGGCGATCGGGGCAAGGGCAAGCGCACGGGCCGGCAAGCCTACGGCAAACGCGGCGCTGAGGCTTCTGATCCCCAAGCTCATCGCAGCCAGGCCAGCACGCCGTCCGCCTCGGCGGCCTCGCTGCCGCCGGACTCCTGGCTGGCCAGAATTTGCTTGGCCAAGCCCTTGCCCAGCTCCACCCCCCATTGGTCAAAACTGTTGATGCCCCACAGGCGACCAGCGGCGAAGGTGCGATGTTCGTACAGCGCAATCAGCGCCCCGACGGAGAAGGGGTCAAGCCGCTGCAGCACCAGCATGGTGCTGGGTCGGTTGCCAGGGCAGTGGCCATGCGCCGGGCCGTCGTGCTTGCCCACGGTCAGCGCCTGGGCCTGGGCCAGCGCATTGGCCTGCAGCGCACGGTGCTGGGCCAGGCTGCCCAGGCCTTTTTCCCGCAGCACGATGAACTCCACCGGCACGATCTGGCGACCCTGGTGGATCAGCTGGAAAAATGCATGCTGACAATTGGTGCCCGCCTCGCCCCAGACCACGGGCGCCGTGCTCAGTGGCAGCGGCTGACCGGCCCAGTCGCAGCCCTTGCCATTGCTCTCCATTTCCAGCTGCTGCAGATACGCCGGCAAGCGGCGCAGGCCATGGCTGTAGGGCGCAATGCAGCGGCTGGCAAAGCCATGGAAGTTGCCGTACCAAATGTCCAGCAGGGCCAACTGCACAGGCAGGTTGGCCTCCAAAGGCGTGTGGCGAAAGTGCTGGTCCATGGCATGCGCACCAGCCAGCAAGGCATGGAAATGCCCAGCGCCGATGGCAATGGCCACCGACAGGCCGATGCTGGACCACAGCGAAAAGCGCCCGCCAACCCAATCGGCAAAGGGGAACAGGGTTTGCACGCCAAAGGCTGCAGCAGCCTGGGCATTGCTGGTCATGGCCACGAAGTGCCGCGCCACCAGCTGCCGCTGCGGCTCGGTCAAGGCATCCCACGAAGCCGGGCTGCCCTGCACTGCCGGTGCCAAGCCATGGCCGGACAGCAGCCAATCGCGCGCCACATGCGCATTGACGATGGTCTCGGCCGTGCCAAACGATTTGGAGGCCAGCAAAAACAGCGTGCGCGCGGGATCGAGTCCGCGCAGCGTCCAGCCCAGGTCATCGCCGTCCATGTTCGAGACGAAATGGATGCGCTTGCCCGGCATCTGGTAAGCCTGCAATGCCTGCACGACCACGGCCGGCCCCAGGTCTGAGCCGCCAATGCCAATGTTGACGATGTCGGTGATGCGCTCGTCGGCGCGCACCTGCTGGGCAAAGTCCAGAAACGCCTGCTGGCAAGCGCGCATCTGTGCCAGGGCCTGGGCCATGGCGGGATGCTCTGCCGGGTAGTCGGCCGGGCAGCGCAGCAGCACATGCCAAGCCGCGCGCTGCTCGGTGGTGTTGAGCGCCGCGCCGCCAAACAGCGCCTCGATCGACTCTTCCAGCCGGCACTGCTGCGCCAGCGCCACCAGCAGCGCCTGGGTCTGAGCATCGAGCAGATTTCGCGAGAGATCGGCCTGCACGCCAGGCGCCTGCAGCGCCATGCGCGCAAAGCGCCCAGGCTCCTGCTGCAGGGCCTGGCGCACATCAAAATGTCGCGCCTGTTGCGCAAAGTGCTGCTGCAGCGCCTGCCATGCGGGCACTGTGTCGCAGCGAGGCGTGTTGGGCGAGGACAGCGGATCAAGCATGCAATCAGCGCCCATGCGGGCTGTGTCGTAAGCCGTTGCAGGAGGAATACAAGGCTGTTGTATCCATCAGCGAACCGCTCATGCGTTTTGCATGATCTGCTCCAGCCGCACGGCATCGGCGGCAAATGCGCGAATGCCCTCGGCCAGCTTCTCGGTGGCCATCGCGTCCTCGTTGAGCGCGTAGCGGAACTGCGCCTCGTCGTAGCGCACGAACTGCTGCGGCTGCTGCTTGGCGCGCTGCGCATCGAGCTGAGGCACCAGGCCGCCCGGCTCGGTCGGCGTGGCGGCCAGCTGCGCCAGCAGCTCGGGGCTGATGGTCAGCAGATCACAGCCGGCCAGTGCCAGGATCTGGCCGGTGTTGCGAAAGCTCGCGCCCATGATCTCGGTGTCGATGTCAAAGTGCTTGTAGTAATCAAAGATGCGACGCACCGATTGCACGCCGGGGTCGTTTGCGCCAGCGTGGGCGGCTTCGTCCCAGGCGCTGCCGGCCTGCTTCTTGTACCAGTCGTAGATGCGCCCCACGAATGGGGAGATCAGCTGTACCTTGGCCTGGGCGCAGGCCACGGCCTGGGCGAAGGAAAACAGCAGCGTCAGGTTGGTGGCGATGCCGCGCTGCTCCAGCACGCGTGCGGCCTGGATGCCTTCCCAAGTGGCGGCGATCTTGATGAGCACGCGCGCCGTATCGACGCCGGCGGCGCGGTACAGCTCGATGATGCGCTCGGCGCGCGTGAGCGTGGCGTTGGCGTCAAAACTCAGGCGCGCATCGACCTCGGTGGAGACGCGGCCGGGTACCTGCTGCAGGATTTCCGTGCCAAAGCGCACGATCAGGCGATCCATGCGTTCGGCCAGATCCAACCCCTGGCTTTGTGACAGCGTCTGGGCCACCAGATCGGCGTACTCGGGCTTTTGCACGGCCTTGAGAATCAGCGATGGGTTGGTGGTGGCGTCTTGCGGCTGGTAGGCCTGAATTTGGTGGAAGTCGCCCGTATCGGCGACCACAGTGGTACAGCGCTTGAGGGCTTCGAGTTGGGTGGACATGGGCAGGATGCTGCAGGCAAAAGGGCGAGTGTAGCGGCATTGCCGCAAGGCGCGGCCCTGCTGAGAGCAAGCGTTATCCCCAGCGATGGTGGGCAGGCTCTCAGAGCCTGTTCAAAATCTTTGCACGGCGGTCAAGAGAGCGGATTTGGGCGCTCTGCCGCGTTGCAAAGCCTCGCCATAGCCCAGCTATGGCTGCGTTTTGCGCCTTGCAGTCCACCCCAAACCACTTCTTGTCCACTCGCGCCGAGATTTTGAACAGGCTCTCAAAGGGCTTGCGTCGCTGGCGCGTCCAACCCATCCTCCGGCGGGGTCTCAGGCTCTGGCTGGGCATCGGGCTTGCGGCGCGCCAGCTTGCGCAGTTCGCCCATGAGCTCGCTGGCCATCAACTCCAGCAGTTGCAAGTCCACATCTTCTTCGTCGTGCGGCTCATCGTCCATCAGGCACAACGTGCCGATGACCTCGCCGCGCCGCGCCCGCAGGGGCACGCCAGCATAAAAGCGAATGCCCTGCTCGTTCAATGCCGGATTGCGGGCAAAGCGCGGGTCGTGCTGCACGTCCTCCACCACCAGGGGCTGGCCGTTGCGTGTGACGTAGGAGCATACCGACTGCGCGCGCGGCAGGCCGGTGCTGGCCGGGTCCGCGTCCACCTCGGCCAGGGTGCTGCCAGGGGTATGCACCCAGTCCTCGCCCACCAGTGAGATTTGCGCATGCTTGACGGCAAAGGCATTGGTGGCTCGGCGCACCGTGTCGCGGTACAGCGCCAGCTTGTCTTCGGCCAGCATGTCGCTTTGCTGCAGAGCGCGCAGGCGCCGCGTTTCGTCCTCGGGGATGGCCGCCGGGATGTACTCCAGCGCCGCGCCATCGGCAAACTGGCTGTTCACGCTCAGCACCACCTCGTGCATGCGGTTGACCAACTCATCGGCCGAGAGGCGCTGCGCCATCTGCGATGTCAGCTCCAAGCCTGGGGCGTTGAAGACGCAGGCAATGATGCGCACATGTGGCCAGCGTCGGCGGATGCGGCGGCTGATGTGGCGAATCTGCGCCTGTGGCTGCGGGCTGAAGGCCACCAGACACAGCACCTGGCAGGTGTCCAGCTGGGGCAGGCTGGCCAGATCGACGCGCGCGCCCAGCGCGTGGGTGCTGACGCTGGCAGTGTGGCCATACAGCCGCAGGCCATGCGCCAGGGCTGCAGCGGCCATGGCGTCCACTTCCCAGCGCGAGCCCAGACAGTGCACAGCGGCCACCTCGCCTTCAGGCGCCAGGGTGTGCGCCGGCGGCGGGTATTCATCGGCCAGCTCATCGAGCAGACCATCCATGCCGTTGTCGAAGCGAAAACGCTGCTCGGCCGTAGCCATGCTGCTGTGCAGGTGACTGGACAGGCGCAGAGACGGCAGCAGCACGGAGTCGTAGTACTGCACCAGCGCCAGGGGCAGATCCTGCTCGTCGTCTGCAGAGCGCGGCATGCTGTCTTCGATGGTCTGTTGCGAAATTTCCAGCGCAGTCTCCACGTCTTCGACCAGCAGGCGCTGGTACAGGCGTTGCGCAGGCGTCAGCACCGGCTCGCTGCCCAGCAGCACTTCCAGAAAGTGCAGCGCAGGGATGGTGCGCCCCAACACCAGCAGGCAGACCGACAGCGGCGTGGCCAGGATCAGTCCGATCGGCCCCCACAGCGCCGTCCAGAATGTGGCCGAGACGATGATGGCCAGCGTGGACAGGCCGGTGCTTTCACCGTACAGCCAGGGCTCGACGATGTTGTTGCTGATCAGCTCCAGCGCCAGGATCAGCGCTACCGTCCAGATCAGCATGCTCCAGCCTGGCTCGACGGCGAAGGCCAGCGCCACAGGGAAAATGGCCGCCAAGGCCGGGCCTGCATAGGGCACATATCGCATCAGCGCCGCGACCACGCCCCACAGCAACGCCCCAGGCACGCCGATCAGCCACAGCCCGACCGCCAGCGGCACGCCGTAGGTGATGTTGACGATGAGCTGCATGCGCAGGTATTTGCCGATGCGCTGCGAAGCGTCGTCCAGCGCCTCCGTGGCCATGTTGAGGTTGCCGCCCATCAGGCGCAGCAAGCGATCGCGCAGCGCATCACGATCCAGCAGAATCAGCACCACGAACAGAATCACGATACCGGCCATGAGCAGCGGCTCGCTGATGCGCAGCAGCCAAGTCTGGGCCAGCTGCACGTTCGTGGGAGGCGCAGGCACCACCTGCACTTGCTGCACGGACTGCTCGGGCTCTGCCTGCGCCGCGCCTTGCGGCTGTCCGGGCGCAGGCTCGGCCGACTGACCTGCGATGTCGCGCTGCAAATCCTGCAGGGCGCGCGTAAGCCCATCGAACATGCCCGCCCCCTCCACAGAGGCGCTCAGCCCGCGCAGCTTTTCGCTCATCGTGGCCTGGTAACGGGGCAGGCTCTCACCCAGCGCCGCCAGTTGCTGTCCAAGGTATGCGCCCAGGCCACCCAGGCCGCCGAGCACCACGGCCACCACCAGCACGATGGCCACCATGCGGGGCAGGCCCCAGCGCTTGAGCCTGCGCACCAACGGATCAAGCAAAAAACCCAGCAGGATCGCCAAAGCCAACGGAATCAGCAATTCACGCCCGAAATACAGCGCACAGATGACGGCCGCGCCAATCACCAGCACCGTGGCAGCGCGCAGGCCCGGCACCAAGGCGGTCAGCTGCGCCAGCGCGGCTTGCTCGGGCACATCACCATGCCGCAACACTTCAGCGGGTCGGTGCGGCTGGGCGCTGGGCGCGGCTGCGGGGGAAGAAACAGGCTTTTCAGACATGGGCAAATGGGATAGATGCAGGGCACAGCGCCGCAACGGCCCCGATTCTCGGCAAGCGCCCTGGCATGGGCCGCCACGGCTGCTGTAAGAGTTGCAAGCCTGTGTGGAAGCAAAGGCGGGCCTGGAAGGCCCGCACACACGCACGCACAGACCAGATCAGGCCATCGCCGGGGCCTGCTCGGTCTGGATATTCAGGCGGCCTTCCTGCACGGCATGGCAGGCCACCTGGGCGCTGCCCACACGCAGCATGACGGGGCGCTCGGTGCGGCAGCGCTCGTTGGCGTGCGGGCAGCGCGGGTTGAAGGCGCAACCTTTGGGCGGGTTCAGCGGGTTGGGCACCTCGCCCTGCACTGGCGTGCGCGCCTTGCCTGTGTCGTGCATTTTGGGAATGGCATCGAGCAGCATGCGCGTGTAGGGATGCAGCGGCCGCTCGAACAGGTCTTTCTTGTCGGCCAGCTCGACGATGCGCCCCAGGTACATCACGCCCACCTGGTCGCTGACGTGACGCACCACGGCCAGGTTGTGCGAGATGAACAAATAAGTCAGCTGGCGCGCCTGCTGCAAGTCTTTCATGATGTTGAGCACCTGCGCCTGCACCGACACGTCCAGCGCGCTGGTGGGCTCGTCACACACCAGGAACTCAGGCTCGGTGGCCAAGGCGCGCGCAATCGAGATGCGTTGGCGCTGGCCGCCAGAGAACTGGTGCGGGTACTTGCTCATGTCCTGCGCGCTCAAACCCACCGATTGCAGCAACTCACCTACGCGCTGGCGCAGCTGCTCGCGGTTTTTCATCATGCCGTGCTCACGCAGCGGCTCGGCAATGATGTCCTCGACCAGCCAGCGCGGGTTCAGGCTGGCGTAGGGATCCTGAAAAATCATCTGGATGCGCCGGCGAATGCGCTCGGCGCCGGCAGAGCGGTAAGCCTGATGCGCATCCTGCCCGTCAAACAAAAACTGGCCGCGCGTGGGCGGGTACAGGCCCACCAGCAGGCGCGCAACGGTGCTTTTGCCACAACCGGACTCGCCCACCAGCGCCAGGGTTTTGCCCTTGGCGATCTCAAAGCTCACGCCATCGACAGCGTGCAAAAAAGTCTTGGGCTTGCGCTCGATGACGCGGTTGAGCCAGGGGGCCGAGACATCGAAAGTACGCGCCAGATCGTGCACGCGCACCAAAGGTTGGGCAGTGCTTTCGGAGTTGGCAACCCCGGC
The DNA here is from genome assembly GCF_002288875.1 of Vandammella animalimorsus. NCBI lineage: Bacteria > Pseudomonadati > Pseudomonadota > Betaproteobacteria > Burkholderiales > Comamonadaceae > Vandammella > Vandammella animalimorsus. Next base: position 316,934 of record NZ_NTBH01000002.1, on the reverse strand, counting down.
CTGCGGCGCGGCCGCTGCTGAAGTGGCAATCAGGGCGTCGGTCATACGGTCTCCGTCTCGTGGGGGGCGGCTGGCTGGGCGGTGGCCAACCAGCAGGCGGCATGGGTAGCGCCGGCGGGCTGCAGCTCCGGGCGCTCGCGGTAACAGCGCTCGAATGCCTGGGGGCAGCGCGGGTTGAAGGCGCAGCCCGCCGGGATGGCATTCAGGCGCGGCATGGCGCCGTCGATCTGGTTGAGGCGCTCGCGGTCCATGTCCATATCTGGGATAGAGGCCATGAGCCCGCGCGTGTACGGATGGGCCGGATGGTTGATGACTTCGTGCACCGGGCCGATCTCTGCCACGCGCCCGGCATACATCACGGCCACGCGGTCACAGGTTTCGGCGATCACGCCCATGTCGTGCGTGATGAGCATCACAGCCGCGCCGCGCTCCTTGCAGATGCGCTTGAGCAGGCCAATGATCTGCGCCTGGATGGACACATCCAGCGCCGTGGTGGGTTCGTCGGCGACGATGAGCTTGGGCTCGGCCGCCAGCGCCAGGGCAATCACCACGCGCTGGCGCATACCGCCAGAGAACTGGTGCGGGTAGTGGTCGATGCGCTCCTCGGCAGCGGGGATGCCCGTGTCCTTGAGCAGCGCGATGGCGCGCTGGCGCGCCTCCTTGGCAGAGACCGGCAAGTGCGTGACGATGGTTTCCACCAGCTGGCGCCCCACGGTGTACAGCGGGTTCAACGAGGTCAGCGGATCCTGGAAGATGGCGCCAATGTGCCGCCCACGAATGGGGCGCATCTGCTCCTGCGTGAGCTGGTCGATGCGCTGCCCATCCAGCCAGATCTGGCCGCCAGCCACGCGCCCAGGCGGCTCCAGCAAGCCAATGATGGAGGCGCCGGTGAGCGATTTGCCCGCTCCCGATTCACCCACCACACCCAGGATTTCACCCGGGGCGATGTCAAACGAGACGTTGTCCAGCGCACGCAAAACGCCGTGGCGGTTGGGGAACTCCACCACCAGGTTTTTCACTTGCAATAAGCTCATGGGGACTACTCCTTATTCTTCTCTTCAGCGCCCGGCAGCCCAGGGCGCTGCACCGCCTGCCTGCATCAGCGCAGCCGCGGGTTGAGCGCATCGCGCAGCCAGTCGCCCAGCAGGTTCACTGACAACGCAATGAGCACCAGCATCAGGCCCGGGAAGATGGTGATCCACCACTCGCCGGAAAACAGGAAGTCGTTGCCGACGCGAATCAGGGTGCCCAACGAAGGCGAGGTCGGCGGCGCGCCCACCCCCAGGAAGGACAACGTGGCTTCGGTGATGATGGCTGTGGCAACCTGGATGGTGGCCAGCACCAGCACCGGGCCCATGACGTTGGGCAGTACGTGCTTGCGCATGATGCGCACCGAAGGCACGCCCGTCACGCGGGCGGCCTGCACGTATTCCTTGCCGCGCTCAACCAATGTGGAGCCGCGCACCGTGCGCGCGTACTGCACCCAACCGGTCAACGCAATCGAGAGCACCAGCACGCCAAAGGCCAGGGTATCGCCCGCATTGGGAAACACGGCGCGCCCAACACCCGCGATGAGCAGCGCAATCAGAATGGCCGGGAAGGACAGCATCACGTCCGAGATGCGCATCAACACGGCATCCACCCAGCCGCCCTTGAAGCCGGCCACCAGCCCCAGCGTGACGCCCAGCAGCAGGGACAGCAGCACCGAGCTGATGCCCACGACCAGCGAGATGCGCGCGCCATAGATCAGGGCCGAGAAGATGTCTCGCCCCTGGTCATCCGTGCCCAGCAGGTACTTGGTGCTGCCGCCCTCGATCCATGCGGGCGGCAGTCGCGCATCGCCCAGCTCCAGCGTGCTCACGTCCAGCGGGTTGTGTGGCGCCACCCAGCCCGCAAACAAGGAGCAGAACACGCACACCAGCGCAATCAGCGCCGCGACGATGGCCAGGGGCGAATGGCGAAAGCTGTAGCCCACATCGCTGTGCCACCAGCGGGCCAGAAAGTTGGAACGGGAAGCAGGTTCAGTCATCGTGTATTTGGATCAAGCAAATTGCAATTTGCCAGGTGCCCGGTTGCAATGGCGCAGTCGCCAGACATCTGGTTTTTTTCTTGTCCGATGCGCGCGTGTCGCATCGGCTCCGGCGCTGCGTCAATGGCCCGCCGACTTCTCCACCCGCAGACGGGGGTCGACCACGAAGTACAGCAGGTCCACGATCAGATTGATCACGACGAAGATCAGCGCGATCAAGCACAGGTAGGCGGCCATCACCGGCACGTCGGCAAAGGTCACGGCCTGGATAAACAACAGGCCCATGCCCGGCCACTGGAACACCGTCTCGGTGATGATGGCAAAAGCAATCAGCCCGCCCAGCTGCAAGCCAGTGATGGTGATCACGGGCACCAGGGTGTTCTTCAGCGCATGGCCGAAATAAATGGCGCGGTTGTGCAAGCCACGGGCGCGGGCGAACTTGATGTAGTCGGTGCGCAGCACTTCAAGCATTTCGGCGCGCACCAGACGCATGATGAGCGTGAGCTGGAAGATCGCCAGCGTGATGGCTGGCAGCGTGATGTGGTGCCAACCCTTGGCGCTGAGCAAGCCAGTGGACCACCAGCCCAGCTCGGTGACCGGGCCGCGCCCAAAACTGGGGAACCAGCCCAGCGTGACGGAAAACACCAGAATCAATAAGATGCCGATTAAGAAAGTCGGCAACGACACGCCCAGCAGCGAAATCGTCATGAACACCTGGCTCATGAAGCTGCCACGGCGCAGCGCTGCATAAACGCCCATGGGCACGCCCACCACCAGCGCCAGCACAGCAGCCACCAGCGCCAGCTCCAGTGTGGCCGGAAAGCGCTCGGCAATCAGCGCCGAGACCTTCACCCCCTGGCGCAGACTCAAGCCAAAATCCCCCTGCACGGCATTGACGAGAAAGTGCCAGAACTGCACGAAAAAGGGCTTGTCCAGCCCTAGATCGGCGCGCAATGCGCTGATTTGCTCGGGCGTTGCGTCCTGACCCAGCATGGCATACACCGGATCGCCCACGTACTGAAACAGCATGAAGGCAATGAACGCGACGGAGACCATCACCACAATGGCCTGAATCAAGCGGCGGAGAATGAAGACAAGCATTCGAATCGAGGGGGTATGGATGTCATCGCAGCATGCGCTGCTGGCGTAGCCTGGCATCACGCGCTAGATGCTAGATGCGCGCAGGCCAATCATGGCAGTGTCAAGTGAAGTTCGCGTGCCAACTGCTGGAGCGGTCACAAACAGGCGCCCCAAGCCAGCGCACACGACAATCGTCGTCGTGATGAGGTATTCCGGATACTCAGCCTTTACTGGCTATCCGCAATACCTCATCTTGGGCGGTATCGATGGTGATAGGCACTGCCTGCAAAAACAAAACTGGGCAATCCCCGGACGCGCAAGGGGTGATAGCGTAGCAGGCATCACCGGCCAGCGCACAGCCATCCGCCCAAGCCACACTTTGCGACTGGCTTCAAAGCGCTGTAGAAGTGCATGAACCCTGCCTGCACAAGCGAAAGCTCGTGCGGGAGATCTCGCGGCAGTCGCGCCCACATCAAGCAAAACCCCGCCAAGCCAAACAGCTCGGCGAGGTTTCGCAGAAGCGGCCAACAGACTCTGGGCTTATTCAACCACCACGCGGCGCATGTCCAGGCGGTTATCAGCGCGGTGCACCACGCTGACGTTCTTCTTCATCACCCAAGGGATGATCTGGTTGTGCAGCGGCAAGTGCGACACGGTGTCATTGGAGACCTTCAGAGCCTGGCTCAGCAACTCAGTACGCTTGGCCGGGTCGCCTTCTGCCTTGGCAGCGTCGATCAGGCGATCGGCCTCGCTGTTGCTATAGCGCCCCACGTTGTAGTTGCCATCGGCGCCCGTGGCCTTGGTGCGCACCAGGGACTGTAGGGAATACATGGCATCGAAGGTCGGCACGCCCCAGCCCAGCATGTAGATGCTGGCTTCATGGCGCTGGATCATGGGGAAGTAGGTGGCCGTGGGTTGCGTGCGCAGTTTGGCTTTGACGCCAATGCGCGCCCACATGGCCGTGACGGCCTGGCAAATGGCCTCATCGCCAATGTAGCGGTTGTTCGGGCAGGCAAAGTCCACCTCGAAGCCGTTAGGGTAGCCGGCTTCTTCGAGCAACTTCTTGGCAGCGGCCACGTCGTAAGGCAAGCGTTGGTCCAGCTCCTTGGTGTAGCCGTTGACCATGGGCGCCACCAGCGTGCCGGCCGGCTGGCCAAGGCCACGCAAGCTGTTCTTCACAATGGTGTTGATGTCAATGGCCTGGTAGAGCGCCTGGCGCACCTTGACTTCCTTCAGAGGGTTCTTGCCCTTGATGTTGGAACCAGGCAGCTCATCACGGTGCTGGTCCATGCCAAAGAAGATGGTGCGGTTCTCAATGCCGTCCACCACCTTCAGGCTGGGCGTCTTGCGCAGGCGCGGCAGGTCTTGCGGCGTGGGGTCGAGCACGAAATCCACTTCACCCGAAAGCAACGCGGCCATGCGTGTTGCCGCCGAGCCAATGGGCTGATAGATGACCTCCGTGACATTGCCGGGCATCTTGCCCCACCAGTTCGGGTTGCGCTTGAGCACCATGCGCGTGTCAGGCTGCCAAGACTCCAGCACGTAGGGGCCGGTGCCCAGGGCATTGCGGTGCGCAAAGTTTTCATCCGCACCTTTCATATCCTTCGGGGCCACGGAATTGTTCTTCTCAGCCCAGGCCTTGCTCATCATGCGCAGCTCGGTGAGTTGGCGCGTCAGAATCGGGTTGACAGCCTTGAGGTGCAAATCCATGGTGTGTTCATCGACTTTTTCTGCACGCTCAATGCTGTTGGCAAAAACAGCCAGGTTCGAAGTCGGCGCCATGGCTCGCTGGATCGAGAAGACGGCGTCGTCGGCCGTGAAAGGCGTGCCATCAGAGAACTTGACCCCCTCGCGCAGCTTGAAGCGCACTTGCGTAGGAGAGACCTCCTCCCAGGAAACAGCCAGCAAGGGCTCCACTTCGAAAGTCTCACTGTTGTAGTAGGTCAGACTTTCATACACCATGGCATGAACGCTATTGTTCAATGCATTGTTCTGCGAGTGGATGTCCCAGCTGGTGATATCGCCCTGGCTGCTCCAGCGCAGCGTTTTGGCATGGGCCACGGGCAACGCCGCCAACACTGCAACCGCCACCGAGGCAGCCAACACACGTTTCTTCAAAGCCATTCAAAACTCCTGTAATTCAATTTGCGAGAAAGCCACCTCGACACAGCCAAGCAGCCTGCTGCGCATAGCAATCCCATCTCGGGCGCCCGCTGGTGACCAACAAGACTCGACACACGACTGGCCGCGTACCTTCCGCATAAGCAACGGCGCTGCAGTCAAGCCAATGCCAAACTGCAGCGCCGCGGATGACGAATAAGCGCATTATTCCATCGTGACTGCCCATCGCAATCGGCATTGCGTAATTTTTAGGGAAATTCCTGATCAGCTGCTTTGCGACCCCACAGCAGTTCAATCAGAACAATCCAATAAAAAAACGCCCCTGTTTTACCAGGGGCGTTCAATCAAATCATCCATTGGGGCCTGAATTTCTCAGGCCAACCAATTAGAAGTTGTGGCGCAGGCCGATACCGAAGTTGTTTTCGTCGCTGAAGTGCGTGCCGTAAGCAGGGCCTTCTTTGTCAGCACGGTAGTAAGCACCGTACACGAAGGTGCGCTTGGACAGAGCGTACTTGCCTTCGACCACGAAGTCGATACCGTCACGGGTACCATTGCGGTCTTCAGCGTACACAGCGTCAGCAGCCAGGCTGAAAGCGCCCAGGGGCAGGCTCACGCCCAGGGAGTAACCTTCCACGCCAGGAACAACCTTGGTCGAACCAGTGTTCGGGCCACCCATGTAGCCACCAGCGGCCACATCGTTGTAGTGGTAAGAAGCAGCCAGCTTCAGGGCGCCGAAGTCGTAAGAAGCACCCACGTTGGCGTTCTCAACACGGCTACGCTGACCCCAGCCAGTAGCCACTTCAGCAGCGTTGTAGCCAGCAGCCACAGCCAGAGGGCCGTTTGCGTAGATCAGAGCCACGTCATAATGACCCTTGGTGTCGGTGTAGCTGCCCAGCTTGTAGTTGTCTTCGAACACATAGCCGACAGAAGCCTTCAGGCCACCGAAGCTAGGAGTCACGTACTTGATCATGGCGTTGTCACGCGAACCACCGCCGTAACCGAAGTTCAGAGCAACCGCCGAATAGTTGGCAGTACCGGTGATTTCGTAAGCAGCAACGGAGTCGAAGCTGGGAGTCAGCTGACGACCAGCGCGCAGCGTACCGAAGCCACCTGCCAGGCCAACCCATGCCTGACGCTGGAAGCCGGAGCTAGCGCCGTCGGCCAAGCTCACACCTTGTTCAAATTGGAAGTTGACCTTCAGGCCGTTGCCCAGATCTTCAACGCCACGGAAGCCGATGCGGCTGGTGCCGTTGTTAATGTTCGAGTTGGCGTGCGCGCCTTGCGTGTCGTTGGCATCACCGATAGCGATGTCGGCCACGCCGTACAGGGTCACAGAAGACTGAGCCATTGCCAGGCCAGAAGCAGCAACAGCGGCCAAGGCGATCAGAGATTTTTTCATTGCGGATACTCCAAGGTTAAACATAGGGCTCCGGTACGGGGGGTCAGGGGCTGCATTTCTGCCATGTTTGAATCCCGCCGGTTCCCCGAGCCAACCTCCTGGTGGGGAAGTTAGGACGTATTGCAGCAGACGCGGCGGAGCTTGGCAAAGAGTATTTGCAATTGGCGCGGCATTCTTCCGCTTTTCGTTGCATCAAGACAACACCACCGAGCGCAGCCCATCGCGGCGCGGAGTTGGCGCCGTACACGCCGTCACCGGCTTTTGTCTCCCACAGCGCAAAAAATGGCCTTGTACTGGCTGCAAAATCGGCGATCCCCAATCAAAACGGCTCTGCCTGTCATGTTGACACCACACCCCTACCCGGCCTGGCGTGGCCCAATGTGGGCCTTGCCCGCGCTACTGGCCGCGCTGAGTGTTCTGGGCCCATTTGCCATCGATACCTATCTGCCTGCATTTGAAGGCATTGCCGCATCACTTGGTACGTCCAAAGCCCATCTGCAGCACACATTGGCGGCTTATTTGCTCGCTTTTGCCGTCATGAACCTGTTCCATGGCGCTCTGGCTGACAGTTTCGGTCGCCGCCCAGTAGTGTTGTGGGGCGTTGCTGCCTTTGCCCTGGCCTCTGTCGGGTGCGCTCTTGCTCAATCGCTGGAGCAGCTGGTGCTCTTTCGTGCACTGCAGGGGCTTTCATCTGGCGCCAGCATGGTGGTGTCGCGCGCCATCATTCGCGATGTGTTTCCGCCTGCGCAGGCTCAGAAGGTGATGAGCCGGGTCACCTTGTACTTTGGTCTGGCACCAGCCATTGCACCCGTCATCGGTGGCTGGCTTTACACCTGGGCTGGCTGGGAGAGCATTTTCTGGTTCATCGCCCTGCTTAGCGCCGGGCTGTGGTGGCTGAACTGGCTGGTACTGCCCGAGACCCTGGCGCCGCAGGCCCGCCAGCCGTTTGCATTGCAATCGCTGCTGGCCGGATATTTTTCTTTGGGCAGAAGCGCTCGCTTTCTGCTGTTGGCCATCAGCAGCGCCCTGCCCTTCAACAGCATGTTCATCTATATTTTGGCGGCGCCAGAATTCCTTGGGCAACATCTGCAACTGGCTCCCACGCAGTTCTTTTGGATGTTTCTCTGCACCATCGGCGGCATCATGGGGGGCGCCATTGCCAGCGGCCGCATGGCCGGCATCATGCCCCCGAAACGCCAGATTCGCCATGGCTTTCTCATCATGGCCATCGCCGTTGTGCTGAACATGCTGTTGACCGGGCTGAGCATGGCGCTCGGGCAGCTCCAACCCTTTGTGCTGATCCCCCCGCTGGCACTGATTTCTTTTGGCTGGGCCATCGTCATGCCGCCAGTAACTCTGCTGGTGCTGGACATCAACCCCATGCGCCGCGGCATGGCCGCATCCATGCAAGCCTGCTTGGCGTCTGCAGCCAATGGGCTGGTTGCCGCACTGGTCGTGCCGCAGGTCATGCACTCGCCCATGGCGATTGCAGTGGCCTCCGCTGTGTTCTGGTTGGTGGGCATGCTGGCCTGGTTGTACCTGCACTTGCGCTGGCCAGACATCGGCCGGCACACCGACGCCACTTGAGTCTGCGCAGCAAGCCTTTCACCAACGCCTACACCCCAGGACATTGGGGTAATCGGGCATAGGCAATGTCTTGCACAACTGTTATATTTTGCAGCGCACAAAATTTCTTTTCTCCAGCCATGCTCTACCAGATCTACGAAGCGCAGCGCTCACTCTCTGAGCCCTTTGCCGACTTTGCCAAAGCGGCATCCAAGATGTTCTCCAGCCCTTCGCTGCCGTTTTCCAGCCTGCCCATGGCGCAGCGCGTCTCTGCAGCCTACGACTTGCTCTATCGCTTGGGCAAGGACTACGTCAAGCCGGAATTCGGCATCGAAACCGTTGATCTCGATGGCGTCAATGTCGCCATCCATGAGCGTGTGGAGATTGACAAGCCCTTTTGCCGCCTGCTGCGCTTCAAGCGCTTTTCCGATAACCCCGCCACGCTGGAAAAAATGCTGGGCCAGCCCGTAGTGCTGATCGTCGCGCCGCTGTCTGGCCACTATGCCACTTTGCTGCGCGAGACGGTGCGCACCATGCTCACCGGCCACAAGGTCTACATCACGGACTGGAAAAACGCCCGCATGGTGCCCACCAGCGAAGGCGATTTTCATCTGGATGATTACGTCAACTACGTGCAGGAGTTCATCCGCTACCTGCAAAAGCAGTATGGCAACTGCCACGTGGTCAGCGTCTGCCAACCGACAGTGCCCGTGCTGGCAGCCGTGTCCCTGATGGCCAGCCGCAAAGAGCTGCTGCCCCTGTCAATGGTGATGATGGGCGGCCCCATCGATGCGCGCAAGACCCCGACCTCCGTCAATGACCTGGCCGTCAAGCGCAGCTTCGAATGGTTTGAAAACAACCTCATCTACCGCGTCCCCTACGGCTACCCAGGCGAAGGGCGCCGCGTCTATCCTGGTTTTCTGCAGTACTCGGGCTTCGTTGCGATGAACCCGGATCGCCACGCCAGCAGCTATTACGACTACTTCCGCAACCTCATCAAGGGCGATGAAGATGCCACCGAACACCACCGCAAGTTCTACGACGAGTACAACGCGGTGCTGGACATGGACGCCAACTACTACCTGGAAACCATCGACACCGTATTCCAGCGCTTCAAGCTCGTACATGGCACCTGGGAAGTGCGCAACCCCGAAGGGCAGCTTGAGCTGGTGCGCCCGCAGGACATCCAGAACGTCGGCCTGCTGACCGTTGAGGGCGAACTCGATGACATCGCCGGCAGCGGCCAAACGCAAGCGGCTCACCAGCTGTGCGAAAACATCGATGAGTCGCAGCGCGCGCACCTGGATGTCATGGGCGCTGGGCACTACGGCATCTTCAGCGGCAGCCGCTGGCGCAAGGTTGTCTATCCGACGATCCGTGACTTCATCGGGCGCTTTCAACCTGCTCTGCCAGCAGCGGCCAAGGCCGCAGTGCAAGAGGCCGCTGCCGCCACTGCCGCAGGCGATGCACTGGCAGCCGCCAACAATGAAGAAGCTGCCCTGCCCTCGGCAGAGCAATCCGCGGCCGTCAAGGCCTCCGCCAAGGCACAGGAGTCGACTGCGCCTGCAGCCACCAAGCCTGCCTCAGCAAAGCCTGCTGTCAAAGCGGCGCCCAAAGCACCGTGGCCGGAGCACAAGGCCAAGGCTGGCGGCACCAAGCCCAGCCGCAGCACATCCTCCGGCAGCAAAAAAACCAGCGCCTCCAACAGCAAAGCCAATAGCTCGCGCTGATTTGCTCCCAAATCAGCGCGGTATGGGGTTGCCTGCGGGCCTGTACACGGCGCACGAGCAGGCCCGCACCACCTTGTTCTTTCAAGGCCTTTTGAAATACAGCATCCCCTGCGCTGCGCGCCATACCGTACATCGCCCTGTTTCAAGCCATGTCCCAATGCACCCGCGCCATGCAGGCAGCGCAGCTGGATGCGGCTTTGCCGCAAACGCAATGCACCCGCTGCGGCTACCCGGATTGCCAATCCTACGCCCACGCCATTGCCTTTGAGCAGGCCCCCATCAATCAATGCCCGCCAGGTGGACAAGAGGGCGTGCGCAGGCTGGCCGAGATCACCGGGCGGCCCGCCTGGCCATTGAATGCAGCACACGGTGAGGAATCCGCCCGCGCCATGGCCATCATCGACGAGCAATGGTGCATTGGCTGCACGCTGTGCCTCAAAGCCTGCCCAGTCGATGCCATCATCGGCGCCAACAAACGCATGCACACGGTGCTGGAGTCCGCCTGCACCGGCTGCGAGCTGTGCATCCCCGTCTGCCCGGTGGATTGCATCCGCATGCAGCCCATCACCGGCCAGGCCACAGGCTGGGCTGCATGGAGCCCCGCCCAGGCTGAGCAAGCACGAGTGCGCTATCGGCGCCACATGCAACGACAGGCAGGCCGCGCCACCATCGCCACTGTCGGCCCCAGCAGCAGCAGCGGGCCACTGGCTCGCCACCATGGGCAACACGAGCCAGCACCAGGGCCTGAACAGCCAATGGCCTTGCACGACAACCGCCCGCTGCAAGCAACGGGCGCTGCCCCCACAAAAGCTGAAAAACACCAAATCCTGGCGGCCGTGCTGGCCAAAGCGCAGGCCAGGCGGCGCGCACAGTAATTGCGCACTGGCTCCCCCCTTGCATGCGACAGACCCTTTGTATGACTTCATCCTGGTTGAAATCAGGGCTCGTGGCTTTGTGCATGAGCATGGCCTGGATTGCAGGACAGGCTCAGCAGAGTCCAGCGGCCACAAATGCAACGAACAGCCAGACTGGCGTGACTCCCATACACGCTGCAAAACAACAATCCAGTTCATCGGCACAGGCAAAAGCGCCTCCGGCGCCATCGCCATCAACGCCCACACAATCTGAAAAGCCCAACACTGGGCCTGTACTGCTGCGCATCCAAACACCCTGGCACGACACACTGAGCCTGACTGAGCAAGATCTGCTGGCCCTGCCTCAAACCGAAGTGCGCACCAGCACTCCCTGGACAGACGGGGTTCGCAGTTTCCAAGGCCCGCTGCTGCGCGAGGTGCTCCAACTCGCCAGTCACGGGCGCGACGTCAGGAGCATGAGCCTGCTGGCAAAATCGCTCAACGATTATCATGCCCAGATCCCGGCCAGCGATGCGTGGAAGTGGGATGTGATCATTGCCTTGCGCATGAACGGCCACCCCATGTCGCGGCGCGATAAAGGACCGCTGTGGATCGTTTATCCGCGCGACTCGCATGCTGAGCTCAAACAGCCCCATTACGACCACCGCTGGCCCTGGCAGCTGCACTTTATGGAGCTCTACGAACTGCCGTAACCACCAGCCTGATCCCCAAAAGCCGCCACAAAAGTCATATCCCCGGCCCTGCAATGACGCGCCCTTCACGTCCATTCCCACCGCCGCCCCAGCTGTGGCGCTTGGCCTTGGCGGGCATGATCGCTCTGGCGATCACACTGGTGTATTTGCTGATCCAGATCTTGCTGATGCAGCAGACACAAATTCAACGCACGGGCGAGCGCGTTCTGTGGGACATCGCGCAAGCCGAACGCGAGACGCTGCGCATGCAGCACAGCTTGCAGCAATGGCAAAGCGGCGCGATGGACAACGAAACCATGGCCTTGCGCTATGACCTTTGGCAAAGCCGCATTCAGCTGCTGCGCGATGGGCCGCAGTGGCGCAATCTGCACGCCATGGGGCTGGCGCCGTTGCTGCATGACGTATTCAGCCAAGCCCTGACCGGACCTGCGCGCGCGGCCTCAGCGCCCGACACCCCCATGCCCATGGCAATGCCAAGTCCGGCTTTGCTAGAAAGTCTGTCAGAAAAACTGCGCGCCGCAAGCAGCCAGATTTCGACCACCGAGCGCGTCGAATACGACCAGGCGTTGGCATACCAACACCAGCTCATCCGCGCTGCCCTGTTGGCTTTGCTGCTGCTGATCATTTGCACGCTCGCTCTGCTATTGATGCTGCTGCGCCAGCTGCGGCAACGCGCGCGCCACACCGCCCTGCTGATGGAGCAACGCAGGCTCCTGCAAAGCGACATTGCCGCATTGCAAACCGCCCACCGCGCGCACGCCCTGTACCGCTACTTCGTGGCCCTGCTCTCACAGCAAATGCGCGCGCCGCTGCTGGAAATCAACACCCACATGCAGCGTCTCAAGCATGGCATACAGCGCCACCCAGCCAACTTCCCCGACCAGGGCAATGATCTGAGCCCCTTGCTCGAACGCAAAAGCCGCCACATCCGCGAAGCCACCTTGCGCGTGCACAACCTGATCAACAGCGTGCTCAGCAGGCTGCGCATCGAAAACGGCCAGCTGCGCGCCAGCCGACTGCCTTGCAGCCTGTATGTGCTGGCGCAGCAATGCTCTGGACACATCCGCACCCTCTACCCTGGGCGGATTCTGCATCTGCGCATCCAGGATGCCGACCAGAGCGAGACGGACGGCAGCGACACCCATGCGGCCCCCAAGCAACCGCTGACGCTGCGCACCTACCGCACCGCGTTCGACGTGCGCCAAGCCCGCCTGGCCAACCTGCCAGCCTTTGCGCTGTCGGCCGATCCAGCCCTGCTCGAACAACTCATCCTGAATGTGCTGGAAAACGCCTGCCGCTATACCCCACCCGACTGCCCCATTGAAATGAGTCTGTCCAGCACTCGCAACGCACTGGAGCTGCGCGTACGCGACTGGGGCCAAGGCCTGAGTGAAGCGCAAATTGCCGCCCTGCTGCCAGCCGCCCAGGACGACATCGAGGCCATTTTGACCAACGAAAAAGGCCTGGGCTTGCAGGCGGCGCAAGCCATTGCCCAGCTGCACGGCGGCACGCTGAGCGTCACATCCGCACAGCCGCAGGGCTTGTGCGTCACACTGATCCTGCCGCGCTGAATGGTATGCGCTGCAGCCACAGCTGCAGTTGCAGCTCCAGCCGCGCCTTGGCTGGTGGCAAAGGCAGCAATGGCCAGTTCGGCGCTGGGCCGGGCACCACGGCCCCGGCATTGCAGCGGCTGGTTACGGCCACGGCCACCCCAGCCTCGCGCTGGGCCTCGCACAAGGCCGTGTGCAAGGCATGGTGCAAGGTCGCATTGCCCGTGCCCGCCACCAGCAGCCCCTCAAAACCGGCCGCCACCAAGGCCTGAACCTGGCGCGCATCAAACCCCGCATGGCTGCTCAGCCAAGCCACGGCAGGCGGTGGCGTCTGCGCTGCAGCCCGCAGCAGCGCCTGGTAATGGCCTGGCGCCCATAGCCCCTCGGCCCACGGCTCATCCTGCCCGGGCCCTGGCGAGCAAGGCGCTCTGGCCAAGCGCACCTGCCCCTGCTCCACCCAGGCCAGCGGGCCAGCCTCACCGGCACTGAAAGCCGGCACATGGTAAGGCTGCACTTTCTGCACTGTCAGCGCATCGAAGACGCGGCCCGCAGCCACTGTCAGCACCTGGCAGCCTGCGCCTGCGCGCACCAATCCAATCTGCACGGCAGACAGTGCGAGCACACAGGCGTCAAACAGGTTCTGCGGTCCATCTGCGCCCAGCGCACCAGCCGGGCGCATGGCGCTGACCAGCACCACTGGCTTGCCCACGGCAGGCAGGCAACGGTGCAGAAACCAAGCGGTCTCCTCCAGCGTGTCCGTGCCATGCGTCAGCACCACGCCCTGCACCTGCGGCTGCGCCAGCGCGGCGGCCGTGGCCTGGGCAATGCGCAGCCAATCGCCGGCATCCAGATCCTTGCTGTCCTTTTGCAAGATTTGCTCGGCATGCAGCTGAGCTGGCAGTTGCTGCAGCGCCGGCACGGCATCGAGCAATTGCTGCACCGGCAACACGGCGGCTTGGTAGCCCACGTGGTCGCTTGCGCTGGCGGCCTGACCGGCGATGGTGCCGCCCGTGGCCAGGATGCGCAGCTGCGGCGCGGCGCCGCCGCTCATGCCTCAGCCCCAACCGGCGCCAGCGCCAGCAAATGCGCATGCACCTGGCCAGCGCGCAGATAGTGGCGGCGCTGCCAGCCCAGTTCGGCCAGCTCGGCCTGGCCCCATTCACGACCGCTTTCCCAGTACAGCCAGCCATCGGGCGTCAGCGCGTTACGCGCCAGCTGCAAGGCTGACTCATCCAACCCAGCGGCATAGGGAGGGTCGAGAAAGACCACATCCCAACCCTGGGGCTGCTGCGCGCAGGGCGCACGCAGCGCCGCCAGGCCATCGCCGCACTGGATGCGCACATTGCCCGCCTGCAGGCGCTGCGCATGGGCCTGCAATTGGCGGCACAGGCCCGGGTCGCGCTCAACCAGCAGCACCTGCGCCGCATGGCGCGAGGCGGCCTCCAGCCCCAACGCGCCGCTGCCCGCAAAGGCGTCCAGGCAGTGGCGACCGTGCAAATCCTGGCCCAGCCAGTTGAACAGGGTCTCGCGCACGCGATCGGGCGTGGGCCGCAGGCCAGGGCGCGCGGCCACCGGCAGGCGGCTGCGCTTCCATTGCCCGCCGATGATGCGCACCTGCCCTGGCGCCGCTTTGGCCGCTTTGACCGCTGTCGCCTTGGCAGCGCCGGCCTTGGTCTCGCGGGCGCGGCCGGCCAACGGCGGCGTATTCAAGGCCTGTCCCCCAGGCCGACAATGACGGTGGCCATGGCCTGCGGCTGCAGCGCCTTTTGCAACGCACGGTGGATGTCGGCAACGCTCAGAGCCTGGACCTTGGCCGTCCAGGTGTCCAGATAGTCCAGCGGCAGGTCGTTCCAGGCGATGTTGGCCACATTGCCCAGCAGCTTGGCGTTGCTGTCGATACGCAGCGCAAAGCCGCCAATCAGATTGGCCTTGGCATCGGCCAGCTCTTTCTCGGTCGGGCCCTTGGCGACGAATTCGGCCACCAGCTCATGCACCAGCTGCACGGCCGCTTCGGCCTGGTCGGCGCGCGTTTGCAAACCGATGGTGAAGGCCCCGGCATGGTTGCCCGGGCTGAAGCTGCTGGAGACGCCATAGACCAGGCCGCGCTGCTCGCGCACTTGCTCCATCAGGCGCGACCCAAAGCCACTGCCGCCCAGGATGTGGTTGGCCACCAGCAGCGCCAAAAAGTCCGGGTCATCGCGGCGAATGCCCGGCTGACCAATCAGTACCTGGGCCTGCTCAGCCGCAAAGGGGATACGCTGGCTGCTGGCCTGCGACAGCGGCTGCACCTCAGAGACGGCCGGCAAGGCCTTGCAGACCGTGGCTTGGGGCAACTGGGCCAGCAGCTCGTGCACCAGGCGGTCGGCCTGCTCGCGGCCGATGCGGCCGACCACGCTGACCTTGGCCTGGCAGGGCTGCACATGCCGGGCATAAAAAGCTTGCATGTCGCGCACGCCGATCTGCGCCAGGGTCTGGGGCTGTACTTGATAGCCGTAGGGGTGCGCGCCGTAGACGGCTTGATCGAAGGCCTGGCCTGCGATCACGCCCGGGCGGGTCTGGGCCTCACGCAGCGCGGTGCTCCAGCGCTGGCGCTCGCGTTGCCAGACGGCCTCGGGCCAGGCGCTCTGGCCAATTTGCCGCGCAGCCAGCGCCACGGCCTTGGGCAGAAGCTGCTCATCGGTCAGGCTGCGCAGGTGCAGCGTGAAGCGATCGCGGCTGGCGCTGGCCTCGAACGATGCACCCAGGTCGGCCCAGGCCTGGCCCAACTGGTCTTCGTCCAGGGCGGCCTGGCCGGCCACTGCGCGCACGCCCTTGGTCAGCATGCTGGCCGTGGCCGTGGCCAGGCCGGCCTGGTCGGCCGGATCGCGCCGCGCGCCGCCATCGAAGTCGATCTGTACATCCACCATCGGCAGGCTGGGGCTGTGCACCAGCCAGACCTGCGCGCCGCTGGCCTGGCGCCAGTGCTCGATGGGCAGCAGCGATGGGGCCTGCGTCTGCGCATCGGCCGGCAAGGGCTGGTGCAGCACCGCTGGCTGCTGTACTTGTTGCTGCGCTGGCTGTGGCGCTGACTGCTGTGCAGCCTGCTGGGCCGCTGGCGGCAGCGGCGCGCAGGCCACCAGCGCCGCCGCGCTCAGGGCATGGATGAGAAATGGGCGCTTCATCATGGTTGCTCCTTGCGTGTGGCCTTGGGTGCCGTGGATGCTGCGGCGGATGGCGCCTGCGGCTGCAACTCGGCCACCGTCAGCCCATCGTCACCGAAATAGCGCGCCGCCACGGCCTGCACCTGCTCGGGCGTGACTTCGCGCAGCCGCTGGATCAGCAACTCGCTGGCATCGAGCGGCCAGCCCTGGACCCAATTGCGCCCCAGCTCATTGGCCTGCGCGAACATCGAGTCCTGCTCGTACACCGTGGCCGCCGTCCACTGCGTGACCACTCGCTGCAGCTCCTGCTGGCCAACGCCGCGCTGCGCCACCTCGGCAATCGTCCGGCGCAGCGCCTGCTCCACGGCCTGGCCATCGCGCCCGGGCGCGGGGATGGCGCTGAGCAGGAACAGGCCATTGCCGCTGCGGTTGCTGAGCATGGCGCTGGCATCGACGCTGTCGGCCACGCGCTGCGGGCCGCGCACCAGCGCGCGCTCCAGCCGCGCGCCCTCATAGCCGCTGAGCACGCCGGCCAGCGCCATCAGCGCCAGCGCCTCACGATCGCTGGCGGTAGGTTGCTGCAACTGCTGCAACGCCGGGGCCTTGAAGGCCATCAGCAGCACCGGCTGCTCGACCCGATCGCGCAGCACAATGCGCCTGGGGCCTTGCTGCGGCGGCTCCTGCGTGATCTTGCGCGCCGGCAGCGTGGCTGCCAGCTGCGCACTGCTCTGCAGCGCATCGCCATAGTGGCGCGCCACCAGCGCCAGCGCCTGGCGCGGCTGCACCTGGCCTACCACCACCACGGCGGCATTGGACGGCACATACCACTGGCGGTAGAAAGCGCGCACGTCCTCGGCGCGCATGCGCTGCAAGTCGTCCATCCAACCGATGATGGGGCGGCGCTGCGGCGCGGCCATGAAGGTGGCGGCCATCAGCTGCTCGAACAGCTTGGCGCGCGGCTGGTCGTCGGTGCGCAGGCGGCGCTCTTCCTTGATGACCTCGATCTCGCGCGTGAACTCCTCATCGGGCCACTGGTTGTGCGCAAAGCGCTCGGCCTCCAGGCCCATCACCACGCCCAGCTGCTGCACCGGCACCTGCTGGAAATAGGCCGTGTAGTCCAGGCTGGTGAAGGCATTGTCCTGCCCGCCCAGTTCGGCCACGCGGCGCGAGAACACGCCCGGCGCCAAGGCCTTGCTGCCCTTGAACATCATGTGTTCCAGCGCATGCGCCACGCCGCTGGTGCCATCGGCTTCGTCGATCGAGCCCACGCGCACCCACAGCATGTGGATGGCCGTCGGCGCGCGCCGGTCGGGCTTGACGATGACCTCCAGCCCATTGGCCAGCCGGTAATGCGCCAGCGCCTCATCCTCGCGCAGCGCCTGCGCGCCGACCGGCAATTGATCAGTCGATGCCGCTGGCGCTGCCACCTGCGCGGCCGGCGGTTTGTCCGCCTCCAGCGCGGCAGTGCCTGGGGCGCTGGCGCATGCGGCCAGGCAGGCCGCAGCCAGCAGCGCTGCGCTGCGCCTCAACCAAGGTTTCATACAATCGCGCTCTTGCGTCTTCACAGTCCAGGTTCTCCATTGATGAAGGCGCCACAGCGCCCCGTCGGGCACGTTGCCCAACGCCTAAATGCCATTTTGGCGCGTGCCCAGGCCCGTGCCCCTGGCAGCACCAACGCCGCGCATTATGTTCAGCTTTTTCAGAAAAAAATCCCCAGCCCCCGCGCCCAGCGAAACCAGCGCCAAGCCACCGGCTGTCGACAGCAGCGTCATGGACTGGTTGCGCCAGCAAGCCATCGACACGCCGCCCGCCGCGCCCCCCGCCGCGCCGATTGCGCCGCCCACGCCTGCGCCCCTTGCTGCCCCTGAGGCCCCCAAGCTCGCCGACGCAGCTGAAACAGTGGGCCCGGCTCACACAGCGCCTGCCCCTGCACAGCGCCCTCAGCCCCCGGAGCCAGTCACCGCGCCACCTGCGGCCGTTCCCGCCGTCGAGCCGCACGCGCCCCCCGGCATCAACGCGCCAGCGTCTGCCCCCGTGCAGCCCCCTGTATCGGCTGCCATCCCGGCCCCGCCCACAGCCGCGCCCCTGCAACCCGCCGACCTACCCGCGGCGCCGGCCCAGTCACTGAGCCCACCACCGGCCGTGACCACAGCGCCGCCGCCTGCGCCGCTGCCCCCATCCGCGCCCGCCGTGCCCGCACCCGGCACAGCGTCGTCAGCCCAGCAGGCTGTGCCCACGCCCACGCCCATGCCGCAGCCGGCAGCCCCGGCCGTGGGCAGCGCCCCCGTGGCCGCGCCCGCCCCTGCCGAAACAGCCCCCGCCAGCGCCACACCTGCACCCGCTGCGGAACGCAAAAGCTGGCTGGACAAGCTCAAAGCCGGGCTGCGCAAAACCGGCAGCAGCATCTCCACCGTCTTTACCGGTACGAAAATCGACGAAGACCTGTACGAGGAGCTGGAAACCGCGCTGCTCATGGCCGATGCGGGCGTCAAGGCCACCACCTTCCTGCTCGATGACCTGCGCCGCCGCGTCAAGGCCGCCAAGGCCACCGATCCGGCCCAGGTCAAAGGCCTGCTGGCCGATGCCATTGCCCAGCTGCTGCAACCGCTGGAAAAAACCCTGGTGATCGGCGAGCACGAGCCCACCGTCATCATGGTCGCGGGCGTCAACGGCGCGGGCAAGACCACCTCCATCGGCAAACTCACGCGCCACCTGGCCGATGCCGAGGCCAGCGTGCTGCTGGCCGCGGCCGACACCTTCCGCGCCGCCGCGCGCGAGCAATTGGGCGTCTGGGCCACGCGCAACACCGTGGAAATCATCGGCCAGCAAGGCGGCGACCCGGCCGCCGTCAGCTTCGACGCCGTCACCGCCGGCAAGGCGCGCGGCAAGGACGTGGTGCTGGTGGACACCGCCGGTCGCCTGCCCACGCAGCTGCACCTGATGGAAGAGCTGAAAAAAATCAAGCGCGTCATCACCAAGGCCGAAGCCAGCGCCCCGCACGAGGTGCTGCTGGTGATCGACGGCAACACCGGCCAGAACGCGCTGGCCCAGGTCAAGGCCTTTGACGACGCGCTGCAACTGACGGGCCTGATCGTCACCAAGCTCGACGGCACCGCCAAAGGCGGCGTGCTGGCCGCCATCGCCCAGGAGCGCCCCGTGCCCGTGTACTTCATCGGCGTGGGCGAAAAGCTCGAAGACCTGCAAACCTTCAACGCCCGCGAGTTCGCCCAGGCGCTGCTGGATTGAGCGGCCTTGGCCGCTTACGCCAAGCCCCTGACGGCCCTCTAGGCCGCCAGGGGCTTTTTGCATGGCAGTCATAGAGGCCGAGCCTGCTCACGATCTCGGCACGAGTGTGAGCAGGAGGCGGTTTGGAATGGGCCGCTCAGACGGCCCGTGCAGAGTCTCAGCGGCGGCGCAGGCCCAGGGCCGATACCAGTGCCAGCAGCCCGCCCAGCAGCATCAAGCCCAGCGGCCCCAGCACGGGCACGCCCGGCAGCCCCGTGGCGCCTGGCAGCGGCACATGCTGTGGGCGGAATGCGGCGTTGACCGTGCAGGGCGCGGTCACCGGCCCGGTGGCGAACGCGCGCTCGCCCACGTGCGCGCCATCGCAGTCGCTGGTCACGGATTCGACCTCATAGCCATCGGCCGGCAGCAGTGTGAACACGGCCCTGCCGCCTGCGGCCACGCTTTGCACGCTGGGCAGGATCTGGCCACCATGGGCATCGGTGGCCACGGCGCGCACGGCATGGTGCGGCCCAGGCGCCCAGGGGCGGAAACGGGCCTGCACCCGGCAATCGGCCGAGAGCGGGCCGGTGAAGAACGTCTCGGCACCGGCCCAGGATGCTGTGCCGCAACTGCTGTCGATGGCATCGAGCATCTGGCCAGGGTCAGGCTTGATGACGATGGCCGCTTCTGCACCGGCAATGCCCTGCTGCAGCGCCGGTGACACCTGGCCGCCCGGGCCGGCACTGGCACGCACGGCCCAGCTGATGCTGGCGCAGCCTGCAGCCCAGTCGCCGCCAGCAAAAGCATTCCACTGGGCATCGGTGGGCGAAGCCGGCTGCAGTCGGTTCGGGCACAGAGCCGACCAGGCGCCCGGCATCAGCCCTGGCGGCAACTCGGCCGGCGGGCTGCCGGTGAGCAGGTTGTGCTCGACGCGCAGCTACAGCAGCGCCGTCAGGCCGCCCAGCTCCGGCATCGCTCCGCTGAACTGGTTGTTGTTGAGGGACAGGCGCTTCAGCCTGGGCAGGCCCTGCAAGGCTGGCAAGGGGCCGCTGAACTGGTTGAAGCTGGCATTTAAATCCTGCAGCTGCGGCAAGTGCCCCAGCCGCAGCCGCCCGGCAAGCCGGTTGTGGCTGAGGTTGAGCTCCACCAGAGCCGGTAAGGCATCGAGCAGCGGCAACTGGCCATCGAGCAAATTGTGGTTGGCCACGAAGGCCTGCAATCGCTCCATTCCGGCCAGGCTGGGCACAGCGCCGGTGAGCCAATTGCCCGCCACACTGAAGTGCTGCAGCGCCGGCGCGCCCGTCAATACTGGCAACTCGCCGCTGAGCCGATTGTCCGCAGCGCCAAACTGGCGCAGCGCAGGCAGGCCATCGAAGCGGGGCAACGCACCGCTGAAACGGTTGCTGGTCACATCGAAACGCTGCAGCGCGCTCAGGCCCTGCAACGCGGGGATGGGCCCGTCGAGACGGTTGCGGCTGACATCCAGATGCTCCAGTTGTGGCCAGGCAGCCAAGTCGGGCAGCGGCCCCGCAAGCTGATTGCCGGAAAGCTCCAGCCGGCGCATGTGCCGCAGATTGGACAAGCCCTCTGGCAACTGGCCATCGAGCCGGTTTTCCGGCAAGCGCAAACCCACCACATGGGCCTGGGCCGCATCGCACAATACCCCCTCCCAATCGCATTCAGTGCCCGGTGCGGCGAAATCGGCGCCCTGCTTCCAGCCCGTGCGGCGATGCCAGCCATCGCCCTGCGTGTGCGTGTACACATCCAGCAGTGCTTGGCGCTCGGCCGCAGGGATGGCTGCCTGGGCTGCCGCCAGGCCCAGCAGCGCCAGCGCTGCCCCAGCCAGGGTATTTCGCAAGATAGGCGTCATTGGCAATCCTTTTTTTCTGAACCCAGATCCAGCTGTTCATGGCGTGCAGACGCGCACCACCTTTTGCCCACGTGGCCTGGATTCTAGGCAGCGGCCTGGCTACACCCCATCGGTGATAACGCCAGCGCAGGGCGCATGTCCCACACCATCACTGTGGCGCAGACGAGCGCTGGCGGCTGCCTACCAGCAGCGTGCCCAGCCAGCCCAGCAGCGCGATGGCGGCCAGCACGGCCAGCGGGCCCAACGCGGCGGCCAGTGGCGCGCCCAGTTGGTTCAGGCGCAGCGAGGCCTGGATGGCCGCCGTGCTGGGTGAGGCCCAGCGCAGCCATTCCAGCCAGAGCGGCAGGGCTTCGGCCGGCCAGGTGAAGCCCGCCAGAAAGGCCAGTGGCAAGCTGGTGAACAGCACCAGGTAGAGCACGCGCTCGCGGTCGGCCACCCACAGCCCCAGCAGCGCCGCGCAGCCGACTACGGCGGGCACGAACAGGCCCAGCAGCGCCAGCGCGCCCAGCGGGTTGCCGCCGCTGGGGTAGTCGTGCCAGAAGAACATCCAGCCAAAGTAGTACAGCCCGGCCAGCCAGCCGGGCAGGCAAAAGGCCAGCAGCCGCGCCAGCCAGGCGCTGGGGCTGGCTGCGGCGCGTTGTTGTTCACGCCAGGTGGCCACCAACATGGCAATGCCCATCAGCAGGGTTTGTTGCAGGATCAGCAGCGCCACGGCCGCCACGACGAAGCTGCCATAGCCGCCCGTGGGGTTGAACAGGGCGGCGCTTTGCAGTTGCAGCGGCGCGCGGCTGGCGGCGGCCTGCGGCGCACTTTGCCCGCCAGCCTGCAAGCGCTTGAGCTGCACCCCGGCAGCGACGGTGCCAAAGCTTTGCGCAAAGCCTTGCTGCACTTGCTTGCTCACCAGCGGATAGCTGCCGTGGGCATAGACCGTCACATGCACCGGCTCGCGCCGCAACACGCCA
Source organism: Vandammella animalimorsus (assembly GCF_002288875.1). Taxonomy (NCBI): domain Bacteria; kingdom Pseudomonadati; phylum Pseudomonadota; class Betaproteobacteria; order Burkholderiales; family Comamonadaceae; genus Vandammella; species Vandammella animalimorsus. Next base: position 294,695 of record NZ_NTBH01000002.1, on the reverse strand, counting down.
CGCTTGAGGCCGCGCGGCAATTCGGCGTAGCCGTAGATGTCGCCGCGCAGCAGGGCCTGGCGGGCCTGCTGGGCATCGGCCGTGACCAGGTTCACGGCCAGTTGCGGGCTGGCATCGGCATAGCGCAGCAGTTGGCGCGTCAGGCTGTCGGCCTCGGGCACGACGATGGCCACGGGCACGCGCTGCACCACCTGCGCGCTGTAAAACCAGGGGTAGAAAAAGCTGTAGAACAGCGGCCCGCCCACCACCAGCAGCAGCACGCCTTGATCCCTGAGCATGGCGCGCAGCGCCGCCAACCAATGGGCAACAAAGCCTTGGCGCGGCGCAGCATCCGCGGGCGGGGCTGGGGGCGTGGGCCGGACCATCTCAGCGCCCTCCCCACAAGGCCGGGCGCGGCAAAGCCCAGCGCAAGGCCATGGCAGACAGAGCCAGGCCCAGCAAGCAGGCCAGCCACAGGCCGCCCAGCACCGGCAGGCTTTGCGCGATGTCCGCGCCCATTTGCAATTGCTCGATTTGCAGGCGGATGTAGTGCGTGTACGGCATGGCCACAGCCCAGGCGTGGGCGCCGGGGCTCATGGCCAGCAGCGGAAAGCCCACGCCGCTGAAAGCGAAGGCCGGCGCGGCCAGCAGGCCGGCAAACGACAGCGCCGTGCGCAGCGAACGGGTGGCCGCCGCCAGCAGGCCGCCCAACACCAGGCTGACCGCCACCAACGAGGCCAGCGCCAGCAGCACCCAGACCAGACTGCCAGCGGCCTGCCAGCCGCGCCATTGCGTCAGATACACCAGGCCCGCCATGCCCACCAGCGACAGCGACAACCAGGCCGGGGCGAGCTTGCCAACCAGTGCGCTGGCAATGGCCCACCAGCGCGGCAGACCCAGCCTGGCCGCCGTGGCCACTGCGGGCGCATCGGATGCATCGGGCACAGCGGGCGGTGCGGGCAGCAGCCAGTCGCCCAGGCTGCGGTCGCGCAGCTCGCGCCCGACCACCCAGGCCCCGCTCGTCATGGCCAGCACGTACAGCAGCGCGGGGATCAGCGCCAGGGCCAGAAAGGCCTCGTAGTTGCCCGAGGGGTTGAACAGCGGCCGCAACTCCAGCGTGATGGGCTCGCGCCAAATGGGCAAGGCCTGGGCGGGCGTGCCGCGCTTGGCGCTGGCCTGCATCTCCAGGCCGGCGCTCAGGGTGCCGACGACCTGGCGCACATCGCGCTCGATCAAGCCCGAGTGTGTGCCCATCTGGGCGTTGTGCAACAGCGTCAGCGCCGCGCCCTGGCCTTGCTGGATGCGCTGCTCGGTCTGACGGGGGATGTGCAGCACGGCATACACCCGCATGGACTGCAAAGCCTGTTGCGCCTGGGCGGCGCTGTGCACGGGCTCGGCCAGCGCCAGCCCAGGGCTGGCTTGCAGCATCCGCTGCAACTGGCGCGGCAACGCGCCCGCGCCCTCATTCCACACGGCAATGGGCAGGCCGCGCGGCAGGCCCGCCGAGAAGGTGGCGCACAGCAGCGCCACGGTCAGGGCCGGCACCCAGGTGAGCATGGCGCGATCCCAGGGGCGGCGGCGCAGCAGGCGCAGCTCGCGCCGCAGGCTGGGCCAGAACGCGGCCATACTCACAGCGCCTCTTGCAGCACCACGCTCATGCCGGGGCGGGCGCCTTCGATGGGTTGGAGCGGCCGGGCGCGCACTTCAAAAGTGCGGGCGTCGAAGCCCTGGCTGGCGCGGGTGGCGCGCCAGGTGGCAAAGTCCGGCAGCACGCCCAGGAAGTACACCTCGAACGTCACGCGCTGCCCGCCCAGCGCGGGCAGCGCCGCCTCGAAGCGGCTGCCCTTGGCAAAGCGTTGCAGCAGGTCTTCGCGCACGTTGAGCACCACCCATTGGTCGCTCAAGTCGGCCACGGTGACCACGGCCACGCCCTGCGGCGACAGCTCGCCCTCCTTGGCCAGCACCTTGGCCACCTCACCGCCGATGGGGCTGGCCAGCCGGGTTTCGGCCTGCGCCACCTGGGCCTCGGCCAGCACGGCCTGCACCTGACGCGCCTGGGCGGCGGCGGCGGCGCGGTCCTCGCTGCGCGCGCCCTCGCGCGCCAGTTGGTATTGGGCCTGCGCGGCCTGGGCCTGGGCGCGGCTGGTGCGGGCGTTGGCGCGCGCCTCGTCGCGCTTTTGCGCCGCCACCAGCCCTTGCGCGTACAGGCTTTGCACGCGCTGATAAGAGGTCTCGGCCAGCTCGGCGGCGGCCACGGCGCGCTGCCATTGCAGGCGCGCCATTTCGATTTCCTGCGGCCTGGCTCCGTGCTCGGCCTTCTCGGCCTGGGCCTGGGCGGCCTGCCCGGCGGCCTCGGCCTGGGCGATCTTGGCGCGCACCTCGGGGCTGTCCATCTCGATCAGCAGATCGCCCGCAGCGATGCTCTGGCCTTCGCGCACCAGCACCTTGGCGATGCGCGCGGTGATCTTGGGGGCGATATCCACCTCGCGCACTTCCAACTGACCTTGCAGGTACAGCGGCGCGGGCTGGGCGGCACGCCAAAAGCCCCAAGCGACGAAGGCCAGCGCAGCCAGCGCGACGATGGCGCTGAACAGGCCACGCAACAAGGAGCGAGGGGCCGTGGTGGGGGGCGGGGCAGAGGCAGTCATGGGCTCAAGAAGTGATCGATCGACGGCATTGCGGGCCAAACCCGCCAGGAATGCACAGGCAAGCGGGAGAGGGGTCAGGGCGTATCGGGCAGGAGCTGGATATCGGCCTGCTGCTGGTAGTGCTGGAACTGCTCGCCCTGGCCGCTGCTCTCCAGCAGCGCCGCCAGGGCCTTGACGTATTGGTTGGCGCTTTGAGCGCGCTCGGTCTGCACCTTGGCCAGTTGCAATTGCGCGTCCATCAAGTCCAGCGCAGTGCTGGTGCCCGCGCGCAACCCGGCCTGGCGCAGGCGCAGCAGCTCCTGGGCCAGTTGCTGCTGATCTTGCTGCGCCAGGTAGCGCGTGCGCGCGTGTTCGGCATCCAGCCAGTGCTTTTCCACCAGCAGGGCGATGTCCTGCAGCGCCTGGCGCTGGCTGTGCTCGGCCTGCTGCACCTGCTGCTGGGCGGCCTGCGCCAACTGGCGATGATCGATACCGTCCCACAGCGTCCAGCGCAGCGCCACGCCGGCCACCCAACTGGGCTTGCCCGAGCTGGGCAGCTCGTGATTGGCAAAGGCCAGCACGGTGGGCTTGCGCCGCGCCTGCTGGGCGTCGTGCAGCGCCTGGGCCTGGCCGCGCTTGGCCTGAATCTTGTCCAGCCCAGGGTGCTGGCGCTGAGCTGCCGCAACGAATTGCGCCAGCGGCGGCAGCGGCTGCGATTGCACGAACAGCGGCGTGCTCAGACGCAGCGGCCCTGGCTTGCCGATGCTGTTCTGCAAAGCCGCCTGGGCCAGCCGGGCGGCATCGCGCGCCTGCAGGGCCTGCTGCGCGGCATCGGCCAGCGCGCTGCGCGCCTGCAGGCGCTCGACGTGGGCAATCACGCCGGCCTGCTCCATGCGCTGTGCAGCCAGGTCATGCTCGCGCACGGCCTGCAAGGCGCGCTCGCGCAGCGTGGCGGCGCGCTCGGCCAACTGGGCGTCGAAGTAGCGCTCGATCAGCTGGCGCTGCAGGCTGGCGGCGGCCAGGCTGGCATCGGCGGCGGCCTCTTGCTCGGCCGCGTCCAGCCCGTGGCGCAACGCCTGAGTCAACCCGCCGGTGTAGAGCGGCCAGACGCCCGAGAGGCTGGCCGTGGCGCGCTCGTCGCGGCGGCGCAGCGCGTAGCTGTCCGGGATGGCCGGCAGCCCGGCAGCAGCTGGGCCCACGGCGTGCGCCAAATCGCCGGGCAACTGCGCCAGCGCACCAGCAACAGCCTGGCGGAAGCTGCCCAGGCCCAGATCGGCATTGACGGAATAGGCATAGCCCGAGGCCTGCAAGGCCAGCGAAGGCCGGCCCAGGCCCTGCATGCCAGCGCGGCGCAGGCGGGCGCTGTCGAGCTGGGCCTGGCTGGCCGCCAGCTGCGACGAATGCCGCAGCAACAGCGCCTGGGCTTGCTCCAGGCTCAGGGCCTGGCTGGGCGCCGGTGCTTGCGGCGCTTTCGGCGAGGTAGTGTGGACAGGCGATGCAGGCGGCGCGGCCTGCGCCGCAAGGCAGAACAGCACGCTGGTGGCAAACAGGCGGCAACGCATGGCAAAGCTCGTGGGGGAAATATTGCAGTGGGCCGGGCAAGCGATGATACTGCGCGCCTTGCGCGCGGCGCAGCGCGGGCCGCGCGCCATGTTTCATTGATTGCCGCCGCGCTTCTTATTCCCCCCTGCGATGACCACATTGACCATCACCCGCCCCGACGACTGGCACCTGCACCTGCGCGATGGCGCGGCGCTGCACACCACGGTGGCGCATGCCGCAGCGCAGTTTGGCCGCGCCATCGTCATGCCCAATCTGCGCCCGCCCGTGACCGACGCGGCCCAGGCGCTGGCCTACCGCGAACGCATCCTTCAGGCGCTGCGCCAAGCGGCCCCCGAGGCGAGCTTCGAGCCGCTGATGACGCTGTACCTGACCGACCGCACCACGCCCGAGACCATCCGCAGCGCCAAGGCCCAGGGCCTGCCGGCCTGCAAGCTGTACCCGGCCGGCGCCACTACCAACAGCGACGCTGGCGTGACCGCGCTGCGCAACATCTACCCGGCGCTGCAGGCCATGCAGGAGGTGGGCATGGTGCTGCTGGTGCATGGCGAGGTGACAGACCCCGAGGTGGACCTGTTCGACCGCGAGGCGGTGTTCATCGAGCAACAGCTCATGCCGCTGCGGCGCGACTTCCCCGAGCTGAAGATCGTCATGGAGCACATCACCACCCGGGAGGCCGCGCAGTACGTGGCCGAGGCCGACCAGCACCTGGCCGCGACCATCACCGCGCACCACCTGCTCTACAACCGCAACGCCATCTTTCTGGGCGGCGTGAGGCCGCACTACTACTGCCTGCCGGTGCTCAAGCGCGAAATCCACCGCCAGGCGCTGCTGCAGGCGGCCACCTCCGGCAACCCCAGGTTTTTCCTCGGCACCGACAGCGCCCCGCACGCCGCGCCGCTGAAGGAGGCGGCCGTGGGCTGCGCCGGCTGCTACACCGCCGCCGCCGCCATCGAGCTGTATGCCGAGGCCTTCGAGCAGGCCGGCGCGCTCGATCGCCTCGAAGGCTTCGCGGCCTTTCATGGCGCAGACTTCTACGGCCTGCCGCGCAACACCGAGCGCATCACGCTGCACAAGCGCAGCTGGCAGATGCCCGAGGCCTACCCCTACGTCGAGACCGTGCTCAAACCCCTGCGCGCCGGCGAAGCCATGGCCTGGCACAGCGCGCCGGCGGCCACATTGGCAGCCAGTTGAGCCCCTGCCGATGGCGGCCTGACGGTCGCGCCGCCGCCCGCACACGCAGGCGCGCCGGCCGCCTCCCGGCAGGGCCGGGCGGCGCTTATACAATGCCCGCTGCATTTGCTCCCACCGCCTTTTCTTCGAGCCGCCCGTGTCCCTGACTGCCACCGCCGCCCCTCTCTCCCCCCAAGCCTCCCAGCCCGGCCAGCGCCGCCTGGGCGAGTTGCTGGTGCAGGCCGGCAAGCTCGGGCCGCGCGACCTGGAGCGCGCGCTGGCCGCGCAGCAGGAGATGGGCGGCATGCTCGGGCGCGTGCTGGTGCGCCTGGGCGTGGTCTCCGAGGCCGATCTGATGCCAGTGCTGGCCGGCCAGCTGCAGGTGCCGCTGGCCACGGCCGCCGACTACCCGGAGCAGCCGCTGGAAGTGCCCGGCCTGGCGCCCGGCTTTTTGCGCACCCACAATGCCTTTGCGCTCTGGCAGCGCGAGGATCGCCTGGGCGTGGCCCTGGCCGTGCCGCAGGACGAGTTCGTGCGCAAAGCCCTGCATCTGGCCACAGGCTTGCAGATCGTGCCGCACCTGGGGCTGGAGAGCGACATTGAGCGCGCGCTGGATCAGGCCGAGGCCGCCGCCCAGCAGGCCGAGCAGGAGGCCAGCGCCGACGACCTGCTCGGCGGCCTGGATGCGGCCGATTTCGTCGAGCACCTCAAGGATCTGGCCAGCGAAGCGCCAGTCATCAAGTTGGTCAACACCATCATCGGCCGCGTCATCGACCTGCGCGCCTCGGACATCCACCTGGAGCCGTTCGAGGATGGCCTGCACGTGCGCTACCGCGTCGATGGCGTGATCAACGTGGCCGAGGTCATCGCGCCGCGCCTGGCGCCGGCCGTGGGCTCGCGCGTGAAGCTGCTGGCGCACCTGGACATCGCCGAGCGCCGCCTGCCGCAGGACGGGCGCATCAAGACCCGCGTCAAGGGCCGCGAGCTGGATTTGCGCGTCTCCACCGTGCCCACGGTGTATGGCGAGAGCATCGTCATGCGCGTGCTCGACCGCGCCAGCGTGCGCCTGAACCTGGACGACATGGGCTTTGCCCCCGATACGCTGGCGCGCTTCAACGAGCTGCTGGCCAAGCCGCACGGCATCTTTCTGGTCACCGGGCCGACCGGCTCGGGCAAGACCACCACGCTCTACGCCGGCCTGGCCAAGCTCGACGCCGACAGCCAGAAAATCATCACCGTGGAAGACCCGGTGGAATACCAATTGGCGGGCATCAACCAGATTCAGGTCCACCCGCAGATCAACCTCACTTTTGCCAACGCGCTGCGCGCCATCCTGCGCCAGGACCCGGACATCATCATGATCGGCGAGATGCGCGACGGCGAGACGGCGCAGATCGCCGTGCAATCCGCCCTGACCGGCCACCTGGTGCTCTCCACCCTGCATACCAACACTGCGCCCGGCGCCATCATCCGCATGGAGGACATGGGCGTAGAGCGCTACCTCATCACCTCCTCGGTCAACGGCGTGCTGGCCCAGCGCCTGGTACGCACGCTGTGCCCGCACTGCAAGCAGCCGCACGAGCTGGCCCCGCAGGTGCTGCAGGACACGGGCCTGGCGCGCTTCGTGCAGCCGGGCCAGACGCTGTACCGCCCCGTGGGCTGCGAGCACTGCCGTGGCACGGGCTACAAGGGCCGCACCGGCATCCACGAGCTGATGGTGCTCGACGAAGTGCTGCGCCGCGCCATCCTGGACGGCAAGGACGCAGCCGAGCTGGCCAGCCTGGCCGCCCAGCGCGGCATGCTCAGCCTGTACGAGGACGGGCTGCGCAAGGTGGCCCAGGGCCTGACCAGCCTGGAAGAAGTCACCCGCGTCACACAGGACCAAAGCGATGCCTGATTACGCATGGCGCGCCGCCAATGCCAGCGGCCAGATCAGCAGTGGGGTGCTTTCGGCGGCCTCGCAATCGCAGGCCATGCAGCAATTGCGCGCGCGCGGCCTGCACCCGCTGGCGCTGACCCCGGCCAGCGGCGAGGAGCTGGCCCTGGCACGCGGCCAGGCCGCAGCCGGCCAGGCGCCGCTGCTGGGCACGGCCAAGCCCAGCCGCAAGGACCGCGGCCCCGTCAACGCGCAGGACGTACACGCCATGACGCGCGAGCTGACCATCATGCTGCGCTCGGGCCTGGCGCTGGACACGGCGCTGAAGGTGCTGATCGACATGAGCCACAAGCCGGCCATGCGCCAGCTGGTGCAGGAGCTGCTCGAGGCCGTCAAGGGCGGCAGCGCCTTCAGCAAGGCGCTGGCGCAGCACCCGAAACACTTCGACGACTTCTACGTCAACATGATCCGCTCGGGCGAGGTCAGCGGCCAGATGGCCGGCGTGCTGGCGCGCCTGGTCGAGCACATGGAGCGGCTGCGCGCACTGCGCGAGAGCGTGGTCTCGGCCTCCATCTACCCGGCCATCCTGCTGGTGATGACCCTGGCCGTGTTGGTGTTCATGATGACCTTCGTCGTACCGCGCTTTCGCCCGATGTTTGCCGATATGGGCGATGCGTTGCCGCTGCCCACGCAAATTTTGATGATCTCCAGTGATTTCTTTGTCTCTTGGGGCTGGCTGCTGGGGCTGGCGCTGGCGGCGCTGGCGGCGCTGGGCTGGCGCTGGCTGCGCAGCCCGGCCGGGCGCGCCTGGTGGCAGGCGCGCATCCTGCGCCTGCCCATCATCGGCGCGCTGGCCGCGCGCTACCAGATGACGCTGTTCACGCGCTCGTGGGGAACCTTATTGGGCAACGGCGTTCCGATGCTCACCGCCCTGGGCATTGCTACCGACACGGTGAGCAACCGCAGCATCCGCGAGCCGCTGCTCAAGGTCGCGCCCGCCGTCAAGGAAGGCGTGCGCGTGGTCGATGCCATGGGCAAGACCGGCATCTTCGAGCCGCTGGCCATCAACCTGATCCGCGTGGGGGAGGAGACCGGCAAGATCGGCGCCATGTCGCTGGAGCTGGCCGACATCCTTGATCGCCAGGTCGAAACCGGCATCAAGCGCGCGCTGACGCTGCTGAGCCCGCTGATGATCGTCGTGCTCGGGGTCATGGTGGCCTTCATCCTGATTGCGCTGATGATGGGGATTTTGTCCATCAACCAAGCAGTTGCATGATTTGGTGTATGCGTCCGCAGCACCTGTTTTTTGTTTTTCCGTGTCAGAAAGAACTTTTATGCTGTTTTCTATACCAACCCGTCCAGCAAGTTCCACGCTCCGTATGGGGCACTCATTACAGCGCGGTTTTACGCTAATTGAAATTCTGGTGATCGTGGCCATCCTAGCCTTGCTAGCTGGGCTAGTAGGTCCACAGGTCATGAACTTCTTTGGCGGTTCACAGACAAAGACAGCGCAAATTCAAATTAATCAATTTGAAAACACCTTGGAAGCATTTAAGTTGGACACTCTTCGTTATCCAAACTCAAGTGAAGGCTTGCAGGCATTAGTGACTCGTCCTGGCAATGTTTCTAATTGGAATGGTCCTTATATGAAAAGTATCCCGGCAGACCCCTGGGGGAATCCTTACCAATACAAATTCCCTGGTCCCAATGGCGGTGTGCAAATCCTCTCCTACGGTGCAGACGGTGCCCCCGGCGGCGAGGGCCCAAACGCCGACATCAGCAACGCCAAGTGATGAGGGCCTGCCCAAGCTGCCACAGCTGCAGCTTCTGGCATCCCATCCGGCATTGACCCAGGCCACAAGCTCTTGCTCCGCCCTGTCCTGCACCTCGCCTCCTGGCCGCGCGCGCTGCGCAGGCGCCAGCGCGGCTTCACGCTCATCGAGCTGCTGGTGGTCATCGCCATCGCCGGGCTGATGGCGGCGCTGGTGCCGCTGGCCTACACCCGCATCCACGAAGGCGCGCAATACCGCGATGCGGTGCGCAGCCTCTGGACTTCACTGCGCACGCTGCGCGACGAGGCCTACAGCAGCGGCACGGTGACGCACTTCACGCTCGATTTGCGCAGCAGGCAGTTCAACCTGGGCCCGCGCAGCTACACCCTGCCCGAGGGGTTGGAGCTGCGCACCACCGTGGCCGAGCTGGACCCGCAGGCCGGGCGTGAGGTGGCCGCCATTTGGTTCCTGCCCGAAGGCGGCTCCACCGGCGGCAGCATCGAGCTGCTGCGCCCCAATGGCGATGGCACGCGGCTGCGCGTGGACTGGCTCACCGGCGACATCACGCAGGAGCCGCTGCTGCCATGAATGCCCGCCGCTCCAGTCGCTCAATCCCAGCCCGCGCTGCGACAGGCTTTACGCTGATCGAAGTGCTGGTGGCGCTGTTCATCATGGCACTGGCGCTGGCGCTGCTGTACCGCACGCTGGGCAGCAACACCCAGGCCGTGGCCATCAGCGGCCAATACCAACGCGCCACCATGCTGGCGCAGTCGCTGCTGGGCGCCCACGACGCCTTGCCCGAGTCGGGCTGGAACGCCCAGGGCCAGTCCGGCGGCTTCGACTGGCAGGTCAGCAGCCAGCCCTACGCCACCGCGCCACAACAGCAGCACCTCAGCGTGGTGCCGCTGCACGAGCTGAACATCCGCGTGTCCTGGCGCGACGGCGAGCACGAGCGTGTCATCGCCCTGTCCACGCTGCGGCCGCAGCGCTACATCGATGGCAGCGCCAACGCACTGCCTGATGACGCAGGAGCGCCGCAATGAAGCGCATGGCTCGCGGCATGGCGCACGGCTTCACGCTGCTGGAAATGCTGGTGGTGATGGCCTTGCTGGGCCTGGTGATGCTGGGCCTGGGCTCGTCCTTCTACAGCCTGGCGCAGACCGAGACGCGCATCGACGCGCGCCTGGACCGCGCCAGCCAGTTGCGCAGCGCCATGCACTTTCTCGAGCAAACCCTGGGCCATGTGGTGATGCGCCGCCGCCCTGGCGTGCGCCATGAAAACGAGTCGCACTACTGGTTCGAGGGCGATGCCCAGCGCATCCGCTGGATCGGCATCATGCCCGCGCGCTACGGCATGGGCGGGCAGCACTTCTTCCAGCTCGCCGCCGAGCCCACCGAGCAGGGCCAAGCCCTGGTGCTGCGCTTCATGCCCTGGCAAGACCTGCCCCAGCTGCCCGAGCCCAGCCAGATGCAATCGCGCGTGCTGCTCAACGACCTGAGCCACTTCGCCATCCGCTATCGCGGCGAGGAGCAGGACGCCATCGCCTGGGCCGAGCAATGGCGCTTTCCCTTCCAGCTGCCCTCGCACGTCATGCTGGAGATGCGCACCACGCAGCTGGCGCTGCCGGTCAAGATCATTGCGCTGCGCCGCCCGGGCGCGGCCTCGCAATCGGGCAACCGCGCCACGGTGGGCGGAGGCAACGGATGAGCCCGCGCAGTCCCATGCCTCAGCGCAGGCTGCGAGCACGCGGCTTCGCGCTGATTGCCGTGCTCTGGGTCGTGGCCATCATGAGCGTCATCACCGTCGGTCTGGTGCAATCAGTGCGCTCGGAGATCAAGACCACCGCGCTGGAACGCCAACGCCTGCAGGCCCAGGCCCTGGGCGAAGCCGCCATTGCCCTGGCCGCGCAGCAGGCCGACCTGCTCGCCCAGGAGCGCCCCGACCAGGGCGTGTTCGAGCTGAACGTGCAGTACGGCGGCGTCAGCATCCCGGTGCGCATTCAAGGCCTGCACGGCCTGGTCAACCTGAGCAGTGCGCCGCCCGAGCTGCTGGCGCTGCTGCTCGAGCGCATCGGCGGCCTGAACGGCGCTGCCGCGCAGGAGCTGGCTGCGCGCATCGTGCAGTGGCGCGACGAGCCCACCAGCAACGGCATCGCACGCGGCATCGAGGCCCCCGAAGACCTGCTGCAAGTGCCCGGAATGCACTACGCGCTCTATGCTAGAGTGGCGGGCTTTGTGACGGCCAGCCTGCGTTATGGCAACCTGGATTTGCGCTCCAGCCCGGCTGCGCTGCGCGCCGTGTTTGGCCTGCAGCCAGGCGATACCGCGCCAGCGGGTGCTGCACAACGCATGGAACGCATCCAGCTGTTTTTCCGCTTTACCGCCCTGGTGCCGCAAGAGGGCGCCACCTTTGAACTCACACGCGATATGCGCGTGAGCCACTTTGCGCAACGCAGTGGCCTGTATTGGCAGGTGCTGGACAGCCGTATCCGCGTGGCCAGCGCCGATGCCACTGTGCCCTGAAGCCCCTCTGCCACACCCTGTTTTCGGTCTGTCGTTTCCCCATAGCCCGCATGAGTGCACCGCCCTCTTTCACCCCGCCCGAAAAGCCGCAAGATTCACCCTGGGTGCTGTTCGGCCTGGACCTGCGCACCATCGGCCGGGACTGGCTTCAGGCCATGAAGCAGTTGCACCAGCGTGCGCCGCTGCGCTGGTTTGAGCTGGCGCCCAGCTACCAATTGCTGCGTGCCGATGGCAGCCTAGCGCGCTGGCAGGATGGCCGCCTGCGCCCTGAGGAGCGCCCGGAACGCGCCAGCCATACACCGCTGTGGGCCATCGAGCTGCCCGAAGCGCTGCTGCTGCGCCGCAGCCTGACGCTGCCAGACCTGCCTGCGGCCCAAATCCGCCAGGCTGTGGAGCTGGACATCGCCAGCAGCAGCCCCTTTCCTGCAGACGAGCTCATCTGGGGCTTCAGCGAACAGCCTGTGAGCAGCCACAGCGCCGCACGGCAGATCCAGGCGGTCTTTGGCGCGCGTCAGCACATTCAGCAATACCTGGACGGGCTGCGCCAGCGCCCGCCCGCCCATGCTGGCGCAGCAGCCCTGCCTGCCGCCTGGCCCTTGGAGCGCAGCGAGCTTTGGGCCTTCGCGCCGCAGGGCGGCCGCCCCATCGTGCTGCAGGGCTTTGCCGAGGGCATTGCCCAGCAGGCCATCAATGCCCGTCGCCAGCGCACCTGGCTGGCCCTGCTGCTGGCCGCCGCGCTGCTGACGGCCCTGGCCGTCACGCCCACCTGGCGGCTGCGCAACCAGGCCATCGAGGCCAATCAGGCCTATCACGCGCTGCTGGCTCAGGCCAGCCGCCAGGACGGCGAGCGCACGGTGCTGATGAGCGCGCTGGAGAGCGCCACCCACATCCAAAGCCAGATGGCGCGGCGCGTCAACCCGGCAGAGGTCATCGAGCTGCTGAGCAAGCTGCTGCCCAATGACGTTTCGGCGCTGGAGCTCAAATGGGACGGCGAGGCCATCGACCTGACAGCCGAGGCCGGCAACGCCGCCGCCATCATCCAACTGCTCAGCGAGCATGAGGCCTTTGCCGAGGTGCGCACCACACGCCCAGTGCAGGTCGTGCCACGGGCCGACAAGGAGCGCTTTTCCGTGCAGATGCGCCTGGCGCCCGGAGCGCTGAACACCGGCTACACGCCCGAGCCCCTGCCTGAGACAACGCCACAGGCCGCACAGGCCGAGCCAGCCGCTGCGCCCATCCCCCAGCCCGATACCGCCGCAGGTGCAGCCAGCACGGCCGCACCTGCGCCCAGCCCGGCATCGCCCCAAGCTGCCCCGATGGACGCAGGCGTGACGCCGCCTTCGGCCAGCCGCAGCCCGCAAGGCCAGAGCGACGTGGCCCCGGGCGCCATCGCTCCGGCCCCGGCGCTGGCCCTGCCCGGTGCCTCGCCGAACACACCCGTCCCAGCCAACATGCCCGGCGTTGGCCAGTCACCTGCCGCTGGCAGCAGCGCCACGGCGCCGGTGGCTGAGCCTGCGCCCACAGCGCCAGCCGATGGCAACGCGCCTGCCGAGGCAGACGCCGAGGCCGAGGCTTTGGACGAGCCCGCTGAAGGAGGAAACGCGCAGTGAGCGTCGCCCAACCAACTACGATCCCATTCGCGCAGCGCCGCCTCTCCAAGGACAGCCTGCTGCAACTGCTCACTGGCCTGCTGGTGCTGGCCGCGCTGCTTGCCGGCGGCGCCTACGTAGTGAAAAAACACCTCTGGGCCCAGCAGACCCTGGCCGACGTTGGCCCGCGCTATCAGCGCCTACTGGGCATCACGCAATCCGAAGCGCAAATGCAGCAGGCCTTGCAGCGCAGCAGCCTGCTGCTCGATGCCTACACCTACCCGGCCGAGCGCGACACCGGCCAGATCGGCACCGACATCCAGCAAAAGCTGCGCGCTGCGTTCTCCGGCACGCAAATGGTCATCCAAAGCAGCCAAGTGCTGCCCGAGGAGGAGCAGGAAGGCCATCTGCTGGCCATCCCCGTGGAAGTGCGCATGGAAGGCAACCTTCAAAGCCTGCGCCAGGGGCTGGTGACTCTCTCGGCCCAGCGGCCCACCATTCAGATCGCCTCCATCTCGCTGCAGGCTGGGCGCAAACTCAGCCCTTACGACCCCATCCAACTCATTGTGCAAGCCCGCTTTTTCGTCTGGAGGCGCGCCGCATGAACACACGTCGTTCTCCGATCGCGCTGCTCTGGCTGCTGAACCTGGTGCTGGCACTGGCCCTGGCATTGGCTTGGCTGCTCTGGGGCCGCTCGCGCTGGACTGCGCCGCCGGCCATCGCGCCGGATTACACCTCGGCCCTGCAAGGCGCGGCGCTGCCAGGCCAGCTGCAACTGGCCGATTACCCGACGATCACGCAAAAACCGCTGTTCGAGCTCGAGCGCAAATGGCCTGATCCAGCGCCGCCGCCCCAGACTCCGCCCGCGCCACCGCCAGAGCCCGAGCCGGCCCAGGCCTTTGATTCGGCCCGGTTGCTGGGCGTGTACGACCAGGATGGCCAAGGCGTGGTGATTGTGGAAATCGAGGGCAAGAGCCGGCGCCTGCGCATCGGGCAAAGCCTGGAGGGCTGGACGCTCTCGGCCCTGGATGCCCGCTCGGCGCGCTTCACGCGCTCTGGCCAGAGCGCCAAGATACTGAGCATCGAGCGCCGCCGCCCGCAGGCCAAGGACAATGCCGCAGCAGGGGCAGCCCCCGCTGCCTTGCCGGGCGCGGCCACCGCCAACCGGCGCCCGATCATCGCGCCCGTGCCTGCCGCAGTGCCGCGCCCGCTGCCGCCGCGCTGATGCTGAGTGAACGCCCCCGTACACAACCCAATGAATCGCCTCACTTCGTAACGATTTTTTCATGCCATTGAAACCCGCCGCCTGCCTGGCGCAGTGGGCAATGCGCCCGCTGTAATACAGTGCCCCATTGCTTCAATGGATCCGATTGCATTTGATCGCCGCCGATTGCGCGCCATGCCCATGTCCCGTTTGACTTCCGTCCCCCGCCCCCAGGGCCCAGGCCGCCAGCCGCTGACTGCGCGCTGGGTCTGGACCTGTCTGGCCGTTGCCGCCAGCCAGTTCGCCTGCAGCCACCTGCCGCCACAGGCCGACAACGCCACCGGCCAAACCAGCGCCAGCGCCTCTGCCAGCGCCACGACGGTGCAGGCCAATTCAGAAGAGGTGCAGGCCTGGCAGGGCACGACCATGGCCGTCTCTGGCGATGCGCCCAGGCCCAATCCCCGCATCGAAGGCCGTGCTGCCAATGGCCAAGACGATGGCCCGCCCGAGCCGCAGATCCGCATCTACGAAGGCGAGGGCGTGACCCTCAACCCGCCCAAGCGCGCCGTGGCGCTGACCGGCCAGGCCGGCGAGTTCAACTTCGAGGAAGCGCCCATCACCGAAGTGGTGCACGTCATGATGGGCGAGATCCTCAAGGCCGACTATGTGCTGCACCAGCCCATTGGCGGCACTTTGACGCTCTCGACCCGCAAGGCCGTCTCCAAGGACACGGCCATGTCCCTGCTCGAGACCGCGCTGCTGGCCAACGGCCTGCTGATCGCGCAGGACAGCCGCGGCTTCTACCACATTGGCCCACCCGAGGCGCTGCGCGGCATCGTGCCCGCGCCGCGCATGGCCGGCACCGGCTACGGCCCGCTGCCCCCGGGCTATGGCATCGTGCTGCTGCCGCTGGAATACATCGGCGCGGCCGAGATGGCCGAGATCCTCAAGCCTGTCATGGGCGACAGTTCGCTGCTGCGCGTGGACACCATCCGCAATCTGCTGGTGCTGGCCGGCACCCGGCCACAGGCCGAGGGCTGGATGGAGCTGGCGCGCACTTTCGACGTGAACCTGCTCAAAGGCATGTCGGTAGGCATCTTCCCGCTCAAGTACGCCTCTGTATCCGACGTGCAAGCAGCCATGCAGGTGCTGGCTGGCGAAACGCCCGGCGGCAGCGGCGCAACGGCCACCGCGCCGGGGCAGCAAAACCTCTCGCCACAGCAGCGCGCCGCCCAGCTGCGCGCACAACAGCAGGCCGCACAGGGCCGCCAGGCGCAGCCGGGCGGCCAGCAGCAGGCGGCCACGCCCATTGCCGCGCAGGTACTGCCGGTGCTGGGTTCACTGCGCATCGTGCCGCTGGAGCGGCTCAACAGCATCATGGTCATCACGCCGCGCGCGCAGTATCTGGAGCAGGTCAAGACCTGGATCGAGCGCCTGGACCAACCCAATGACAGCGTGGAGCCGCAGCTGTTCGTCTACGGCGTCAAGAATGGCTCGGCCGCGCACCTGGCCCAGGTGCTAGGCGGCATCTTCGGCGGCACGCCCTCGGCCAGCGGTGCCGTTGCCAACAGCGGCGTGGCCCCTGGCCTGAGCCAGGCCAGCACGCAGACCACCGGCTTTGCCAATGCCAACACCGGCAGCCGCTTCGGCGCCGGGGCGGGCCTGGGGGGCAACAATCGCCTGAGCGCCGGCGGTCTGGGCAGCAACCAGCCAGTCGTCAACACGGCCCCAGTGGCCATGGATCTGGGCGCAGCGCGCGTCATCGCCGACCCGCTCAACAACGCCATCCTGGTCTGGGGCACGCGCCAGGAGTACGAAAAGATCGAGGCCACGCTCAAGCGCCTGGACAAGCAGCCCGTGCAGGTGCTGCTGGAGGCCAGCATCATCGAGGTCACGCTCACCAAGGAGCTGGAGTACGGCCTGCGCTGGGCCTTCAACGGCAACCTGGGCGATGGCTTCCGTGGCACGGGCGGCTCGCCCGTACTGCAAGGCATTACCCCGCCGACCAACAGCGCGCTGGACATCGGCCGCTTTGCCGCTGGCGGCACAGGCAATGCCTTCACCTATGCGCTCACGCGCGGCAACCGCGTCAATGCGTTGCTGCAAATGCTGGCCAAGCGCAACCTGGCCAAGATGCTCTCCAGCCCCTCGCTGCTGGTGCTGGACAATCACACAGCCAGCATTCTGGTGGGCGATCAGATCCCGATCGCCACCAGCTCACTGACCACGCCATCGGGCACGAACAACACCCAGAACGTCTCGCGCACCTACCAGTACCGCGACACCGGCGTGTCGCTGCAGGTCACGCCCTCGGTCAACGCTGGCGACATCGTGACGCTGGATGTGAACCAGGAAGTCACCAACCTGCTCTCGGCCGGCAGCGGCGACGACACCAACCCCAGCTTCGTGCAGCGCCAAATCTCCAGCAAGGTGGCCGTGCGCTCGGGCGAGCCCATCGTGCTGGGCGGTCTGATCCGGGAAAATACCCGCAACGGCAACGACGGCATCCCCGGCCTGGTCGACATCCCGGTGGCGCGCCATGCCTTTGGATCCACCAACCAGCGCAATGAGCGCACCGAGCTGCTGGTCATCATCACGCCGACGGTGATCCGCTCCAGCGACGAATTGCGCGATGCTGGCAACGAGCTGCGCGACCGCATGCAGGATCTGCTGCGCACCCGCGTCGAGGAAATCAAACGCGGCGGCCCGGTGCTGCCAGGCGAGGAAGACCTGGCCGATCTGGTCAAGCCCTTGACGCAAACCACGTTGCCGCCCGCTGCCGAGTTGCCCGCCACGGGCCAGAATTCGGCCCGCCCTGCCAACCAATAAACTTGGAACAGGCCCTACCACGGAGAATTGTCTATGCCACACACCAGCCGCCAACCCGCCCGCCCTCGCCTCAGCCACCGCGCCGCCTGGGCCGCTGCACTGTGCTCGGCCGCCGCACTGCTGGCAGCCTGCAATACCCAGAAAGCCGACAACCGCCCGCCCGAGGAAATCATCAGCGAGCGCGCCGCCGCCCGCTGGCAAGCCATGATGGATCGGGAGTACGCCAAGGCCTACGAGTACGTGGCCCCCAGCGTGCGCAGCGTCATGTCGCTGGACGGCTACAAGCGCCGCTACAACATCCTCAGCGACCAGCACCCCTCATCCTGGAAAAAGGCCGAAGTGCGCGGCGTGAGCTGTGAGAGCAGTGATGCCTGCACCGCCAAGGTCTATCTGGAAACCCAGATCCACGTGCCCAAGTTCCAAGGCATGCGCGCCACGGCTGAGACCGAAGAGCGCTGGATCCTGCAAGATGGCCAATGGTGGGTGCATTTGCGCTGAGCGCTGAGCATCGAACGCGGGGCCTCACACCCACCCCCAGCAAAACGCCACGCCTTGCCGCAACGGACAAGGCGTGGCGTTTTTTTGATGGCCTGGGCCTGGGCGGCACACGCCGTTCAGCTACGCTGCATTGCCATTAGTCCTGCTCAAACGCAGCCTGCGCCTGCGCGCCCGGCATGCTGGCAATGACCTGGGCCACAGCCGCCGTCAAGCGTTTGGCATACGGCACATGCAGAAACTCATTAGGGCCGTGGGCATTGCTCTTGGGGCCCAGCACCCCGCAGACCATCATCTGCGCCGTGGGAAAGCCCTGCGAGAGCAGGCCCATCAGCGGAATGGTGCCCCCCTGGCCGATGTAGCCACAGGGCGCACCAAAGTGCGCCTGGCTGGCCGCATCCAGCGCCTGACGGAACCAGTCGTCCATGGCCGGGGCATTCCAACCATTGCTGCCATGCACGTTCTCCCAGGTCACGCGCGCCTGGTAGGGGGCGTTGTCTTCCAGCAGGGCTTTCATCTGCTGCACGCAGGCGGCGGCATCCACCAGCGGCGGGATGCGAATGCTGAGCTTGAAGGCCGTGTGCGGACGCAGCACATTGCCCGCGCTCTCCAGCGGCGGCATACCGTCCACGCCGGTCACGCTCAACGTGGGCCGCCAGGTGCGCTTGAGCAGCGCCTGCACCGGATCGGTGGTTGTAGGCAGAGCGAACAGCGTGGCGCCCCCGCAGTCGTAATGCGCCCAGGGAAAGCGCGCATAGACTTGCTCACCCAAAATGGCAGCCGTGGCGCGCGCCTGCTCCAGCCGCTCGGGCGGCACTTCACAGTGGAAGACCTCTGGCAGCAGACGCCCGCTGGCGCTGTCCTCGAGGCGATCGAGCACCTGGCGCATGATGCGAAACGACGAAGGCACCACGCCCGAGGCATCACCCGAGTGAACGCCTTCGGTGAGGATTTCGACTTTGAGCGTACCGGTAATGTTGCCGCGCAGGCTGGTGGTCAGCCACAGTTGGTCGTAATTGCCTGCACCCGAGTCAAGGCAGACCACCAGACCCACGTCGCCCATGCGCGGCTTGAGCGCATCGATGTAGGGCAGCAGATCGACCGAGCCGCTTTCCTCAGAGGTCTCGATCAGGCCGACGATGCGCGGGTGCGGCAGCTGCTGGCGCTTGAGCTCCTGCACAGCGGCAATGCTGGCGTAAACGGCATAACCATCATCGGCGCCGCCGCGGCCATAGAGCCGGCCTTGCTCATACTTGGGCGTCCACGGCCCCAGGTCGCTGCGCCAGCCGGAGAACTCGGGCTGCTTGTCCAGGTGGCCATACATCAGCACCGTTTTGCCCGAGGCGCGGCCACTGGCAGCGATGTCAAAGAACAGCACCGGCGTGCGCCCGGGCAGGCGCACGATCTCCAGCTGCAGGCCGGGCACTTTCTGTGCCAGCACCCAATCGGCCGCATCCTGCAGCACCTTGTCCAGCAAACCATGCGCGGCCCAGTCCGGATCGAACATGGGTGACTTGGCCGGCACGGCAATGTAGTCCTGCAAGCGCTGCAGAATGTCTTCATCCCATTGACGGCCAATGTGCGCCAAGGCCTGTTCGGGCTGCAGAGTACGGGAAGAGATGGGAGTGCTCATGAGTGCCAACGGAGCAAAACAGGGGGATGCGTCAATCTCAGCAGAGGCCACCCAGCCAGCGCGCCCCGCTGGCTGGGTGGGATGGGCCAAGGCGCCCGTTCAGCGCCAGCGGCTCAGGGCGCGCAGCGGTCGCTCCATGCGCTCGACCATGCGCCAGCCGCGCCAGACCAGCGGGCCCATCCACAGCAGCGAGCGCAGCAGCTTGCGCGGGCCCAGCACCAGGCCGCTGCCCAGGGCCAGCCCCACGGAGATGGGGTGGCGCAGCGCAAAGTCTCGCCCTGCCAGCCACAGCGGATTGGCACCGACGGTGTGCGCCGCCGCACGCGCCCAATGCCTGGGCGGGGCCGGCTCGGCGTCGAACGCAGCCGCCTCGCTGGCCGCCAGGCGCGTGCGCGCTGCCATCGCATGCCTTGGCGCCTGCGCGGCATGCAGACGCAAGCGTTGGCGCTGCTGGGCAATGCGCTGCAGCACCAGCGCCTCCTCTGGCTGCACCGAAGCGCCAGCGTGCTTCAAGAGGGCCGCCACGTCACGCAGTGCGTCGTCGTCGTCGCGGCCTGGTATGCGGTTGACATTCATAAACGCTCCTTCATTGCGCGAAAGTCCTGCGCCAACACCGTGCGTGTCAGCACGAAAGGCTTGGCCATGCGCTTTTTCATCATGACGATGACCAGCAGGGCTATCAGCAGCAGCCCGCCCCATGCGCCGCCCAGCACCCACAAGGCCGTATGCCACTGCGGGCTTTGCCAGTAGGCCAGCATCACAGCCAGCGAGCCCACGATCAAGGCCCCGAACAAGAACATCAGCAACAAGGCCACGGCAATGGCCATGCCCACAAGGCCCGTCCATTGCTTGCGCCATTCGAGCTGCGCCAGATCCAAGCGGTCGGCCACAGCCAGGCCGCCCTCATCCAGCCAATAGCGCGCCGACTCGCGCAGGCGCTCAACACCCAACAATCTTTGCCAATTCATTGCCCAGCCTTTCTTCAAAACAAGAAGCCAGCCTGCGGCTGGCTTGATTGGCCTGCAACTGGCAGGCCACGAAGAGCTTGTTCCGCCTTTGAATAGGCCTCAGAGCCTGCTCAAAGGCTTTGCGCAGCTGCTGGATCAACGACGGCCCAGCAAAAAGCCCAGCACTACACCCACAGCAACGGCTGCGCCAGCCACATGCCAGGGCTCATCGTGGGCATAGCGGTTGGCGGCATCGGCGCCATCACGTGCACGGCTGGCCGCTTCCTGGGCGGTACGCACCGTGGCTTCGCGCAGACGGTGGTAGCCATCGTCGAATTTTTCGCGCAGCTGGCGGATTTGCGGCACGTCGTCCAGATCGCGGCTGGAGATCACATCGCGCAGTTCAGACACCAAACGCTCGAAATCATCGCGGGGTTGCTTGGAGAAAATTCCCATCTCTATACCTTTCTTTTCTGTTGGTTGATGCCCGCAGACTACAGGCACAAAGGACAAGGGGTTCTGCCACAACCCCATGGCCGGCCATCTTAACAAGCGGTGTTTTCCTCAGGGGCTCGTAAGGTTTTCAGTGCCAGCGGCTGCATCAAGCCAGGCTTTCCTGCTGGGCAAACTGCACCAGCGCATCCTCGCGACCAGTCTCGCGGATGTGCGTGGGCAGGCCAATGCGATTCATCAGATTGATGAAGGGCTGGTAGGGCAACTCTTCCACATTGACCATGCCGCGCACGTCCCACACGCCCTGGGCAATCAGCATGGCTGCGGCCGCAGCCGGCACGCCGGCGGTGTAGGAAATGCCCTGGCTGCCCACTTCGGCAAAGGCCTCGACGTGGTCGGCCACGTTGTAGATGAAGACCTCGCGCGGCTGGCCATTCTTGACGCCCTTGACCAGGTTGCCGATGCAGGTCTTGCCTACGTAGCCCGGCGCCAGCGAGGCCGGATCGGGCAGCACGGCCTTGACCAGCTGCAGCGGCACGACGCTTTGGCCGTTGTCCAGCGTGACGGGCTTTTCCGACAACAGACCGATGTTGCGCAGCACGTTGAAGACGTTGATGTAGTGCTCGCCAAAGCCCATCCAGAAGCGGATGTTGGGCACGTTCAGGTTTTGCGACAGCGAGTGCAGCTCATCGTGACCTGTCAGGTAGGAGGTTTGCTGCCCGACCACGGGCAGATCGTCGGTGCGCTGCACCTCGAACATCTTGTTGGACTGCCACTGCCTCCCCTGCCAGGACCAGACCTGGCCGGTGAACTCGCGGAAGTTGATCTCCGGGTTGAAGTTGGTGGCGAAGTAGCGCCCGTGGCTGCCGGCGTTGATGTCGATGATGTCGATGGAGTCGACCTGGTCGAAGTATTCGTTGACGGCCAGCGCCGCATAGGCATTGACCACGCCGGGATCGAAGCCGCAGCCGAGGATGGCCGTCACGCCGCGCTCGGCGCAGCGGGGCTTGCGCTTCCACTCGTGGTTGGCGTACCAGGGCGGGGTTTCGCAGATCTTGTCGGCATCCTCGTGGATGGCCGTGTCGATGTAGGCTGCGCCCGTTTCGATGCAGGCCTCCAGCACCGACATGTTGACGAAGGCATGGCCCAGGTTGATGACGATTTGCGCGCCGGTGCGCTCGATCAGCGCGCGCGTGGCTGCAGTGTCCATGGCGTCGAGCTGATGCGCCTGCAGCACGCCCTGTGGATCCTGCAGCGAACCTTTCTCACGGATGCTGTCGATGATGGCGTGGCATTTGCCAATGGTGCGCGAGGCGATGTGGATGTCGCCCAGCAAACGGTTGTGCGCTGCGCACTTATGCGCCGCTACCTGCCCAACTCCACCAGCGCCGATGATCAAAACGTTCTTCTTCATTTCGCACAAAGCCCCCTGTAAACAGTGGTTGAAAAAATCGCCATTCAGGCCCTCAGGCATGCCTCAGGAGAGGCTGCGCAGATAGTCCTCATAGCCAAAGGATTGCACCAGCTCCTCGCGGCCATCCAGCCGGGCCACGACGATGCTGGGCATGGCCACGCCATTGAACCAGTTCTTCTTGACCATGGTGTAGCCGGCCGCGTCCTCGATGCTCAGACGATCGCCCACTTGCAGCGGCCGCTCGAAGCGGAAGCTGCCAAAGATATCGCCGGCCAGGCAGGTCTTGCCGCACACCAGGTATTCGTGCTCGCCGGTGTTGGGCTCGATGCGCGCGCTCAGGCCATAGATCAGCAAATCCAGCATGTGCGCTTCGGTGGAGCTGTCGACGATGGCCAGCGGCTTGCCGTTGAAACCCACGTCCAGCACGCTGACCTCCAGCGTGGCCGCGCCGGCCACAGCGGCCTCACCGGGCTCCAGGTACACCTGCACGCCATGGCGCTGGGCAAAAGCCTTCAGACGCTGCGCCAGCGCATCGAGCGGATAGCCAGGATCAGCAAAATGGATTCCGCCGCCGAGGCTGACCCATTGCACCTGCGCCAGCAACGCGCCAAAGCGCGCCTCGATCTGGCCCAGCATGGCATCGAAACTCTCGAAGCTGCGGTTCTCGCAGTTGTTGTGGAACATCAGCCCCGAGAGCTGGCCCACAACCTCAGCAATGCGCTGCGGATCAGCCTCGCCCAGCCGGCTGTGCGGACGCGCCGGATCGGCCAGCAAATAAGGCGAATTACTCACCCCCGGATTGACCCGCAACCCCACGGGCAGACCCGCCGCAGCGGCGCGCGCGCCAAAGCGCTGCAACTGGCCCAGCGAGTTGAAAATGATCTTGTCGCTGTGCGCCAGCACCTCGTCGATCTCATGATCGGCAAAGGCCACGCTGTAGGCATGCGTCTCGCCGCCGAACTTCTGCCGGCCCAGCTTGACTTCGTGCAGCGAAGAGGAAGTCGTGCCCGCCAGGTACTGGCGCATCAGCGGGAATACCGACCAGGTCGAAAAACACTTGAGCGCCAGCAGAGCCTTGGCGCCGGACTGCTCGCACAGCTGCGCAATGCGCTGCATGTTGACCAGCAACCGCTGCTCATCGATGCGGTAGTAAGGGGTTGCGAACTGGGCCGCTGACTGGGCCGCTGGGGTGGTGGTGGGCAATTGCTCCTGCTCCTTGGAAAAAGCGATGCATCAACCAAGCCGGCAAGCGGCTGGTGCGAAAAAAGTATGCGCTGCTGGCCTTGCGCTGCTGCAAGGCTGGGGGGAAGTGAGGCGTGGCCTGCGCCTGAGGTCGGAGCAGCCGGCAAAGCAGACCGACCCATCAGCGCGGGCTGTGGCGGCTTGGCCACTGGGGCGCGGCATACGCGCCCAGGCAAGACCACAACAAAGAAACAACGGCCCAGCCTGCGCCGGCAGGGCCGCTGCGCCATTACCAGACGATCAGCGCACGCAGCGCGTGGTAGCTGCGCGCTGCCGCCAACGACAGCGTGGCATCACGCTCCCAACGATAAGTCGTGGTCAAGGCAAAAGTCATGGCGTTGCATCAACCTGGTTGGCGAATAAAGAAACGGGGCCGGCCGGCCCCGTGCGGATGCTTGCAGGCTGCGCGGCCTGCAGAGGCTGGGCATTTTACCTGAGTTGCCCCAAACCCAGTCAGTCCAGCGCCGCCAGCGGATGGGCTGCGGTTGGCCAAGGGCTGTCGAAGAATGCCGCCACCTCGCGCTCGTCCACCTCCTCAATGCGCGCTGGCTTCCACTGCGGCTGGTGGTCCTTGTCCACTGCCAGCGCGCGAATGCCCTCGATGGTCTCGCTGTTCTTCTGGCGCTCATCGCGCAGGTAGAAGCAGTGACGCACCAGGTCGCGCTCCATGCGCAGGTCATCGGCCAGACTGAGCTGGCGGCCACGGCGGATTTGCTCCAGCACCACGTGCAGCATCAGCGGCGAGCGCTTGCGCAGGGTCTGCGCCGTCTCGGCCGCCCAGGTGGCTTGGCCGTCTGCATGGGCGCCGCCCTCCAGGGCCTCGATGATGGCCTTGACGCTGCCCAGGCCGAAGATGCGGTCGATCGCCTCGCGCTGGGCGCTGGCCGGGCTTTCGGGCGCAGCGGCAAACTGCTGGCGCACATAGTCGCTGACGGCTTGGGAGTCGGCAAAATCACCGGCCAGACCATCCCACAGCGCGGCCAGTTTTTCCGAGGGCATGAAACCATCGGCCAGGCCAAAGGCCAACGCATCGCCCGCGCCAATCACGTTGCCCACCAAGGCCAGGTATTCGCCCACGTGGCCCGGCGCACGGCTGAGGAAGTAGCCGCCGCCCACATCTGGGAACAGGCCAATGCCGGTCTCGGGCATGGCCATCTTGGTGCGCTCGGTGACGATGCGCAGATCCGCCCCTTGCGAAATGCCCATGCCGCCGCCCATGACGATGCCGTCCATGAAGGCGATGTAGGGCTTGCCCAGGTGGTGCGTGAGGTGGTTGAGCTGATATTCCTCGGTAAAGAAGTCCTCCAGCTGCGGGTTGCCATCACTGCCGGCGCGGTGCAGGAAGCGAATATCCCCGCCAGCGCAGAACGCTCCGAACGGCCCCTCGCGCCCATTGCCGCGAATAGCAATGGCCAGCACAGCCGGATCGTCGCGCCAAGCCTGCAGCACGCGGGCCAGCTCACGCACCATGCCCAGCGACAGCGCATTGAGCGCTTTGGGGCGGTTGAGGGTGATGAAGCCGGTCTTGCCGCGGACTTCGGTCAGGATTTCTGGGGAATCGCTCATGGGTTGTCTCCTGAATGGTTCACAAGTCAAGCAAAGCAGCCGATTATGCAGGCTGCCCGGCCTGCGCAAGCCCGATAATCGCGCGCCATGCAAGAGTGGCTCATTGTTTCGTTCGCATCGCTGTTTGCCGGCTTCGTTGACTCCATCGTCGGCGGTGGCGGCCTGGTGTTGCTCCCCACCCTGTTTGCCGTCTATCCGCTGGCCTCGCCCGCCACGATCAGCGGCACGAACAAGACCGGCGCCATCTTCGGCACCAGCTTTGCGGCCTGGAAGTACGCGCAGCGCGTGCACTTCGACTGGGCCGTGCTGCTGCCGGCCGTGGCCTGTGCCTTCGCCGGCGCCATGCTCGGCGCCTGGGCGGTGACGGTGGTCTCGGCCCAGCTGGTGCGCAAGCTGCTGCCCTTTATGCTGCTGGCCGTGCTGCTCTATACCCTGTACAAAAAAGACTTGGGCAGCCACCACCAGCCGCGCGGCAGCACAGGCCGGCAAGCCGCGCTGGCCAGCGGCCTGGGGCTGATGATTGGCTTTTACGACGGCTTCTTCGGCCCGGGCACCGGCAGCTTTTTCGTGTTTGCGCTGGTGCGCCTGCTGGGCTACGACTTCCTCAACGCCTCGGCCAGCGCCAAGCTGCTGAACATCTCCACCAACTGCGCCTCCATCTTGCTGCTGGGCCTGGGCGGCTATATCTGGTGGCACCTGACCGTGCCGCTGGCGCTGGCCAACGTGCTGGGCAGCATGCTGGGCACGTTCATGGCGCTGCGCTATGGCTCAGGCTTCGTGCGCTGGATCTTCGTGGCCGTGGTCTCGCTGCTGATCGTCCGCTCGCTCTGGGATGCCTTTTTGCGCTGATGGCACAGCTCGGGCGCAACCGGTCGCGCTCTTGCGCCGCCACAGCGCATGAGCCGATACTGCCGCATCACGAATGGACTGTGCATTTCGAGGAGATGACCATGGATTGCTATTGCCTGCTGTTTGCCGACTACGACGCGCTGGACTTGATGGGGCCGGTGGAGATGCTGCAGCACGCAGGCGCGAGCTTGCACTATGTGTCGCAGCACGGCGGACTGGTGCGCAGCCGCGCGGGCTTCGAGGTGATGACGACGGCGCTCAAAGAGCTGCCGGCGCAGGCGCTGCTGCTGGTGCCTGGCGGCCAGGGCACGCGGGCGCTGGTGCAGGATGCGCATTTCCTGCAGACGCTGCGCCAGTGGGTGGCGCAGGCGCACACAGTGCTGTCAGTGTGCACGGGCGCGGCGCTGCTGGCGGCTACCGGGGCGCTGAACGGGCTGCGCGCCACAAGCAACAAGAAAGCCTTTGCCTGGGTGCAAGGCTGCGGCCCCCAGGTGCTGTGGCAGCCGCGCGCGCGCTGGGTGCAGGCCGGCAAGTTCCACACCTCTTCGGGCGTGTCGGCGGGCATGGACATGGCCCTGGCCTTCATTGCCGAGCGCTGCGGCCTGGAAGAAGCCCGGCGCATCGCCCGGCATTGCGAGTACCTCTGGAGCGAGAACCCGCAGGACGACCCGTTCGCTGCGCCGCTTTGACCTGCCCCATGGCCATTGGCGCTGCGGTTCGTGCAGCCCGGCGCACTTGCACTGAGACTGAGATTCTTGAACAAGCCTCAAGGCGCTGGCGGGCCATGCTGCCAGGGCTCCAGGCTGTGCTGGGCGCCGCTGCGCTTCAACGTGTGCAGTGGCAGTACGGCAGCATCCATGGCCACTTCATCCACCCGCCTGGGCTGGCCCAGCGGCGCGGCCGTGGCACGGCCGGTCTGCACGGCGGCGATGTCTTCTGCGCTGGGGTAGAGGCCAGCGAGCCAATAGTCCATCACGCGCCGCGCGATGGGAGCGGCGTGGGCTGCGCCAAAGCCAGCGTTTTCAACGATGACGGCCACGGCGATTTGCGGCTTTTCCAGCGGCGCAAAGGCAATGTAGAGCGAGTGGTCGCGCTGGTGCTCAGCCAGCTTGGCGGCGTTGTAGCGCTCGCGCTGGCCGACGGAGGCGGCCTGGGCTGTGCCGGTCTTGCCGGCCGAGCGGTAGGGCGCGCCAGCAAACACACGCCGCGAGGTGCCGCGCAGTACCACGCCTTCCATGCCCTCGGCGATCACGCGCAGGTGCTCGGGCCGGTAACCCAAATCCACACCGGCGGGCTGCTCGATGGCCAATAGCTCGTTGCGGGTCACGTCCAGGCGGCCCTTGGCCAGGTGCGGGCGGTGGCTGATGCCTGCGTTGGCCAGCGTGGCCGTGGCATGGGCCAGCTGCAGCATGGTGAAACTGTTGTAGCCCTGGCCGATGCCCAAGGACACCGTGTCGCCGGGGATCCAGCTCTTGCGCCGCGGATCGCTGAAAGCATTGCGCTTCCATTCGCGGTTGGGCAGGATGCCACGGCTTTCGCCGTTGAGGTCAATGCCGGTGAGCTGGCCAAAGCCCAGCGGTTTCATGAAGTCGTGAATTTTCTCCACGCCCATCTCATAGGCCAGCGAGTAGTAGTAAACGTTGCTCGAGCGCGTGATGCTGCGGCGCATGTCCACCGGGCCCAGCGCCGCGCCGCTGCGGTAGCGGTGGCCGGCCAGGGTCCAGGTGCCGCCGTCCTGGATGACGGTGTTGGCGCTGCGCGCGCCAGTCTCCAGCGCGGCCAGGGCCATGAAGGGCTTGTAGGTCGAGCCTGGTGGGTAGGTGCCGCGCAGCGCGCGGTTGAACAGCGGCCGGTCGATGGATTCATTCAGGGCCTGCCAGTTTTCCTGATCAATGCCTTCGACGAACAGGTTGGGGTTGAAGGTCGGCATGCTGACCATGGCCAGGATTTCGCCATTGCTCGGGTCGATGGCCACCAACGCGCCGCGCCGTTCGCCAAAGAGCTCCTCGACCAGGCGCTGCAGCTTGATGTCCAGCGACAGCACGACGGTGTTGCCCGCGCGCGCCGGGGAGCTGTCCATGACGCGCAACGGCCGCCCGGCCGAAGAGCGCTCGAGCTGCTCCACGCCCGTGATGCCGTGCAGTTCACTCTCGTAACTGTCCTCGATGCCCAGCTTGCCAATGTGGGTCGAGCCACGGTAATTGGCTTCTTCGTCGCGCTCCTCGATGCGCTCAAGGTTTTGCTGTGTGATACGGCCGATGTAACCGATCACGTGGCTGGCGGTGTTGCCCATGGGGTAGGTGCGAAACAGCCGCGCGGCCACTTGCACGCCAGGAAAGCGCCAGCTCTGCGCGGCAAAGCGCGCCACTTCCTCGTCACTGAGCTGGGTGCGGATGGGCAGCGAGTCGTAGCGCCCGGCCTCGCTGCGCAGGCGCTCAAAGCGACGCCGGTGGATGGGCTGAATGTCCACCAGCTCGGCCAACTCGTTGATGGTCTGCTCCAGGTTGCGCACCCGCGCCGGCGAGATCTCCAGCGTATAGGCCGAGTAGTTGCCCGCCAGCAGCACGCCGTTGCGGTCGACGATGTTGCCCCGGTAGGGCACGATGGGCACGACTGCCGTGCGGTTGCTCTCGGCGCGCTCCTGAAACTCCTCATGGTGCAGCACCTGCAGGTAATAAGCCCGGCTGGCCAGCACCAACATGCCAGCCAGCACCAGCAAAGCCATGAAAACGATGCGACCCGTGAAGCGGCCAGCATCATTTTTCACATCCTCAAAGCCAGTCATAGCGGACGCCGCTCTTTTTCCGTCAAGGGGCTGAGCTGTGGCGCCAGCAGCCAGTGCCGCACCAGCGGCCACAGCAAAGCCTGTAGCAGCGGGGCCAGAAACACCAGAGAAGAAGGCCAGATGCGGCTGGAGAGCCAGCCCAGGCAGGCCTGCAGAGCGCTAACGAAAAAAAACGGCAACAGCAGCAAGATGGCTTGCTGCATACCGCCCTGGTACCAACGCAGGCGGTTCTGCACCGTCTGCACCCAAAACACGGCCACGATGTAGGCCAGCGCATGCTGGCCCAGCAAGCTGGCGTGCAGCACGTCTACGGCCACCCCCAGCACAAAGGCCGTGCCAATGCCCACGCGCTGGGGCTGGTGCAAGGCCCAGAAGCACAGTACCAGCAGCATGACATCGGGAAACCACGGCACTTGGCCCATGGGCAAGGCATGCAGGCACAGCGCAGCCAGCAGGCTGGCGGCAATGAATAGGGGCCTGGCCGGACGCAGAAGCTGTTCAGTGCGGTGAATGTTGAACATGTGGCCTACCTCCCTGCGGCCCTGGCAGCCCCGGTCTGCCCTTGGCCCGCATTGCCTGGCGTCACTGGCTCGGGCGGCAGCTGTGGGGGCTCAGGCCCGTGCTCGCCATACAGGCCTACGGGTTCGAGCACCATCACGTAGCGGGCACTTTGCACCTGGGCCAGGGCCTGGGCAAAGATGCGAATGAAGGGGGCATCGCTGTGCGTTTCGACGAAGTTCACAGTCCCCACGGGCACGCCCGGCGGATAGTAGCCGTCGATGCCGCTGGTGACCAGCACATCGCCTTCCTGCACGTCCGAGCCGGTCGGCACAAAGCGCAGCTCCATGCGCCCGCCGCTGCTGGCCGCGCGCACCCCGGATGCCACCATGCGCAGCCCGGTGCGCAAGCTCATCACCGGCACGCTCTGGTCGCGATCGGTGACCACACGCACCTCGCTGGAGAAAGGAAAAACCTGCGTGACCTGGCCGAGCACGCCAAACGAATCGAGCACCGGCGCGCCGGGGCGAACGCCTGCCAGCTGCCCTTTGTCGATCACCAGCCGGTTGGTGTAAGGGTCGGGCGCGGCATAGGCCACTTCGGCCGACAAGGCCTTGGTGGAAACGCGCGCGCGCAGCTCCAGCAAGCTACGCAGGCTTTCGTTCTCGCGCTCCAGGTATTCAACGTGGTTGACCCGCTCTGCCAGCGCCATGGCTTCGCGCTGCGCCTGCTGCGCCTGCTCTTGCGCCTGGCGCAAATCCTGCGTATAGCCTTCCAGCGTGCGCCAAGCCTGCACGGGCTGGCCCATCAGCCATTGCAGCGGATAAACAGCCGCGCCCACGGCCTGGCGCAGCGGCCCGGCAACCTGAAAGCGCCCATCGACGACCATCAACAAAATGGCCAGCGCGCCAAATACCAGCAGCTTCGCCGCCGGCGTGGTGCCATCCGTGAAGATGCGTGGCGTGCGGCGCTCGAACATGATGGCCGGCTATCGGTGAGTGTGAATCAATGCCCCGGCTGGCGCATGCGCCAGGGCGCGGTGGTGGCAAAAGGCGCACGGCAGTAGTGCAGCCATGGACCCCACCCGTCAGCCTTCGTCGGTGAAGATGCTGGCCATGTCGTCGATGCGATCCAGCGCCATGCCACAGCCGCGCACCACGCAGGCCAGCGGCGTCTCGGCCACCAGCACTGGCAGGCCAGTTTCCTCGGCCAGCAGGCGGTCCAGATCACGCAGCAGCGCGCCGCCGCCTGTGAGCATCATGCCGCGCTCGGCAATGTCCGCGCCCAGCTCGGGCGGGGTCTGCTCCAGCGCCGTCTTCACGGCCGAGACAATCTGGTTGAGCGGCTCGGTCAGTGCTTCAAGCACCTCGTTGCTGGAGATGGTGAAGCTGCGCGGCACGCCTTCGCTGAGGTTGCGGCCCTTGACCTCCATCTCCAGCACCTCGCCGCCGGGGAAGGCCGAGCCGATTTCCTTTTTGATGAGCTCAGCCGTTTGCTCGCCAATGAGCATGCCGTAATTGCGGCGGATGTAGTTGACGATGGCCTCGTCGAACTTGTCGCCGCCCACTCGCACGCTGCCTTTGTAGACCATGCCGCCCAGCGAGATCACCCCCACCTCAGTCGTGCCGCCGCCAATGTCCACCACCATGGAGCCGCGCGCCTCGGACACGGGCAGGCCCGCGCCGATGCCAGCGGCCATGGGCTCCTCGATCAAATAGACCTTGGATGCGCCAGCCTTGAGCGCCGCATCCTTGATGGCGCGGCGCTCCACCGGGGTGGAGCCGCAGGGCACGCAAATGATGATGCGCGGCTGCGGCGCCAGCAGCGAGCGCGGATGCACCATGCGGATGAACTGCTTGATCATCTGCTCGGTGATGACGAAATCGGCAATCACGCCATCCTTCATGGGGCGGATGGCCTCGATGTTGCCTGGCACCTTGCCCAGCATGGCCTTGGCCTCATGGCCCACGGCCTGGATCACCTTCTTGCCCCCTGTGCTCAGGCGGATGGCGACCACCGAAGGTTCATCCAACACCACCCCTTTGCCACGCGCAAAGATCAAGGTGTTGGCCGTGCCAAGATCAATCGCCAAATCGGTGGAGAAATAGCGACGCAAAGATCCGATCATTGAAAAAAATCCTTTGCCAGCGCTGCCCGGCGCGCTCCAGTGCGCCGCAGCGGTGGCGTTCGCAAACGCGATGATGGCCTGTTCACCGCCACCCTTTGCCCAGGCGGCCCAAGACGGCGCGAACAAGCCTCAAATGTTCTGAAAAGACGGCAAAGGGCAGATAATACCGCACCTGTTCACGCTGCTGAAGCAGACTGCCCATGACCGAGCCTTTGGCCACTGCCTCAGCCCGTTGAGTCGCGCGCCCATCCCCGCACGCGAACTTCCCCATGGCATCCCCGGCTGCGCCGCCAAGGCAATGCCAAGCCCCGTATTCCACGACATGGCCCTGACCTCCGACGACCTACACCGCATTGCCAGCCTCTCCAAGCTGTCCTTTGACGAGCCACAAAGCCAGGCGCTGCTGGCCCAGATCAACAGCTTTTTCGAGCTGGTCGAACGCATGGAGGCGGTGGACACCAGCGGCATCGAACCGCTGTTTCACCCCGTCTCCGCCATCGAAGACATTCAGCTGCGCCTGCAACCGGACGAGCCCGATGCCCGCAGCCAGCGCGAAGGCAACATGCAAAACGCCCCCGCCGCCGAGGACGGCTTCTTCCTCGTGCCCAAAGTGATCGAATAAGCAGGCCCTGCCGCCCAGCGCACACTGCCCTTTGCGCACGCCGCCCTGCCCGGCATCGGGCTGGCCAGCGCAGCGCCTTCGGCGGCCTGCACCGCTTTCTCGCATTGAAAACCCACACTGCCCGATCCCGCCCTGATCCATGAGCACCACCGACTTGCACGCCCAGAGCCTGCGTGAACTGAATGCCGCTCTGCGCCAGCGCCGCATCTCCGCCACCGAGCTGGCACAACACTTTCTGGCCCGCATCCGCCAGCACCAGGCGCTGGGCGCCTTCCTGGCCGTGGATGAAGAACTGACGCTGGCCCTGGCCCGCGCCGCTGACGACCGCCTGGCCGCTGGCCAGGCCGGCGCGCTGGAAGGCCTGCCGCTGGCGCACAAGGACATCTTCGTCACCCAGGGCTGGCCCAGCACCGCCGCCTCGAAGATGCTGGCCGGCTACCGCTCGCCGTTCGACGCCACCGTGGTGCACAAGCTGGCCGCCGCCGGCGCGGTCACGCTGGGCAAGCTCAGCTGCGATGAATTCGCCATGGGCTCGGGCAATGAAAACACCGCCATCGCCCCCATCGGCCAGTCACAAGCCGCGCCCTGCCGCAACCCCTGGGATGCCAGCCGCGTGCCCGGCGGCTCCTCGGGCGGCAGCGCCGCCGCAGTGGCCGCAGGCCTGACCCCCGCGGCCACCGGCACCGACACCGGCGGCTCCATCCGCCAACCCGCCGCCTTCTGCGGCATCACCGGCATCAAGCCCACTTACGGGCGCGTCAGCCGCTACGGCATGATCGCCTTTGCCTCCAGCCTCGACCAGGCCGGCCCCATGGCCCGCTCGGCCCAAGACTGCGCGCTGCTGCTCTCGGCCATGGCCGGCCCCGACCCCGAGCACGACTCCACCAGCCTGGACGCCCCTGCCGAAGACTTCACTCGCCAACTGAACGACAGCATCGAAGGCCTGCGCATCGGCGTGCCACAGGAGTTCTTCGGCGACGGCATTGCAGGCGACGTGCGCGCCGCCGTCGAGGCCGCCCTCAAGGAATACGAAAAGCTCGGCGCCAAGCTGGTGCCCGTCTCGCTGCCGCGCACCGAGCTGTCCATCCCCGTCTACTACATCATCGCCCCGGCCGAGGCCAGCTCCAACCTCAGCCGTTTCGATGGCGTCAAGTTCGGCCACCGCGCCGCGCAATACGACGACCTGAACGACATGTACGTGCGCACCCGCAGCGAAGGCTTTGGCGAGGAAGTCAAACGCCGCATCATGGTCGGCACCTACGTGCTCTCGCACGGCTACTACGACGCCTACTACCTCAAGGCCCTGAAGCTGCGCCGCATGATCGCCGACGACTTCCAGCGCGCCTTCCAGCAGTGCGACGTCATCGCCGGCCCCGTGGCACCCAGCACCGCCTGGGCCATTGGCGCGCACAAGGATCCGCTGGCCGACTACCTGGCCGACATCTTCACCCTGCCCGCCTCGCTGGCGGGCCTGCCCGGCATGAGCGTGCCCGCCGGTTTTGGAGCAGGCGGCATGCCCGTGGGCCTGCAACTGATTGGCAACTACCTGCAGGAAGCGCGCCTGCTGAACGTCGCCCACCGCCTGCAACAGGCCACGGATTGGCATTTGCAAACGCCCGCTGGCTTTTGAGTTGCGTGGCTTATGTGGCTGGCCTATTTCGACGAAAACAAGTTCGACCTCTCAACGGGGCGGGACTCGTTTTGGATCGGCGGCATTTACGTCTCGGAAGAAGCCCTGCCGGAGCTGGAAAAACGCCTGCGCCAGATCCAGACGGACATTTTCGGCAGCTCCGTGCTCTCGGCCAAGACCGAATTGCATGGCAAGGAGCTCTTCCACGGCAAGGGCAATCTGCGCAGGCACTCGCTGCCTGAACGCCTTAAAGTCTTCAATGCCGTGGCCGACGCCTTGGTGGAGCTGGCCCTGCCACTGCAGTTGATCCGCATCGACGTGGCCAAGCACCGCAAGCGCTACACGACGCCAGAGCCGGAATACCGCCTGGGGCTGATGCTGATCCTGGAGCGCTACAGCGAATTTCTCGAACAGCAAGAAGCGCGCGGCCTGGTCTTTTGCGACTATGAAGCCGATGAAATCACCCAGGCCGTCATGGACTTCTCCGCCTACAAGCAAGCGGGCTCGACCAAATACTGGTTTGGCCGCTCACTGGAGCCCATCCACGACACCATTTACTTCACCTACTCGCACCACAGCCGCTTTCTGCAAGCAGCCGATTTAATGGTGTATCTGGCCGCACGCTTTGACCACCAGAACATGCCGCCTGCCAAGTGGCACGAAGCCCAGGCCTGGGCCATCTGGCAAAAAATAAAGGCCAGTGTTCGCATTCAACACTGGCCCTGAAAGAGGAACGACTCTCTTCACACTTGAAGATACCGCTTACAGGAACGGCGCGAGTCGTTGCGGGCGATTCTACAACAGCACATCCACATGACCACAGCACTCATCCAAGGCTACGAAGTCGTCATCGGCTTTGAAACCCACGCCCAACTGGCCTGCGCCAGCAAAATCTTCAGCCGCGCGCCGCTGGGCTTTGGCGCCGCGCCCAACACGCAGACTGCGCCGGTGGATTGCGCCCTGCCCGGCACGCTGCCGGTGATGAACCGCCAGGCCGTGGCCTGCGCCATCCGCCTGGGCCTGGCGCTGGGCAGCCATGTGGCGCCGCGCTCGATCTTTGCGCGCAAAAACTACTTCTACCCCGATCTGCCCAAGGGCTACCAGATCAGCCAGTTCGAAATCCCCGTGGTGCAAGGCGGCGAGGTCAGCTTCTTCGTCGATGGCGAGAAAAAAACCGTGCGTCTGGTGCGCGCCCACCTGGAGGAAGATGCGGGCAAATCCGTGCACGACCAGTTCCCCGACGCCTCGGGCATCGACCTCAACCGCGCCGGCACGCCGCTGCTGGAAATCGTCACCGAGCCGGACATGCGCTCCACCGCAGAAGCCGTGGCCTACGCCAAGGAACTGCACAAGATCGTCACCTGGATCGGCATCTGCGACGGCAACATGCAGGAGGGCAACTTCCGCTGCGATGCCAACGTCTCCGTGCGCAAGCCCGGCCAGCCCTTTGGCACGCGCCGCGAGATCAAGAACCTCAACAGCTTTCGCTACATGCAGCAAGCCATCGACTACGAGATCCGCTGGCAGATCGAGCAGCTCGAGGACGGCCACGCCATCGAGCAGGCCACCGTGCTGTTCGACCCCGCCACGGGCGAGACCCGCGCCATGCGCACCAAGGAAGACAGCGCCGACTACCGCTACTTCCCCGACCCGGATCTGCCGCCGCTGGTCATCGCCCCCGAGTGGATCGCGCAGGTCAAGGCCGACATGCCCGAGCTGCCGCGCCAGATGGCCGAGCGCTTCGTGCGCGACTGGGGCCTGCCCGAATACGACGCCACCACGCTGACGCAAAGCCAGGCCATGGGCGCTTACTTTGAAGAAGCGGCCCAAGCCTGCGGCCAGGCCAAGCTGGTGAGCAACTGGGTGATGGGCGAAATCTCGCGCCGCCTCAACACCGAGGAAATCGGCATCGAAGCCGCCCCCGTGCGCCCGGCGCAACTGGCGGCGCTGATCGGCCGCATCCACGACGGCACCATCTCCAACAACGCCGCCAAGCAAGTCTTTGAAGCCCTGTGGAGCGGCCAGGCCAGCAAGGTCGATGCCGTCATCGAGGCCAAGGGCCTCAAGCAAATGAATGACAGCGGCGCGCTGGAAAAAATCATCGACGAGGTGATCGCCGCCAACCCCGCCAACGTCGAGCAATACAAGGCCGGCAAAGACAAAGCCTTCAACGCCCTGGTCGGCCAGGTGATGAAAGCCAGCAAGGGCAAGGCCAACCCGCAACAGGTCAACGAATTGCTCAAGGCCAAGCTGGCGGGCTAAGCTGTCCAAGCAATGCCTGCAAGCTGCTGCGCCACACAACTCTGCAAAGGAGCGCCATGAACAGCCCCACCCCATCGACCGACCCGCTGCAGCGCTGGCACCAGGTGCTGCAAAGCCGTGACCCGACGCAGCTGCAGGCCTTGCTGCACCCGGACGTGGTGTTCCTCTCCCCGGCCGTTCACACGCCGCAACAGGGCCGGGCGCTGACCATGGCCTATCTGCTGGCGGCCATGCAGGTGCTGGGCCAAGACAGCTTTCAGTACCTGAACACCTGGCGCGGCGCGCAGTCGGCGGTGCTGGAGTTCAGCGTGCAGCTCGATGGCGGCCTGCAGGTCAACGGCATCGACATGATCGAATGGGACGACGCCGGGCTGATTACCCGCTTCAAAGTCATGGTGCGCCCGCTCAAGGCGCTCGAAGGCGTGGTGCAGCACATGCGCGCTGCGCTGGCGCAGCAGGCCCAGCGCAGCGCGGATTGAAGGGCCTCTCACAGGCCCAATCACTCAGCCCGATGGCTCAGCCCAGCAGCCCTTGCGCGCGCAGCTGCTCCACGCGCGCCTTTTCCTTGGCCATGCTCTGCGCCGCATAGGCCGCGTATTCCTTGGGGCCCATGTAGTTCAGCGGCTGGTTAAGCTGCGCCAGCGCCTGGCGCCCTGCGTCCGATTCCAGCGCCTGCTTGAAGGCATCGTGCACAGCCTGCACTTGGGCCGCGTCCATGCCCGGCGGGCCGGCCAGACCAAAGGGCGAATCCACCCAGGTGTCAGCGCCCAGCTCGCGCATGGTGGGCAAATCGGGAAACAGCTCCGAGCGCTGCTCGGTGAGCATGGCCAAATACCTCATGCGCCCGGCGCGGATGTACTGCACCGCTGTGCCCGTCATGGCCGCAGCGTCCAGGTGGCCGCCCAGCAGCTCGGTGGTGATGTCGCTGTCGCTCTTGTAAGGCACGATGTTGAGCTCCAGCCCCAGCGCCTGCGCCACCTCGCCCATGACGATGCGCGGCGTGCCGGTGGCGCCGGTCACGCCCACTGTCAGCTGGCCTGGGCGCTGCTTGGCCTCTTGCGCAAAATCCTGCCAGTTTTTCCAGCGCGCATCCTGGCGCACGGCGAAGCCGAACACGTAATTGGTCATGCAGATGATGTAGCTCAGCTTGAGCGGATCGAAGCTGACCTTGGTCAGAAAAGGCTCGCGAAACACCGTTGCCGGCAGCACGGCAATGGTGTGCCCATCGCGCGCCCGCGCCAGGGCCACCGCGCCGAAGGTGCCATTGGCGCCGGGACGGTTTTCGATCACGATCTCCTGACCCAGCGCCTGCGCGGCCTGGGCCGAGAGGGTGCGCAACAAGGTATCGGTCGGCCCGCCCGCGCCATAGGGCACGATCAATTGCAGCGGCTTGCTGAACTGGCCTGCAGCCCAGGCGGGGATGGCGCCTGCGCTGGTCAGCAGGCCCAGGCCTGCCAGCAACTGGCGGCCCATGAAGTCACGGCGATTGGGGTGTTGGCGCATGGTGGATTCCTTTCGATTGGGGCGTTGCACATTGCCGGCCAGGCCAGCGGGTTGAGGTGATGTGGGGCTGTGTCGCGGTGGTCGTTTCAGGCCAGGGGCCTCACAGGCCCTAATCCAGCGTGATGCCGGCTTGTTTGATGACGCCGGCCCATTTGGCGGTTTCCTCGGCCATGAAGGCATCGGTCTGGGCCGGCGGCAGGCCTTTGGGGAAGGTGCCCATGCGCTGCAGCGTGGCCTGCACTGCGGGCTCTTGCAGGATTTGCGCCGTGGCCTGGGCGAGCTGCTGCACCACGGCGTCGGGCACGGCCGCCGGGGCGATCAGCGCGGCCCAGGTGCTGCCTTCGACGCCGGCAATGCCTTGTTCGGCAAAGGTGGGCACATCGGGGATGGCCGGCAGACGCTCGGCCCCGGCCACGCCAATGAGCTGCACCCGCCCTTGCGGGCCGCCGTGCTCGATCAGGTTGGTGGGCGCATCGAGCAGCAGGTCGATGTGGCCGCCGATCAAGTCGGCCAGCGCCGGCGCTGCGCCGCGGTAGGGCACGTGCACCATGTCCACCTTCGTGCGCCACTTGAGCAATTCGGTCGTCAGATGCGCCGATGCGCCCTTGCCCGATGAGCCGTAGCTGAGCTTGCCCGGGTGCGCCCGGGCGTACTCGACCAGCTGGGCAGCCGATTGGAACGGCGCCTGCTTGGCCACCCCAGCCACCAGCGGCGAGATGCCCAGCAGCGAGACACCGCGCAAGTCCTTGGCCGGGTCGTAGGGCAGCTTGGGGTAAAGCGTGGTATTGACGGCGTAGGCAGCGATGACGACGCCCAGCGTGTGGCCATCGGGCGCGGCGCGGGCCAGCTCGGCCACCCCGGTGATGCTGTTGGCCCCAGGCTTGTTGTCCACCACCACGGGCTGGCCCAGGCGCTGCTGCAGGCCTGGCTGCAGCAGCCGCGCCATCTGGTCGGTGAAGCCGCCGGGCGCATAGGGCACGATGATGCGCAGGGGCCGGCTCGGCCAGGGCTGGGCGCCCTGCCCGGCCTGCGCCTGGATCTGGGTCTGGGCCTGCTCACTGGCCTGTGCAGGTAGGCCAGGCAGCGCCAGCAGAGCTGCCGCGCCCAGCGCTGCCCAGGCGGCCCGCGCCATGCGCGCCGTACGCCCAGTCCCCCCCATCTTCCCAATGCGCGCAGAGCCTGCGATACCTGCGACGCCGCAGCGGCGCAGCGCCTGAAACGGTGCGTGACAAGCGGTGATGACGGACATGGCGATGCTCCTTCCCCGGTGGTTGTTGACCAGATTAGCGCCCGCGCCTGCGCCAGGGTCACGCCATGCGCGAGCTTGTGGCCCCGGCACAGGGCCGTTCAGACCATTCAAGAAGGCTTGGATGCGCTCGACGCCTCAGCCGCAGCGGGCAGCTTGAGCACGCCCTGCGCCTGCAGTTGCTGCAATTGCGCATCGCTCATGTCCAGCAGCCTGTGCAGCACCTCGCGCGTGCCCTCGCCCAGCGTGGGCGGCGCATGGCGGATGGGCAGGCGCTGGCCGTCGAGGCGGTAAGGCGGCGCGAACACCGGCACCGCGCCTGCCACGGGGTGGGGCAGCCTTTGCAGCAGGCCGCTGCGCTGGGTGCGATCGCTGCTTAGCGCCTCGTGCAGGCCGCTGACTTCGCCGCAGGGGATGCCCTGCGCACGCAAGCGCTGCAGCAACTGCGCGCGCGGCCAGGCCGCAATGGCCTGCTGCAGCAGCGGCGCCAGCGCCTGGCGGTGGCGGGCGCGCTGCACGTTGGTGGCAAAACGCTCGTCCTGCACGATCTCCGGGCGCTCGATGACGTGCAGGCAAAACTTCTCGAACTGCGCGTTGTTGCCCACGGCAATGATGAGCGGGCCGTCAGCGGCCTCGAACAGGCCGTAGGGCATGATGGACGGATGGGCGTTGCCGTAGCGCGCCGGGTCGTGGCCCAGCTCCAGGGCCTCCAGGCCGTAGTAGCCAGTCACCATCAGGCCGCAGTCGTACAGCGCCATTTCGATCAACCGGCCGCGGCCGCTGCGCTGGCGCTCAAACAATGCCGCCAGCACGGCCTGCGCGGCGGCCATGCCGGTCATCAAGTCCACCACGGCCACGCCAAATTTCAGCGGTGGCTGCCCGGCCTCGCCGTTGAGGGCCATCAGCCCGGCCTCGGCCTGGATCACCAGGTCATAACCGGGGCGCGCGGCCTCAGGGCCGCTGCTGTCGTAGCCGGCCACGGCGCAATAGATCAACTCTGGCTTGAGCGCCTTGAGCCGCTCGTAGCCCAGGCCGAGCTTTTCCGCGCCGCCGCTTTTGAAGTTGTGCACCAGCACATCGATCTGCGGCAGCAGCGCCTCGATGATCTGCAACGCCTGCGGGGTTTGCAGATCCAGCGTGACCGAGCGCTTGTTGCGGTTCATGCTGTTGTAGTAGGTCGTCTCGGTCTGGCCGATGCGCAGGCCCCAGTCGCGCGTGTCATCGCCGCGGCCAGGGTGTTCGATCTTGATGACCTCGGCGCCGAAGTCGGCCAGCACCTGGGCGCACAGCGGCCCGGCAAACACGCGCGAGAGGTCGAGCACGCGCACGCCGGCCAGCGGCAGGGGCTGCGGCGCTGCGGCATCTGCTGCATCTGGGGCCGCACGCCCGGCGGGCTGAGTTTTTGCATCCATGGCCTGCTCCTCAATCGCGCGGCGCCTGGCGCAGGCGCACAAAATCGGGGTTGCGCTTTTCGAGAAAGGCGCCAATGCCTTCGCGCGCCTCGTCCCGGCCCTGGGCCTGCACCATGCGCTGCGCCTCTTCTTCGAGCTGTTGCGCCAGCGGCTGGCTGGCGGCCATGCGGCACAGCGCCTTGATGTCGGCCATGGCCTGCATCGGCCCCTGGGCGATCTGCTGGCCCAGCTCCAGCGCCTGGGCTCGCGCCTGGCCCGGCGGCGTCAGCGCGTTGACGGCGCCCAGCGCATGCAGTTGCACGCCGCTGATGCGCTCGCCCGTCAGGCACAGCTGCGTCATGCGTTGGCGCGAGAGGAACTGCGCCAGAAAATGCGTGGCGCCGCCATCGGGGCTCAGGCCGACTTTGACGTAAGCGACGGAAAACACGGCGTCTTCAGCAGCCACCAGCATGTCGCAGGCCAGCGCCAGCGACAGCCCGGCGCCTGCGGCTGCGCCTTCGACGGCGGCAATCACCGGCTTGGGGCAATCGGCGATGGCGCGCACCAGGATGTTGAGGCGTTCGAGCTCCTCGCGGCGCTGCTGCGGCGCCATGGCGTGGCGCTGCGCCAGCTGGCGCAGATCGCCGCCAGCGCAGAAGTGCCCGCCCTCGCCGGTGAGCACGATCGCGCCCACGCTGGCATCGTCTGCGGCCTCGCGCAGCGCCTGCACCAAGCCCAGGTAAAAGCCGGGCGTGAGCGCGTTGCGCGCCGCCACGTTGTTGTTGGACAGCAGCAGCACAGCGCCCAGGCGCTGGCGCAGCAATGGCTGCTCGGTCGTTGCAGGGGCGCTCATGTGGTCTGCTCCTCCGTGGTGGCTGCGGCGGCATTGAGACTGGCGAAATTGCGCCCTTGCGCCACCAGTTGCTGCAGCAGCTCGGCAGGCTGCCAGAACAGCGCATCTTCCTGGGCGAAAGCCTGGATGTCGGCCAGGATGGTCTGCAGCCCTTGCGCATCGGCCCAGTGCATGGGCCCGCCGCGCCAGCGCGGAAAGCCATAGCCGCCCAGGAACACGGCGTCCACGTCCAGCGGGCGCAGCGCAATGCCTTCCTGCACGACCTTGGCACCTTCATTGACCATGGCGGCCATGTAGCGGCGCATGATCTCATCGGCGCTGAAGCTGCGCGGCGTGATGCCCTTGCGCGCGCGCTCGGCAGCGGCGATGGCCAGCACCTCCTCATCGGGCTGGCCGCTGCGCGCGCCCTCGGCATAGCGGTAAAAGCCGCGCCCGGTCTTTTGGCCGAACCAGCCGCGCTCGCAGATGCGGTCGGCAATCTCCACATAGCGCGCACGCGGATCGCGCGTGGCGGCGCGGCGCTTGCGCGTGGCCCAGCCGATGTCGCCCCCGGCCAGGTCCGTGACCTGGAACGGCCCCATCGGGTAGCCAAAGCCGCGCACGGCGGCATCGATCTCGTAGGGGCTGGCGCCGTCTTCCATCAGGTAATCGGCCGCCTGTTTGTACACGGCCAGAATGCGGTTGCCGATGAAGCCATCGCAGACGCCGGCGCGCACCGGCGTTTTCTTCATGCGCGCAGCCAGTGCAAAGGCCGTGGCCACCACGTCCGGCGCGGCCTGCGCGGGCACGACGATCTCCAGCAGCTTCATGATGTGCGCCGGGCTGAAGAAGTGCAGGCCGATCACGTCCTGCGGCCGGCCCGTGGCCGCAGCGATGGCGTCGATGTCCAGGTAAGAGGTGTTGGTGGCCAGCACCGCGCCGGGCTTGCAAACGCGCTCGAGCTGGGCAAACACGGCCTGCTTGACGGCCAGATCCTCGAACACGGCCTCGATCACCAGATCCACCTCGGCCAGCGCGGCGTAATCGGTGCTGGCGGCAAAGCGCGCCATGGTGGCGGCCTTGGCCTGCTCGCTCATGCGGCCCTTGGCAATCAGGCCGTCATAGACCTTTTCCACATTGGCCTGGCCACGCGCCAGGGCCTGGGCGTCGCGCTCGATCATGGTCACCGGCAGGCCTGCATTCAGCGCCGCCACGGCAATGCCTGCGCCCATGGTGCCGCCGCCGACCACGCCGATGCAATGCACTGGGCGCGGCGCGGCGGCGCGCGCCTCTGGCACCTGCGCGGCGGCGCGCTCGGCCCAGGCCGCATGCAGCAGCGCGGCGTGCTGGGCGCTGCCGCGGGCTTGCTCGAACACGGCCTGCTGGCCCGCCAGGGCCTGCACCCAGGGCTGCTGCACAGCCGTGCGCAGCGCCTGCAGGATCAAACCGGGCGCTTGCAGGCCGCGGCTGCTCTTGCGCTGCGCCTGCTCCTGCGCGTCCAGCTCTGCCAGAG
The DNA here is from genome assembly GCF_002288875.1 of Vandammella animalimorsus. Taxonomy (NCBI): domain Bacteria; kingdom Pseudomonadati; phylum Pseudomonadota; class Betaproteobacteria; order Burkholderiales; family Comamonadaceae; genus Vandammella; species Vandammella animalimorsus. The sequence continues at coordinate 252,554 of NZ_NTBH01000002.1, read as the reverse complement.
CCTGCTCAGGCGATGCCAACGGCTGGGCCGAGGCCGGGCGCGGCCCAGCCTGCTGCGCCAGCAACTGCCCGGCCCAGGCCAGGCCAGCGGCCAGGGCATCGTCGCCATCGGCCAGCAGCTGATCGACCAGGCCGGCATCGCGAGCCTGCTGGGCCGTCAGCGCCTTGCCGCCCAGCAGCCATGCGGCAGCGGCTTCGGCGCCCATCCAACGCAGCGCGCGCGCCATGCCGCCCGCAGCCGGCGGCAAGCCCAGCGCCCAATCGGCCCAGGCCAAACGGGCCGAGGGCAAGGCCAGCCGGTAGTGCGCAGCCAGGGCCAGTTCCAGGCCCGCGCCTTGCACGCTGCGTTGCAGCACGGCGATGACGGGTTTGGGAAAGGCTTCGATGCTCTGGCAAGCCGCGCGCAGCGCCTGGCCATCGGGCGTGCGCGCGGCATCGCCCTGCACGGCCGCAGCGTCCAGCGCGCCATCCCAGGCGGGGCCGGCCAGCAGCAGCACGGCCTGCGTGGCCGCATCGTCCTGGGCCTGTTGCAGCGCCTGCTGCAGGGCGGCGCACACGACGGCCTGATCGGCCAGCACAGGCGCGCGCTGCAACTGCAGCGCCAACACCGGGCCATGCTGCTGCCGCAGCAAGGGCGCCGCAGCATTCGGGTTGGGGGAAGAGGCAAGGTCGGACATGAAGAAAAGGCCTTTTCTGTTCGGTTTCCAGCGGACGAGGGGCCATGCTAAATGCAAGGCATGGCAAAGGCTGTCCGCCAGCCGACAGCGGCACGGGGCGTGCAGTCAGCGTGAGGCTCAAATCCTGCTCAACCGCTCGGCGCAACTGGGCAAGAAGCGGTTGGGCATGGGTGCAAGGCGACACATTGCGCCGATCACGCAGCCATGGCCAACGCTGTGGCGAGGCTTTGCAGCGCAAGCGGATCGGCCCAATCCGCAATCCGGAAACCGCCGTGCAAAGATGTTGAACAGCGGCTCTCAGCGTCGCTGCGCTGCGGGCTGGCCTGGCTGGCCTGGCTGTGGGGCCGTGCTCAACGGCGCCAGCGGGGCGTCCAGCGTTGGCGGCGGCACGGCGCATTCGCGGCCCACGGTGTGCAGCGTGCGGCCATCGCGGCGCAGGATGTAGTGGTCCTGGGTCTGCAGCGCGTCCAGGCGCAGCCGGCCACTGACGAGAAAGTAATCGCTGCCGACGCTGAAATAGCGCTCGGGCAGCGCCATCTCCCCAGGCAGCAGGGCCTGGGCCATGGCCAGCGAATCAAAATGCTGCAGGCTGCGCACGGCCACCAGGCGCGCTGCGGCGCTGCCGGCGCCCTCGGGCAGCGCGGCGGCCAGCACACGCTCGCTGGCGGTGTTGAGGTTCAGCCGCGTGCGCACCGCCGGCAGCAGCGTGATGTGCGGGCGCAGCAAGGCGATCTCGGGCTCGCGCAGGCCCAGCCAGGCCAGCTGCTCGACACAGGTGGGCGCCAGATCCACATCGGCCTGCAAATCCACGCGGGTGGCCTCCAGGTAGCGTTGCGCCAACGGCGCAGCGCGGCCTGCGCCCAGACCGAGCTCGATGAACAAACGCTCGAACTGCTGCAGCACCTGCGGGTCGATCTGGCCGCCATCGAGCAGATTGGCAAAGTTCAGCCGGCCGTTGAGATCGACGATGGCGCCAGAGAAGAAGGCCTCACCCAGATCGGCGTTGGCGTCCGTGGCGATGTTGTGCTCGGCGCTCAGAAAGGTGCCCAGCTTGGCCTCGGCCAGCGGCACGGCCCAGGGCTCGTTGAAGTGATCGCTGGGCTGGCCGCCCTGGCTGCTGGAGGCCGAATCGACCACGGCGTCGATGTTCAGGATGATCTTGGACCAGTCCAGCGCGCCGCGCACCAGCCAATGCGACTGCATTTGCGCGCGCTCATCGGCCTCGGCCTGGGCGCTGCGCCACTGACGCCAGCTGGCCGCAGCTGCCATGCTGGCCAGCAGCGCCACAATCAGCATGGCCAGCAGCAAGGCCGCGCCGCGCATGCGCGCCGCAGCGGCGGGCCGCAGCCGCTGCGCCAGGCCGCCTGAGCGATGGGGGGGCATGCGGCCGGCCATCAGCGCGCACTCCCGAACAGTGGGCTGAGCCAATCGCGCGTGATGCGACCGCCAAAGCCGCTGTGCTCGGCCAGCTCCAGCTCCAGGCGGATGCCGTCGGGCAGGCGCATGCGCACGGCTGGGCTTTGGTAGCGCTGCGCATTGCCTTCGCCCTCTGCGCCGCCCTCGCCATTGCCCTGCCCGTTGCCTGGGGCCTGGCCACCTGGGGCATCGGGCGCATCGAGTGCGCCATCGCGCTGGCCATCGGCTGGCGGCCGCTCCTGGCGGTCGAAGGGCTGGTCCAGCCCGCCCTGCGGGCCGCCACCGCCTGGGCCTGGGCCACCGGCCCAGCCCAGTTGCTGGCTGGACAGCGGGTTGCTCCAGCGCCCTTCCAGCGCATAAAAAATCTGCCAGCGCACCAGCGGCAGCAGGCGCACGGCCTGGCCGTACTGTGACTGGCCCTGCCCCTGGGCCCAGAGCTGGGCCGCATTCCAGGCCGCCAGCCATTGGTGACGCTGGCTGATGGGCTGCGACTGCCAGCGCAGCCAGTGGCTCTGGCCGTCGATCTGCTGCTCCGCCCAGGCCACGACGCGCAGGCTGGGGGGGTCGCCCTCGTGCACGCGCGTGCTGGCGCGCGTCAGGCGCAGCACCTTGCCGTCCCAGTCCAGCGTGGTCAACGCCGGCACCTGCACCAGTTGATCCAGGTCGCGCTGCCACTGCGCCAGCGCGGTCTGCAGCAGCGCCTGCTGCTGCGCGCTGCGCTCGGCATGGGCCTGGGCGCGCAACAAGCCGTCGATGCCACGCCAGCTCAGACCTGCCAGCACCGCCATCAGCGCCACGGCCACCAGCACCTCGATGAGCGTGAAGCCGCACGCCGCGCGCCCTGCGCCTGCAGAAGTTCTTTGGCCCGCCATCTCAGAAGCGCCCCACCAGGGTCGAGAGCGAGAGCACAAAGTGCTGCGCGCTGTGCACACGCGCATCGACGCGCCGCAGCGAAGGGTTGACGGTGCCGCTGCTGACCACCTCGACCTCGAACGCGCGCCCGGCCTGCTCGCAGCGCTCGCGCGTGGTGCCAATGGAGGGCAGCTGGGTCTGCGCCAGCAGGCGCACCTGCACCAGGGCGTTCTCGGCGCACCACTGCGCCAGCATCACCTCCTCGCGGCGCTGGGCGTTGTGCAACAGGCCGCCTGCGGTGCGTGAGCCCGCAGCCAGCGCCACCGCCACGATGGCCAGCGCCACCAGCACCTCCACCAGCGTGAAGCCATGCTGGCGCAGCCCGCGCGCGGCAGGCTTGGGCGCGGCTCGGCGCGGCCAGGGCAGCGTCATGGCACGCGCACCTCGAACGGCGCCAGACCATCGCTGACCACCTGCACGCGCAACGCCGGCTGATCCGGCAGGCTGAGCGTGATGGCCGTGGGCGTGAGAATGGGCTCGGGCCCCAGCAGCACCGGCTGCACGGGCTGGGCCACTACGCCCGGCTGCTCCCAGCGCGTGGGCAGGTCTTGCAGCAAATGCGGGATGCGCCCCTCGAACACAAAGCCTTCGGGCGTGGGGCGCCAATGCACCGCATGGCCGCTGGCGCGCGAGTGCAGCCGCGCCGACTCCAGCAACGCCGCCAGGCGGTCGCCCTCGCGCTCGAGCGCGCGTTGCCCGCTGTCTGGCCAGGCCAACACCATCACCGCCGCGCCGACAGCGATGATGGTGGCCACCACCAAAATCTCCATCAGCGTGAAGCCGCGCTGGCGGCGCGGCTTCAGCGGCGTCAGTGACAGGCGCGAAGGGCAGCACGGCCAGGCTGGCCGGCCTGCAGTGCTGCCCGCCCAGGCCATGGCTGCGGTGTACGCCTTGCGGCCCATGCCAACTGGCTCCTCGCGCTGGAACTTTGAACCGTCTGAACAGCCAGCGGGCGCTTACTGCCAGCTGCCGATGTCCGCGTCCGTGCCCTCGCCGCCGGGGCGGCCATCGCCGCCGTAGGAGAGCACATCCACCTCGCCATACACGCCGGGGAAGACGTACACATACGGATTGCCCCAGGGGTCATTGGGCAGCTTGCCATTGTCCAGGTACGGGCGACTCCACTTGGCCGGCACCGGCTCGGTACTGGGCCGCGCCACCAGCGCCTGCAGACCCTGATCGCTGGTCGGGTAGCGCATGTTGTCGGTACGGTAGAGCTTGAGCGCCGTCATCAGCGTATTGATGTCGGCGCGCGCGGCTGTCTGGCGCGCCTCGTCAGTGCGGCCCAGGATGCTGGGCGCCACCAGCGCAGCCAGCACCCCGATGATGACCACCACCACCATGATCTCGATCAACGTAAAGCCCTGCTGGCGGCGGCCAGCAGGGCGGCGGGAAATGCTTGTCAACATAGAAACGCCCTGGAGCAAAAAAACACAGGCAGCACACGAGCCACAGGATTAGGGCTTGTCGAGATGGGGGTGTTGCGGCGGTTTTTCGATCAAAACTACGCAGTTGCTGCGTCGAAAATGCTTGTAAAAGGCATCCAACCTTGCGCGCATTTTCGCCTGGCACCTGCGGCTTTTGCCTCGAAAAAAACGCTTCGCAACCCCCATCTCAACAAACCCAGCCGCCAATGCAACACACGACAGCGCAAAGGCAGCAACCAGGCAGCTGCTGCCAGCTGCGGCGTGAATCATAATCGCAGCCCATGCGTACGCCTTTTCTCTCCTCCGCCTGGCCTCCGCGCCTGCTCACGCTGGGGCTGTGGGCCCTGGCTGTCGGCAGCGCCGCTTTCTGGCTGCTGCAACTGCCCAGCCAACAGCCCCCGGCCGAGGCCGACGTGGCCCAGGCCGCCTTGCTGGCCGATGCCCAGGGCCTGAATCAGCTGCTGGGCGCTGATGCCGCCGAGCCGCAAGCGGCCCCGGACGAGCCACCGCCGCCGGCCGCGCAGTACCAGCTCGTGGGCGTGCTGGCCGGCGCACGCAGCGGCCACGGCGCCGCGCTGATCGCCGTCAACGGCCAGCCCGCCAAGCACTACCGCGTTGGCGCCTTGCTCGACGGCGGCGAAAACCTCTACCTGCAGTCGGTCTCGGGGCGCAGCGCGCAACTGGGCCCCAGCCGGGGCGGCGCAGCCCAGCTGCAATTGCAGCTGCCCGAGTTCGAGCCCGCCCAGCGCCCGGCCGCCGCCAGCCCACTGTACGCCGCGCCGACCACCCAGCCCATTACCAACAATCTGCCACCGCGCCACTCACCGCGCTCCACCCAACAGCATGTACCCATGCCGCCTGGGGGTTGAACAAGGCCATCACCGGCAGGCCCCATGCACCCGCGCAGGCAGCGTGTGCGCCAGTTCCGGCTGCTTGAAAAACCACAGCACCCGGATCAATTTGCGCTCACCGCCCCATTCCCGAATCGGCATGTCGTCGTATGTCACCAGCTCCCAGCCCTGCGCATTTTTCGCCTGCGGCGGCGCTGCGCCATCGGCCAGGTACTGGATGTCCTGCACGTAATGGGCCATCTTGAAATAATCGGCGCGGCATTCGTGCCGATAACTCACCAGCGGGCCGTACACGTAGAAATTTCTCAATTGATAACCGGGCTGCCCTTCCGTCCAAACGGCCATTCTGGGCACGAGCGCAGCGTCCTGCCCCTGGGTCTGCCAATGCCGCTCAATGGCCTGTGCCTGCTGGGCAAAAACCTTGTTGGCCTGCTTGTTCGACGGCCCTGCGCCGGCGCGGCTGAATTCGTACCAATCCTGCCCGCCTGGAATGAGCAAGGCCAGATTGAAATTCAGGGAATGCTGGTCAATGCCATACACCAACGTCAGCTGCACCAGGCCCATCAGCCCATAACCCAATGGCTTGGGCGCCACAGGCAAATACCTGAGCGCCGCCCACAGCAGCACAGGGATGATCGGCACAAACAGGCGATACAAATACATCATGTGCACGGTGCCTGCAAACAGCCCATACGCGCCATAAAGCAGCAAACCGGCTATCAGCGCGTGAAAGCGGCTCGGCTCGGCTCGGCTCGGCTCATTTTCAGCTACTTTTTGCCTGCCCAACAACAATGCCAAAGCCAATGGCAACAGCAGCAAAACCACTAACGAAAATTCATAAAAAAGCCCTTTACCCAGCGCAGCAGCAGAGGATTTGGAAATATTTTTATTGTAAAAAGAGGTTGGCAATAAATCGCCATAATACCAATAGCACCATGCAAACCACAGGGCAAACAGCGTTGCCAGAAAAATTGCCACGCCCCACACCCTGACATTGCCTTTGCGCCGCCACAGCACGGTGCACACCAGCGGCCCCAACAGCAATACCATGTCATAGCGGGTGAAGCCCGCCAGCGCGCACAGCACCAAAATACCCATATCGCCGCGCACGTTGCTGTCTTGTGCTGCACATGCACATATCAGCAGGATCAGCACCAGCAAAATCGGGGTTTCCAGGCCACCCAAAGTCCAGAACGCCACGGGCGGGAATGTCAATAACAGGAATTGGTACAGGCGGGCCTTTTCAGGACTGAAAGCAAACATCCTGTACGCGGCCCAGCCAGCCACCCCAAAGACTGCCACTGCGGCCAGCAGCACATAAGTCCTGACCGAGCCGCCAGCCAACCACGCAAGCCCCGCCATAAAAAACGCATGCAATGGCGAAGTCAGCGCATTGACGGCATCCCCCTGATTGAAAACCAGGCCAGCCCCATGCACCAGGTTTTCCGCATAACGCGCCACGATGAATGCATCATCGGCAAAGGAGCCGTAAAACAAAAAAACAACGAAAACAAAAAACAAAAAACAAAAAATAAAAGACCTACTCACAACCCATTACCCAATCAACAAACCACCACAAACAGTCAAAACTGACCAAAATCACAGAAATTCCACAAAATACACCAGCTCCCAAAACCCCAAAAGCCATCATAAATGACATATTTTAAATAAAAAACCCCAAAACAACCAGAATAGCACATCTTCAATAGAAATAAATCCCCAGACCCAGCCAAGAAACTAAGGGTTTACACCGATATCCGCAATCAAAGAAACGCTTACCATCAAGACTCACTCAACAGGAGATAGCAACATGGCAACAATCGTGATTGAAGGTCTTTTGAGAAATGGCGTAACATTTCATGGAGACTCCATAATGGAGAAAAGAATATTCAAAGAAATCGTCAACCGCTACGAGAGCTCTACAGGACAAGAGGATCCACCTTTTTACACAGGGACAAACAAAAAGTTTTTTTGCTGGGCCCGTTCAGGACATACATCGCTATGGGCGCTAGATACATACAGAAACGCCATGCAATTCGCAATGACAAGAAATCACGTCATCATGCTCGGCGCAAATGATGTTGGCTTTCACTGGAGTCCACATTCACTTGGCACCAGAGTAAAAGAGCTAGCCACATTAATGCTAAACCAAAGACTACATCAATTCAACCCCAATTCGCCAGCAGACAATATAAATTTCATAACAACATCTGCGAATGCAAACTTCAAAGTCCTCATTTGCGGACTTCCTGTTATGCAATCCTTCCAAAACGTATGGCAACAACACAACAACCAACTGCAAATCAAAACAAATGAATTAATTTCTATTTATGGCTCATCTAGAGTGCAATTCTTGAACTTTTCTGGGCTGGTTCCACCATCCATGGTAGACGGGATAGGCCACCCCTCAAAAGCAGCCGCCGCAACATATGCAAGCCACATTTATCAGAAATGTCTCAACATGGGCATGCAGATAGCATAATTCATTCAAGAGAGAAACACATGATAAATCGCCGATCATTTTTATCCAGCTCTGCAATTTTTCTATTTGCAGCACCAAAGATAGCAGCAGCCTCTTCACACCAATCAATGAGCCTCAGCTCTCTATTAAAAGAAATAGATAGCCTTAGGATCAAGGAAGGAAAATTTGTCAACGCTTTTAAAAACACCAAGAATGGTGGAATCGAATGGGCAGCATCCAGCCAGGCCCTCTTAAGCATTTCACAAATTATCATCAATGATGACACAGATGGAATATTAATTCCCTACTTAACCAAGCTTCTTGAAAACATAAACAACCACCTGTTTACCCCCGACATAAAGTTCACAGCCAACTCATATCAAAAAGAAGAGCAATCAAAAAATAAGATTGCTGCAACTGGAGCATTTCTTTCACTGATAGGGAAAATTAAAGAAAAAGACTCAAACCAACGCTGGTTGAGAGAGAACATATCGAAGATCATTAACTATGCATACTTCAACTCCTTCGAAGACCAAGCTCAAAGCCCTCAAAAAAGCCCTAAAAATATTACCAACCCCGAAATTCTCGAAGATCTAGAAGGCTACATCTACCTTTACAACGGCCTAAAAGATATAGAGAAAAAATTAATTGATAACGGATTTAAGGAAGAGGCTCACTTCATATCAAGAAAAACCCCGGACTATGAGAAAAAAATAAATCAATTGATAATCGACTCCAACTATAAAGATCCATCAGCACTCTACGCTGAATCACTGAGTATAGAGTCACTCTCACATCACGCTGAAGAAATATGGAAATACAATAAGAATAGAATTTTAAACTCAACCGATAGCACAGAGTTTCCAACGAAGTATTTGGCTCTATCGGCAAGCATCGCCACTCAACGCAGGGCGCACTTAGTAACAGAAAGATGCCTTTCACTGCTTAGCCGCCAACGCCAAGAAATCAACTGCACACTTCCAATAGATATCATTGCATTACTTGCTGTTTCGGCTTATCATTCAGGAGGCATACTGCACTAAATTTTATAAAATCCCTGTAAGGCTACTCAAAATCGGCTTTGGATGGCTGCAAGGTAAAATTTCCATCATCACAGGAACCATATCCACAGTCCATCCAAGTCCGTCCACCTACCCCTGCAGTGATTTACCTCCTTTCAGCCCTATCATTTCTGAAGTTCTCTAATTACCCCAAAAAATCTTTTCTCCACTATTTTCAATTAGCGGCATTTACCTGCCTTCGCAGGCAGAGACTGAATAACTAGAGAGTACGGAGCACATCCGTCAGAATGTAATGCTTTCGCTGGCAAATGCAGCATCTCCTTGCGGGTGCCCCTTTTAATCCCCCTCTAACAAGGTGAGAGGGGAAGTGAAAAACTCTGCTTGTAAAGATCTTAAAAGGAATGGCTTTTAGCCCAGCGCGCGCTGGATCAGGATTTTCTGCACGTCGCTGGTGCCTTCGTAGATCTGGCAGACGCGCACGTCGCGGTAGATGCGCTCGACCGGGAAGTCGTTGACGTAACCGTAGCCGCCCAGCGTTTGGATGGCGGCGCTGCAGACGCGCTCGGCCATTTCGCTGGCGAACAGCTTGGCCATGGCCGCCTCGCGCAGGCAGGGACGGCCGGCATCGCGCAGGCTGGCAGCGTGCCAGATGAGCTGGCGCGCTGCCTCGATCTGCATGTCGCATTCGGCCAGGCGAAAGCCCACGGCCTGGTGGTTGATGATGGCGGTGCCAAAGCTCTCGCGCTCCTTGGCGTATTGCACCGCGGCCTCGAAAGCCGCGCGCGCCATGCCCACGCTTTGCGAGGCGATGCCGATGCGCCCGCCTTCGAGCGAGGACAGCGCGATCTTGTAGCCCTCGCCCTCTTCGCCGATGCGGTTTTCCACCGGGATGCGGCAGTCCTCGAAGCGAATCTGGGCCGTGTCGCTGGAGTGCTGGCCGAGCTTGTCCTCGAGCCGCTCGACGTGGTAGCCGGGATTGTCGGTGGGCACGATGAAGGCGCTCATGCCCTTCTTGCCCGCGGCCTTGTCGGTGACGGCAATGACGATGGCCACCTGGCCGTTCTTGCCGCTGGTGATGAACTGCTTGACGCCATCGATGATGTATTCATCGCCCTGGCGGCGCGCAGTGGTGCGCAGCGCAGAGGCGTCCGAGCCGACCTGCGGCTCGGTCAGGCAGAACGCGCCCAGCATCTTGCCCTGCGCCAGCGGCTGCAGCCATTGGCGCTTCTGTGCGTCATTGCCATAACGCATCAGGATGGCGTTGACAGGGCAGTTGGTCACACTGATGGCGGTGCTGGTGCCGCCATCGCCGGCGGCAATTTCCTCCAGCACCAGTGCCAGCGTCAGGTAGTCCAGACCAGCGCCGCCGTATTCAGCGGGCACGCAGATGCCATAGGCGCCCAGCTCCGCCAGGCCCTGGTGAACGTCGGCAGGGAAGTGGTGCGTACGGTCCCATTGCGCGGCATGCGGGGCGATTTGCTCCTGCACGAAAGCGCGCACGGCATCGCGAATCATGGTCTGGTCTTCAGTCAACAGCATGGGCAGGTCTCCAAGGTGCGTTGCAACGGAAAGGCCCGCACGGGCCACGCACCAGTGCGCCTGCACGGCACGGGCGCTGCGCAGCACGCGCGGCGCGCTGCGTGCAGACCCTTCAAAGGGAAAACAGGCATTGTAGGGGCCGGCCCACGCACCCGGCTGCTACCATGGCCGCCGTTTTTTGTCCTGTCCGCGCCCATGTCGCACCCCTCGCCCGCCAGTCACGCCCACGCCCCACTCGCCGCATCCCAACCCCGCGCAACGCCGCCGTCACAGGTCACCGCCGGGGTCGTCAATGCCCTGGTGGCCGGGGCGTTCTGGGGGCTGATCTTTTTGATCCCGCTGCTGCTGCCGGACTTCAACGCCTGGCAGCTTTCGGCCGCGCGCTATCTGGTCTATGGCTGCGTGGCCGTACTGCTATTGGCGCCGCGCTGGCGCCGCCTGCGCGGCCGGCTGGGCCGCCAAGAGCTGCTGGGGCTGCTGGGGCTGAGCATGCTGGGCAACATCGTGTACTACGTGCTGCTGGTCTGGGGCGTGCAATGGGCCGGTGCAGCGCCCACCACGCTGATCATTGGCTTGATCCCGGTGCTGGTGACGCTGTTTGGCACCAGCCGCCAGGGCGCCATCGGCCTGCGCCCGCTGTTGGCGCCGCTGGCGCTGTGTCTGCTGGGCACCAGCCTGGTGGCAGCCCAAAGCCTGCTGCAAGGCAGCCCGGCCACGGCCACGCTCAGCACCGCCCAGCGCGCACTGGGGCTGCTGGCCGCCAGCGGCGCGCTGCTGAGCTGGTCGGCCTATTCGATCTACAACAGCCACTGGCTGCGCCGCCGCCCGGACATCTCGCCGTGGGACTGGTCGCTGCTGACTGGGCTGGCCACCGGGCTGCTGTCCCTGGGGCTGGCTGTGCCGGCCTTTCTGGCCCCCTGGGTGGCGCCGACTGCAGGCGACTCGGCACACACACCTGCGCAGTGGCTGTACTTCTGGCTGCTGACGGGCACGCTGGCCATCCTGGCCTCAGTGGTGGGCAACAACTTCTGGAACCGCGCCAGCCGCCAGCTGCCGCTGACCATGATCGGGCAGATGATCGTGTTCGAGACCGTCTTTGGCCTGGTCTATGGCTTTCTCTATGACTGGCGCCTGCCCTCCATGCTGGAATGGCTGGCCATGACGGCCCTGATCGCCGGCGTGCTGTGGTGCGCGCGCGTGCACCAGCGCCAGCATCGGGGGGCTGCATAGTAGGGCCTGTCCCCAAGGCTGCAGGCCCGTGCATGGCCTGCAACTACGATTTGCCACCACCATCGCCCGGTGCGCCCAACCGCCCGGCAAAGCCCAAGCATGGCCAGCGCCGGCAATGGCCGCGCCGCCTGCCACGACCAGCCAGAAAGGACCGCCATGACAGCAGAACGCCTGCCCCCCTACCCCGACATGCCCGCCGCACACACCATCGACGCCAATGGCGCGCGTTTTTCGGTGCATGTGGCCGGCGCCGGTCTGCCCATCGTGCTGCTGCACGGCTTCCCCGAGCTGGCCTACTCCTGGCGGCACCAGATCGAGCCGCTGGTGCAGGCCGGCTGCCAGGTCATCGTGCCCGACCTGCGCGGCTACGGCCACACCGGCGCACAAGGCGCACTGGAGGATTACCGCATGCACAACCTGGCGCGCGACGTGCTCGGCATGCTGGACGCACTGGGCATTGCGCAGGCCGTGGTCGTCGGCCACGACTTCGGCGGCGCCCTGGCCTGGACGCTGGCGCGCGACCACGCCGAGCGCCTGTTGGGCGTGATCGCCCTGAACACCCCCTACACCCGCCGCACCGAGGACGACCTGATCGCCACCTTGCGCAAATACCGTGGCGAGCAACACTACATGGTCTTCTTCCAGAAGCCAGGCCAGGGCGAGGAGCTGCTGGGCCGCGACGTGGCCGCCACCTTCTCCGGCATGATGCGCCGCCCCAACCCAGCCGCCATCGCCGAGATGGCGCGCCAGCAGCCCGAACTGCTGCGCGCCCTGCCCGCCACACTGCTGGGCCACACCCCGCAGCTGTGGGGCGAGCCGCTGCTCAGCCAGGACGAGCTGGCCGTCTATGTGCACACCTACAAAGCCACTGGCTTCACCGGCGGCCTCAACTGGTACCGCAACCTGCACCGAAACTGGCTCGACAGCGCCGGCACGCCCGACATGGTGCAACTGCCCGCGCTGATGCTCACCGCCGAATACGATCTTGTGCTGCCGCCAGCCACCGCACAAGACATCACCCGCAACGTACCACGCGCCCAGACCGAACTGATCCGCAACTGCGGTCACTGGAGCCAGCAGGAGCAGCCCGTGCGGGTCAACCAACACATCATCGACTGGCTGCGCGGCTGCGGGCTGCTGCCTGCCTCCTAGGGCCTGTCGAGATTGGGTTTGCGAAGCGGTTTTTCGGGGCAAACGTCGCAAATGCAAGGCGAAAACGCTCGCAAGGCTCCTGGACACCTTGCAAACGCTTTCAACGCAGCAGTTGCGGTTTTTTGACCGAAAACACCGCCGCAACACTCAATCTCAACAAGCCCTGATAACACCGCCACGCCTGCAATGGTCGCAGCGCATCACAGCATCTGCCCCACATGGGCCACCATGGTGTACATGGGGCGGCGCAAGCTGGGGTCAAAGGGGTTGATGTGCTGCGACAGCTGCCGCGCCTCACGCAGCAGCAGGTCGCGCACGATGGGTAGGCGCTCATCGCTCAGACGCGAGACGTGCGTGGCGATGGACAGCGCCGCCACCACACTGCCATTGACATCGAATACCGGCACGGCAATGCCGGCCATGCCCTCGAGCAGGCCGTCGCGCTTGAAGCTGTAGCCCAGCTCGCGCGCCTGGCGCACGGCGTTGCGCAGATAAACCTCGTCATAGACGTTGTAGTGCTGGATGCGAGGCAGGTTGTAGCGCAACACCTCCTCATGCTCGGCCTCGGGCAGGTGCGCCAGGATGACCAGCGAGCCCTGCCCTACCCCCAGGGCCACGCGCCCGCCCACATCCCCCGTGAAGGTGCGCACCGGGTATTGGCCTTCGACGCGATCGAGGCAAACGGCATCGAAGCTGGAGCGCACCATGAGCAGCACCGTATCGCCCAGGCTGGCATTGAGGCGCAGCAAGGCTGGTCGCGCCAGAGTGCGCAAATCCTGGCCCGCCGAGGCCTGCGCGGCCAGGCAGAACAAGTCCAGGCTCAACCGATAACGCTTGCTGTGCGCATCCTGCTCGACCATGCCTTCCTGCACCAGGCTTTGCAAGAGGCGGTGGGCGCTGGCCTGGGTCAGCCCCAGCGCCTGGGCCAAATGGGTCACGCGCACGCCTTCGCGCTGATGCTGAGCCAACGCCCGCAGCACGCTAAAGATGCGGTGGGTGGCGCTGCGCTGGTGCTGGGCAACAGTGGCTTGCGTGTCGTCGGCGGCCATTGCCGGATGGTGGCGCTGTCTGCCGGCTCGTGCGGATGTGGTCATGGCGTGCATCCTATCGGAAGGAATCGGAGACTAACATGCAAATTATTTCGATGAACGGAAGATTTATATTTCTTGTTCCGTTTTTGGTGTTTTCACCTAATTTCTTTTGCGCAATCTGATTGAAAAATGCAAAAAACCTTTGGTCGTTTTGCGGTGAGTGGATTCATTCAATGAGCTTTCTGCGTCTTCATCAGCTTGGGAAACAGTATGGCAAGAACTGGGTGGTTCAGGACTTCAGCCTGGACGTTGCCCAGGGGGAGTTCGTCTCGCTGCTGGGGCCCTCGGGCTGCGGAAAAACCACGACCCTGCAGATGATTGCCGGCTTCGTGCAGGCCAGCACAGGGACCATCGAGCTGCAAGGGCGTGATATCACACGGCTCAAGCCGCATCTGCGCGGTCTGGGCATCGTGTTCCAGAGCTACGCGCTGTTTCCGCACATGACGGTGCGCCAGAACGTGGAATTTGGCCTGGAGATGCGCAAATGCCCGGCGCAAGAGCGCCGCGATCGGACCATGCGGGTCTTGGAACTTGTGCACTTGCTGCCCCTGGCCGATCGCTACCCACGTGAACTATCAGGCGGCCAGCGCCAGCGCGTGGCGCTGGCGCGGGCGCTGGTGATCGAGCCACCGCTGCTGCTGCTCGATGAGCCGCTGTCCAACCTGGATGCGCAACTGCGCGAGGAGATGCAATTGGAGCTGCGCGACATCCAGCGCAAGCTGGGCACGACCACAATCATGGTCACGCACGATCAGGCCGAGGCCATGTCCATCAGCGATCGCGTGGTGGTGATGCAGGCCGGGCGCATCACCCAGGTGGACACTCCCCACACGCTGTATGAAAGGCCGCGCACCCCGTTCATTTCCCGCTTTGTCGGTAAAGCCAATGTCATTCAGGCCCAGCCCGTGCTGGATGCTCAGGGGCGCTGGCAGGCCGTCGCCGCAGGCATTGCGCTGCTCGGCCCGCTGGATGGCCCGCCAGCGGGCACGCCTGAAGACGCCACGCTGGCGCTGGCCATCCGCCCCGAGAAACTGCAGCTGACGACCACCGGCGCGGGCCGCTGCCAGGGCCGCATCACGCAATGCCTGTTCCTGGGCAGCCAGTGGATGTATGCATTGCACACCCCTTTGGGCACGCTGATGGCCTTGCGCAGCAACGACGGCACAGCCCCGCTGGCGCTGGGGCAAGAGGTGGGCGTGGACTGGCAGGCGCACAACCTGCACATGCTGGAGGCCCAGGCATGAGCGCACCTAGCAACGCCAGACGCTGGCAAGCCTGGGCCATGACGGCGCCCGCGCTGGCGCTGTTTGCCACGCTGCTGCTGACCCCGCTGGCGCTGATCGTTGCCTTGTCATTCAATGCCTACGACCCCATCGCCGGAGCAGTGCCAGGCAGCTTTACGCTGAACAACTATCGGCAGGTACTGAACGACCCGTATTACTACGAGATCTTCTGGCGCACGCTGCGCATATCCGCTGTGGTGACGCTGCTGTGCATTCTGATCGGCGCGCCCGAAGCCTATATCCTCAGCCGCATGCGCAGGCCCTGGCGCTCGGTATTCCTGCTGGTAATCTTGGCGCCGCTGCTGATCTCCGTAGTGGTGCGCGCCTTCGGCTGGAGCATGCTGCTGGGGCCCAACGGGCTGATCAATGCGGCGCTACAGGCACTGGGCCTGGGGCCAGTGCGCCTGCTCTACAACGAGACGGCCATCGTCATCGCCCTGGTGCACGTGATGATGCCCTTCATGGTGATTGCGGTGTGGACTTCGCTGCAAAAGCTCGACCCCTGGGTGGAGAACGCCGCACTCTCGCTCTCGGCCACGCCGCTGACCACGCTGCGCCGCGTGGTGCTGCCGCAAGTGATGTCTGGCGTGCTCTCGGGCGGCCTGATTGTGTTTGGCCTCTCGGCCAGCTCATTTGCCATCCCCGGCCTGCTGGGCGGCCGCCGGGTGAAGATGGTGGCCACGCTGATTTACGACGAATACCTGCATGAGCTGAACTGGCCGCTAGGGGCAGCCATCGCGCTGCTGTTGTTGGCGCTCAATCTCATCATCATGGTGGGCATCAGCCGCATGGTCGAGCGCCGCTATCAAAAAGCCCTGGGTTGATTGCAACGCGCAAGGGATAAGAAAAAAAGGAGATGCCCATGCAGAAAAATGGCCCCATTGCCTTGCTGTTTCACACGCTGGTCATGGCATTCATGCTGGCGCCGCTGCTCATCGTCTGCCTGGCTGCGTTTTCGCCAGCAGAGACTCTGTCCGTGCCCACGGGCAGTTGGTCGCTGCGCTGGTTCCGGCAAGTCTTCCAGCACCCGGACTTCGTGCAAGCCTTCTACAACAGCCTGGCGCTGGCCACGGCAGCGGCAAGCATCTCCACCGCCTTGGCGCTGGCTGCGGCCATGGCCATCGTGCGCTACCCCATCCCTGGGCGCGCCTGGCTGCAGGGGCTGTTTCTATCGCCGCTGATCATTCCGCACCTGGTACTCGGGGTGGCCATGCTGCGCCTGCTCTGGCTGGTGGGCGGCCAAGGCAGTTTTGGCTGGCTCATCCTGGCCCATGCGCTGGTGGTCACGCCCTATACCATGCGGCTGATCATGGCCGCTTTGCTGGGCGTTGACCGCAGCGTCGAGCAGGCTGCCCAATCGCTGGGCGCCAGCAGCAAGGTGGTGGTGGTGCGCATGACGCTGCCCATGATCCTGCCCGGCCTGACTGGCGGCTGGCTGCTGGCCTTCATCAACAGCTTCGACGAGCTGAGCATGTCCATCTTCGTGGTCTCGCCCTCGACCGTCACGCTGCCAGTGCGCATGTACATGTACGCCACGGAGTCGCTCGACCCGATGATGGCCGCCGTCTCCGCCCTCATCGTCTTTCTCACGCTGGGTCTGATGCTGCTGCTCGACTGGGTCTATGGCCTCGATCGCGTGCTGATCGGCAAGCATTGAGAGGAGTCTGCTCTCATGCCCAGACCATCCGCACATGAAGTCCGCGCAGAGGCCCTGCTCCAGCGCCTCAAGGCCCTGGATCGACCTGTGGTGCAGTTCACGCTCGACGGCCAACCAGCCAGCGCCCTGCTGGGCGATACGGTCATGACAGCCATCCTCACCCAGCGCACACGGCTGCGCATCCATGAATTCAGCCAACTGCCACGGGCGGGCTTTTGCGTCATGGGCGCCTGCCAGGATTGCTGGGTGCGCCTGGCCGACGGGCGCAGCATCCGCGCCTGCCAAAGTCTGATCGAACCGGGCATGGCCATTTGCACCGACGGCGCACAACGCCCTCCAGGCCCATGAACGTCGCCGTGCCCGATTTCCGCCTGCAGCGCCACGCAGCCGCCGACCTTCCGCCCGTTGTCGTGGGCGCAGGCCCCGCTGGCGTGCGCGCTGCCGCCACCTTGCTGGCCCACGGCCTGCGCCCAGTGGTGGTGGACGAGGCGCCCCGCGCGGGCGGGCAGGTGTATCGCCAGCCGCCGCCGGGGCTGGAGCGCAGCCCGCAGGAGCTCTATGGCATCCAAGCCGGGCGCGCCCAGGCCGTGCACGCCTGCTTTGCCAGCATCCAGGCCCAGATCGATTACCGTCCCGATACGCTGCTGTGGAACGCCCAGCCTGACGGGCTGGATCTGCTGCACCAGGCCTCGCAAACACTGTCCTGCCTGCCATGGCGCGAGATCATCGTCGCCAGCGGAGCCACTGACCGCGTGCTGCCCTTGCCAGGGTGGACGCTGCCCGGCGTCTACACCCTGGGCGGCGCGCAGGTAGCGCTGAAATCCCAGGGCTGCGCCATCGGCAGCGCCGTGGTGTTCGCGGGCACCGGCCCGCTGCTGTACTTGGTGGCCAGCCAATACGCCCTAGCCGGCGCACAGGTTGTGGCCGTGCTCGATACCGCCCCGCGCGCGGCGCGCTGGCGCGCCATTCCCGGCATGCTCAACCAGCCCGTCACGGCAGCGCAGGGGCTGCAACTCATCGCCTGGCTGCGCGCAAAGCGCGTGCCCGTGCATCGGGGCGTGCAACTACTGCACATCGAAGGCGATGCCCGCCAGCAGCGCGCCCAGGCCATCGTCTGGCGCGACCATGCCGGCCGCCCACAGCGCAGCACCTGCAACGCTGTGGGCCTGGGCCATGCCCTACGCCCGGAAACCCAGCTGGCCGATCTGCTCGGCTGTGCGTTCAGCTTCTCGCCCGTGCAGCGCTGCCACGTGCCAACGATCGACGCCATGCGCCGCAGCAGCGTGCCCGGCGTATACCTGGCCGGCGATGGCGCCGCCATCTTGGGTGCCAATGCGGCCGAATGCTCGGGCGAGCTGGCAGCCTGGGCGCTGCTGGCCGACCGCGGCCTGCCGGTGGATGCCGCACGCATCGCCCGCCTGCAGCGCCAGCTTGCGCGCGCGCAGCGTTTCCGCCAGGCCATGGAGCTGGCCTTCCCTCTGCCCGCCGCGCAATGGGCGCAGCACTGCCCAGACGAGCTCGTCATCTGCCGCTGCGAGCACATCACCGCAGCCCAAGTGCGCACTGCCATCACGGAAGGCGGCGCGCAGGAGCTCAACCGCCTCAAGGCCTTGTGCCGCGTGGGCATGGGCCGCTGCCAGGGCCGCATGTGCGCCCCAGCCGCCACCGAACTGCTGGCCCACACCCTGGACATGCCCGTGCAGCAGGCCGGGCGATTGCGCGCGCAAGCCCCCATCAAGCCCGTGCCGCTAGGCGCCGCCCTGGGCCCGCAAAAAACGGAGGGCAATGCCCCATGAGAGACGGCACCCGCATTGGCAGCGACGTCATCGTCATTGGCGGCGGCATCATGGGCTGCGCCACGGCTTTGTTCCTGCGTCAACGGTACAGGCTGCGCGTCACGCTGCTGGAGCGCGACGTCTGCGGATCCCGCGCCAGCGGCATCAACTTCGGCGGCGTGCGCCGCCAGGGTCGCGCCATCGCCCAGTTACCGCTGGCCCAGCGCTCCCAACAGCTCTGGGGGCGGCTGCGCAGCCTGATCGGCACCGATGGCGAATACGAGCGCAGCGGCCATTTCAAGATGGCGTTCACGCACGAGCACATGCAGGCCCTGGCCGAATACGCAGAGCGCAGCAAGGACTACGGCCTGAATCTGCAGCTCATCGAAGGGCGCAGCGCCCTGCAAAAGCACTTCCCGGCCGTGGGCGCGCGCATCCTCGGCGGCTCGCTCTGCCCCGAGGACGGCCAGGCCAATCCGCGCCTGGTAGCGCCAGCCTTTGCCCAGGCGGCTCGCCGCCATGGCGTCGATGTGCGCGAGCACACCACCGCCTGCGCCGTAGAGCACGATGGCCAGCGCTTCATCGTCCACGCTGCTCCCACCCAACGCACAGCCCAGCCTGAGGCCGCAATCGCCCCTAGCCTGTGCGCCTGTGCGCCTGTGCTCGTCAATTGCGCCGGCGCCTGGGCAGCCCCTTTTGCCGCCCAATGGGGCGAGGCTGTGCCCATGCACACCATCCCGCCTGCCATGGGCGTTACCGAACCCCTGCCCTTCTTCCTGCCCTGGAGCCTCGGGGTCGAGGGTGGCAGCATCTACCTTCGCCAAGTGCGCCGGGGCAACATCGTTTTCGGCGGCGGGCGCGGCCATTTGTTCCCTGCCCCACATACTCCGCCGCCCCACGACTGCGACACCCCCAGCCAGCCGTCCGAGCACGCACGCACAACCCAGAGCGCCTTGCTGACACAGATGGCGCGGCTAAGCACCTTGTTTCCTCAGCTGGCCCATGCCCAGCTGATCCGCACCTGGAGCGGCAACGAAGGCAACCTGCCTGATGACCAGCCCATCCTCGGGCCCAGCTTGCGCCGGCCCGGCCTCTACCACGCCTTTGGCTTTTCCGGCGCTGGCTTCCAGCTCGGCCCCGGCGTGGGCGAGGTGCTGGCCGAGCTCATCGCCCAAGGGCGCACCAGCACGCCGCTGAACGCCTTTGCCATCGACCGTTTTTGCACCCGCGGGGCGGCACAGCCCCACACAACCCATGAAGGAGACATGCCATGAAAAAACCGCAACAGACCTTGCTGAAGGCGTCCTTGGGCCTGGCAGCGACCAGCGCCGCACTGCTTTGCGCCAGCGCCCAGGCGCAAACCCAAACGCTGTACATCGGCATGAACGGCGGCAACATGGAGCGCACCTACACGCAATTCGTCTTTCCGCCCTTTGAAAAGGCGCACAACGTCAAGGTCGTCGTCGTGCCCGGCACTTCCACCGACATCCTGGCCAAGGCCCAGGCGGCCAAGGGCAAGGCGCAAATGCACGTCATGACGCTGGACGACGGCATCATGTATCGAGCCATTGGCATGGGCCTGTGCGAAAAGCTCCAGCCAGGTGAGCACCTGGCCTCGCTGCCACAGATCACGCGCATCAAGGACCAGGCCGTGGGCCTGTCCATGGGGTTGACGGGCCTGGCCTACAGCACCAAAGCCTTTACCGATCAAGGCTGGGCGCCGCCCACCTCCTGGGGCGATCTGGCCGATGCCAAATACAAAGGCAAGGTCGTCGTGCAGTCCATGCCCGCCTCTTCCTTTGGCCTGCACGCCTTTTTGATGTTCAACCGCCTCAAGGGCGGCAACGAGAGCAACGTCAACCCCGGCTTCGAGGCCTGGCCCGAGACCATCGGCCCCAACGTCGTCGAATACATCCCCAACTCCAGCAAGATCGTCGAGATGATGCAAGCGGGCGACGCCGCACTCTTTCCATACACCTTCACGCAGACCGAGCTGATGAAATCCAAGGGCGCTGCCATGGAGTTCGTCGCCCCCAAGGAGGGGGCCGTGGTGCTCATGACAGCGCAATGCGCACTGGCCGACAACCCCGACAGCGCCATGGCGCACAAGCTGATGGACTACCTGGTCAGCCCAGAGGCCCAGGCGCTGGCCATGGAGCACGGCTCCTACAACCCTGTCAATCCACAGACCCCGCTCAAGGGCAAGGCCGCTGAAGACCAGACGCGCATGAATGAAATCCTCAAGTCCGCCGTCGTGCTGGACTGGGACGTGATCAACGCCGAGCGTCCGGCGTGGAGCAAGCGCTGGAACCGCACGGTGGAGCGATAAGCATCCCCCAACACATTGCATGGGCCATCAACAAGGAGATTTTTATGACCACATTGCATTGCACTCGCAGCCGTGGCCGCGGTCGTAAGCTGGCGCGCAGCGCCGCATGGGCATTGCTCACGCCCCTGGCTCTGTCTGCGGGCCTGGCTTGGGCCCAGTCACTGACCATAGGCCTGGCCTCGGAGCCCACCGCCGCCGACCCGCACTACCACAAGGTCACGCCCAACGATGCCTTGGCCGCGCATGTCTTCGAATCGTTGGTCCATCGCAATGCGCAAATGCAGCCCGTGCCGGCCCTGGCGGAGTCCTGGCGCGCGCTGGACGACTTGACCTGGGAAATCAAGCTGCGCCAGGGCGTGAAGTTCTCCAACGGCGCACCCTTCACCTCGCAAGACGTGCTGTTCACCATCTGCAGGGTTTTGAACAACGAGGCCAACGTCTCGCGCTCCTACACCGAGCCGGCACGCAGCTTCACCGATGTGCAAACGCCCGATGCGCATACCGTCATCCTGAAGACCACGCGCCCCATTCCCACCATGCCTGTGGAGCTGGCGCGGGCGCTGCCCATCATCTGGAGCGGCATCGCCCAGTTCGACAAGTTGCATTTCGCCCCCAAGGAAGGCTGCGGCGTGACATCACCCTGGCCCACCGTGGCCGATTTCAATACCGGCAAATTCCTGATCGGCACAGGGCCCTACAAGATCAAGTCCTACGTCAAGGGCGCCGGCACCGAGCTGGAGCGCAACGAGGGCTATTGGGGCGAGAAGCCGCACTGGGAGAAGGTCAAGCTGGTGCCCGTGCCCAATCCAGGCGCCAGGCTGACGGGCTTGCTCGCCGGCGACTACGACCTGATCGAAAACCCTGCGGCGCGCGATTTGCCACGCATCAAGAACAACAGCCAGTTCGATTTCGTGGCCACGCCATCCACGCGTCTGATCTTCTTCCAGCCTGACGTGGGCCGCGCGCAAAGCCCGTTCGTGAAAGCGCCCGATGGCAAGAACCCGCTGCAGGATCTGCGCGTGCGCCAGGCCATCAACATGGCCATCGACCGCAAGGCCATCGTCCAGCGCCTGATGGATGGCATGGCCACGGTGGCCTACCAATACATGCCCGATGGCATGTTCGGCAGCCTGGACAAGCCCGAGGAAATCGCCTTTGACCCCAAGCGTGCCAAAGAGCTGCTGGCCGAAGCCGGCTACCCCAATGGCTTTGAACTGACGCTGACCTCCACCAACGACCGCTACGTCAATGATGGGCAAATCGCGCAGACCGTGGCCCAGTACCTCACGCGCATCGGCATCAAGACCCAGGTAGACGCGCAATCGGCTGCCATCTACTTTCCCAAGCGCGCCAAGCGCGAGTTCAGCTTTGCCATTGGCGGCTGGCCATCGGAAAACGGTGAGGCATCGGCACTGTTCCAGTACTGGCTGACCACTACCGATCGCGAGAAAAGCCTGGGTACCAGCAACTACGGCGGCTTCAGCCATGCACCATTCGATGAAGTCTTCTTGCCAGCCATGCTGCTCATGGACGATGGCGAGCGCCGCGCCCAGTACCAAAATGCCACACGCATCGCGCTGGAGAATGTGCCACTGATCCCTCTGCATTTCGAAAGCAGCATCTGGGCCTTCAAGAAAGGGCTTAGCTACGAAGGGCGGCGCGACCAATACACGCTCGCTACGGCGGTTAAACCTGCACCTTGAGAAGCCCGTTCACGATTGCGGTGCGAGTGCGAAAACGGCAGCTTTGGATGGCTTTGCGAGGCAACAGACTCGCGCCAATCCACCAGTCCGCCAATCCGCACGATGCCGAAATTCGTGCAGACCTTGCCTGACAAGGAGTTCCCGTGATCCTGTATGTGCTGCGTCGCCTGGTGCAAAGCGTGATGGTGCTGCTGGCGGTATCGCTGGTGGTGTTTCTGGCCGTTTATGCCGTGGGCGACCCCATTGAACTGCTGGTCAGCCCCGACGCCAGCGAGGCCGACCGCCAGGCCATGATCGAGCGCCTGGGCCTGGATTTGCCTGTGTGGCAGCAGTACGTGAACTTCATGCACAAAGCCTTGCATGGGGATCTGGGCGTTTCCTTCGTGCACGGCGTGCCCAGCATCGAGCTGATCCTGCAGCGCTTCCCGGCCACTTTCGAGTTAGTGCTGGTGGCCATGGTGCTGACCTGCGTACTGGGCATTGCGCTGGGACTGCTGGCCGGCCTTTACCACGACCGGGCCCTGGGGCGTGCTCTGATGGGCGGCTCGGTGCTGGGCTTTTCCCTGCCCAATTTCTGGCAGGGCATGATGCTGATCTTGCTTTTTGCCGTCTGGCTGCAATGGCTGCCCGCCTCGGGCCGGGGCGAGACAATGCCGGTGCTGGGCGTGCCCTTTTCGCTGCTGACGGCCGATGGCTGGCGCCACGTACTGCTGCCGGCCACGAATTTGGCGCTGGCCAACATCGCCCTGGTCTTACGCTTGACGGCCACGGGCGTGGTGGACGCCAAGACACAGGATTACGTCAGGTTCGCCCGCGCCAAGGGCATCAGCGAGCGGCGCATCGTGGGCCGCCACATCCTGCGCAATATCCTGATCCCGGTGATCACTGTCATTGGCATGGAGTTTGGCCATCTGCTGGCGTATTCGACCATCACCGAGAAAGTGTTCGCCTGGCCCGGCATGGGCAAGCTGCTGATCGAGAGCATCGAGCGTCTGGACCGCCCGGTGGTGGTGGTCTACGTCATGCTGGTGACCTTCGCCTTCGTCGTCATCAACCTGGTGGTGGACGTGCTTTATGCAGCGCTCGATCCCCGCGTGCAATTGCAGCAGGAGGCCGCATGACGCAGCGTCTTGACTCGCCGCCGCTCACACCTGAGCCGCGTGCCGCTTGCGCCGCCCAGCCATTGCAGCACACACCCCAGCGCCGCGCTATCCTGCGCCGCCTGCGCAGCAGACCTTCAATCAAGGGCTCGGTCCTGGCGCTGCTGGCGCTGTTGGCAGTAGTACTGCTGGCGCCCTGGCTTGCGCCCCAAAACCCCTATGACCTGGCAGCGCTGGATTTTCTCGATGGACGCCTGGCGCCCGGCTCGCAGTCGGCATCGGGCGCGACCTATTGGCTGGGCACCGACGACCAGGGGCGCGACATGCTCAGCGCCATTCTCTACGGCCTGCGCATCAGCCTGGTGGTAGGGCTCAGTGCCGTGGGGTTGGCCGCACTGATCGGCTCCCTGATTGGCCTGTTCGCAGCCTACCGGGGCGGCGCCATCGATGCCCTGCTCATGCGCGTCGTGGATTTCATTCTGGGTTTTCCATCCATGCTGGTGGCGTTGGTACTGCTGGCAGCCATTGGCCGAGGGGTGGACAAGGTCATCCTGGCCATCGTACTGGTGCAATGGGCCAACTACGCGCGCATCATGCGCGCCCGTGCCTTGCAGGAGCGCAAGAAGGAATACGTCGAGGCCGCGCGCAATCTGGGCTTTTCTGCCTGGCGCATCATGACGCGCCACTTGCTGCCCAACTGCATCGCCCCGGTGCTGGTGTTTGCCACCATTCAGATAGCCAATGCCATCGCGCTGGAGGCCACGCTCTCCTTCTTGGGCGTGGGCGTGCCCATCACCGAGCCTTCGCTGGGCCTATTGATTGCCAACGGTTTCAGCTATCTGCTCTCGGGAGAGTACTGGATCAGCATGTTCCCCGGCCTGGCCCTACTGGCGCTGATTCTGTCGATCAATCTGCTGGGCGATCGCTTGCGCGCAGCCCTGGACCCAAGAAGCTAAAAGGAGCTAAGACATGGCAGAGCCTTTGCTGCAAATCCGCGATCTGCACACCGTCTTCCACACCGAGCAAGGGGCCTGGCCAGCAGTGAGCGAGCTCAGCCTGCACCTACAACGCGGCGAAATCCTGGGTCTGGTGGGAGAGTCGGGCTCGGGCAAATCGGTCACGGGCTTTTCCATTTTCGGCATGATCGATGCGCCGGGTGAAATCACCCAGGGCCAGGTGCTGCTGCAGGGCCAAGACCTGCGCCAGCTCTCGCCCAAAGCCATGCGCAGCCTGCGCGGCAGGCGCATCGCCATGATTTTCCAGGACCCGCTGATGACGCTCAACCCAGTGCTGCGCATCCAGGAACAGATGGTGGAGGCAATCCTGGCCCACGAGCGCGTGCCGCGCGCCCAGGCCTTGCAGCGTTGCGTCCAAGCGCTGGCCATGGTCGGCATCCCCGCGCCGGAGAAGCGTCTGCGCAGCTACCCACACGAGTTCTCCGGCGGCATGCGCCAGCGCGTGGCCATCGCCATCGCCATGCTCAACCGACCCGAGCTCATCATCTGCGATGAACCCACGACGGCGCTGGATGTCACCATCCAAGGGCAAATCCTCTACCGCATGCAGCAGATTTGCCAGCAACACGGCACGGCGCTGATCTGGATCACTCACGACCTGGGCGTGATTGCCGAGCTGGCCGACCGCGTGGCCGTGATGTACGCCGGGCGCATCGTCGAAAGCGGCCAGGTCGATGCGGTGTTCGACGCACCGCGCCATCCCTACACGCAAGGCCTGCTGCAGTCGCTGCCCGCACAGGCCCAACCGGGCCAGCGCCTGGCACAAATCAATGGCATGGCCCCCAGTCTCTCGGGGCGCGTGAGCGGCTGCGCCTTTGCGCCGCGCTGCACCCGTGCCAGCAACCGCTGCCTGTCCGAGCAGCCAGCGCCACGCACTGAGGAAACCGCGCAGGGCCTACGCGAATATCGCTGCCTCCACCCACTGGAGGCCAGCGCATGAACAGCACTCATAGACTGGACATGAAAACCGCCGAGCCTGGCCAGGCCCTGCCAGTGATTGCACTGCGCGAGGTGCATAAACGCTTTAGCCATCGGCCAGACGCCCTGACCCGATGGCTGGCCGCCATCACGCGCCAGCCGCTGCAAACGCGCACTGTGCACGCCGTCAATGGTGTCAGCCTGGACGTCGCGCGCGGTCAGGTGCTGGGGTTGGTGGGCGAGTCCGGCTGCGGCAAGTCCACCCTGGGGCGCATCGTCGCCGGCCTGCACCAGCCCAGCCAGGGCCAGCTGTACTACCAGGGGCAGGATGTGCGCAGCCTGCAAGGGGCCGACAAGCTGGCCTACACCCTGGGCGTACAAATGGTGTTCCAGGATCCGCAGGCCTCGCTCAACCCGCGCCAAAAGCTCCATCAAATCCTCGGCGAAGCCTTGCGCGTACACCGCCTGACGCCTGCGGCCGACATCCCCGAGCGCATCGACGCCGCACTGGCCGAGGTAGGCCTGGCGCCGGAATACCGCAGCCGCCTGCCGCACCAGCTCTCCGGCGGCCAGCGCCAGCGCGTGGGCATTGCCAGGGCGCTGATGGTCAACCCGGAATTTCTCGTCTGCGACGAGCCTGTGGCCGCGCTGGACGTATCCATCCAGGCCCAGGTCATCAACCTCTTCATGGACTTGCGCGCCCAGCGCGGCCTGACCTGCCTGTTCATCAGCCACGACATGAGCGTGGTGCGCCACATCTGCGACCGCGTGGCCATCATGTACCTGGGCAAGATCGTCGAAATGGCCGATACCGCCAGCGTCTTCGCCCAGGCCCAGCATCCCTACACCCAAGCTCTGCTGGCCGAAGTCCCCGACGTCTCGCGGCGCAAGCGCATCTTCGCGCCCATTCAAGGCGAAATCCCTTCGCCGCTGAATCCGCCGCCGGGCTGCAGCTTCCACCCACGCTGCCCACACGCCATGCCGCGCTGCCGGCAGCAGGCGCCCGCACTGCAGGCCTGCGCCGCCGGACACAGCGTGGCCTGCCACCTCGTGCAAGGCTGAGTGCAATGCCTGTCAGAACCTCCACCCAGGCTCTGACGCGCCCCGCCCGTTTTCTGCACCTCTTGAATGAACACATGACTTTCGATACCACCCCCCTCGTGCAAGGCATTTGCGACTGGATGCGCTGCGAATCTCCTTCCAGCGATGCGGCTGCCGTCACACGCATGGCCGAGCTGATACGCGATGCAGCCCAGGCCGCCGGCCTGCGCACCACGCTCACGCCCATCCGCGCCGAGCGCCCAGGCCGGCCCAGCGGCCCTGAGCTGCCCCTGCTGCACATCAGCAACCGGGCAAAGGGCGACGCCCGCCCAGGGCTGTTGGTGCTGGGCCATTGCGACACCGTCCACCCCATCGGCATGCTGCAGGAAAACCCCGTGCGCATCGAAGGCGATCGCCTCTACGGGCCAGGCGGCTACGACATGAAGGCCGGGGTGTACATGGCGGTCAGCGCACTGGGTGCAGCAGCACGTCCCGGCAGCACGGCGTTGCCGGTGGATCTGCTCATCGTGCCCGATGAGGAAACCGGCAGCCATGCCTCGCGCATGCACATCGAAGCCTTTGCCCGCAACGCCCGCTACTGCTTGGTGGCCGAACCTGCACGTGCGCACGGCGGACGCTGCGTGACCGCGCGCAAAGGCACGGGCATGCTGCATCTGTGCGTACAGGGGCGCGCCTCGCACGCCGGGGTAGCCCACGCACAAGGGCGCAGCGCCATCCGCGAAATGGCCCACCAAATTCTGGCTCTGGAGGCCATGACCGATTACGAGCGCGGCATCAGCGTCAACGTCGGCACCATCACGGGTGGCAGCGCCACCAACACCGTGCCGGCCCAATGCCGCTGCACCGTGGATTTGCGCCTGCCTGATACAGCAGCCATCGACGAGCTGCTGCCCAAGCTGCGCGCTTTGCGTCCCATGGGCGAAGACATGACACTGCAGATCGACATTGAAATCAACCGCCCGCCCATGGTCAAAACCGAACATACCCAGCGCTTGCTCGAACGCGCCCAGGCCTCGGCCCGCGCCGTGGGTCTGACGCTCGAAGAAGCACCCCCAACCGGCGGCGGCAGCGACGCCAACTTCACCGCAGCGCAGGGCGTTCCATCACTGGACGGCCTGGGCGCAGACGGCGACGGCGCCCATACCCGGCAAGAGCACATCCTCATCTCCACCCTGGCATTGCGCACACGCTTCTGGCATCACCTGTTGACGCATCTAAATTAGGGACTGTCTACATGACCAAGGCAATCTCAGCGCAAAGGTATGCACTACGAATCAAGATGGGCAACAAGGCTCAAAGTGGCGCAGACAGTCCGAATTCGCATTCTTGCCTGCCGTGCATGGACCTTGAACAAGCTCTTGTTTAATTAAGGGGAGGCACATCCACCCCACAGCCGCACGGCTTACGCCCTGCTTCAGCGCTGGCATGGGCATCCGCTTCTACAATTGGCCCATTGCGTGCCATCAATGGCCGTCATCACTTTTTCGCCAGCTCGCGCCAGCCACTGATGACGCCATAAGCACTGCGGGCCTGTCAGGAGTTCTTGCCGGCAGGCGCTTTTCTCTCTCATTTCCCGATCGAAGCGATCCGCCCAAGCCGTGTTCTGGCATGGGCAAGCCGCACCAGCGAGTGCCGCCAGGTAAGCCTTGAAGGGGAAATGGCATCACCCCCATCGACGAGATATCCCTATGTGCGCAAGAAAAATCAACCTGGCAGAAATGGCCGATGCGGTGGCCACCAAGGTGCAAACTCCCGTCGCAGCGCCCCCCGCGCCCCTGAGCGCGACATTGTCCAGCCCTGCCGATGCTGGCAGCACGCCACAACAGGTAAAAACACGCCAGGCCCGCAAGGCCCTGGGGCTGCCTCAGGTCAATTTCGCGCGGTTGATCAATACTCCGTTGGCCCTGCTCAACGACTGGGAGCAAGGCCGCCAAGTGCCTCCCGGCGCGGCCGTGTGCCTGTTCGAGCTGCTGATTCGCCACCCGGAGCTGGCCAAGGAGCTGGAGCAGCCCGAGCAGGGCTGAGCCCTTCCGCCTTCGAACTCTGCCACCCCAAGGCACACAGCCCCCGGCTCGCCGGGGGTTGTTTTGTTTCAAAGCAGGCAGCAAAAAAGGGCTTACGCCCATTCAGGTCGTAAGCCCTTGCACATTCGCTGGTGCCGGAGGCCGGAATCGAACCGGCACGCCTTGCGGCGGCGGATTTTGAGTCCGCTGCGTCTACCAATTTCACCACTCCGGCTGGCAGAAAGCAGCAAATTATATGGCACATTCGCGGCATGCAATTCCAAACAATTGAGGACATCGTCGGCCAAACGCCATTGGTGGCGCTGCAGCGCCTTGAACGTCAGGCGTGTCTGGCGCGCGGCAATACGCTGCTGGCCAAGCTCGAGGGCAATAACCCTGCGGGCTCGGTCAAGGATCGCCCCGCGCTGGCCATGATTCAGCGCGCGCAGCAACGCGGCGAGATCCGCCCCGGCGACACGCTGATCGAGCCGACTTCGGGCAACACCGGAATTGCGCTGGCCATGGCTGCGGCCATCAAGGGCTATCGCATGGTGCTGGTCATGCCCGAGGATTTGTCGATTGAGCGCGCTCAGACCATGAAGGCTTTTGGCGCCGAGCTGATTCTGACGCCCAAGAGTGGCGGCATGGAGGCCGCGCGCGATCTGGCCGAAGCCATGGCCGCCCGGGGCGAGGGCGTGATCCTCAACCAGTTCTCCAACGCCGACAACCCGGGCATTCATTACGAGACCACCGGGCCGGAGCTGTGGCAGCAGACCCAGGGGCGCATCAGCCACTTCGTCAGCGCCATGGGCACCACCGGCACCATTACCGGCGTGGCGCGCTATCTGAAGGAGCAGAACCCTGCCATCCGCATCATCGGAGCCCAGCCTGCTGCTGGCGCGCGCATCCCAGGCATCCGCAAGTGGCCCGAGCCCTACCAGCCCAGCATCTACGATCCGGGCCTGGTCGATGAGCTGCTGCTGGTGGCCCAGGACGATGCCGAGGAGATGTGCCGCCGCCTGGCCCGTGAGGAGGGCATTTTCGCCGGCATTTCATCGGGCGGCGCGCTCTGGGCCGCGCTGCAGGTGCAAGCTGCAGCGCGCGACGCAGTGATTGCCTTCGTGGTGTGCGATCGGGGCGATCGCTACCTGTCCACCGGCGTGTTTCCGATCTGAAACGCTGCCAGTTCCCCCTCCACCGCCCGCACAAGAGCAAAGTACCCATGAGCACCCCCACCTACGAGATGCGCTACTGCCCCCACTGCGCCACGGCGCTGGCCTGGGTGCAGGCGCCTGAAGACAGCGGCCTGGTTGACCGGCTGCGCTGCCCGGCCTGCGGCTGGACGCACTGGAACAACCCCACGCCCGTGCTGGCGGCCATCGTCGAGTACCACGGCCAGATCCTGCTGGCGCGCAATGCGTTATGGAAAGACCGCTTCTTCGGCCTGATCACGGGCTTCATGGAGGCGGGCGAGTCGCCCGAGCAAGGCATTGCCCGCGAGGTCAAGGAGGAGGTCAACCTCGACGTACAGCAGTGCACACTGGTTGATGTCTCGGCCTTTTTGCGCATGAACCAGGTGCTCATCAGCTACCACGTGGTTGCCACTGGCGAGATCGCGCTCTCGCCCGAGCTGTCCGAATACCGGCTGGTCGATCCGGCCCAGGCCACGGTCTGGACCACCGGCACCGGGCTGGCACTGCAGAAATGGCTGCGCGCGCGCGGCTTCGAGCCGCAGGTCATCGAGCGCTATCCACAGACCAGCGCCCAGGCCAGCAGCGCAGCGCCCAACGATGACGCAGCCAGCGGCGCGCCAACTGCTGCTGCCTCACCGTCGGCAACCAGCCCAACCGCGCCCCACGATGGCGCCGGCGATGCGGTGGCCCTCGAAGTCGATGCCAAGGGCCTGCGCTGCCCGCAGCCCATTCTGCGCGCCAAAAAGGCCTTGGCCACGCTGCAAAGCGGCCAGCGGCTGCGCGTGCTGGCCACCGACAGCGGCTCGCTGCAGGACTTCGCTGCCTTCGCACGCCAGACCGGCAATGCGCTGATCGCACAGCACACCGACGAGGCCGGGGTGCACCATTTCGTGCTGCAACGCCGGTGAGCGCCGATCGCCCGCCCCGGCACTCTGCCACCTGCCACGCCATATGAGCACCGCCACCGCGCCCGCGCCACGCCACGCGGCAGGCATTGCCTACATGCTGGCCGGGGCCTTTTCCCTGGCCTGCAGCGACGCCCTGGCCAAATGGCTGGGCGCGCACTACCCGCCCATGCAATTGCTGCTGCTGCGCGCTGCGCTGGCCACGCCGGCGCTGCTGGCACTGGTGGCGCTGACGCTGGGCCCCGCCGCGCTGCGCACGGCCAACCTGGGCATTCACACGCTGCGCGGGCTGATCAACGTCGTCTGCGCCATCTGCTTTTACTGGAGCATGACGCTGCTGCCGCTGGCGCACACCACGGCGCTGACTTTCTGCGCGCCGCTGTTCATCGCGCTGATCTCCGCCCTGGTACTCAAGGAGCGCCTGGGCCTGGGCGCCTGGCTGGCCATCGGCGCGGGCTTTTGCGGCGTGGTACTGATTGCCGCCTCACATGGCGGCGGCGCGCAGGCAACCCATCAGCCCCTGTGGGCCATGGCCTTGCCCGTGATCACAGCGCTGGGCTACGCCATCATGATGCTCAGCGCGCGGCGCATCCGCCCGGGCGAACACATGCTCACCACCATGACTTACATCGTGCTGGGCCAGCTGGTGTTTGCAGCGCCCATCGCCCTGCTGGGCGGCTTCTGGGTGCCGCTGTCGCCCGCGCACGCACCGCAGCTGGCCGCGCTGGCGCTGTGCGCCACGCTGGGGCTGGGCTTCATCACACAGGCGTTTCGGCTGGCGCCGGCGGCCGTGGTCGTGCCCTTTGACTACAGCCTGCTGCTGTGGTCCACGTTGCTGGGCTGGCTGATCTGGCGCGAGCAGCCAGCATGGGGCTTTTACCTGGGCGCAGCGCTGATCGTCGCCGCCGGGCTGTACACCGCCCTGCGCCACGCCCGGCGCTGATTCAGCGCCTTGTTCAGACCCGTTCAAAACTGCGGCTTGCGCTTGGCCAGAAAGGCGGCAATGCCTTCGCGGTGCTCAGCGCTGGGGGCGTAGTCGTATGCGCCCGGCAGCAGCGCGGCCAGGGCCTGTTGCGGGCTGGCATCGGCCAGCGTGCGCAGACTGCGCTTGTGCATGCGCGCGGCCTGCGGCGCCAGGGCCAGCAGGCGCTGCACCCATTGCTGCGCGGCAGCCTCGAACTCCTGCTCGGGCAGCAGCTGGGCCAGAAAGCCCACTTCGTGCAACGCCTGCGCCGGCAACACCTGCGCGGCCAGCAACATGCGCCGCGCCAGCGCATCACCCACGGCGCGACCTACCAAGGCCAACTCGCGCGGCGCCATCGGAAAGCCCAGCCGCGCAATCGGCGCGCCGAACTGCGAGCGCGCCGTGGCAATGCGCAGATCGCAGCAACTGGCAATCTCCAGCCCCGCGCCCATGCAGGGGCCGTCGATGGCGGCAATCAGCGGCACGTCACAGGCCAGCATGGCGCTCAGGCCGCCCCAGACCTGCTGTTCATGAAAATGCGCCAGCGACTGGGGCTCAAAGCGAAACTGCGCGTACTCGGAAATATCGCCGCCGGCGCAGAACGCGCCATCCTCGCCGGTGACCAGCACGCAGCGCAGCTGCGGCTGCTGCGCGATGCGCTCGAATACCTCGCGCAACTGCAGCCACATGGCCACCGTCATGGCCCCGAGTTTTCCCGGATTGCGCACGCGCACATGCGCCCAGCAGGGCGTACCGCCTCCATTGCCATCGCCCCCGCCTGCGGCGTGCCAATCCAGCGCAATGCCTGCAGTGGCGCGGCTTTGCTTGTCCTCCATTACCATCCTTTCGTCCTGCGGCGCACGCCTGAGCAACAGCGCTGCGCTCCATTGATGAACCCGTACCACGGGCTCGGAAATCCGCGTTTGCCTCAATGGCGCAAACAATTTTGGCGTGTATGCTTGATCCGTTTTGCGCGTTCTGCCGCCAAGCGCATGGTCAGGCACGCGCGAGCAAATCCATCAAAACCTGTTCTGCATCTCGAACAGTCCCGCACACACATCAAGGAGTCATCATGACGCAATTTCGTCTCAAGTCGGTCGTCACTGCCGCCGCCATCGCTGGCGCGCTGGCATTCTCGGCTGGCGCCTACGCCCAGAACATCAAGATCGCCGTGGTCGGCCCGACCACCGGCCCCGTGACGCAGTACGGCGACATGGTCAAGGAAGGCGTGGAAACGGCCATCGAGCAGATCAACGCTGGCGGCGGCGTGCTGGGCAAGCAGCTTGAGGCCGTCTACATCGACGACGCCTGCGAGCCCAAGCAAGGCCCAGTGGCTGCCAACCGCGTGGTCAACGACAAGATCGGCTACGTGGTCGGCGGCGTTTGCTCGGGCGCCACCATCGCTGCTGCGCCGATCTATGACGAGGAAGGCGTGGTCATGGTCACGCCCTCGGCCACCTCGCCCGCGCTGACCGACGGCAAGGACTACCAGTTCATCTTCCGCACCATCGGCCGCGACGACCAGCAAGGCCCGGCCGCCGCCAAGTTCATCATCGAGAAAATCAAGCCCAGCAAGGTCGCCGTGCTGCACGACAAGGCCTCCTACGGCCAGGGCATTGCCAGCGCCGTGCGCGACAACCTGCAGGCCGCCAAGGTGCCCGTGGCCATTTTTGAAGGCATCAACGCTGGCGATACCGACTACTCGGCCGTGATCACCAAGCTCAAGTCCGAGGGCATCGACTTCGTGTATTTCGGCGGCTACCACCCCGAAATGGGCCTGCTGCTGCGCCAGGCCAAGGAGCAAGGCGTGACGGCCAAGTTCATGGGCCCCGAAGGCGTGGGCAACCCGGACATCAACGCCATCGCTGGCGACGCCGTTGAGGGCATGCTGGTGACGCTGCCGGCCGACTTCACGCAAAACCCGGACAACGCCAAGATCGTGCAGGCCTTCAAGGACAAAAAGCGCAACCCCGGCGGCGCCTTCCAAATGACGGCCTATGCCGCCACGCTGGCCATTGCCGAAGGCATCAAGGGCGCAGGCGCCAACGAGCCTGAGAAGGTGGCCCAGTTCCTCAAGGGCGCCAAGCTGCCCAGCCCGGTGGGTGAGCTGTCCTGGAACAAGGCAGGCGACCTCAACAGCTTCAAGTTCGACGTCTTCAACTGGCACAAGGACGGCAGCAAGACTGCTGCGCAATAAGGTCCGCGTCCAGCACCGTGCTGATGCCGCAGCCTTTGCGGCATCAGCGCATCAAAAAAGCAGCGCCCACAGGGCGCTGCTTTTTTATGCCGCGACAAACAAACTCAACGCACGCGCATGCCCGGCTGCGCGCCGGGGAAGGGTTCGAGCACGTAAATGCCAGGCTGGCTGCCCTCATCGGCGTGGCTGGCGGCCAGCACCATGCCTTCGGAGAGGCCGAACTTCATCTTGCGCGGCGCCAGGTTGGCGACCATGACAGTGAGCTTGCCCACCAGCTGCTCGGGCTGGTACATGCTGGCAATGCCGCTGAAGACGTTACGGGTCTTGGGTTGGCCGTGCTCGTCCTGCTCACCCACGTCCAGTGTCAGCTGCAGCAGCTTGGTTGAACCTTCGACGGCGCTGCACTGCAGGATTTTGGCGATGCGCAGGTCGATCTTGACGAAGTCGTCGATGGTGATGGTCTGGGCCAGCGGCTCGCCGCCGGGGGCTTGGGGATCGAAGGCCGGGGCAGCTTTTTTCTTGGCCTCCTTTTTCGTCTCGGCAGGCGCAGCGGCGGGCGCGGCGGGGGCCTCGAACAAGGCTTCGAGCTGTTTTTCGTCCACGCGCTGGATCAGGTGCTTGAAGCCGGCGATGACCTGGCCCGCGCCCAGCGGCGTTTGCACATCGGCAAAGCTGAAGGGGGGCACCTGCAAAAAGCCCTCGACCTGGGCCGCCAGCGCGGGCAGCACGGGCTTGAGGTAGATGGTGAGGATGCGGAAGGCCTCGATGCAGGTGGTGCAGACATCGTGCAGGCGCTCGCTCTGGGCCGGGTCCTTGGCCAGCTCCCAAGGCTTGTTGGCGTCCACGTATTCGTTGACGCGGTCGGCCAGCAGCATGATCTCGCGCAGCGCGCGGGCAGTGTCGCGGCGCTCGAAGGCATCGGCAATGTCATCGGCCTTGGCGCGCAGGGTTTGCAGCAGCGCATGGCCATCGCCCGTGGGCAGGCCCAGGCGGCCATCGAAGCGCTTGGCGATAAAACCTGCGGCGCGGCTGGCGATGTTGACGTACTTGCCCACCAGGTCGGCGTTGACGCGGGCCATGAAGTCCTCGGCGTTGAAGTCGATGTCCTCATTGCGGCCGTTGAGCTTGGCGGCCAGGTAGTAGCGCAGCCATTCGGGGTTCATGCCCAGCTTGAGGTACTTGAGCGGGTCCAGCCCGGTGCCACGGCTCTTGCTCATCTTCTGGCCGTTGTTGACGGTGAGAAAGCCATGCACGGCAATCTGGTCGGGCGTCTTGCGGCCAGAGAAATGCAGCATCGCGGGCCAGAACAGGGTGTGGAAGGTGACGATGTCCTTGCCGATGAAGTGCACCTGCTCCAACTGCGGGTTGGCCATGTAGGCCTCA
Organism: Vandammella animalimorsus; assembly: GCF_002288875.1. Taxonomy (NCBI): domain Bacteria; kingdom Pseudomonadati; phylum Pseudomonadota; class Betaproteobacteria; order Burkholderiales; family Comamonadaceae; genus Vandammella; species Vandammella animalimorsus. Next base: position 217,289 of record NZ_NTBH01000002.1, on the reverse strand, counting down.
TAGTCCTCGCCGCGCTGCGCCAGCAGGCTCTTGAGCGCAGCCAGATAGCCCACCGGCGCATCCAGCCAGACGTAGAAGTACTTGCCCGGCGCATCGGGAATTTCGATGCCGAAGTACGGCGCATCGCGGCTGATGTCCCAATCGCCCAGGCCCTCGCTGGTGCTGCCGTCCGGGTTGGTGCGCACAGTGAACCATTCCTTGACCTTGTTGGCCACCTCCGGCTGCACATGCTGGCCGTTTTGCGTCCACTCCTGCAGGAAGCCCACGCAGCGCGCGTCCGAAAGCGTGAAGAAGAAATGCTCGGACTCCTTGAGCACCGGCTTGGCGCCCGAGAGCGCCGAATACGGCGCAATCAACTCAGTGGGCGCGTACACGCTGCCGCAGACCTCGCAGTTGTCGCCGTACTGATCCTGAGCATGGCAGCGGGGGCACTCGCCCTTGATGTAGCGGTCGGGCAGGAACATGCCCTGCTGCGGGTCAAAGAATTGCTCGATGGTGCGCGTGGCAATCAGCCCGGCCTGTCTCAGATCGCGGTAGATCTGTTGCGCCAGCTCGGTGTTCTCCGGGCTGTGGGTTGAATGCCAGTGGTCATGGCTGATGTAAAAACCATCCAGATACTGCTTGCGGCCGGCAGCAATGGCGGCCACGAACTGCTCGGGCGTCTGTCCCGCCTTCTGCGCCGCGATCATGATGGGCGCGCCGTGGGCATCGTCAGCGCCCACAAAATCCACCCGGTGGCCCTGCATGCGCTGAAAGCGCACCCAGATGTCGGCCTGGATGTATTCCATGATGTGGCCGATGTGGAAAGTGCCGTTCGCATACGGCAAGGCAGTGGTGACGAAAATGGTGCGTGGCTTCATAGATTCATTCGGGGCGCAGGCCGTGCCTGGCAAAACAAGCGCGCCCATCAAGCAAGGCCTGCATGAATCGCAAGGCTCACTGGCCGCTGGATTCATGCAGACCTTGCACAGGCTCTGAGGGCGCGGCGATTTTATGGCCTGTTGCCGCGCCATGCCCTGGCGCTATGCAGCCACTAAGGGGCAAAGCCCGCTGGCGGGTGAACAAGCCCTAGAATCTGGCGCACCCCATAAGCAAAATTCATGCCGCAATGAGCAAGACCCTGTTCCTCCCCTTGGCCACCGCCAGCGTCGTGCTGTTGGCTCTGGCCTTGCCCCAGCCTCAAGCGCACGCGCTGGCCAGCGACCGCGCCCAGCCCATGAACATCGAAGCCGATTCGTTGCGCCACGACGAGGCCAAGCAGACCACGGTGTTCACCGGCCGCGTGGTCGTCACCAAAGGCAGCATCGTGCTGCGCGGCGACTCGCTCAATGTGCTGCAGCGTGCTGATGGCAGCCAGCTGGGCACAGTGCAGGCAGGCGGCGGGCGGCGCGCCTTCTTCAGCCAGCAGCGCGACACCCCCAAAGGCGCCCCGAAGGAAACGGTGGAGGCCGAGGCCACGCGCATCGAGTACGACAGCAAGGCCGACCGGGTGCGGCTGCTGGGCCGGGCGCAGCTGCGCCGTTACCAGGGCGGGCAGCTCAACGATGAGATCAGCGGCGGCGAGATCGTCTACCACAATGGCAGCGGTCAGTTCAGCGTCGATGGCGCAGCGCGCGGCGGCAGCAGCAGCGGCTCGGCGCCTGCCGGCCAGGGCGGTCGCGTGCGCGCCGTGATCGGCGCCAGCACCACGGGCCAGGCCGGCAGCGGCAGCGACCGTGGCAGCCGTGGCGCCAAGGCCCCGGCCACGCCGCTGGCGCCCAGCAGCGAGCTGCAACAGACCGCCCCTTGAACCCACAGCCATGACGCAAGCAACACAAGGCCCGCACGGGCCAGACACGCCAGCAGCAGCCGCTGCCCCAGCCATCGGCCTGGTGGCGCGCCACTTGCAGAAAAGCTATGGCGGGCGCAAGGTGGTCAAGGACGTTTCGCTCGATGTGGGTCCGGGCGAGGTCGTAGGCCTGCTCGGGCCCAACGGCGCGGGCAAGACCACTTCGTTTTACATGATCGTCGGCCTGGTGCGCAGCGACGGCGGCGAAATCCTCATCGACGGCCATGACGTCACCGACATGCCCATCCACAAGCGCTCGCGCCTGGGTCTGTCCTATCTGCCGCAGGAGGCCTCGATCTTTCGCCGCCTGACGGTGCAGGAGAACGTGCAGGCCGTGCTGGAGCTGCAGTTCGACGCCCAGGGCAAGCCGCTTAGCAAGGCCGAGGTGCAGCAGCGCCTGCAGCAACTGCTGGAGGAGTTGCGCGTCGATCATCTGCGCAGCGCGCCGGCGCTGTCGCTCTCGGGCGGTGAGCGCCGCCGCGTCGAGATCGCCCGGGCGCTGGCCACGCAGCCGCGCTTCATCCTGCTGGACGAGCCCTTTGCCGGCGTGGATCCGATCGCGGTGATGGAGATTCAGCGCAGCATCGCCTTTCTCAAGGAGCGCGGCATCGGCGTGCTCATCACCGACCACAATGTGCGCGAGACCCTGGGCATTTGCGACCGCGCCTGCATCATCAGCGAAGGCGCCGTGCTGGCGCACGGCCCGGCGCAGGACATCATCGAAAACCCGGACGTGCGCCGCGTCTACCTGGGCGAGAACTTCCGCATGTGAGGCGCGGCCATGAAGCTGGGCGTTTCCCTCAAGACCTCGCAAAACCTGGCGCTGACGCCACAGTTGCAGCAAGCGATCCGGCTGCTGCAGCTGTCCACGCTGGAGATGCAGCAAGAGGTCGAGCACATGCTGGAGGAAAACCCCTTCCTGGAGCTGCAGGAAGGCGACGGCGACGCCAGCCTGGATACCCCGCCCGCAGACGGCAGCGCGCCAGAGCTGGGGCGCGATGGCCCCACCAGCCCCGGCGGCGACCACGTCGGCAGCCATGACGGCGCTGCCGAAGAGAGCGATGGCGAGAGCGACGCCACCGGCCAGGCCCAGGGCAGCGAGGAGCGCGAGTTCGAGGCCGTGCCCGAGGACTGGAGCGGCGATGGCTCCATGGACATTTCCCCAAACGATGGCGAATGGGGCAGCGATGCGCCCGCACCCGGCGCAGCAGGCGCGAGTGACGAGGTGGACGCGGCAGACATCAACAGCGCGCACATTTCGCTGGCCGACTTCCTGCACCAGCAGGCCGGCGAGTTCTTCCTCGACGCCGTGGACCGCTGCGCGCTGGACTTTCTGATCGAATCGCTCAACGAGGACGGCTACCTGGAGGACACGCTCGAAGACCTGGCCCTGCCGCTGGCGCGCAGCCTGGAGGACGTGGACGAGCTGCTGCACCACTTCCAGCTGGCGCTGAACCTGCTGCACACCATGGAGCCCGCCGGCGTGGGCGCGCGCGACCTGGCCGAATGCCTGCAACTGCAGCTGCGCGCGCTGCAGCGCGACGAGCACTGCGACTGCGAACCCGCGCTGCTGGCCCTGGCGCAGCAGCTGTGCCAGCAGCCACTGGAGCTGCTGGCCAAGCGCGACGTGCGCCAGCTCTGCCAGCTCACCCAGGCCGAGCCCGAGCAGGTGCGCAACGCGCTGCTGCTGATCGCCCGGCTCGAGCCCAAGCCCGGCAGGCGCTTTGCCGACGTGGAGCGCAATGCCATCGTGCCCGACGTGCTGGTGCACGCCGCACAGACCGGCCAGCAGCGCGGCGCGCCAAGCGGCGACTTCGTGGTGCGCATCAACCCCGACGTCATGCCGCGCCTGCGCGTGCACGAGGTCTATGCCCAGGCACTGCGCGGCAGCAGCAGCCACGCCGAGCTGCAGCAGCGCGTGCAGGAGGCGCGCTGGTTCATCAAGAACATCCAGCAGCGCTTTGACACCATCCTGCGCGTATCCAAGGCCATCGTCGCGCGCCAGCACGACTTCTTCGTGCATGGCCCCACCGCCATGCGGCCGCTGGTGTTGCGCGACATCGCGCAGGAGCTGGGCATGCACGAATCGACCATCTCGCGCGTGACCACGGCCAAGTACATGGCCACGCCGCAAGGCACTTTCGAGCTCAAATACTTCTTCGGCTCTGGACTGGAGACCGACAGCGGCGCCAGCGCCTCCAGCACCGCCGTGCGCGCGCTGATCAAGCAATGGATCAGTGCCGAAGACCCCAGCCAGCCGCTTTCGGACAGCCAAATCGCCAACCTGCTCAAGGAGCAGGGCATCGAATGCGCGCGCCGCACCGTGGCCAAATACCGCGAGGCGCTGCGCATCGCCCCCGCCAATCTGCGCAAAAGCCTGTGACCACCGCCTCCCGCCCCCCATCGCCCCGCCCTGCACCTGCGCCTGCATCCACTCCCGCGCCCGCTGCTGCGCGCCAGGCTGCGCAGCCCGTGCCCTATTTGTTCCTGCCCTGCGCCGCGCACACCGAGGCGCTGCTGGGCGCCGAGGTGCAGCGCATCACCGGCCTGCCCGAGGCAGCGCTGACGCTGCAGCGCGCCGGCCTGGCCATCCACCCCAGCGCCGACAGCCAGCAGCTGCTGGCCCTGGCCATGCAGCTGAACCTGCACAGCCGCATCGCGCAGCGCGTGCTCATCGTGCTGGCGCAAGGCCCCTACCAGCGCGAGGACGATCTCTATGCCCTGGCCGCCCAGGTGCCCTGGGAGCAATGGTTCACGCCCGGGCAGACCTTCAAGATCGAGGCCACGGCCCAGCGCAGCCCGCTCAAAAGCCTGAACTTCGCCGCGCTGCGCATCAAGGATGCCGTGGCCGATCGCTTTCGCGCCCGGCAGGGCCAGCGCCCCAGCGTGGACACCCAGCGCCCGCAGGTGCGCATCCACCTGCACCTGGATGCTCAAACCCAGCAGCTGGCCATCGACACCAGCGGCGCGCCGCTGTTCAAGCGCGGCTGGCGCGAAGACAAGGGCGATGCGCCGCTGAAGGAGACCCTGGCTGCCAGCATGATCGCCGCCACTGGCTGGCAACCGCTGTCGGACGCCCCGCTGCCGCTGTACGACCCCTGCTGCGGCAGCGGCACCATCGCCATCGAGGCCGCGCAAATGGCCTGCAACATCGCCCCGGGCCTGCAGCGCCGCTTTGCCTTCGAGCACTTGCTGCCGCACCAGCCGCAGCACTGGCAACAGCTGCGCGAGCAGGCCCTGGCGCAGCGCCGCGCGCCGGCCGCGCCCGTCTTTGGCAGCGACATCGCACACCGCATGGTCGATTTCGCGCGCCGCAATGCCGAGCGCGCCGGCGTGGCCCAGGCCGTGCAATTGCGCGGCGGCGACCTGTTGCAGCGCCTGCCGCCCTGCGCGCAGCCGGGCATCCTGCTGCTCAACCCGCCCTACGGCACGCGCATCGACGCCGCCGGCAGCGCCGGGCGTAACCTGCAGGCGCGCAAGCAAGTGGGCTTTTCAGCGCGTGAATTCAGCAGCGACGACGACGGCGCAGCCTTCTTCGCCCAGCTGGCTGCGCACTGGAAAAGCCACTACGGCGGCTGGACGGCCTGGCTGCTCAGCCCGGACATGAAGCTGCCGGGCAAGCTGCGCCTGAAGGAGTCGCGCCGCGTGCCCATGTGGAACGGCCCCATCGACTGCCGGCTGTTTCGCTTTGACCTGCAAGCGCGCCGGTCATAGCGTGCGCTCTCAGCGCAAGCGCCCGGTGCGCAGGTCGCACTGCATGGCCTGGCCGGACTGGAAGTCGGCGATGCGCATGCCCGAGTCGGGATGGGTGGACAGCCAATCCCAAGCTGCGCCCGACTTGCGGCCAGCCTGGCCCTGCCCCTGTGATGTGGGCATGGGGGTTTCGGTCACGGCGGCAAACAGCTTGGCCAGCGGGCGCGTGTCCATCTTCTGGTGGCGCATCAGCGCCATGGAAAAGCAGTCGGCCTCGCGCTCGTGTGCGCGGCTGTAGGCCAGCGTGGTCAGGCTGGTGCTGGCCAGCGCCACCCAGCCGGAGACGTCGCTGAGCGCCATGCTCAGCACGGCATTGAGCACGGTCTGCTCGATCAGCGCGCGGCTGGAGTGGCGGTGCACGATGTGGCCGATTTCGTGCGCCAGCACGCCCAGCAGCGCGTCATCGCCCAGCTTGTGCTTGTCGGCCAGGGCCACCATGCCATCGGTGAGCACCATCACGCCGCCGGGAAAGGCCAGCGCATTGGCGCCGATGAGCTCGCTGGCGCGAAACTCCAGCCGCCACATCGGCTGGTAGCTGCGGTAGCGGCGCAATGGCTCGGGGATGTCGGCCAGCATGGCCTCAAAGCGCTGGCGCAGCGCCAGCTGGCGCGCGGCCGGCAGGCCGCTGGGCCTGAACACCTTGCCATCGAGCTGGGCCAACGCTTGCTGGCTGATCTCCAACTCCCAGCCAATGGGCACGAAGCGCGCCAGCTGCGTGGCCACCATCGGCGTGCCATAGCGAAAGAGCAGCACCAGCAGCAGCACGCTGGCGGCGGTAAAGCCCAGCAGCAGCTTCCAGCCCAGTTGCAGGCGCTCGGCCACTTTGCGCTTGCCGCCTGCGCGGTTGTAGGCCTCGTGCCATTGCGCGGCGCTTTGCACCTCCAGCGTGCCGTGCTCGCCCAGGGCCACGGTCAGGCGGTTTTGCGCCGCGCCGCGGCCATAGGTTTGCGGCCATTGCACCTGGCGGTGCGCCAGGCACAGGCCATCGCCGGCTGCATCCAGAGGCTCGATCACCAGCTGCGGGCCACCAGCGGCCGGCTCGATCATGACCAGCACGCGCCGGCCGCGGCTGCTCAGGCCGTCATACCACAAGGCCTTGAGGGCGCGGCCAGGCTGTGCAGCCGGGGCAGGGGCGGTGGCGCGATGGGCGGGCATGAGAGCTCAGGAGATGATGTCAAAACCGGCAAAGTCGGCAACGGCATCGGCCAGCGCGCCGCCTTCCTGCTGAATCACCAGCAGGCTCTTGATCTGCGAGACGCCGCCACGGATGTAGACGGTGGTGGAGTTCCACTTGGCGCGGTATTCGCGCACCCGGGCAAAGGGCCGGTAAAAGCCCAGCGTGAGCAGCGTCAGCAGCCAGTTCTGCATGCGCAGCCAGACGAAGCCCGGCACGCTCAAAGCGCAACGAAAGCGCGCGATGTCGCTGATGCCGGTGCGGTTCCACACCAACCGGTGCTGGGCCGCCTCGCGGTAGGCCAGCGCGGCCTGTAGGCCCGTCAGCAGCGCGATCAAGCCGCCCAAAAAGGCCAGCAGCACTTGCTGCATGGATGGAATCCAGTCCTCCAGCCGCTCTTGATCGAATTGCTCGCAGGCCTGCGGCAGCGCGCTGCCTGGCTGCTGCCCGCCTTGCTGTGGCGATGCCGGCGCTCGGGACGATTGCGCCTGCTCAGCCTGGCGCTGCATGTGCTGCAAAAACTCCTGCCACTCCTGCTCAGACACGCCCTCGGGCCGCTCCATATCGCGCAAGTCCTCATAGGTTTGCTGTTGTTGCAGCTGCACGGCGCACTGGTAGGCCTGCACCAGCCCGCTTTGCACGAGCACGTAGCCCACACCGCCGACCATCACCGCCAGGCCCACCAGGCCAATCAGCGTGCTGGCCAGCCAGATCTTGACGAAATCCCAGTAGCTGGCGCGGAACACGCCGCCTTCGATGCCCAGGTAGCTGCGCTGCACCAGCAAGCGCTGGTAGTTGAACAGCACGCGCACCACACACAGCCAGCTCACCAGCAGCGCCAGCGCAATCAGCACCCAGCTGCCAGGACTCAGGCCCAGCCAGGTCGTGGGGCGGGTTTCCTCCAGCAGGCTGGGCGAGGTGAAGGTGGCGATCATGTCCAGCCCGACGTAGGCGAAAAACCAGCTGGCGGCCATCAAAAACACCGGCCAGCTGGCCCAGTAAATCTCCTTCCAGTTCGTGCCAAAGCGCAGGCGCAAGCCCCGCCAGCGCGTGGCCGTGACACGAAAGCGCTTGGCGCTGCCCCACAGAAAGGGGATGGCCACGGCTGCGCTGGTCAGCGCCAGGCCCACCAGCAGCAGGTTGTCGTGGCTGATGGCCCAGTCAAAGAGCTTGTACAGCCCCAGGAAGATGAAAAAGCCAATCACCATGCGCTTGATGCTGGCGTGAAACTCCAGCGGGCTGCGCGCGATCACGCTGTGGCTGAAGAAGTATTCGGCCGTGCGCTTGCGCGCCCAGGGCGTGTAGATGCCCAGCGTCAGGATCAGCAGCAGCACATTGACGAACCAGACGCGGAAGTACTGCGCGCCCGTGCCGGTGAACTTCAGGGGGTAAGCCTTGACGGGAATCTTGGATTTGTCGGCCCTGGGCGCAGCCGGGCGCGCGGCCCTGGGTCGCAGCGGCGGCGCAGCACCATCTGGCGGTTGCAAGGGCGCGCTGGCGGGCTCCTCATGCAGGCGCGATTGCGCCACCAGCTCCCATTGCTGCGAATCCGCACTCGATGGCGAGTCCACGCTCGAATCGCTGGCGCGCGAATCGGCATCGTCGGGCATCCCAGCTGCCCCGCTGCTGTGCACATCGTCCTGGCTCATGCGCTTTCCCCCCTCATATAAGAGCCTGCCCCCCCAAAAAATCCTCGCGCCGCGCTCATCCCCAGAATCGGGCCTCTGCTGCGCCCACGAAACTTGCCAATAGCGCGCTGTTGGCCGCGCTTTGCGCCTTGCAGGCATCCCGACCTGAGCGAGCGCCATTCGCAGCGAATGGGGGGGTAGGCTCTCAGGCGCAATATCGAAAGGATGCAAGTGTAACGTTTTGTCTAAAGATCCCCGAACATGCCAGGAACATGCGGTTTTGTCGGCACAACATGGGCGTCTGGATCAAGGCAAGGGATTTGCAGGGCTTGCCCAGCAGGCGCAGAATCGCGGCTTTGCCGCCCGCCCTTTTGCCCTCTTGCCAACCGTGAAATTCCGTGCCTACTGGCGCCGTGCCCGCCCGCTGTCGGGCCGCACCCGCACTGCGCGCAACAACCTGTGGCTGAGCCTGGTGCTGGCCTTTGTGGCCGGCGCGGCCAATGCCGGCGGCTTTCTGGCCGTGCAGCAGTACACCTCACACATGACGGGCATCGTGGCGCACATGGCCGACTCCATCGCGCTGGGGGCCTACCATGCGGTGTTTGCCGGCCTGGGCGGGCTGCTGTCCTTCATCATGGGCTCGGCCTGCACCGCAGTCATGATCGGCTATGCCCGACGCCACCGGCTTGAGAGCGAATACGCCATGCCGCTGCTGCTGGAAGCTGCGCTGCTGATGCTCTTTGGCGCGCTGGGCGCACGTCTGCAAGCCCTGCCCTCGCTGCTGTTCATCCCAATGACGGTGGTGCTGCTGTGCTTCATCATGGGGCTGCAAAACGCCGTGGTCTCGCAACTGGGCGGCGCGCAGATCCGCACCACGCACGTCACCGGCATCGTCACCGACATTGGCATTGAGCTGGGCCGCCTGCTGTACTGGAACCGCACTGACCTGGGCGATGAGCAACGCAAGGTGCGCGCCAACCGACGCCACCTGGCCATGCTCGGCGCGCTGCTGCTGTGCTTCTTCGTCGGCGGCGTGGTGGGCGCTGTGGCCTTCAACACCATTGGCTATGTGTTCACGGCCGCGCTGGCCTTGATTCTGGTGACCCTGGCCACCGCGCCGGTGCTGCTGGATTTGCGCATTGCCTGGCGGCGCTGGCGCAGCGTGCGCCGCCGCCGCCGCAGCGCCCCCACTGAAGGAAAAACAAGCCCCAAGGGTTGTTGAGATTTGGTTTGCGAAGCGGTTGTTCGCGGCAAAAGTCGCAAATGCAAGGAAAAAACGCGCGCAAGGCCTGGACGCCTTGCAAGCGTTTTCCAACGCAGCAGCTGCAGGTTTTGACCGAAAACACCGCCGCAGCACTCAGCCTCAACAATCCCTAGGCTGCTGGGTTCGCTCAGGCCTTGCCTGGGGCGTTGCAGCACAGGGCCGCTACAATCGCCCAGCCCATGCCATGCCGCCATCGCGGCAGCGCCCGGCAAGGCGCTGCGGCACAGCGCGCCACACACCGGGCGGGGGGGCTTGTTCCAACCTTGCTTGGCCGCTGCTTGCGTGCGCCATGCCTGCGCCATTTTCTATGCACACCACTGACCTGCTTCGCCTTTGCAGCGCGGCAGCGCTTGCGGCCTTGCTCGCAGCCTGCTCCAGCACCTCGTCCGATCGCTCCGCCAACTGGTCCCCCGACCGGATCTACACCGAGGCGCGCAGCGAGATGAATGCCTCGAACTTCGAGAAGGCCGTGCCGCTGCTGGAGCGCCTGGAAGGGCGTGCAGCGGGCACTACGCTGGCGCAGCAGGCGCAAATCGACAAGGCCTACGCCCAATACCGCAATGGCGACAAGGCCGAGGCCATCGCCACGCTCGATCGCTTCCTGCAGCTGCACCCGACCAGCCCGGCAGCCGATTACGCGCTCTATCTCAAAGGCATCGTCAACTTCAACGACAACCTCGGGCTGTTTTCCTGGCTGCACCGCCAGGATTTGTCCGAGCGCGACCAGCGCGCGGCCAAGGAGTCCTTCGAGGCCTTCAAGGAACTGGTCGAGCGCTACCCCGAGTCGCGCTATGCACGCGACGCCCGCCAGCGCATGGTCTATATCGTCAATGCGCTGGCCTCCTACGAGGTGCATGTGGCGCGCTACTACTACTCGCGCGGCGCCTACGTGGCCGCCGTCAACCGCGCCCAGCTGGCCATTCAGGACTACCAGGACGCCCCGGCGCTGGCCGAGGCGCTGCAGATTCTGGAGCGCTCCTACGACAAACTGGGCATGACCGAGCTGCGCGACGACACGCGCCGCGTGATCGAAAGCTCCTTCCCGCAAGGACTGCCCGGCGCGCAACCGGCGCAGCCCAAATCCTGGTGGCGCTTCTGGCGCTGACCCGCTGAGCCGCTGACCACTACGAAAGGGCGCTGTCATGACACCTCTGCAATCGGCTTGCCGCACCTTGTTGTTGAGCGCCGCCCTGGGCCTGGGCGCTGGCGCGCCGGCCTGGTCTTATTGGATGAGCAGCGATGGCGGCATGAGCCTGTCCATCGGCGCGGGCAATTACCTGCTCAGCAGCCAGGTGCTCAAGAACAGCTCCGGCGGCGGCAAAAAGGCCCAGGCCTCGCGCAAGGCCGCGCCCAAGCCCAGCGCCTACCGCTACCGCTACGCCCCAGCCGTCAGCCAGCAGGTGCGCGCAGAGTTCGTGCAAGGCATGCGCCAGCGCATCGAACAATCCAGCGCGGGCGATGCCACCAGCCTGGCCATCGTCAACGCGCTGGCCGATTACGACGGCATTGCCTCCGTGCGCGAGCAATTCAAGCGCATGGGCCACGACCCCGACAGCGTGGCCACGGCCATGGCCTTCTGGCTGCTGGGCAATTACCGCATCGTGCATGGCATCGACACGGCCCAGATCGAAACCGCCGGCCTGCTCAAGCAGCTGCAAAGCGTGCTCAGCAGCGACCAGGGCATGCTCAAGCAAAGCGATGCCGACAAGCAGCGCATGGCCGAGCTGCTGCTGTGGACGGCCATCGTGCAGCAAATCGCCTACAACCAGGCCGATGAAAAGAAAGACGCCAGCGCCAAGGCCCAGGCTGCCAGCCAGGCGCGCGCCAGCCTGCAGCGCGTGGGCTTTGACGTCGATGCGCTGCAGCTGGACTCCAGCGGCTTGCGCCTGCGCTGACGCCCTGCCCACCGCCGCCATCAACGGCCCCCCAAGCGCCATCAGGACTGCATGATGGCGTAGCCGTGCAGGCGCTCGTGCTCGGCCAGCGCAAAACGGTCGGTCATGCCGGCGATGAAATCGGCCACGCTGCGCGCCGCGCCTGCATCGCTGCCGGCCTGCTGGGCGCGGGCGGCAAACTCCGGCGGCATGCGCTCGGGCGCGGCCAGGTAGTGTTGGAACAAATCGGTGATGACCTGCTGGGCGCGCTCGGTGGTCTGCTGCACCTGCGGGTGGCGGTACAGGTGCTGAAACAGCGCCTGCTTGAGCTGCACGGCCTGGCGCTGCATGGCCTGACTGAAGCGCAGCAGCGGCGGCAGCAGGCGCACGGCATCGGCGCTGGCTGGCCGGTGCTGGGCCAGGTGTGCGCTGGTGGTGTCGATGACGTCGTAGATCTGCGCGCTGAGCATGCGGCGGATGGTCTCGTACAACCAGCGTCGGGGCTGCTGGCGCAGCGCCGGGAACTCATCGGCGGCCTGGGCGTGGTGCTGGGCAAACAGCGCCACGTCCTGCAGTTGCTCGGCATGCAACAGGCCCGAGCGAATGCCGTCGTCGATGTCGTGCGCGTTGTAGGCGATGGAGTCGGCCAGGTTGCACAGCTGCGCCTCCAGGCTGGGGCTGGGCCACTGCGCGTCCAGAAAGCGCCGCGCAATGCCGCCAGGCTCGCGCGCCTCGATGGCGCGGGCATTGCGCGCCGAGCAGTGCTTGAGGATGCCCTCGCGGGTTTCAAAGCACAGGTTCAAGCCGTCAAACTGCGGATAGCGCTGCTCCAGCACATCGACCACGCGCAGGCTTTGCAGGTTGTGCTCGAAGCCGCCGAAATCACGCATGCAGGCGTGCAGCGCATCCTGCCCGGCATGGCCAAAGGGCGTGTGGCCCAGATCGTGCGCCAGCGCAATGGCTTCCACCAAATCTTCATCCAGCCCCAGCGGCCGGGCGATGGAGCGCGCCACCTGCGCCACCTCCAGCGAATGCGTCAGCCGCGTGCGGAACATATCGCCCTCGTGGTTGAGAAACACCTGCGTCTTGTAAACCAGGCGGCGAAAGGCCGAGGAATGCACGATGCGGTCGCGGTCACGCTGGAAATCGCTGCGCGTGGGCGCAGCGGCTTCGGCCACGCGCCGCCCGCGCGTGTGCGCAGGCTGGCTGGCATAAGGCGCGTGGCGGGCGCTGGCGGGGGCGGGGCTCATGGGCGGGTGGTTTCTGCAGGGCATCACAAAGGGGTTGTTCGGCAACGGACGGCAACAACAGGCGGGCAACAACAGGCGGCAACAGGCGCGCGGCGCATTGTGCCGTCTATCATGCGCTGCTGCGGCCACAGCGCCGCGTCTGAGAGCCGTGCAGGAGATGAACGACATGCGCATGCCCACCGCCGAGCCATTCGAGCGCTACTGGATCGTCAACCCACACACCGTGGCCGAGGCCAATCTGCGCATGGGCGCTGCCTTGCTCATGGTCATGGGCGGGGGCATCGGCGTGTTCTCGCTGCTCAAGATCGGCGGCTGGTTCAGCCTGCTGGCCCTGCCCTTTGCGGCCCTGGCGCTGCTGGCCGCGCTGGTCTGGGGGCGGCTGTTTGCCTTTGCCTTTTTGCACCCCCAGCGCCGCATGGCGCAGATCGACCAGCATGGCCTGCGCCTGGTGGTGGACCACAGCGCGCTGGCCGGCTTCTGGCCCCGCCAGGAACTGGGCCCGCCCATGCCCTGGCCGCAACTTCAGGCCGTCTACGCTTACCAAACGCAGCGCATGGGCGAGCACGGCATGCTGTACTTCAGCCACCTGGCCGTGGTGTTCAAGGATGGCCAGACCCGGCGCTTTGACACCGACGTGCTGGGCCAGCACGCCGTCAGCGAAGACATTGCCGCCGCGGCCCAGGCCGTGCTGGCCGGCCAGCGCCCGGCTGCCGCGCCGGATGTGGCGCTGCGCATCCGGCCGCTGGGCTGGCTGGTGGCGACGCTCGGCCCGCTGTGCGCGCTGCTGCCAACCAGCCTGCTGGTCTTGCAGGAGGAGCTGAAGCCCATCTTGGGGCCCCACTTCGAGCGCACCATCGACTACTCCATGCTGCTGCTGCTCCTGATGCTGTGCGCCCGTCTGGCGCCATCCTGGCAGGCGCAGCAAGTGGAGTTGCCTGCCCCGCCCTCACGCGCGTAATGGCGCTTGGCAAGAAAAGCCAAACGCCCATCCGCTGCGCTGCCATTGCACGCCGTCCAGACAGCGCCTTGACGCAAAGGCTCCAAAGCCTGGGGCCGCCTTTCAAGTCAGGCTGGTATCGACCACGCGCTTTTGCAGCGCCAGGTATTCCTGCGACTGCATTTCGTTCAGGCGCGAGACGGTGCGCGGGAATTCATGCGCCAGCGGGCCTTGCAGGTACAGCTGCTCGGGCGCAACAGCGGCCGAGACCATCAGCTTGACGCTGCGGTCGTAGAGCACGTCCACCAGCCAGGTGAAGCGCCGCGCCTCCGAGGCCAGGTTGACCGACATCTGCGGGATGTCCGACACCAGCACGGTGTGGAACTGGTTGGCGATTTCCAGATAGTCGTTCTGCGAGCGCGGGCCGCCGCACAGTTGCTTGAAGTCGAACCAGATCACGCCGCCGGCGCGGCGCTTGGCCGGGATGCTGCGCGACTCGATGCGCATCAGCGGCTCCTCATCGGCGCTTTCGGCCAGTTGCTCGAAGGCTGCGGCCATGGCGGCGTCGGCCTCGGGGCCGTTGGGGCAGTGGTAGAGCTGCACGTGCTGCAGCGTGCGGCGGCGGTAGTCCGTGCCGTTGTCCACGTTGACCACCTCCATGCGCTCGTTGAGCAGGGCGATGGCCGGCAGAATCCGGTCGCGGTGCAAACCGTTGGGGTAGAGCTCATCGGGCCTGAAGTTGGAGGTGGTGACAAAGCCCACGCCGTTGTCGAACAGCGCCAGCAGCAGCTTGTAGAGAATCATCGCGTCCGTGATGTCGGCCACGTGGAACTCATCAAAGCAGATCAGCTTGTAGCGCTTGGCAATGCGCGCGCCCAGCACGTCCAGCGGATTTTGCGTGCCCTGCAGGGCGTGCAGCTCGCGGTGCACCTCGCGCATGAACTCATGAAAATGCAGCCGCACCTTGCGCTGGATGGGCACCTGCTGAAAGAAGCATTCCATCAAAAAGCTCTTGCCGCGCCCCACGCCACCGTACATGTACACGCCCTGCGGGATCTCAGGGCGGTTGAGCAGCTTCTTGAAGCGGTTCGAGCGCTTGCTCTTGTAGGCCGCCCATTCCTCGGCGCAGCGCTGCAGCGCCTCCACCGCGCGCAGCTGCGCTGGGTCGGCCTGATAACCCTTTTCCGCCAAACTGGCCTGATAGGCCTCTCGCACATTCATGCCTGTGTCACCTTCTGTTGTTGCGCCACGCCCTGCGGCCAAGCGGGCGATTGTCCCATAGCCCCGGCGCGCAGCCGCGCACGGCCCTGAGCCAGCCAGCGGCGACAATAGCCGCCTTGGACATACCGCCACCCACCTCCCGTCGTCACACTGCCGCCGCCCGCCCCATGCCCAGCCAAGACCCCTTCAGCCCCTGGCACGCCGCAGACGATGCCCACGACAGCCCCGCCGCGCCCATGAGTACCGCCCGCGCCCCCGGCGCCAGGGTCTGGCCAGTGGGGGCGCTGTGCCTGGCCATTGGCGATGCGCTGCAGGCGCGCTTTGGCGCCGTGGCCGTCGAAGGCGAGATCAGCGGCCTAAGCCGCGCCGCCAGCGGGCACCTGTACTTCGCCCTCAAGGATGCCCAGGGCCAGCTGCGCTGCGCCATGTTCCGCCGCGCCGCGCAACTGGCCGCCTTCGAGCCGGCCGAGGGCGACCGCGTCATCGTGCAGGGGCGCGTCAGCGTCTACGGCCCGCGCGGCGACCTGCAGCTGGTGGTCGAGAGCATGCGCCGCGCCGGCCTGGGCAGCCTGTACGAGCAATTCCTGCAACTGAAGCAACGCCTGCAGCAAGAGGGCCTGTTCGATGCCGCGCGCAAGCGCCCGCTGGCGGCGCTGCCGCGCGGCCTGGCCATCGTCACCTCGCCCAACGCCGCCGCGCTGCACGACGTGCTCAGCGCGCTGCGCCGCCGCGCGCCGCACGTGCCCGTGCTGCTGGCGCCGGCCCTGGTGCAGGGCGCGGGCGCGCCGGCCTCGCTGCGCGCGGCGCTGGCCCAGCTCTACGAGGGCATCGCCCAGGGCCGGCTGCGCCGCGCCGATGGCCAGCCGCTGCACATCGACACCATCTTGCTGGTGCGCGGCGGCGGCTCCATCGAAGACCTCTGGGCCTTCAACGACGCCGAGCTGGCGCGGCTGATCGTGCAAAGCCCGGTGCCGCTGGTGGCCGGCATCGGCCACGAGACCGACTTCACCATCGCCGACTGGTGCGCCGACCTGCGCGCGCCCACGCCCACCGCCGCCGCCGAGCTGGCCGCCCTGCCCCGCCAGCAGCTGCTGCAAGCCTTGCAGCACAACCACGACCGCCTGACCCAGGCGCTGGACCGCTACGGCATGGAGCAGCAGCGCCGCCTGCAATGGGCCGGCCACATGCTGGCGCGCCCCTCGGCGCTGCTGGCGCAGCACGCCGCGCAGCTGCAACGCAACGCCCAGCGCCTGCGCCACAGCGGCCAGCAACAGCTCGGGCGCCAGGCGCTGCGCCTGCAACAGCACGGCGCGCAATGGCCGCGCGCACTGCAGGCCAGCCTGCAGGCGCAGCAACAGCGCCTGGCCCAGGCCGCGCTGCGGCTGCGCATGCTCGACCCGCAACAGGCGCTCGAACGCGGCTACGCCATCCTCAGCACCGCGCAGGGCGAGATCGTGCGCGAACCCGCGCAACTGCAGCCCGGCCAAACCATCACCGCCCGGCTGGCCCAGGGCAGCGCCACGCTGCAGGTGCCACCGCACACGCCTCGCGCGTCGCCACACCCCCAGCCCAAACCCCCACCAGCGCCGCAGCAAAAGCTGCCGTTTTGAGAGCCTGCTCAAAGTCTCGGTCGAGTGGGCAAGAAGCGATTTGGAATGGGCTGCAAGGCGCAAAACACCGCCATAGTCACAGCTATGGCGAGGCTTTTCGGGGCCACAGACCGCCCCAACCCGCTTTCATGCCGACCGCGCAGAGATTTTGAACAGACTTCTGCGTCTCAAAACCGCACTGGCTGCTGCAGGCGCAACAGGCGCTGCTCTATGGGCGGGTGGCTATCGAGCCAGCGCGCCAGGCGGCCGTAGAAGTCTTCGCTGGGGGCGATCCACAGGTGCGCAACGGCCAGGCTTTCCGCGCCGCTACCCATCAGCTCCAGGTCTGCGAGGCGGTTGCGCGGCACATCGCGGGGAAGGTTGCGCGCGCGGATCTTGCGCAGCGCGCCGGCCAGGCCGCGGCTTTGGCGCGTCCATTCGACGGCCCGCGCATCAGCCAGGTATTCGCGCTGGCGTGAGATGCCCGCCTGCAGCGCACAGCCGGCCAGCCAGCCCAGCAGCCCGGCATAGCGCATCAGGCCACCGAACAGGCGCACCGTCCACAAGTCGGAGTTCGCCAGCGTGCGGCCATAGCCATAGACCATTTGCAGGCCGAAGACCATGGCCGCCAGCTGCATGTTCAGTGCGGTATCGCCTTCACGGATGTGGCTGAGCTCGTGCGCGACCACGCCTTGCAGCTCATCGCGCTCGAGCTCGGCCAATGCCTCGACCGTGACCAGCAAGGCCTGATCGCCACGCCGCCAGCCTGCGGCCAGTGCGTTGATCTGCGCGCTGCGATCCAGCACCATGATGGCCGGCACGGGCATGCGCGCGGCCACGCACAGCTCCTGCACGACGTTGATGTAGACCTGCTCGCGCGGCTGCGCGGCATCGGCCATGCGCCCGCCCAGGCGCCGCGCCAGGGCCACGCCGCCGCCTTGCTGCAGGTGGCTGTGCTCCAGCCACCAGCCGCCCAAGATCAGCAGCAGCGCCATGCCCATGTTGCCCCAGAAGAAACCGCGCGGCCTGGCATCGAAATCCAGCAGCCATTGCAGCAGCCACAGCGGCAGGCTGAGCATGGCATGCACGCCCAGCCCCACCAGCGGCAGCACCAGCCAGAAGCCCAGGCGCAACCAGCCGCTGGTGCGGCGCGAGTGGCGTTGCTGGCGGCGAAATCCCATGGCCTTTGCCCCTCATTGCTCAGTACAGGCGCTGTACCTGCCCGGCCTGTGGATGGGGATGCGCAAGATGCTCAAAACCGCACCTTGGGCGCCTGGCGCTCTTGCTCGCTGCTGGTGGATTCGAGCATGGGCAGGCTGGCAAAGCGCGCCAGCGCCGCAATCAAATTGGAAGGGAAAGACTGCGTAGCGTTGTTGTAGGCCAGCACGGTGTCGTTGTAGGCCTGGCGGGCAAAGCCGATGCGGTTCTCGCTGCTGGCGATTTCTTCGCTCAGGCGACGCATTTCACCATCGGCCTTGAGCTCGGGGTAGTCCTCGGCCACGGCCATCAACCGACCCAGGCCGGCGCCGAGCACGGCCTCCGCCCCGGCCAGCGCCTGCAGCGCGCTGCCGTCACCGGCGAGGGCGCGCGCCTGCTGCGCCGCGCTGATGGCCTGGCTGCGCGCCTCGGTGACGGCCTGCAGGGTCTCGCGCTCGTGCTGCATGTAGGCGCGCGCCACTTCGACCAGGTTGGGGATCAGGTCGTAGCGGCGCTTGAGCTGCACGTCGATCTGCGCATAGGCGTTCTTGACCTCGTTGCGCAGCGCAATAAAGCGGTTGTAGGTGGCCACGGCCCAGACCAACAGCAGGGCCAGCAAGACGAGGATCACGATGGTAGTGGTGGACATGGCGCGGCCTCCTCAACAAATCCAGTGACAGACCTGCAGCCTGTGCGCAGGCAGACTGCAGAAAACACAGCCCAATTATCACATGTGATTCATCACATGACTACCGGATTTGATGCTCTGGCGGCTTGGCTACCCGGCATCGCGGCGCGCCAGCAACATGCTGTCGCCATAGCTGAAAAAGCGGTATTGCTGGGCGATGGCGTGCTGGTAGAGCGCACGCACGTGTTCATAACCGGCAAAGGCGCTGACCAGCATCATCAGCGTGCTCTTGGGCAGGTGGAAGTTGGTCAGCAGCAGATCGACGACCTGGAATGCAAAGCCTGGGCGGATGAAGATTTGCGTCTCGCCCTCGGTCTGGCCGGTCTGCGCCCAGCTCTCCAGCGCGCGCACCGAGGTCGTGCCCACGGCCACGATGCGCCCGCCACGGGCGCGGCAGGCGGCCATGGCAGCCAAGGTCTCAGGCGGTATGTGGTAGCGCTCGCTGTGCATGCGGTGCGCGTCCAAGTCTTCGGTCTTGACGGGCTGGAAAGTGCCCGCCCCAACGTGCAGCGTGATGGCCGTACGCTCGATGCCGGCAGCCTGCAGCGCCGCCAACGTGGCCTCATCAAAATGCAGGGCAGCCGTGGGCGCGGCCACGGCGCCAGGGGCGCGCGCGAACACGGTTTGATAGCGCTGCGCGTCCTGCGCGGCGTGCGGGTCGTCGCCCTGGGCCTGCTGGCGCTCGATGTAGGGCGGCAGCGGCAAATGGCCCAGCCGCTCCATCAAATCCCAGGCGCTCTGGCCGGGCGGCGCCAAGAGGCGCAGGCGAAACAGCGGCCCCTGCTCGTCTGGGTAGCGGCCCAGCAGCTGGGCATCGAAGCCGCCTTGCTCGCGGCCGCCGGCAAAGTGCAGCAACGCGCCGACGGCAGGCTTTTTGCTCACGCGCAAGTGCACGGCCACTTCGTCTCCGTGCAGCACGCGCTCGACGAGGATTTCCAGCCGACCACCGCTGGCCTTGTGGCCGAACAGCCGCGCTTTGACGACCTTGGTGTCGTTGAACACCAGCAGGTCGCCAGCCCGCAGCAGGCTGGGCAATTGGTGGAACACGCGATCGACCGGCGGCCAGCTGCGCCCATCAAGCAAACGCGCCGCGCTGCGCTGCGCTGCGGGGTGGTGGGCGATGAGCTGCTCGGGCAGCGCGTAGTCGAAATCGCTGAGACTATGATGGCCGGAGGCAGCAGGCATGGGGAAGTCTGAAGTTCAGGAAGGCATCGATTTTATGGATGCGATGCACGTGCAGCAGCGCCATGCATCTCTACAGCCTTCGACTGCTTTACTTGACAGGAAAAGCCAAGACCCGCCGTTACCTGAATCTCAACAATGCCCAAACACCTTGCCTGTTGGCCGCTATATCGCCGATGCTTTGGTCGAAGAAGCTGAGATCAGCCAATCGCGTGATGAGGCAATCCGTGTCAGCTTCCTGCCCCAGCGGCCTGTACGACGACCAAGGCGTCCACAACCGTAACGCCATTAGCACTGGCCATGACTGGATTCAGATCCACGGATTGGATGCGGCCATGGGCCTCAGTCACCCACTGCCCCAGCGCCACTGCGCTGTGCGCCAATGCCAGCAAGTCGATCGGTGATTCGCCACGCACCCCTTGCAGCACCGACGCGATACGCAAGCGCGAGATGGCGTACAGCACTTCATCCATACTGCACGGTGCGATCAGCAGCTGAGTGTCCCGCAGACTTTCAACATACTTGCCACCGTCACCGATCAGCACAGTCGCACCAAACACCGGATCCCAGTGCGCGCCCAGCATCATTTCACGCTGACCCTTTACCATGCGGGCCACCAGCACTCCTTCACACGGGGCTCCCAAACGAATCAGGGTCTGAGTTTGTGCTTCAAACGCGGCCCGCACAGCGGCCTCGCTGTTGCAATCGAGCGCCACCAGGCCATGCTCACTCTTGTGCGGCACGGCCGGAGAGCTGGCCTTGACCGCCACAGATGCGCCCATGTCACGCCAAGCCTGCACAGCCTCGTCAGCGCTTTGGCAAAGACGGTGTTCGACGATCGGCAGCCCAGCGCAGCTCAGGGAGCCGGCAGACTGCAACATCGCCGGCGACAAATCGGCAACCCCAGCCCCAGCCCCAGCGCCACCGAGCAGCATCAGGCTAGTAGCTTCGCTGAGTGTATGAGAGGGGGCTGCTGCAACCAGCTGGCTCGGCGGAGCCTGCCAATCGGGGTTTTGCTGACTGCTTCGCATCAGCTCGTGGTGACTAGCCAGTTGAGCCAAAGCCGACAGGGCCGCACCGGTATGGCCGGCAGTCGGGACACCACGACGCTGAAAGGCCTGCATGGCCTCTTCTTGCCAGACTGATACGACAATCGGTTTATCGAACTCCTGCATGAAGCGCAAACTGTCATCAGCGAAGCGGTCAACGTCATACCCCATGCCAGTGACAGGGATGTCCAGCAGCAGCATGTCCACTTGGGGGTCACGGGCCAGAGCAGGCAGGGCCTGACCAAACAGGCCGCTGTTGGTCAGCAACGCCGCCGTCACATCGACCGGATTGGTGGTGGCAGCAAAACTCGGCAGACTCTGGCGCAGCCAGGCCTGCGTGTCCGGCTGCAGCACGGGCAGCTCCAGACCCAGAGTTTCAGCATGGTCCGCTGCCATCACACAGCTGGCACCTGAGTTGCTGAGCACTGCCACGCGTCGACCCTGCGGCTGCCATCCATGCAAATAGACGGATGCACAAGCTGCCAGCGCATGCGCATCTTCGACGCGCCAGATGCCATGCTTGCGCAGAAAAGCCGAAACCGCCCGATCCTCGCTGGCCAACGCCCCCGTGTGAGAGGCGGCGGCCTTCTGCCCTGCAGCGGAGTGGCCAGCTTTGACCGCCACGATGGGCACACCGCGCGCGCGCGCCAGCCGCGCTGCCTCGGCCAAGTGCTCCGGATCCTTCAGGCTTTCCATATAGAGCAGCAGTAGTTGGACTGTGGGGTCCTGCAGAACTTCGATCGCCAATTCGCTGACGGTCACATCGGCCTCGTTGCCGGTTGCATGCATATGGCGCACACCGATACCCTGACGCCGCAGCATCCCATAGACCATGGCGCTAACGCCTCCACTCTGACTGACAATCGCCACCGGCCCGTCTTTCGGTGGCGCTTCAATAAACATCGTGGAAAAGCTGGAGATCGCGCCCGTTCCAAAATTGGCTAGGCCCTGACTGTTCGGGCCGACGATGCGCACACCGCCCGCCTGTGCCGCGGCCATCAGCCGCGCCTGTGCCGCACGCCCATCCGGACCAGCCTCCCCGTAGCCAGAGGCAATCACGATGGCAGCCGGCACGCCCAGTACCGCACAATCCTCTATAGCCTCCTGCGCGGCATCCCCAGCGACCACCACGATCGCTAGATCCGGCGGTTCGGGCACATCGCGCAAACGCGCATAGCATGGCAGACCCTGCACCACATCCCGGCTAGGGTTGATGGGCAAGATTGAGCCAGCAAAGCCGTGCTCACGCATGTAGTGAATGGGGCGGCCTCCGATCTTGTGGATATTGTCGGAGGCTCCTACCACCGCCACGGAACGAGGAGCTAGAAACGCAGACAGGGAATGATTCATAAATACCAATCAGAAAGGATTTGAAAGTAGGCTATTTCGCTGTGCACACTGACGAACGAAATACAGCAGCACGCCTTCCTCGTGAGACCTGAATGACGCACGCACTGGCTCACCGATCACCAAGCCAGTATCGGCATGGCCCATAACGAGCGGGCCTTCTTCAAGACGAGCCAAAACGATGGTGTAGGGCACCAAGGCCTTGAAGCTCTGTGCCGGCGCTCGATGGATCTCTGTGACGGCATGCACCCAAGCACGCCCTGAAGCCGCACGCCACTCCAGCGCACGACTGTGGCAGTCAGGACAGCTAAAACGCTCCAGTGCGTGGTGCTGGCCACATTCTCGGCATACCTGCAACAGCACTTGCCGCGCTGCCAGCCCTTGTTGGAAACGGCAGTGGGTCATGGGAACTTAGCTCGCATCAAGGATCAGACTGACATGGGCAGACAACACCCCACCATCGGCATGAAACAGCGCTCGCCGACGTCCTGCAATCTGACGACTGCCGGCCCGTCGCGCCAGCTGTTGATAGGCCTCGACCAAATGCATCAGACCACCAGCCACGCCGGAATGACCAAACGACAGTAGCCCCCCATGGGTGTTGAGCGGGCAGGCTCCATCGGTATCGAAATCGCCCGCCAGCAAGCGGCGCACAGCCTGCCCAGGCGGCGCCACGCCCAGCTCCTCAAGCAGCATCACCAAGGTGATGGTGAAGGAGTCATAGATCGCCAGGTAATCTATGTCAGCGATGCCATAGCCGGCCTGCGCCAGCGCTGCCTGTGCACTGCGCGCTGCCCCTGTGTCGAACACATCATCGATAGCGCAAAGGTGCTGGTGGCGGTGCGCCTGGCCTGCTCCGGAAATGCGTACTGGAGTACCGGTACCTGGCTCAGCCGAAACAACCACAGCCACGCCGCCATCGGAAATAGGGCAGCAATCGGACAGACGCAACGGCGTAGCAATAACGCGCGCCTGCTGTGCCTGCTGCAGATCAAGCGGCTCGCGCAAATGTGCCTGGGGGTGCAATTGCGCATGGCTGCGCATCAACACGGCAAAACGCGCCAGATCAGTGGAGTTCACCCCCGACTCGTGCATGTAGCGCGAGGCTAACAGTGCATAGTAGGCTGGCACCGAGGCCCCATTGGGCACTTCGACAGCAGGGTCACCGACCTGTGCCAAAGTCTGCATGGCTTGGTCACGCTGCTGGCCGCTCAAGCGATTCTCACCGGCCACGACCAGCACATTGCGGCAGCGCCCAAAGCTCACCAATTGCGTCGCCAGCATCACCATCACGCCACCAGTGGCCCCTCCCGAAGCCAAGCCATGGGCATACTGCGGTTGCAAGCCCATAAACTCGCAAAATCGATTGGCCAACATCAGGTGTGGCAGAGTAGTTGCGTAACCACTGAGCACGCCATCAATGGCCGCCCCCTCCAACCCAGCGTTGTCAAGGGCTTGCGCAGCTGCCTCACCCATTAGCGTCAGAGGATCACTGCCAAGCAATCGACCGAATGCAGTGTGGCCACCCCCGCGGATGAACACCTCTCCAGCCATCATTTCTGAACCAACGGGCACTGAGACTCCGCCAGCGGCATGAAGGCCTGCTGGCCCGGGATCGTCGCCAACAGCTTGTAGTAGTCCCATGGCTCCTTGGACTCCTCTGGCTTCTTGACCTCGAACAGGTACATGTCATGCACCATGCGACCGTCTTCGCGGATATGGCCACCGGTAGCAAAAAAGTCATCAATGGGCGTAGCCTTCATCTGTCGCATTACTGCCTCGGTATCGTCAGTACCTGCTGCCTTGATGGCCTTGAGGTAGTGCATCACCGAGGAATAAACGCCCGCCTGACTCATGTTGGGCATGCTCTTGACTCGTGCGAAGTAGCGCCGGGACCATTGCCGCGTGGCCTCGTTCATATCCCAGTAGAACGCTTCGGTCAGCACCAGGCCCTGCGCCGCCGGCAGGCCTAACGCGTGTACGTCGTTGATGTAGAGCAGCAGCCCCGCCATGGTGGTGCGGCCATCCTGCGTCAGCCCAAACTCGGCGGCCGACTTAATGGCATTGACAGTGTCGGTGCCAGCATTGGCCAAGCCCACCACGTCGGCGCCGCTGGTCTTGGCCTGCAGCAAATAGGCAGCAAAGTCGCTGGTGGAGATTGGATGGCGCGCCGCACCCAACACCTCCCCGCCGTTGGCTCTGACCACCTTCGAAGCGGAGGTCTCCAGGCTATGGCCGAAGGTGTAGTCGGCTGTAAGAAAGTACCACTTCTTACCTCCGCGCTGCGTCAGCGCCTGTGCGGTGGAGTTGGCCAGTGCATAGGTATCGTAGACGTAGTGCACCAGCGTGGAGGCACACAAATCATTGGTCAGACGCTCCGTACCAGGGCCGGAAAACAGCGTGATACGGTTTTTCTGTCGGGCAACTTCCAGCACTGCAATCGCCGGCGCGGATCCGGTGACATCGACGATGGCGTCGAGCCGATTCTTGTCGAACCATTCACGCGCCTTGCTGGCAGCAATGTCCGCCTTGTTCTGGTGATCCACGGACAACAGCTCAATCTTCTTTCCCAGCACCTCGCCGCCGAAATCTTCAATGGCCATCTGCGCGGCCATCACGCTGCCCCGCCCCGTGATATCGGCGTACGGGCCGCTCAAGTCCATCAGCATTCCCAGTCGTACGGCATCGTCAGAAACCTGCGCCAAAGCAAAGGCATGTCCAGCCAATGCCGAGACGGCCATCAGGCTGGCCAGCCAGGCGCGCGGAGAAAATGTTTGTTTCTGCATACTTTGTCTCCTGTTGGTAGTGGAAAAAAGAATGGCTCGCGATCAGACTCCTACACTGTGGCAATGGGGGTGACAGGTGAGCCGACCGCCCCCGGCAGGCGCAACGGCGGCGCCGTAAGAAAAAAACGATAGCGCTGGTGTGCATACAACCAGTCAGCCAGATCACGCAGGTACCACAGCTCGGCCAGCGGCAGGCCCAATTTGAAAAGGCAGTGCTGGTGCAACGGGAACAACGGGTACTTGACCTGCCCCACTGGCGGGGGCAGGGCAGGCGTTCGCTCAACAGCGTAGTTGTCAGCCGCAATGGCGGCGACCTGTGAGTCAGTGATCCATTGCAGCAATCGCTCGTCACGACCATTGAGCGCTGCACAATGGCGGTGCAGCTCCGTCACGTCCGGCTGTCGCTCCATTTGCAGTAACAGCTCTGCATAACCGGTGCGCAATACCAACATATCGCCAGCTTCTATCTCAACACCTGCGCTCTCAATGGCATACATCAGGTCGTCGTAGCCAACGTGACGCAACTCCATGCCGAACACGCGCACCAAATCGAGCAGCACGCCCCGCCCTTGCATGCCCTTGACGGCCATGGCGTCCACCCCCAGCGCGCCAGCATGGCTGAGCTGCCCATGTGCTGCGCAAGCGCGGTCGCTGGCAGAGTTTGCACAAGACATTTCGGGGCCGATGATGTGCTCGCCGGCTCGGTAGCCGTTGTAGTAAACCAACTCCTCCACTCCATCCCCATCGGCATCGAACAGCGCGCCCACATGAGCCAGTGAGTCCCACTGCGTCGAATACTGCATTGACAGCAGCACCTGATCGTCGCTGATGCCATCAATAGCAGCCGCATCCAGATCGTCCCGCAGCAAGTGATTGAAGTACGGCGTCTCGCCCCGGTAGGTCGGCCCTTTTTGCGGCGGATGCCGGCGCGGGTTGAGCACACTACCTCCGGGGAAATCCAGTGGCATCGACAGACAGAAACTGAGTCCTGCCTGGATCTCTTGCGCCCCCTTGCGCACCTGCTCGGGGCCAATCAGATTGACTCGTCCCAATTGATCATCAGGGCCAAAATCGCCCCAGTTGGAGCCTGGTGGTCGTTGAATCCAGCGTTTCATGGCAAGACAGCGTGAGGTAAGTCAAAGGGTCGGCGAGATAGTTCGGACTGTTCGTGCCACTGCTGCGTGATCATGGCGGCCTCTTTCCGCAACTCGACCACGATGGCATCTCGACGCTCGATCAGGCGCTCGCTCAAAGCGGCAATGCTGATGGCGCCTAGCAAGTCACCATTAGCGTCAGGCACAGCGATCGCAATGCCGCCCATGTGCTCCACCACCACATCCAGCAGCAACGCATAGCCTCTTTTACGCGTGCATTCGACCTGCTGGCAGAGAAAATCCACACTGATGCGTGGATAGCGCTGCAAGCGCGGAGCGATGCTCAGCATCACCGCCTCAACCTCGGCATCGGGCAGTGCCGCCAATAACGCCAAGCTACCCGCACCCACGCCCAACGGACGCCGGCTACCGATGCCCAAATAGTTGGCCCGGATCGGGAACGTGCCAAAACGCAACTCGGTGCATACCGACTCCCAGCCGCTGAGCTCAGAGAAAATGACCGAATCTTCGAAACGGTGCGCCAAGCGGATCAGTGCAGGTCGCGCCAAGTGCCGCGCATCCATCCGTTGAGCAGCAGCAGCACGCGCCACCAGCCACTCTCGCCCTAAGCTAAACCGTTTGCTGCGCGCATCGCGCTGAACCATTCCTTCGGCCACCAAGGTTTCCAATAGGCGCAACGCTGACGCCTTGTCGATGCCGGTGGCCTGGGCCAAATCCACCAGGCGCGCATTGCGCTCATCCGACAGCGCTTTGAGCAAGCGACAAGCTTTTTGCACGGACGTATTGATGGCAGGCAACAGCAGGCTCCTTAAATCAAAAGGATTTCACTGGCATCGATTTTTCTGCGCCGTCTAGACTCTGTCATTGCGCAATGCAGCATAGTTTTGTATTCCAAAACTGCCGTTCCTCTCCTCCTCGCTATGCAGCCGACCTGAAGCCTCCAACAGCCTCGGCCCTCACGCAGTTTTTCAGAAGACAAAACTTTTATGCACTGCAGCGTGACTCTTGCCCAAGGAAGGGCTAGAACGGGCTCCTTCATCTTCTTGTCCATTGAAGTTGGCAACGAAAGCAAATCAAGGAGCAGTCATGGCAAAAAAAGTCTTAGTGGTAGGCGCCTCCGGTGTAGTTGGCCAGTCGGTACTGCGGCATTTCAGCACCCTCCCAGACTGGCAATGCATAGGCGCCAGCCGGAGAAAGCCGTTCGATGTCGGGGATGCGGAGCATGTGGCCATCGACCTGCGCGACGCCGAGGCCACCCAGCGCCAACTAGCACAGTACAAAGGCATCACGCATCTGGTATTTGCTGCTGTGCACGAAAAGCCTGGGCTGATCGCAAGCTGGAGCGATCCAGAGCAAATGCAGATCAATCTCGCCATGCTTCGCCACGTAGTCGAAGCGCTGGAGGTCGGCGAGCACGAACTGCAACATATCACCGTGTTCCAGGGGGGCAAGGCCTATGGCGTGCACATCAACCCGCAGGTGCCTGTGCCCGCTAAGGAATCCTGGCCACGCCATCCCCACGCTAACTTTTACTGGCTACAGGAGGACTACCTGCGCGAGAGACAACCGCGACGCCGCTGGCACTGGACAGTGCTGCGCCCGAGAATAGTTTTCGGCGATGCATGGGCCAGCAACATGAACATCGTTCCGGCACTGGCCGTATATGCAGCCCTGCTCAAAGCTTCCGGCGAGCCGCTGCATTTCCCCGGCGGGCCGCCACGCATCTACCAGGCCACTGATTCGGACCTGATCGGTCGCGCTTGCGCCTGGGCCGCCACTTCACAAAGTAGCCATGAACAAATTTTCAACCTGACCAACGGCGATGAGTTTGTCTGGCACAACGTCTGGCCCACGATCGCACGCGCATTCGACATGGAGCCGGGCGAGCACCGCCCCTGTTCACTGGAGCAAAGCCTGCCAGCCAAGGAGGGTCTGTGGCAACAAATCGTGCACCGGCATGGCTTAAAAGCACCTGCGCGGCTGGCTGACTTTGTCGGCCAGGGTTTCGCCTATGCAGACTTCCAACTCAACCATGGCAAGCAGGCTCCGCTACCAGCGTCCATCGCCAGCACCATCAAGATCAGGCAGGCAGGTTTCGCCGACTGCATCGACACAGAGGCCATGCTGGTCAAGTGGATCGACCGCTTCAGGCAACTGTCATGGGCGCTGTAGCACACAGATCGACATGGCCAAACGCTACCCCATCGACACGGATGCACCGACAATCAGCGTAGCCGCATCGAAGTTTCAAGCCGCAGCAAACGCGCACCTACAACGCCGAGCACGTATGCGGCATAGCGTGACGGTGCGGTGCCTCCCACACTACAAAGTGCTGCTGTGTACTGCTTGAGCGAAAAGGAATGCTCCTATCAGGGTGCAATAGGTGTCACTATCAAAAACGCCATACGCAATCGAGAACTGCGAGTGCGGCAGACAGCGCCTTGCTTGGGCAATGCAATGGCAAAGCCGCCGATTGTAGGAGTGCCATCCGGCCACGCACGGCACGTGCAATGCGCCCATCCATGAAAAACCCCCGCAGCCAATGCAGGCGGCGGGGGCGTTGGGGTTGGGTTGGAGTTGGGGCGCGGGATGCTTCAACGCTTGCGCTGCAACAACGCAATGGCTTCGCCCACAATGCCACGGCGGAACAGCAGCACGCAGACGACGAAGATCAGGCCTGTGACGATGGTGACCGACTCGCCCAGCGAGCGGAACCATTCGATCTGGGTGAGCGAGGCGATCCACTCGCCCCATTCGCCCACCTTGTTCTCGATGGCCACGACCACCACCGCGCCCACCAAGGGGCCGAGCATGGTGCCCATGCCGCCCACCAGCGTCATCAGCACGGCATGGCCGGACATGGCCCAGTGCACGTCGGTCAGCGTGGCAAAGCCCAGCACCAGGGTCTTGAGCGCGCCGGCCAGGCCCGAGAGCGCGGCCGAGAGCACGAACACCAGCAGCTTGAAGCGGTTGGTGTCATAGCCCAGGGAGATGGCGCGCGGCTCGTTCTCCTTGATGCCGTGCAGCACGTGGCCAAAGGGCGAATGCACGATGCGCATGATGAACAAGAAGGCCACAGCCACGATGGCCAGGGTCACGTAGTACATGGTCAGGTCGCTGCTCAGGTCAAGCACGCCCAGCAGCTTGCCGCGCGGCACGCCCTGCAGGCCATCTTCGCCGCCGGTGAACTTGGCCTGCAGCCAGACGAAGTACAGCATTTGCGCCAGCGCCAGGGTGATCATCGTGAAGTAAATGCCCTGGCGCTTGATGGCCAGATAGCCCATGACCAGGCCCAACAGCGCACCAAAGGCCGTACCCAGCAGCAGGCCCAGTTCGGGCGGCACGCCCCAGACTTTGAGCGAGTGGCCGGTGATGTAGGCCGCACCGCCCAGAAAAGCTGCGTGGCCGAACGAGAGCATGCCGGTGTAGCCGAACAGCAGGTTGAAGGAGCAGGCAAACAGCGCGAAGCAAAACAGCTTCATCATGAAGATCGGATAAGCGCCGATGTGGGGCGCGGCGATCAGAGCCAGCAGCAGCGCCGCATAGCCGACGGCAACGAATGTCTTGTTCATAGTCTTGATTCCCGCCTTGTCATTGTTCCTTGCCAAACAAACCGGCAGGGCGCACCAGCAGCACGATGGCCATGATGACGAACACCACCGTGGACGAGGCTTCCGGATAGAACACACGGGTCAGGCCCTCGACCACCCCCAGCAGCAGGCCGGTGACGATGGAGCCCATGATGGAGCCCATGCCACCGATCACCACCACGGCGAAGACGGTGATGATGAGGTTCTGCCCCATCAATGGCGAGACCTGGTAGATCGGCGCAGCCAGTACGCCGGCAAAGGCCGCCAGTGCCACGCCGAAGCCGTAGGTCAGCGTGATCATCAGCGGCACGTTGATGCCGAAGGCCTCCACCAGGCGGGGGTTCTCGGTGCCGGCGCGCAGGTACGAGCCCAGGCGCGTCTTCTCGATCATGAACCAGGTGAACAGGCACACCGCCAGCGAGGCCACGACCACCCAAGCGCGGTACTTGGGCATGAACATGAAGCCCAGATTCACGCCGCCCTTGAGCAGATCAGGCGTGCCGTAGCTCAGGCCGGATACGCCATAGGCCGAACGGAACGCGCCCTCGATCAACAGCGTCAGCCCCAGTGTCAGCAACAGGCCATAGATGTGGTCGAGCTTGTAGATCCAGCGCAGGAAGAAGCGTTCGAGCACGATGCCAAACAGCCCCACCACCACGGGCGCGCCCACCAGCATCACCCAGTAGTTGATGCCCAGGTAGTTGGCGGCCATCCAGGCCACGACCGCGCCCATCATGAACAGCGCGCCATGGGCAAAGTTGATGACGTTGAGCAGGCCAAAGATCACAGCCAGGCCAAGGCTGAGAATGGCGTAGAACGAACCATTGACCAGCCCCAGCAAAAGCTGGCTCAACAGGGCGGGCAGCGGTACTCCGAAAATGGTATCCATGGCAAAGATGCACTGGGTTGATCAGGCGCGAGACAATCGCTGGGGCCTGCTGTGCGCGGAGGCAATCAGCAGGCTAAGGCGCGCGCAAGCGCGCCACAAGAGCCAGGGCGCCGGGCAAGCCGGCGCCCCGCGCTACGGCGTCACTTCCAGAGCGCGCACTTGGTTTCTTCTTTCTTGAAGAACACTTCGCTGGCGGGCAGGGTCTTGACCACCTTCAGGTAATCCCACTCGCGCTTGGACTCGGCCGGCTTCTTCACCTCGACCAGGTACATGTCGTGCGCATAGCGGCCATCGGGGCGGATCGTGCCCTTGGCGTAGAAGTCGCTCAGCTCCTTGCCGCGCAGCACGGCGTTGACTTTTTCAGTCTCCAGCGTGCCTGCTTCCTCAACGGCCTTGAGGTAGTTCATCACAGCCGAGTAGTTGGCCGCATGGATGGAAGTGGGCATGCGCTTGGCCTTTTCATAGAACTTCTGCGCCCAGGCGCGCGAGGCCTCATCCTGGTCCCAGTACCAGCTGGTGGTGAACTGCAGGCCCTTGGTGGAATCCAGCCCCATGCTGTGGATGTCGGTCAGGAACAGCAGCAAGCCAGCGAGCTTCATCGAGCCAGTGATGCCAAACTCGTTGGCAGCCTTGATGGTGTTGATGGTGTCGCCACCGGCATTGGCCATGCCCAGCACTTTGGCGCCAGAGGTCTGCGCCTGCAGCAGGAAGGAAGAGAAATCCGAAGCATTGA
Organism: Vandammella animalimorsus; assembly: GCF_002288875.1. Lineage (NCBI taxonomy): Bacteria > Pseudomonadati > Pseudomonadota > Betaproteobacteria > Burkholderiales > Comamonadaceae > Vandammella > Vandammella animalimorsus. The sequence continues at coordinate 186,195 of NZ_NTBH01000002.1, read as the reverse complement.
GCGGATGACGCACATTGCCCTTGACCTCGCCGCCAGCGGCCTTGACGGTGGCGGCCGTGTCTTTTTCCAGCGCGTGGCCGAAGGCGTAATCGGCCGTCAGGAAGAACCAGCTCTTGCCGCCTTCTGCCACCACGGCCGAGCCCGTGCCACGCGCCAGGGCCATGGTGTCGTAGGCGTAGTGGATGGTGTAGGGCGCGCACTGCTCATTGGTGAAGGCCGTCGAGCCTGCGCCATTGACCAAATACAGCACGTTCTTTTCCTTGGTGATGGCGTTGACGGCCAGGCCCGCGCTGGAGTTGGTGCCGCCCAGGATCATCGAGGCCTTTTGCGTGTCGATCCACTCGCGCACCTTGGCTGCAGCAATGTCGGCTTTGTTCTGGTGGTCGGCCGTGACCAGCTCGATGGGCTTGCCCAGCACTTTGCCGCCGAAATCATCGATGGCCATTTGCGCAGCCAGCGCGCCATTCTTGCCATCCACGTCCGAGTACAGGCTGGACATGTCGGTCGCAAAGCCGATCACGACCTTGTCCTGTGCTTGGGCGGTGCCCATTACACCCGCGGCGGCCAGCAGGCTGGCCAGCACAGTCAGTTTGGTTTTCATGATGACGATCTCCTTGTTCACTTTGAGGGGGTAAAAGATTGGCAAAGGATGAAAAACGGCTGGCGCCACAGACCTCAGGCCATTTTCAAAATGAAGAATACGCAGCGCGATGCTTGCACATCGCGCCCTGCTGCGATTGGGGAAGTGACATCACACGCCCAACAGCTCGTTGAGCAAATCCATCTTCTCCTGCAGCTGCGCCGCCTCGAAGTGCTCAATGACCTCGCCATGCTCGATCACGTAGAAGCGATCGGCCAGCGGCGCGGCAAAGCGGAAGTTCTGCTCCACCATGACCACGGTATAGCCCTTGGCGCGCAAGGTACTGATCATGCGCGCCAGCGCCTGCACGATCACCGGCGCCAAGCCTTCGGAGATTTCATCGAGCAGCAACAGATTGGCGCCCGTGCGCAGGATGCGCCCCACGGCCAGCATCTGCTGCTCGCCGCCGGAGAGGCGCGTGCCTTGGCTGTGGCGGCGCTCCTTGAGGTTGGGGAACATGGCATAGATCTCTTCCACGCTCATGCCCGCCTCCTGGCCTTTGCCCACGCTGCCGCCCAGCGCACGCACGAAACCCACGCCCAGCACGGGCGGCAGCAGCAGGTTTTCCTCCGTCGTCAGACTGGAGAAAATGCCCCGCTCCTCAGGGCAGTAGCCAATGCCCAGGTGCGCGATGCGGTGCGTGGCCATGCCCACGGTCTCCACCCCGTTGACTTTGATGGAGCCGCTGCGCTTGCCGATCAGGCCGGTGATGGCCCGCAGAATCGAGGTGCGGCCCGCGCCGTTGCGGCCCAGCAGGGTAACGACCTCGCCACGGCGCACCTGCAGATTCACGCCATGCAGCACGTGCGATTCGCCGTACCAGCCGTGCAGATTGTTGATTTCCAGGGCCAGGGGCGCCTGGCTTGCGCTGGTGCTCGTCATGTCAGTGCGCTCCTTGCAATTGGCCTTCGCTCGTGCCCATGTAGGCCTCCATCACGCGCGGATCTTGCGAGACCTGCTCGTAATTGCCCTCGGCCAGCAACGCGCCACGCTGCAGCACCGAGATGCGGTCGGCGATCGTCGAAACCACCTTCATGTTGTGCTCGACCATCAAGATGGTGCGCCCCTTGGAGACTTCCTTGATCAGCGCCGTGACGCGATCCACGTCTTCGTGGCCCATGCCTTGCGTAGGCTCGTCCAGCAGCATCAGCTCAGGCTCCATGGCAAGCGTGGTGGCGATCTCCAGCGCACGCTTGCGGCCGTACGGCAGGTTGACGGTGATTTCATCGGCCAGCTCGCGCAGCCCCACCTCGCCCAACAGCTGCAGGGCGCGGTCGTTGAGCTGATCGAGCGTGCGCTCGCTCTTCCAGAAATGGTATTGCGTGCCCAACTGGCGCTGCAGCGCGATGCGCACGTTCTCCAGCAGCGTCAGATGCGGGAACACTGCCGAGATCTGGAACGAGCGGATCACGCCGCGCCGCGCAATCTGCGCCGGCTTCTCGCCCGTGATGTCAATGCCGTTGAAAGTGATGGTGCCGCGCGTGGGCACGAGAAACTTCGTCAGCAGGTTGAAGCAGGTGGTCTTGCCGGCCCCATTGGGCCCGATCAGCGCATGGATATGACCGCGCTGGACCTGGAGGTTGACCTGGTCCACGGCAGTGAAGCCCTTGAACTCCTTGGTCAGATTCTGCGTTGCAAGAATGATGTCACTCATGGCCAAAAACGCGCCTGTGAAACGATGGCAGTTCTTGGGGTGTTCTGCATGAACCCCAGCGCGCACCAGGCGCCGAATTCGTGCAGACCCCCTTGCCCAACAAAATTGTTGAACAAATCGTCAAAGCGTTTAAGCATACAGCCAATCGGGCGCCATTCAGGCCGGCACATATATGGGAAAACCCTTGGATGCCTGCCCATGCCGGGCCGCCGCAAGCCGCTGCCCTTGCGCACGCAGCCGCGGCCCGTGGCATGGCCGCCGCTTCTACAATCCAGCGCCCGATCCCTCGACAGCCTGTCCGCGCCTGCTGCCATGAAGAACACCGCCGCCCCCTGCCCTGCCGACGCCAAGCCCGAGCTGGCCGGCCACACGCCGATGATGGCGCAATACCTCTCGCTCAAGGCCCAGCATCCGCACACGCTGCTGTTCTACCGCATGGGCGATTTTTACGAGATGTTCTATGACGACGCGCACAAGGCCGCGCGCTTGCTGAACATCACGCTCACGCAGCGCGGCCAGTCCGCCGGGCAACCCATCCCCATGGCCGGCGTGCCATTCCACTCGGTCGAAACCTATCTGGCGCGGCTGATCAAGCTGGGCGAGTCGGTGGCCATTTGCGAGCAGGTTGGCGATCCGGCAGCCAGCAAAGGGCCGGTCGAGCGCAAGGTAGTGCGCGTGGTCACGCCCGGCACACTGACCGACAGTGCCCTGCTGCCCGAAAAGCATGAGGCCGTGCTGCTGGCCATCAGCGAGGCCAGTGGCGCGCGTGCGCGCAGCCAGGCTGGCGGCGCCCAGTACGGCCTGGCCTGGATGAGCCTGACCCAAGGCATCGTGCACCTGGCGCAGTGCCCGGCGGCGGCGCTCGATGCCTGGCTGGAGCGCATCGGCGCGGCCGAGGTGCTGCTCAGCGCTGGCGCCAGCAGCGCACTGGAAGAGCAATTGCGCCAGCGCCAGCAGGCAGGCATCGGCTGCGCCCTGCAAACCGTGCCGGCCTGGCAGTTCGACGCCACGCTGGGCGCCAACAAACTCAAAGAGCTGCTGCAGGCGGCCAGCCTGCAGGCCTGGAGCGCCGAGGCCCTGCCGCTGGCGCACGCGGCCAGCGCCGCGCTGCTGCACTACGCTGCCCACACCCAGGGGCGCGAGGTGCCGCACCTGCAGCGCATCAGCGTGGAGCGCGACGACGCCGTGATCCACCTGCCGGCCACCACGCGCCGCAACCTGGAGCTGGTGCACACCCTGCGCGGTGAGGCCGGGCCCACGCTGCTGTCGCTGCTGGACAGCTGCATCACCAGCCTGGGCAGCCGCCAGCTCAAGGCCTGGCTGTTGAACCCACCGCGCGCGCGCGATGCAGCCATGCAGCGCCTGGCGCACATCGACGCGCTGCGCCAATGGCAGGACGATGGCGCCCAAGCACTGTGGCAGCACTACCGCCAGCAGCTGCAGGGCGTGGCCGATGTCGAGCGCATCAGCGCGCGCATCGCGCTGGAGCAGGCGCGTCCGCGCGAGCTGGTGGCCCTCAAACACACGCTGCGCCAGGCACAGGCGCTGGCCGAGGCGAGCGGCCATGCGGCGCTGCAGGATGTGCTGCAGGCCCTGGCGCCGCCGGGTGGGGTCATCGCCCTGCTGCAGCAGGCCCTGCTGGAAGAGCCCGCCGCCCTGGTGCGCGATGGCAATGTCATCGCCCGCGGCTTCGATGCCACGCTCGATGAGCTGCGCGACATCCAGAACAATGCCGACGGCTTTTTGCTGGCGCTGGAGGCGCGCGAGCGCGAGCGCACCGGCATCGCCAACCTGCGCGTGCAATACAACAAGGTGCATGGCTTTTACATCGAGGTCACGCAGGCCCAGCTGGACAAGGTGCCCACCGAATACAAGCGCCGCCAGACGCTGAAGAACACCGAGCGCTTCATCACGCCCGAGCTCAAGGCCTTCGAGGACAAGGCCCTCTCGGCGCAGGAGCGCGCGCTGGCGCGCGAGAAATGGCTCTACCAACAACTGCTGGCGCAGCTGCAACCGCACGTGCCGGCGCTGCAGCGCGTGGCGGCGGCGCTGGCGCAGCTCGATGCGCTCAGCGCGCTGGCCGAGCGCTCGGTCACGCTGAACTGGTGCGCGCCACAATTTGCCATCGAGCCCTGCATCGACATTGAACAAGGCCGCCACCCAGTGGTCGAGATGCGCCTGGCCGAAACCTCGCAGGCGGCCTTCATCGCCAACGACACGCGCATGGGCGGGCGCACGCGCATGCAAATCATCACCGGCCCGAACATGGGCGGTAAATCCACTTACATGCGCCAGGTGGCGCTGATCGTGCTGCTGGCCAGCATGGGCAGTTACGTGCCAGCGCAAAGCTGCCGCATCGGCCCCATCGACGCCATCCACACCCGCATCGGCGCGGCCGACGACCTGGCCAATGCGCAATCGACCTTCATGCTGGAGATGACCGAGGCGGCGCAAATCCTGCACAGCGCCACGGCGCATTCGCTGGTGCTGATGGATGAGATCGGGCGCGGCACCTCCACCTACGATGGCCTGGCGCTGGCCGGCAGCATCGCCAGCCACCTGCACGACAAGACGCGCGCCTTCACGCTGTTTGCCACGCACTACTTCGAGCTCACCGAGCTGCCTGCTCAGCTGCCACATGCAGTGAACATGCACGTGGCCGCCGCCGATAGCGGCAGCCGCATCGTGTTCCTGCACGAGCTGCAGCCCGGCCCGGCCAGCCGCAGCTATGGCATCCACGTGGCCAAGCTGGCGGGCATGCCCGCCGCCCTGCTGCACCAGGCGCGCGCCACGCTCGAGCGCCTGCAGGCCCAGCAGCAGCCGCAACAGGCCCAGGCCGATTTGTTCAGCCCGCCGCCCATGGCACTCGAAACCGCAGGAGCAAGCAGCGCCGACGCCGCGCGCACACAGGACGCCATTGCCGCCCAGGCCCTGGCCCAGCTGCAGGCGCTGGACGTGGACGCCCTGACGCCGCGCCAGGCGCTGGAGCAGCTCTATGCGCTCAAGGAGCTGCTGGCCTCCTGATGCGCCACAGCGCAGGCCGTGCAGGAGAATCGCAGGCAGCGATGCTCAACCGGCCTGCAATTCCAGCCCCGCGTGCTCACGCAGCGGGTGGAAGGTGATTTTCGGGAAGCGCTCCTGCGCCAGGCGCACGTCGTAGGGGCTGGTGCACATATAGGCCAGCGCGCCAGCGGCGTCGTGCGCCATGCGCAGCGGGTAGGCGTTTTCGAACTGGCGCAAATCTTCGGGGGTTTCGGCCGTGATCCAGCGCGCGCTGGTGTACTGGCTGGGCTCCAGCCGCACTTCGGCGTCGTATTCGGTTTTCAGGCGGTGCTGCACCACTTCGAATTGCAACTGCCCCACCGCGCCCAGCAACATGTTGCCGCCCGCATCGGGTTTGAAGACCTGGATCGCGCCCTCCTCGCCCAATTGCAGCAGGCCTTGCTGCAATTGTTTGGTGCGCAGCGGGTTTTTCAGCACCACGGTGGCGAACATTTCCGGCGCGAAGAAGGGCAGGCCGGTGAATTGCAAATTCGCGCCGTCGGTGATGGTGTCGCCCAATTGCACGCCGCCGTGGGTGGTGAAGCCGATGATGTCGCCCGCGAAGGCTTCTTCCACGGCCTCGCGGCGCTGGCTCATGAAGGTGACGACGCTGGTAGGGCGCAGCTCTTTGCCGGTGCGCTGCACCTTCATCTTCATGCCGGGCTTGTATTGGCCGCTGGCCACGCGCACGAAGGCGATGCGGTCGCGGTGGTTGGCGTCCATGTTGGCCTGCACCTTGAAGACCACGCCGGAGAAGGCCTTGTCCTCGGGGTGGATGGTGGTTTCCGTGGCCTCGCCATTCTTGGCGATCAGGCGGCTGATGCGCGGGCCGGGCGGGGGCGACATGTCCACCACGGCGTCCAACACCTCCATCACGCCAAAGTTGTTCACGCCCGAGCCGAAGAACACGGGCGTGAGCTTGCCGGCGAGGAATGCCTCATGGTCCCACTCGGCCGATGCGCCCTGGGCCAGCTCCATGCTTTCCAGCGCATCGTCAAAGGTTTTGCCAAAGCGTGCGCGCAGCTTGTCGGCCTCAGCCAAGGGGATGACTTCAAAGTCCTGCGGGCGCTTTTCGGTGCCGGCCTGGAACACCGTCATGCTTTGCGTGCGCAGGTTGATGATGCCGCCAAAGCTCTTGCCCTGGCCCACGGGCCAGGTGATGGGGCAGCAGGGCATGCCCAGCTCGCGCTCCACTTCATCAAGAATGTCCAGCGGGTCGCGCACCTCGCGGTCCATCTTGTTGACGAAGGTGATGATGGGCGTGTCGCGCTGGCGGCAGACTTCGATCAGGCGCCGCGTTTGCGCCTCCACGCCGTTGGCCGCGTCGATCACCATCAGCGCCGAATCCACGGCGGTGAGCACGCGGTAGGTGTCCTCGGAGAAGTCCTTGTGGCCGGGCGTGTCCAGCAGGTTGATGACGTGCTCGCGGTAGCTCATCTGCATCACGCTCGATGCCACCGAAATGCCGCGCTGCTTTTCGATCTCCATCCAGTCGGACGTGGCGTGGCGGCTGGCCTTGCGGCCCTTGACGGCCCCGGCGATCTGGATCGCGCCGGAGAACAGCAGCAGCTTTTCGGTCAGCGTGGTTTTACCCGCGTCCGGGTGGGAGATGATGGCGAAGGTGCGGCGGCGGCGGGTTTCTTTGGCGTAGGTCACGGCAGAAGGCTCGGGCAGGCAGGCCCGTGCGCCCAAACGGGCGCCAGGGCAAAACAAAAGCGCGCTATTTTAAGAAGCTGTTCACGGCCCCCGCCCCCGGCTGAAAAGCTCAGTGAAGTGGTTTGGGATGGGCTGCAAGGCGCAAAACGCAGGCGGGCCGGGCGGCCCAGCGAGGCTTTGCGGGCGCGGCAGACCTCCCAAATCCGTTTCCATTACCCCGCTTCCTCACAGAGCCTTCGACCAGGCTCAGAGCTTGGTCAAGGCCTGGGGGCGGCGGGCAACAAGTGGTTTGGGACGGGCTGCAAAGCGCGAAACGCAGCCGGGCCGGGCGGCCCGGCGAGGCTTTGCGGGCGCGGCAGACCGCCCACATCAGCTTCCACCACTCCGCCGTTCATGCAGAGCTTTCGACCAAGCTCAGAGCTTGGTCAAGGCCTGGGTGCAGCGGGCAATCAAGCGGTTTGGGATGGGCTGCAAGGCGCGAAACGCAGCCGGGCCGGGTGGCCCGGCGAGGCTTTGCGGGCGCGGCAGACCGCTCACATCAGCTTCCATCGCTCCGCCGTTCATGCAGAGCTTTCGACCAAGCTCAGAGCTTGGTCAAGGCCTGGGGGCAGCGGGCAACAAGTGGTTTGGGATGGGCTGCAAGGCGCAAAACGCAGCCGGGCCGGACGGCCCGGCGAGGCTTTGCAACGCGGCAGACCGCCCAAATCCACTTGATTGCCCGCCGCCCCCAGGCCTTGATCAAGCTCTTAGGGTAATCCTGCCCATGACAAGCCCCATGACGCACAGCACAATACGCCCCCCAGCCACGCTGCCACCCAGCGTGGCATTTTGATGGCAGGCCTCTGGCCTGCCTTTGCGGCCCGGCCATTGAGCTGTGCAGCCGCCTGCACGACACAACACTTCGACACTCACAAGGAGCTTCTCAGCATGATGCTTTCCTGGCGCACCCCCGTCCTGGCTGCGGCGGCCGCACTTTGCCTGGGCGGCGCGGCCCTGGCCGCGGACACGATCAAGATCGGCATTCCCCAGCCCATGACCGGGCCCAACACGCAATACGGCGACCAGATTCAGGCCGGGGCCCTGACGGCCATCGAAACCATCAACGCCGCCGGCGGCGTGGTGGGCCGCAAGCTCGAGCCCATCCTGATCGACGACGGCTGCGAGCCCAAGCAGGCCGTGCCGGCGGCCAACCAGGTGGTCAATTCCGGGGCGCGCTACGCCGTAGCGCACGCCTGCTCGGGCACCACCATCCCGGCTGTGCCGATCTATGAGGAAGAGCAGATCGTCACCATCACGCCAGGCGCAACCAACCCGGCCGTGACCGATACCATCAAACCACATTTCTTCTTCCGCACCATTGGCCGCGACGACCAGCAAGGGCCGTTTGCCGCGCAATACATTGCAGAGAAGCTCAAGCCCAAAAGCGTAGTGGTGCTGCATGACAAGCAGTCCTACGGCGCAGGCGTGGCCACGCAAGTGCGCGATGCGCTGCAAAAGCATGGCGTCAACATCAGCCTGTTCGAGAGCATCAATGTGGGCGACAGCGATTACTCGGCCATCATCACCAAGCTCAAGACCATGGCGCCGGATTTGGTGTATTTCGGCGGCTACCACCCGGAGCTGGGCCTGCTGCTGCGCCAAGCGCGCGAGCAGGGCCTGCAGGTGCAGTTCATGGGCCCGGAGGGCACGGCCAACCAGGATCTGGTGGCCATTGCCGGCCCGGCCATCGAAGGCCTGCTGGTGACGCTGCCAGCGGACTTCACCAAGCGCCCGGAAAACGCAGACATCGTCAAGGCCTTCCGCGATGCCAAGCGCGATCCGGATGGCGCCTTCCAGATGCCAGCCTATGCCGCCGTGGAGCTGCTGGCCACCGCCATCAAGGCCGTGGGCGACGACCCGGAGAAAGTGGCCAATTACCTGCACGCCGGCAGCTTCGAGACTTCGATCGGCAGGGTTGAATTCGATGCCAAGGGCGATCTGAAGAATTTCGAGTTTGCCGTCTACCAGTGGGACAAGGACGGCAGCAAGAAACAACTGTAAACAGGCCTTAGTATTGCCCCGCCGCGCGCCTGCCAGGCGCCACCCGCCGCAGCGCGCGCCATCCTCCCAAGAGGGATTCCGAAGCCGGCGCCAGCCACACGCTGAGCGCCGGCTTCGTCAGGAGCCATTTCTACATGTCTGAACTTGCACAAATCATCCAGCAGATCTTCAACGGTCTGTCATTGGGGGCCATCTACGCCCTCATCGCCATCGGTTACACGATGGTCTACGGCATCATCGGCATGATCAACTTCGCACACGGCGAGATCTACATGATCGGCGCCTACGTCGGGCTGGTCACGCTCACAGCCTTTGGCACACAAAGCGGGCTGCCGCTGCCGCTCATCATTGCCGCCATGCTGCTGGTGGCCATGGTCGTGACCGCTGCCTACGGCTTTGCCGTCGAGCGCATTGCCTACCGGCCGGTGCGCGGCGGGCCGCGCCTGGTGGCGCTGATCTCGGCCATCGGGATGTCGATCTTTCTGCAGAACTGGGTCGCGCTGGGCCAGGGCGCGCGCGACCAGGCCGTGCCCACGCTGATCTCCGGCGCAGCCACGCTGGACATGGGCGGCTTCACCGTCACCCTGCCCTATTCGCGCATGCTCATCATCGGCATCACCGTGGCGCTGATGGTGGCGCTGACGCTGTTCATCAAGAACTCGCGCATGGGCCGCGCCTCGCGCGCCTGCTCGCAGGACATGAAGATGGCCAGCCTGCTGGGCATCGACACCAACCGCGTGATCTCCTTCACCTTCGTGCTGGGGGCGGTGCTGGCCGCCGTGGGCGGCGTGCTCATTGCCATCACCATCGGCAAACTCAACCCCTTCATTGGCTTCATCGCCGGCATCAAGGCTTTCACCGCTGCGGTGCTGGGGGGCATTGGCTCCATCCCCGGCGCCATGCTCGGCGGCGTGATCCTGGGCCTGGCCGAGACCTTTGCCGCGGCCTACATCTCCTCGCAATACAAGGACATCGTGGCCTTCAGCCTGCTGGTGCTGATCCTGTTGTTCCGCCCCACCGGCCTGCTGGGCAAACCTGAAGTGGAGAAGGTCTGATGTTGATGCGCGACGCTCTGAAAAATGCCTTCATCGCCGCCGCCATGACGGCGATCATCATTACCCCGATTTTCGGGCTGCAACTGGTGCGCCAGGGCTCCCAAACACACCTGAATTCGCAGTGGGGCCTGGTGGCTGCGGGCTGCGCCATCGTGTTCGTGCTGCAGCTGCTCAAGCCCTCGCTGGCGCAGATCTTCAGCTATGCACGCCTGCCCAGCCTGCCGGCCATGCCGCGCAACGGGCAGAAGGTCTTGGGCCTGCTGCTGATTGTGCTGGCCATTGCCTGGCCATTCTTCGGCACGCGCAGCCAGGTGGACATCGCCACGCTGGTGCTGATCTACGTCATGCTCGGCCTGGGCCTGAACATCGTCGTGGGCTTTGCCGGCCTGCTGGATCTGGGCTTCGTGGGCTTTTACGCCGTGGGCGCCTACACCTATGCCCTGCTCTTTCACTGGGCTGGCTGGTCGTTCTGGCAGGCTCTGCCGCTGTCGGGCGCAGCGGCGGCGCTGTTTGGCTACCTGCTGGGCTTTCCGGTGCTGCGCCTGCGCGGCGATTACCTGGCCATCGTCACGCTGGGCTTTGGCGAGATCATCCGCCTGCTGCTGATCAACCTGACCGAGTACACCGGCGGCCCGGACGGCATCTCCGGCATCCCCAAGCCCACCGTGTTCGGCTATGAGATGACGCGCCGCGCCAGCGAGGAAGGCGCGCAGACCTTTCACCAGATGATGGGCTGGACGTTCTCCAACCAGCACATGGTGATCTACCTGTACCTGATGGCGCTGGTGCTGGCGTTGATCACGCTGTACGTCTCCAACCGGCTGATCCGCATGCCCATCGGCCGCGCCTGGGAGGCGCTGCGCGAGGATGAGATCGCTTGCCGCTCGCTGGGCCTGAACCCGACCAACATCAAGCTCTCGGCCTTCACGCTGGGGGCCATGTTCGCCGGTTTCGGCGGCGCTTTCTTCGCCGCGCGCCAGGGCCTGGTCAACCCCGAGTCCTTCACCTTCATCGAGTCGGCGCTGATTCTGGCGGTGGTGGTGCTGGGCGGCATGGGCTCGCAGATCGGCGTGATCCTGGCGGCCATCGTGCTGACCGTGCTGCCCGAGGTGGCGCGTGAATTTGCCGAGTACCGCATGCTGCTGTTCGGCCTGGTCATGGTGCTGATGATGATGTGGCGCCCGCAAGGGCTGCTGCCCACCAAGCGCCCTCACGTGGAGATCCAGCAATGACCGCACAGACCTTTTCCCACTCCGCCCCGGCCGCCATGGCCGGCGGCCAGGTGCCGCTGTTGAGCGTGCGCGAGCTGAGCATGCGTTTTGGCGGCCTGCTGGCCGTGGACAACGTGGCCTTCGACGTCGGCCCCACCGAGATCTTCGCCATCATCGGCCCCAACGGCGCGGGCAAGACCACGGTGTTCAACTGCGTCGGCGGCTTCTACCGCCCCACCAGCGGGCAAATCCAAATGGCCGGGCAGAACATCGCCGGCCTGCCCAGCCACAAGGTGGCGCGCCACGGCCTGGTACGCACTTTTCAGAACGTGCGCCTGTTCAAGGAGCTGACCGCACTGGAAAACCTGCTGGTGGCGCAGCACACCCAGGTTGAGAGCAACATGCTCAAGGGCCTGCTGAAGCTGCCCTCTTACCGCAAGGCAGAGCAGGATGCGCTCGAGCGCGCCGTCTGGTGGCTGGACTTCATGGGCATCCGCCAGTACGCCAACCGCGAGGCGGGCAATCTGGCCTATGGCCATCAGCGCCGCCTGGAAATCGCCCGCTGCATGATCACCAAGCCCCGGCTGCTGATGCTCGACGAACCGGCTGCGGGTCTGAATCCGCAGGAGAAAGTCGAGCTGCAGCACCTGATCGCCCAGCTGCGCGAGGACTTCAACGTCGCTGTGCTGCTGATTGAGCACGACATGAGCCTGGTGATGAACGTCTCCGAACGCATTCTGGTCATGGAACACGGCAAGCCCATCATCACCGACACCCCCGACGCCGTGCGCAACGATCCGCGCGTCATCAAGGCCTACCTGGGAGAAGAATGATGAGCCTGATCGTCGAAGAAACCCTCACCGTCACCACCCACGCCACGTACAGCGCCGCACCGCTCAAGCCCATGCTGCAGCTGGAGGACATCCACACCCACTACGGCGCCATCCAGGCGCTCGATGGCGTCTCCATCCACGTCAACCAGGGCGAGATCGTCACCCTGATCGGCAGCAACGGCGCGGGCAAGACCACCATGCTCATGACCATCTGCGGCAACCCGCGCGCCACCAGTGGCCGCGTGCTGTTCGAAGGTCAGGACATCACCCGCCAGCCCACGCACAAAATCATGCAGGGCGGCATCGCCATCTCCCCCGAAGGGCGGCGCGTGTTCCCCGATCTGACCGTGGTGGAAAACCTCAAAATGGGCGGCTTTTTCCAGGACAACGACGCCATCGAGGCCGGCATCGAACACGCATTTGCGCTGTTCCCGCGCCTGAAAGAGCGCGCCCACCAACGCGCCGGCACCATGTCTGGCGGTGAACAACAAATGCTGGCCATCGGTCGCGCCCTGATGAGCAAGCCGCGGCTGCTGCTGCTGGACGAGCCCACGCTCGGCCTGGCGCCGCTGATCATTGCGCAGATCTTCGAGATCATCCAGACCATCCGCGCCGAAGGCGTGACCGTGTTCCTCGTCGAGCAAAACGCCAACAAGGCCCTGCAGATCGCCGACCGTGGCTACGTGCTGGAGACCGGCAAGGTCGTGCTCGAAGACAGCGGCGCCAACCTGCTGGGCAACCCGGACATCCGCAAGGCCTACCTCGGCGCTTGAGCAAGCGCTCAAGGCGCAACGCCACCCACATGGGCAGCCCACGGGCTGCCCATTTTTTTGCCGTGCAGACCCATGCCGGGCGCTTGTGCCTGACAACCCCAATCAGCCCAATCAGTTTGCCAACAGATAATTAGCCCGCATACAATATGCCGCATGATGAGCCTTGAGAAAAAATACCAGGCCCTGCTTAGCCAGGCCCAGCAGCACGATCTGGCCGATGCACAGAGCATGCGCCTGTGCTTCGAGCTGCTCTCACTCAGCAGCGCCATTGACCGCGACTGCGCCGCACGGCTGGCGCCATACCGCCTTTCCGAAGGGCGCTTCGTGCTGCTGTTCCTGCTCGACGCCGCAGAGGGCGCAGCGCTGGCGCCCAACGTACTGGCCGAGCAGGCCGGCATCAGTCGCGCCACCGTCACCGGCCTGCTCGACGGACTGGAACGCGAGGGCCTGATCGAACGCCAGCCCGATGCCCACGACCGGCGCGCACTGCGCATCGTGCTCACCGCCCAAGGGCGGCGTACGGCCCGCAAGGTGATCGCACAACACAGCCAATGGATCGCCCAGCTGCTGGCCCCGCTCAGCAGCGCCGAGCGCGGGCAGCTCCAACGTCTGCTGGGCAAAGTCGCCGCCGCCATGCAGGAGAACACTCCATGAGCGACCAGGCCCCAGCGCGCAAAGGCGCTACCCGCGCCGCCGACATCCCGCCCGAGTTGCTGCAGGCGCTCTCGCGCGGCGAGGCCGCCAGCGCCACGCTGACCGAAGCCCTGGCCCTGGACCAACGCCAGCTCGCCCGCAGCGCCTTGCCAGAGCTGAGTGCAACCGCCCTGGCCCAGATCGACGCCGCCTGCCAGCTGGGCATCCTCAAGCGCATGCAGGCGGTGGCCGACGCGCTGCTGGCCGCGCTGGGCCCAGATGGCATCGCCCGCTGCCAGCAGCACCCCAGCGACACTGTGCGCGGCTGGGCCTGCTTCATGATCGGCGCCCAGCCCGGCCTGCCATTGCCAGAGCGGCTGACCGCCATCGCCCCACTGGCCGACGACCCGCACTTTGCCGTGCGCGAATGGGCCTGGCTGGCCCTGCGGCCCCATCTGGCCGCAGAGCTGGATGCAGCCATCGACGCACTGACACCCTGGGCGCAACACCCCAGCGAAAACCTGCGCCGCTTCGCCAGCGAAGCCCTGCGCCCGCGTGGCGTCTGGTGCGCGCACATCGCCGCCCTCAAAACAGCGCCGCAACGCGCCCTGCCCATCCTGCAGCCGCTGCGCGCCGATGCCTCGCGCTACGTGCAGGACTCCGTGGCCAACTGGCTCAACGATGTGGCCAAGGACCAGCCCGAGTGGGTGCGCACCCTGTGCCGCCAATGGCTGCAGCAATCGCCATGCCCGGCCACGGCCCGCATCTGCCAGCGCGCCCAGCGCAGCCTGCCCGCACAAGCCCCATAGCGCTTGCCTTGCATAACACGCTCTAGTGTGAACAGGCCCTAACCGTTTGGATTTTTTGGAGGACAAGACCCATGACCCAGCAATACCTCGTCGAGCTTTACACCCCCAACGCCGCCTGGCTGGCCCTGCCTGCAGAACAAAGGCAGGCATTCATGAACCAGATCAATCAGGGCATGCAAGGCCTGGCCGATGCAGGCATTGAGCTGCTGAGCCTGGCGCCCACCGCCATGAATACCCCGCACGCCAGTGCGCATCGCTTTCTGGGCATCTGGCGTTTTCCCGACGCCCAAGCCCGCGATGCCCTGCTGGCCGGCATTGAAGCCAGCGGCTGGTACCGCTATTTCGATCATCTCAACGCTGCCAGCGCCACGGGCGGGCTGCAGGCACATTTGCAGGATTTGCTGCACTGGCACAGCGCGCCGCAGCAACATGATGCAGCCCAGTGAAAAACCACCTATGAGCTTGGGCCCCATCCCCCATAGGCGGCTGCATTGAGCTGCCCCAACGGGCTAACGGGCTCATTGCGCAGGCGCGCATTTTTTGGATCGCTGGTTTGGGGCTGTGGGCGTTTGATGAACTACGCGCCTGCCGCCAAATTCGTTACGAATGGCTCTGCCCCAAGATGAGGTGGCCCGCAAGTCATCAAACATTCCGATCCGATTGACTGCCCACTCGCGCCGAGAGTCTTGAGCAGGTTTTCATGCGCGCAAAAAAACCAGGCGACCCATAAGGGCCGCCTGGTTTCAAGCGCGCTCAGCCTATCAGGCTACGCGACGGCGCAGGCCCACGGCGACCAGCAACGCCAAGGCCAGCAGCAGCACGCCACCCAGGCCCAGGGTCGGCACCGGCACTGTCGAGGGCGCTGGCGCCCCAAGCGTGGTGCGCGAGGGGTTGTTGCCCGCAGCCGGATCTGTGCCGCCCTTGCTGTCGTTGTCAGCGCCGGTGCCGCCACGCACGTCCAGCGGGCTGGATGGAACCGGGAATGGGCTGGTTTTGCACACAATGCTCTCACCCACAGCCAGCGTGGCCTGCGGCGAGTTAGGTGTGCAGCTCACGGTCACGCCCGAAGGCAGGGCCGAAGTGAAACCACAGGTCGCATTCAGCGCCGTGGATGGCCCATTGTTCGTACAGGTCAGTTCACACGTTGCCGATGTGCCCGAGACCGTACAGGCAATGGCCGAAGTCAAATCGGTGTCTGCGCCCCGCTCGGCAAAGTTGTTGCCTGTCGAGCCGCCAGCCGGCAGAGTCGCAATGGTGATCACGCTGTTGGCGGTGGTGCCAGGCGTGCCACCACCGCCATCGGCCGCCCCGGTGCCCGGGGTGTTGTAGGCATTGCCGTGACCTGTGGGCTGGGTCTCAGTGATGGTCACATTGGTGGCGCCCACCGGGAGGTTGGCAAACGTGTAGCTGCCATCCAGCCCGGTCGTCGTGGTCAACGTCACTGGCGAACCGCCGCCCGGGGGCGTATACGTCAGCGTGACAGTCACGCCGCCAATGCCTGGGTCGGTCGTGTTGCCATCGTCGGCATTGTTGCCATTGCCTTCGACATAGACGCGGCCGGAGACCGAGGTGCTCTGGCGCTGCTCGGCAAAGTTGTTGCCCGTCGAGCCGCCTGCCGGCAGAGTCGCGATGGTGATCACGCTGTTGGCGGTGGTTCCAGGCGTGCCGCCGCCGCCATCGGCCGCGCCGGTGCCCGGGGTGTTGTAGGCATTGCCGTGACCTGTGGGCTGGGTCTCAGTGATGGTCACATTGGTGGCGCCCACCGGGAGGTTGGCAAACGTGTAGCTGCCGTCCGGCCCGGTCGTCGTGGTCAACGTCACTGGCGAACCACCGCCCGGGGGCGTGTAGGTCAGCGTGACAGTCACACCGCCAATGCCTGGGTCGGTCGTGTTGCCATCGTCGGCATTGTTGCCATTGCCTTCGACATAGACGCGGCCGGAGACCGAAGTGCTCTGGCGCTGCTCGGCAAAGTTGTTGCCCTGCGAGCCACCCACGGCCAGTGTCGGGATGGTGATCACGCTGTTGTTTGTCGTGCCAGCGTCGTCGCCACCGTTGACTGCCCCGTTGGAGCCCGGGGTGTTGTAGGTGTTCACGTAATTCGCAGGCTGAGTTTCGGTGATGGTCACATTGGTGGCGCCCACCGGCAGATCGTTGAAGGCATAGCTGCCATCCGGCCCGGTAGTCGCGTTCAGCGTCACTGGCGCAGCGCCGCCCGGGGGCGTATAGGTCAGCGTGACCGTCACGCCGCTGATGCCAGGGTCGGTGGTATTGCCATCGTCGGCATTGTTGCCATTGCCTTCGACATAGACACGGCCCGAGACCGAGGTGCGCTGGCGCAGTTCGGCAAAGTTGTTACCCGTCGAGCCGCCCGCCGGCAGCGTGGCAATGGTGATCACGCTGTTGTCGCTCGTGCCAGGCGCGCCGCCGCCGCCATCGGCCGCCCCGGTGCCCGGGGTGTTGTAGGCGTTTTCGTAACCCGCAGGCTGGCTCTCGGTGATGCGCACGTCGGTGGCACCCACCGGCAGGCCGCTGAAGATGTAGCTGCCGTCCGGCTCGGTCGTGGCGTTCAGCGTCACCGGCGCGCCGCCGCCGGGGGGCGTGTAGACCAAAGTGACGGTCACGCCGCCAAGACCTGGGTCGGTGGCATCGCCATCGTCGCTGGTGTTGCCATTGCCTTCGACATAGACGCGGCCCGTGACCGAGGTGAGCGAGCGCTCGCCGAAGTCATAGCCAGTGGCATTGTGGTCGGCTGGCAAATCAATGGCGCTGATGGAATCGCCGGCGACCGTGCCGCCTGCCGTGCCTGCTTTGTTGCCGGTGGTTTCATAGTCTGCAGGCTGAGTTTCGACCAGCGTGTATTGGCCCGCTTCCAGGTCGCAGAACAGGTATTGCCCCACAGCAAGGCCAGCGGCAGGCACCGGGCACAGGCCGGGGCCGCCAGTGGCGGAGGCGCTGCCATCGACCGGGTTGTAGAACTGGCCAGCCGGGATAGCGGCCGTGGCCGTCACCGCGGTGCGATCGGGCATGCCAGTGCGCTGCAAAGTCACAGTCTGGCCGCCCAGACCGGTGTCGCCGTTGCCCGGATCGAAACCGGCAGTTCCACCATTACCGTCCGGATCGGCGAAAACCGTGCCCTGGATGCTCGATGCGTACACGCGCACCTGCACGTTGTTCGAGGTCACATCAAAGCGCGCGCCCGTGCCTTCCTGCGCGGCGGTGCCTGCGCTGCCGTGGGCACCGCTGAAGTTGTTGGCGTACACATCGTCGTGGCGCGAGCCGGGCGTCTCGAAGTCGAGCTGGAATGCACGGCTGGGCGCACCAGAGGCAAAGGGCGTGGTGTCCTTCATCAGCAGTGCTGTGGTGTTTTCCGGCACCGTCCAGTTCACGCCTCCTATATTGGTGGCCAGCACCCAGTTGGTGCTGCCGCTGTTGTTGCCACAGCCAGCCGCTGCTGGCACGCCCGGCGCGAACATAGGCCAGCTGCCTGTAACACTGGTGATGTTGCTGGAGCATTTGGGGTTGGTATTGACGGTGGTCGGGAGATCGGTCGTGTAATAAACCGCATAGCCGCTCGCCGCAGGCGCACGCACCTGCGTCACGGGACGGGTACCGCTGAAACCAGTGCCACCACGCGGCGGCTCGCCGTTATAGGGCAGTACGTCGATCAACCGGTGCTCTTCCACCTTCTCGTTGCCCACGTTCTGGTAGCGCAGCTCCATGGTGAAGCCCGAGCCGATTTGCTTAAGGGCATCGCCAATCACCGACTTCTGCACCACCAGGCCGTCGATGGCGCCCAGGCGCACAGTGCGCGTGGCCTGCCGCTCTGCCAGGCGCTGGGCCGCGGTCTGGTTGACGCAGTTCAGTGCGCCGCCCGCGACGCTGGCCCCGGGGGCGCAGCCACGGATCTCGACCTGGTTGATCAGCGAGGCATTGGGGATATTGCCCGGCGCATCAAGCATGATTTCCGCTTGGAACTCGACCACCGCGATGTCTGCCGCCGGGTTGCTGGCATTCACGTTCGGCAGACGGATCTGGAGGGTGGAGGCGGCGAAGGCGGCCGACTGGTCGTCCAGATGGAAATTGCCGGCCGGCACAGGCGCTCCGCCCCATTTGAGCGAGCCACTGACAAAGCGCATGCCCGCCGGGATGGTGTCGATCAGGATCAGGTCGTTGCCGATGGTCACGCCCGGCTGGTTCGACACCAGGCGCGGCCACAGTTGGTAGGTCACGATCTGACCCTTGGTCTTGGGCACGACCGGGTTGTCGGCCGCCGGGCCTCCAGCGGGGTCAACGCCCTCAATGCCTTTGCGGATGCCAACAGACTGCGTGGACAGGCGCAGGCGGTCACTGTAGGCATCGTCGCAATAGCGGGCCGGGTCGGTACTGGTGGCAACGCAAGTTGCATTGCTCGAAGGCAGCAGTGTGGCATTCGGGTCATTGCCCATGAAGGCACGGCTGGAATGCATCCAGTTGAGGGTGCCGGGCTCGAAGCCGGATGCGACCGAGCTTTGCTGCAAGCCGTAGTTGGGGATGATGCTGCCATCGGGCCAGGTAGCGCCATCATCCGGGTTCGCGGGCAGCGTGTTCAGGTGCACGAACATCTGGACGCGACCGCCTGCGGGAACGTTGGCATTGAGCAGGCGGGCCGAGTTGATGAACGGCACCAGCGCCGGGTTGGCCTCCAGCGCGCTCTGGGTGATCCAGCCGGAAGGCAGAATGCCGGTGGTCGCCACGCCGGCAGCGGCGGCGACGGCGCTCAGCGTGGAGTCGCCATCGTTGCAGCTCGCATCGCGCAGCATCGTTTCGTCGCCGTTGCCAAAGGCGGAGAAGCCGAACTGGACTTCTTCATCCTCAGGCTGCACACTGGCCGAGCTGACGCCACCCGCGGCGCCCGAGTCCCTGTAGAAGTGGGCGTAGCCGGGGCTGTAATCAGTGTTGCTGCTGATGGTGGGGAGCTTTTTCCAGCGGTAGGGGCTGTTGGCGCCTACGGCAGGATTGCTCGGCGGCGGCACCCAGATCCCGTGTACGGAGGGGTCGAACAGGTCGAGCCGCAGTTTGCGGTTGTCCCAGTGGTCGCACAGCGAAACCTGGACGGCACTGAGCCCGGTGTTGCTCCAGAGCAGGTAGGAATCGATGAAATCGCCCGGCCCGATCATGTCATTGCTCATGCGGTTGGAGGGCGCGTGGATCAGCGGCGCGGAGCGGCCCTTGCTCGTGGCGTAGAACAGCTTCTCGAAGGCGCCCGAACAAACGTTGATGTTGTTGGTCACCACCACGTTGTTGGCGGGCTCATCACTGCCGTTGGGTACGCCCGACAGGCCCGGGGCGGTGAACTCCGCGATCTCGTTCTTCGGCGAATACTGGCACCTGTTGCCGTTGTCGGTCACCGTGTCCTTGGGGACCCAGACGCGGATGTAGTGCAGCGCCGTGGCATTGGTCGCAGCCACCCAGGGTGCCGTGATCTCGCCCGAAGTCAGCGGCGGATTGGTGGTGGAGGCGGTGA
The DNA here is from genome assembly GCF_002288875.1 of Vandammella animalimorsus. Classification (NCBI taxonomy): domain Bacteria; kingdom Pseudomonadati; phylum Pseudomonadota; class Betaproteobacteria; order Burkholderiales; family Comamonadaceae; genus Vandammella; species Vandammella animalimorsus. The sequence goes on along the minus strand of NZ_NTBH01000002.1, from coordinate 166,346 downwards.
CGGTGACCGTGTTGCCAGTCTGGCTATAGGCATAGGAGCCAGTGCCAGCATCCACCGGCGTGGTGCCCGGCACGCCGCCAGCGGGGAAGGTGTTGCCGTTGCGCTCGCGGTAGCTTTTCACCTCGTATACACAGGCGTCCGGCCCCAGGCCGCTGAGATCGTCGGTGTAGCTCCAGCCCTGTCTCAGCGATTCATGGCCTTTGGTTTCCGGGATGTTCAAGGCCACGGTGTAGATCAGCGCCACCCCCTTGCCGGTGGCGGGGGAGTTGCAACCAGCGGGCTTGTCCATGGCCCCGAGCCTGTCGATGAAGCGCTTGACCAAATCGATCTGCGGCTTGGCCACCACGGTCACGCCAGGCGCGGTACCGCTGGCGCCAGCGGCATCCTGATCGGACACGATCTTACCGGCGACGCTGCTCAGCACGCTGCCGTTCTGGGCCTGGCTGTTGGTGGTGACATCAAAGAACAGCGTGCCGGACTGGTTGGCAATAGGGCCATTGGGCGGATTGGCGCCGCTGCCGGCCAGCAGGCAGTCCACCGTGCGGCCATCGGCGCTGAGGGCACTGGTGGCATTGCGGCAGGCGGCCAAGCCGCCGCTGGTGGGGGCAAAGCGGAACGGCTCCGTGGCAGGCAGGCTCACCGTGATGCGGACGTTGTCCTGCGCCCCAGGCGGCGGCGAAATCTGGTAATCCACCTTGTAGCGCGCCTCGTCATTGGTACACAGCACGCCGTTGTTGACATCCGCATCCAATGCACAGCTGCCGGTGCCATCGTGCACCTTGGCAACAGCAACGCTCAGCCCGGCCAAAGCCTGGCTTGACCACGCGCTGCCCAGCACCAGCAGCGACAGCGCCGCCAACTGCTTTCTGTGACAGCGGAAAGAAGCGCTGAAACGCTTTCTGACTCCAATCCACATGATTAAAAAGCTCCCTTGCAAATGCAACTGGATTCGGCACCGTCAACCGTAGCAGAGCCGAAATGGCGGATAGTGTAGCCGTAACCTTATGAAACCTCTGCAAACTCTCAGGCCCTGTGTAAAACCTCGGAGCCAGCGAGCAACAAATGATTTTGGGATGGGCGGAAAAGCAGTGCAGGTTGCCAGCATGGGCAAAGCGGCGGACTCCATGAAAAAAGCCGCCTACGGGCCATACCTCCCATAGGCGGTTCAAGCTGCGATTGTGCCGGCCTCCTCTGGCAGCAGGCACAGGCCCTACGGCGCGTTAGCGCATGCGCCGCACCCCCAGAAAGGCCAGAGCGCTGGCCAGCAGCAGCAGCCCCAGCGGCGCATTGACCGGCACCGGCGTCGTCGAGGGCCCAACAATGAGCGAGGCCACCACCACCGTCACCGTCGCCTCGGCACAGTTCGGCGCCAGGGCATGACACACGCGATAGACCAAGGTGTAGCTGCCAACGCCCAGGGGCGATGCCATGCGGACACTGCCTGTGGCCGGATCCAGGCTCAGGTCGGGGTGGCTGCTGGAGCGCTGCGTCAGCACCACCTGCGCCAGCTGCACAGGGTTGCCACCCAGCGTGTCATTGGCCAGCACGCTGGGCAATACCACGCCCGTTGCCCCTTCGAACACGCGCACCTGATCGGGCTGGGCCACGATGTTGGTTGGCCCGGCGCTTCCGATGGTCACTGTCACCGTGGCCGTATCACACGGGCTGCCGCCGGTGGCGCAGATGCGATATTGCAGCGTATGCGCGCCCACTGGCAGGCCTGCCGCTGCCTGGACTGCGCCAGTGGCGACATCGAGCGTAAGGCCTGGATTGGAGCTGCTCACCAGGCTGAGCGTCACAGCCCCCAGCGCGGCTGGCGTGCCATTGACGGTGTCGTTGACCAGCACATTGGCCACGGCCACGCCGCCTGCCGCCGTGGCCGCTCCTGCATCGTCCACGGCATCAATGGCGGCTGCAGCCCCATTGACGCGCAGCACCTGGCTGCCGACGAAGTTGGCCACGTTGCTCAGATTGGTGATGTTGGCCGTGCCGTTGGTGTGGCTGCCGGGCACGTCCGAGGTCACGTCCACGGCCACTTGGCAGGTGCTCTCCGCACCGGCGGAGGCCGCAGCGGCCACGCTGGCGCCGCCGACCACGATGCTGCCCGCCCCGGCTGCGGCATTGACCGTCATGCCCGCTGGCAAGGCCCCCATGGCGCCGCCGGCCGGGCAGTTGGTCTGCACATTGGGCGTGGCCGCCACCTTCACGCCAGCGGGCAGGTTGTCGGTAAAGCCAATGCCGTTGACGGCCGAGGTGGTGCGGTTGTTGATGTTGAACGTCAGCTTAGAGACCTGACCGGCATTGATGACTGCGGGGGCAAAGGCCTTGGTCAGATCCACCGCGCTTTGCGCGAAGCTGATCATGTATTCGACCTCAAATTGGGGCGCGCCCGCCGGTACATTCCACTGCACGGCAATGCCGTTGTCGGTGGCGGTATTGGTATCGATCTGATTGCTCAAGTCGCCTGTGCCGGTCTTGCAAGAAGTGCCGTTGTCGGTGCCCGAGCAGATCTGGTTGCCCGGATAGGTGTAGCGGCCAGAGAAATAACGATCCCAAAGCGGCGTGTTCGAGCCTGGCGTATGCCACAAGGCCTCGAACTGGGCATTGCGCGTCACGCCGACCAGATCGGGCACGCCCGTGGTGTTCCAGGCGGCCGTGCGCACGATGCCAGGCCCCTCATCATCACCGAGCAAATAGGTGTCAATATTCTGGTAGAGCTTGACGCTGGCACCGCTGGCTGGCAGGCCCGAGAGCGACAGGCGTCGCTTGAGCCACAGCTCGGGGGCCACGTATTCGTCACGGATTGTCAGCGTGATGCCGGCATCGACCGCCTCCGCTGGCTTGAGCACCGTGGTCACGGCCCAGGGCGAGGCGCTGGTGCCCGCGCCAGAGACCGCGCTTTGCGATACTTGCGTGAACTGGTAGCCCACGTCGGTATTGGCATTGGAGTTGTGATAAACACGCGTTTGCGCATCGCTGCCCCGATCCACACGCAAGAACACGCTGTTATAGATAGATCCGCTGCTGGGCGTGTTGTTGGGGCCGTAAACCTGCCCCTGGCCATTGAGCCAGACCTGAATCTGGCTGTTGCTGCCAATCGCCCAGCGCAGTCCATCGGCGCCCTGGGGCTGCTGGCCGCCAGCGGGGTTGAGTTCCCTCTGAGTATTGGCTCCGCCTGCCTGCACCGCGCAGGCCACTGCCAAGCTGGCTGCCCCCAGCAGCCATCCCTTGGCCCTGGCGGGCAGGCGCCGCCGCTTGACTTGACTCACTCTTCTCTGCATTTCCTTCACTCCTTGTTATTGCAATATGCATGCGATGCATGGCCCTGCCTGGAGCTCGGGGAAAAACCAACCAAGCACCGGACGAGAAACGATAGTGGCTGGAAATTCTATGAAAGCCAAATATCAGCTACCGCAGGAATGCAGCAATTCACAATCCATCAAGAACTGTTACGTAAAAAAAAGTTGCAAGCGCCGCTTTCGGATGTTCGCACCGCTTGTTGGAGTTTTGCATCTCAGTGCTTCAGGCGAGCGACATCCGCCCCACTTGCCTGTCGCGCGCGAAGGTGGGGCAAAAGGATCAGAAAGGCCGCAGCGCCTGGGCTTACCAAGCCAGGCTGGGCAAAGCGAAGCCCTGTGGAGCTTGTTTTTCGTCGCCGAAACTGACCAGCTCCCACGCTTGCTCGTCGGCCAGCAGGGCGTGCAGCAGCTGGTTGTTCATGGCGTGGCCGGAGCGGTAGGCGCTGTAGGAGGCCAACAGGGGCTTGCCCAGGATGTAGAGGTCGCCGATGGCGTCCAGGATCTTGTGGCGCGCGAATTCGTCGTCGTAACGCAGGCCGTCCTGGTTCAGGACTTTGTAGTCGTCCATGACGATGGCGTTGTCGTAGCCGCCGCCCAGCGCCAGGCCGTTGGCGCGAAGCATTTCCACGTCGCGCGTAAAGCCAAAGGTGCGCGCGCGGGCGATGTCGCGGGCGTAGTTGCCCTGGCCCATGTCGAAGCTCACGCATTGGCCGGTGGAGTCCACGGCCGGGTGGCTGAAGTCGATCTCGAAGCTCAGGCGGTAGCCGTGGTAGGGCTCCAGCCGGGCCCATTTGCGCTCGCCCAGCGACTCGGTGCGCACTTCGACGGGTTTGCGCACGCGCACGAATTGCTTGGGTGCGCCCTGCAAGGCAATGCCGGCCTTGCGCAACAGGTACACAAAGCCAGCGGCAGAGCCATCGAGGATGGGCACTTCCTCGGCCGTAAGGTCGATGTAGAGGTTATCGATGCCCAGCCCTGCACAGGCGGACATGATGTGTTCGATGGTGCTGATGCGCGCGCCTTCCCGGCCAATGGTGGAGGCCAGACGCGTGTCGAATACAGCCTGGGCCGAAACCGGCACGGGCTCAGGCTCGGGCAGGTCAACGCGTGTGAAGACGATGCCCGTGCCCACTGGCGCAGGGCGCAGAGTCAGCTCGACCCGTTGGCCGCTGTGTAGTCCAACGCCCACGGCACGGATCAGGGTCTGGATGGTTCTCTGGGCTAGCATGGGCGCGCATTCTATTGAAAAACGGTATTGGCCGCTGTGGGCCTGCCAGGGCCGTCCCCGGCTGCTGCCGGGGACGGCCCTCCTTCACAAACCAAGCACGGGTTTTAGTCGGCCTGTTTGCGCAGGAAGGCGGGGATTTCCACGTCGTCCATGCCGCTGGAGGACATGGCGTCCACGCGCGCGGCGGCGGCGCTGGCATCGCTGCCGCGCGAGGTGCGCCAGGCCGTGGGCACGGCCAGGTTGTTGAGCTGGCTGCTGCGCATGGGCACGGCCGCGCCGCCGGCCAGGCCGCCGCCGCGCACCATGCCTTGCATGCCTTGCAGGGGCAGGTTGTCCGTGCCGGTGCGCAGCGTGCTTTGCACCATGGTCAGGTTCTGACGGCGCTGCTGGTGGTTGACCAGGCCGGTGGCCACGACGGTCACGCGCAGCTCGTCACCCAGGCTGTCGTCGTAGGCTGCGCCGTAGATGACGTGGGCATCGTCGCTGGCATAGGCGTTGACGGTGCTCATGGCCAGCTTGGACTCGGACAGCTTGAGGCTGCCGCGCGCGGCCGTGACCAGCACCAGAATGCCCTTGGCGCCCGAGAGGTCGATGCCTTCGAGCAGCGGGCAGGCAATGGCCTGCTCGGCGGCGATGCGCGCACGGTCAGGGCCGGAGGCGCTGGCCGTACCCATCATGGCCTTGCCCGGCTCGCTCATCACGGTCTTGACGTCGGCAAAGTCCACGTTGACGTGGCCGTGTTCGTTGATGATTTCGGCGATGCCGCCCACGGCGTTGCGCAGCACGTCGTTGGCGAAGCCAAAGGCCTCATCCTGCGTGATGTCGTCGCCATAGACGGTCAGCAGCTTTTCATTGAGCACCACGATCAGCGAGTCCACATTGCGCTCGAGCTCGTCCAGGCCGGCATCGGCATTTTTCATGCGGCGCGGGCCTTCCCAGTCGAAGGGCTTGGTGACCACGCCGACGGTGAGAATGCCCATCTCCTTGGCCACGCGCGCGATCACTGGCGCTGCCCCCGTGCCCGTGCCGCCACCCATGCCGGCGGTGATGAAGAGCATGTTGGCCCCCTCGATGGCGCGGCGGATTTCCGACTCCGCCAGCACCGCAGCCTCCCGCCCCTGCTCAGGCTTGCTGCCTGCGCCCAGGCCGTTGGTGCCCAGCTGGATGATGCGCGCGGCCGAGCTGCGCGAGAGCGCCTGTGCATCGGTGTTGGCGCAGATGAATTCCACCCCCTGCACGTTGTTCTCGATCATGTGCTGCACGGCGTTGCCGCCGCCGCCGCCCACGCCCAGTACCTTGATGCGTGTGCCTTGGGTGAACGATTCGTTGTCGATCATTTCGATGCTCATAGTGTTTCTCCTTGCGGGTTGGGGGATGGGGTGAAATCAAAACCAAAACAAAAATGAATGGGGCCGTGGCGATGCCTGAAAGCGGCATCGCCGCGCCAGCGGCTGCAATCTGTAGGCAGCCGCCAGCGCCGGCGGCCGCGCTTGCGCAGGAACCAGCGCAACAGCTTGCGGGGGATGGGAATGGGTGGCGCCATGTCAGAAATTCCCCGCGATGAAGTCACGAATGCGCGCCAGCAGGTTCTTGACCGGCCCGCTTTTGGTGGCGGCCTTGTAGCCGCGCGTGCGCTCGATGCGCGCGTCTTCGAGCAAGCCCATGACGGTGGCCGCGCGCGGCTGGGCAATCATGTCGGCCAGTGGGCCGTCGTAGTTGGGCACGCCCCGGCGCACGGGCTTGAGGAAGATGTCCTCGCCGAGCTCGACCATGCCGGGCATGACCGAGGAGCCGCCGGTGAGCACCACGCCCGAGGACAGCAGCTCCTCGTAGCCGGACTCGCGGATCACCTGCTGCACGATCGAGAAGATCTCCTCCACGCGCGGCTCAATCACGCCGGCCAGCGCCTGCTTGTTGATCAGGCGCGGGCCGCGATCGCCCAGGCCAGGCACTTCGACCTGCGAATCCGGATCGGCCAGCATGGCCTTGGCGCAGCCGTTCTCGACCTTGATGTCCTCGGCGTCCTTGGTGGGGGTGCGCAGCGCCATGGCAATGTCGCTGGTGATCAAATCGCCTGCGATCGGAATGACGGCGGTGTGGCGGATCGACCCGCCCGAGAAGATCGACACATCCGTGGTGCCCGCGCCGATGTCCACCAGCACCACGCCCAGCTCGCGCTCGTCGTCGGTGAGCACCGACAGGCTGGAGGCCAGCGGATTGAGCGCCAACTGGTCGACTTCCAACCCGCAACGGCGCACGCACTTGATGATGTTTTCGGCCGCGCTTTGCGCACCGGTGACGATGTGCACCTTGGCCTCCAGGCGCAGGCCGCTCATGCCAATGGGTTCCTTGACCTCCTGGCCGTCGATGACGAACTCCTGCGAGGCCACCAGCAGCAAACGCTGGTCGGAGGGGATATGCACCGCCTTGGCGGTTTCCAGCACGCGGCTGATGTCGGCCTGCGAGACTTCCTTGTCCTTGATGGCCACCATGCCGCTGGAATTGAAGCCGCGCACGTGGCTGCCGGTGATGCCGGTATAGACGCGCTGGATCTTGCAGTCGGCCATCATCTCGGCCTCGCGCAGCGCCTGCTCGATGCTTTGCACCGTGGCCTCGATGTTGACCACCACGCCGCGCTTGAGCCCATTGCTGGGCGCAGCGCCAAACCCGGCCAGGCGCAGCTGGCCGCCCTCCTGTACCTCGGCCACCACCGCCATGACCTTGGCTGTGCCGATGTCAAGCCCCACGATGACGTCTCTGTATTCCTTAGCCATTTTCATCAGGCCTTTGCGGCCAGTGTCCATTTCGTGTCGGTTGATCCATTGCCCATGCCCCGGCCTCACTTGCCCTGCCCACGCGCCTCGGGCTGCGTGGCCACGCCACGCAGGCGGATGGCATAACCGTTGCTGTGCCGTAAATCGGCATACTCCAGTGCACCGGGCTTGACGCCCAAAGGCCCCAGGGCCTGCGGCAAGGTGTCGATGAAATCCAGCAGCCGAGCGCCAACCTGGGCCTGCTCGCCAGCGCCCAGCTCCAGCTGCGCGCCGTTATCCAGAAACAGCTGCCAGTTGCCACGTGGCGTCAAGTACAACGCCACAGCCTGTGCGGCTTGCGCGGTTGGCTGGTGCTGCTGCAACAGCTGCGCCAGATAGCGGTACATGGCCAGCACCTGCTGTGACTGCCCATCCGGGCCAGCCAGACGCGGCAGGTTCTCGTGCTCGACCTCACCACGGTTGGCCTCAAACACTTCGCCAAAGCTGTTGAGCATGGCCTGGGTGTCCGAGCCGTCCCACATGGCCACGGGCTGATGCTCTTCCAGCACCACCTCCAGCGTGTTCGGAAAGCCACGCCGCAGCTCAGCGTGTCGCACCCAGGGCATTTGCTCAAATGCCTGCCTGGCCAGTGCCAGGTTCAGCGTGAACAGATTGCCCTGCAACTGCGGCAGCACATTGGCGCGCAAACTCACGGCGCTGCTGTGTTGCGGGTTTCCATGCACCACCACTTGCGCAATGGCAAAAGCCGGATTGCGCAGCAGCCAGGCCACCAGCGCAGCACAGGCCAGCGCAAACACGCCCAAAAACACCAGCGAAGCCGTGGCGTTCATCAGGCGTACATCCACTGGTGGCGGCTGGATTACGCTCATACCGCAGCGGCCCTTTCGTCCATGTGTTGCCGAGGTGCTGCGCCATCGCAGCGTGCCGCCAACAGGATTTGCAGACACAAGTCCTCATAACTGATGCCTGCAGCGCGCGCGGCCATCGGCACCAGCGAGTGGCCAGTCATGCCTGGCGAGGTGTTGATCTCCAGCAAAAAGGGCTTGCCATCGCTTTCGCGGATCATCACGTCCACACGCGACCAGCCGCGGCAGCCCAGCGACTGGTAAGCCTGCAGGCTCATGCGCTGGATCTGCTCTTCCAGCTGCGCAGGCAGGCCACTGGGGCAGTAGTACTGCGTGGACTCGCCGAAATACTTGTTCTCGTAGTCGTAATTGCCGCCGGGCGCGACGATGCGGATCACCGGCAAGGCGCGCGCCTTTTGCCCGGGCAGCTGCAGCACCGCACAGGTGGTTTCCTCGCCATCGATGAATTGCTCGCACAGCACCTGCGCGTCGTAGCGCGCGGCCAGCGCATAAGCCTGCTCACACTGATCGCTGCTGACGACCTTGGTCAGGCCGATGGTCGAGCCCTCGCGCGCGGGCTTGACGATCATGGGCGCGCCCAACTCTTCAAGCGCCTGGGCCACGGCCTGGGGCGAATCGGCCAGGCGCCAGCCTGGGGTGGCCAGCCCATCGGCTTGCCACAGGCGCTTGGTCAGCACCTTGTCCATCGCCATGGCCGAAGCTGTCACGCCCGGGCCGGTATAAGGGATACCCAGCAGCTCCAGCAGGCCTTGGATGGTGCCGTCCTCTCCGCCACGGCCGTGCAGCGCAATGAAGCAGCGCGCAAAGCCTTCCTGGCGCAAGTCCCACAGCGGGCGCTTGCCAGTGTCGAAGGCGTGCGCGTCCACGCCATGCGTGCGCAGGGCCTTGAGCACGCCCTGGCCTGACATCAGCGAGACCTCGCGCTCGGCCGAGGTGCCGCCCATCAGCACCGCCACCTTGCCCAGCTCGGCCACGCTCAGCTCCAAATCCTTGTTCATTGTTTCGACTCCACTTCAATGCCTTGCGCCGCCCTGGCACGCAAGCGCTGGGCCCAATCGTCGGCGGCCGCGCCAATGTTGCCCGCGCCCATGAACACCACCACATCGCCATCGGCCAGCGTGGCCTCGATGGCCTCGCCCAGCGCCGCCACCGATTCGACGAACACCGGCTCGACCTTGCCAGCCACGCGGATGGCGCGCGCCAGCGAGCGCCCATCGGCAGCAACAATGGGAGGCTCGCCTGCGGCGTACACCTCGGTCAGGAACACGCCATCGGCAGCGCTCAGGGCTTGCACGAAATCCTCAAAGCAATCGCGCGTGCGCGAATAGCGGTGCGGCTGAAAGGCCACCAGCAGGCGCCGCCCCGGGAATGCGCCGCGCGCTGCGGCAATGGTGGCGGCCACTTCCACCGGGTGGTGGCCGTAGTCCTGCACCAGCTCGAACTCGCCGCCGCGCCCGGTGGGCAACGCGCCGTACTGCTGAAAGCGCCGGCCCACGCCCTGGAACTGCGCCAGCGCCCGCTGCATGGCCGCATCGTCCGCACCCAGCTGCGTGGCAATGGCGATGGCCGCCAGCGCATTGCGCACGTTGTGCTCGCCCGGCAGATTCAGGCAAACAGGCAAATCCGGCATGGCGCGGGCCGTGCCGTGGCCGCGCTGTACGGTGAAGTGCATGCGCGTGCCCTCGGCGCGCAGATCAACGCCACGAACCTGCGCCCCCTCGCCCAGGCCATAGGTGGTCACGGCGCAGTTGACCTGGGGCAGGATGGCGCGCACGCCTTCGTTGTCGCTGCACAGCACGGCCGTGCCATAGAAGGGCATGCGGTGCAAAAAGTCCACGAAAGCCTGGTGCAGGCGGCCCAGGTCGTGGCCGTAGGTTTCCATGTGGTCCGCGTCGATGTTGGTGATGACGGCCATCACCGGCGTCAGGCACAGGAAGGAGGCATCGGACTCATCGGCCTCGACCACGATGTAATCGCCCTGCCCCAGGCAGGCATTGGCGCCAGCGCTGTGCAGACGACCGCCAATGACGAAGGTCGGGTCCAACCCAGCCTCAATCAGAATGCTGGTGACCAGGCTGGTGGTGGTGGTCTTGCCATGCGTGCCGGCCACGGCAATGCCCTGGCGCTGGCGCATCAGCTCAGCGAGCATCATGGCGCGCGGCACCACTGGGATGCCGCGTTGACGCGCGGCCACGACTTCGGGGTTATCGGCCTTGACGGCGGTGGAGGTGACCACGGCATCGGCCTGCGCCACCTGTGCGGCATCGTGGCCGATGAAGGTGTGAATCCCCAGCGACTGCAGGCGCCGCACGGTGGCGCTGTCCTGCAGATCCGAGCCGCTGACGATATAGCCCTGGTTGTGCAACACCTCGGCGATCGGGCTCATGCCCGCGCCGCCGATGCCCACGAAGTGAATCTGGCGCACGGCGTGCTTCATTCGACCAACTCCTCGCATGCCTGCACGATCTGCTCGACCGCATCCATTTTTGCCAGCGCCTGGGCCTTGGCGGCGCGCGCGCGCAACTCATCGCGCGTCAGGCGCTGGATGAACTCGGCCAGGGCCTGGGGCGTGAGCGCGTTTTGCTGTACCAGCCAGGCCGCGTCCTCGGCCACCAGGTAGTTGGCATTGACCGTCTGGTGGTCGTCCACCGCGTGCGGATAGGGCACGAAGCAGGCTGCCGCGCCCACAGCGGCGATCTCGGTGACGGTGCTGGCGCCAGCGCGGCACAGCACCAGATCGGCCTCGGCATAGGCGCGCGCGGTGTTCTTGATGAAGGCCGTCAATTCGGCCTCGACGCCCGCCTGGGCGTAATTGGCCTTGAGCGCTTCGAGCTGCTTGGCGCCGCTTTGGTGCATGACCTGCGGGCGCTGCTGCGCGGGGATCAGCGCCAGCGCGCGCGGCACGATGTCGTTGAGCGCCTGCGCACCCAGGCTGCCGCCGATCACCAGCAGGCGCAGCGGCCCTTCGCGGTGGGCAAAGCGCTTGCGCGGCGAGGCCTGCTGGGCGAACTCAGCGCGCAAGGGGTTGCCCACCCACTGCGCGCCGCGCAGCGCCTTGGGGAAGGCCGTGAACGTCAGGCGCGCCACGTGCGCCAGCAGGCGGTTGGCCAGGCCTGGCACGGCATTTTGCTCATGCAGCACCAGCGGGATGCGGCGGCTGACTGCGGCCAGCCCGCCGGGCACGCTGATGTAGCCGCCAAAACCCAGCACCAGCTGCGGCTGCAGCTGCGCCATCAGGCGCCGCGCCTGCAGCCAGGCCGAGCCCAGCCGCCAGGGCAGCAGCAGCAAGGGCTTGACGCCCTTGCCGCGCACACCGGCAAAAGCCACGGTGTGCAGCTCCAACCCATAGCCGGGCACCAGCTGGTGCTCCATGCCGCCGGTGCCGCCCAGCCAGGCCACCTGCCAGCCGCTGGCCTGCAGCGCCTGGGCCACGGCGATGCCTGGGAAGATGTGCCCACCCGTGCCGCCGGCCATGATCAGTACCCTTTTGCCCGATGCACTCATGTTGCCCTCTCCCCCCGGCCTTCTGCGTCGAGTCTTCTGCCCTGCATCAAAAGCCTGTTTTCATAATCCACCCGCAGCACCACGGCCATGGCCACCAGGTTCAGCAGCACGGCCGAGCCGCCAAAGCTCATCAGCGGCAGCGTCAGCCCCTTGGTGGGCAGCGCGCCCAGGTTCACGCCAATGTTGATGACCGACTGAAAACCGATCCACAGCCCGATGCCTTGCGCGACCAGGCCGGCAAAGATGCGGTCCAGCGCCACGGCCTGGCGGCCGATGACCATGATGCGGCGCGTGAGCCAGAAGAACACGGCAATCAGCACCGCCACGCCCAGCAGGCCGAACTCCTCGCCGATCACAGCCAGGATGAAGTCGGTGTGCGCCTCGGGCAGCCAGTGCAGCTTTTCCACGCTGCCGCCCAGGCCCACGCCCCAGCCCTCGCCACGGCCAAAGGCGATCAGCGAGTGTGTGAGCTGGTAACCGCGCCCGAGCCGGTGCTCCTCGGCCCAGGGGTCGAGGTAGGCAAAAATGCGGTCGCGCCGCCAGGGCGAAGTCCAGATGATGAACATGAAGGCCAGGCCCAGCACCAGCAGCATCAGCAAGAAGCCGCGCAGATTCACCCCGCCCAGGAACAAAATGCCCACGGCAATCACCGCCACGACCACGAAGGCGCCCATGTCCGGCTCGGCCAGCAGCAAAAAGCCAATCAGCCCCACGGCCGCGCCAATGGGCGCGACGGCGCGAAAGAAGTCCTCGCGCACGTCCATGCGCCGCACCATGTAGTCGGCCGCGTAGATCACCACGGCCAGCTTGGCCAGCTCCGAGGGCTGAAAGCGCATCACGCCCAGCGGCAGCCAGCGCCGCGCGCCGTTGACGGAAATGCCCAGCCCCGGCACCAGCACCAGCGCCAGCAGCGCCAGCGTGCCCAGCAGCAGCCAGATGGCGCTGGCGCGCCAGGTTTCCATCGAGATCTGAAACACCGCGATGGCGGCCACCAGCGCCACGACCATGGAGACGGCGTGACGGATCAGGAAAAACTCGTTGCTGATGCCGCCAAAGCGCGGGTTGTCGGCCAGCGCGATCGAGGCCGAATACACCATCACCAGGCTCCAGGCCAGAATGCCCGCCAGCACGCCCAGCAAGGTCTGATCGACGCTCTGGATGGTCACCGGCCTGGGCGAAGTGGTGTAGCGGTACTCCAGCCCGGCCGAGCGCACCGGCAGCTCCAGCGCGCCATCGGGCTCGCGCCCGCGCAGACCCAGGCGGCCCAGCCAGCCGCTTTTCTTGTTCGGTGTGGCCATGCTCATGTCCAGGCCTCCAGACTTTGCCCAGCGTCCAACGCCAGCGCCTGCACGCTGTCGGCGAACACCTGGGCGCGGTGTGCGTAGTCGCGGAACATGTCCATGCTGGCGCAGGCCGGCGAGAGCAGCACGGCATCGCCCGGCTGCGCCAGCGCCGCCGCCTGGGCCACGGCTTCGGGCAGGCCATCGGCGTGCACCAGCGGCACGCCGCAGCCCTGCAGCGCCTGGGCAATGGCCGGCGCATCCTGGCCGATGAGCAGCACCGCACGCGCCGCCTGGCGCACCGGCTCGCGCAGCGGCGAGAAATCCTGCCCCTTGCCCAGGCCGCCCAGAATCACCACCAGCCGGCGGCTGGCGCGGGCATCGGGCACCAGGCCGCACAGCGCCGCAGCGGTAGCGCCCACGTTGGTGCCCTTGCTGTCGTCGATGTACTCCACGCCCTGCACCAGGCCCAGCGACTGCACGCGGTGCGGCTCGCCACGGTATTCGCGCAGGCCGTGCAGCATGGGGGCCAGGGCCGCGCCCGTAGTGCTGGCCAGCGCCAGCGCCGCCAGGGCGTTGGCCACGTTGTGCTGACCGCGGATGCGCATCGCATCGGCCGGCATGAGCCGCTGCACGAACCACTCGCCCGCCTGGGCCTTGCGGCCCTGGCCGCTGCGGCCGGCCGGCGGCGCCTCGCCCACGGTGGTTGCCAGCCAAGGCATGCCGTGCTCCACAACCACGCCCCAGTCGCCCCATTGCTGCGGCGCCTGCAGGCCGAAGTGCAGCACCTGGCGCTGTGCCGCAGCCCGCCCGCCCCTGGGCGATTTGGCGGCGGGCGCGGGCGTCAGCTCGGGCAACAAGGCCATCAAAGTGGCGTCGTCACGGTTCATGACGACCACGCCCTGCTGGCCATACACCTTGGCCTTGGCCTGCACATAGGCCTGTTGGCTGCCGTGCCAGTCCAGATGGTCCTGGCTGATGTTCAGAATCACGCCGGCCGTGGGCTCGAAGCCGCTGCTGTAGTCCAGCTGGAAGCTCGACAGCTCCAGCACCCAGGTCTGTGGCAGCGCGCGCGCCAGGGCATCGGGTCCGGCCTGCGCGGCTGCGACGAGCGGCTGTGCCTCGCCGTCAGCGTCGGTGTCGGTATCGGTGTCGGCTTCAGCCTCGGGGCCGGCGTCCAAGTCGGCGCCGGTCTCCTGCTCGGCGGAGGGCGCGGCAAGCGCGGGTTGCGCCTGGCCCTGCGGCTCTTCTTCTTGCTGCGCTGCGGCCTCGGCCTGGGCCAGACATTGCGCCAAGGTGTCGAGCAGCGAGGGGCCGATGTTGCCGGCCACGGCCACATGCTGGCCGGCGCGTTCGAGCAGCTGGGCCGTCAACGACGTCACCGTGGTCTTGCCATTGGTGCCAGTGATGGCCAGTACCCTGGGCTGGTAGTGGTGCTGCTGGCGCAAGTGGCGCAGCGCCTGGGTGAACAGATCCAACTCGCCACCGAAGAACACGCCGCTGCGCGCTGCCGCCTCACGCACTGCGGCCACTTCGGTTGGGGCCAGGCCGGGCGAACAATACACAGCCGAAACTTCGACGTGGCCCACGCTGCTGCACAGCAACTGGGCCTGCAGCGGCTGGCCGAAGCGGCACTCCACGCCTGGCAGCTGTTGCAGCGCCTGCTGCCCAGGCGGGGCGGCGCGCGTATCGGCCACGCGCACGCGCTGGCCCTGGCTGGCGCACCAGCGCGCCATGGCCAGGCCAGAAATGCCCAGCCCCAGGATCAGCACCAGGGGCGAGGCATTGGTTGTCGTTGTCGGCATGTGCGCAGGCATGGCTTACCTCAGCTTCAGCGTGGCCAGGCCCGCCAGGCACAGAAACATGGTGATGATCCAGAAGCGCACCACGACCTGGGTTTCCTTCCAACCCTTTTTCTCGAAGTGGTGGTGCAGTGGCGCCATCAGCAGCAGGCGGCGGCCCTGGCCGTAGCGTCGGCGCGTGTACTTGAACCAGCCCACCTGGGCGATGACCGAAAGCGCCTCGGCCACGAACACGCCGCCCATGATGGCCAGCACGAACTCCTGACGAACGATCACGGCAATGGTGCCCAGCGCGCCGCCCAGCGCCAGCGCGCCCACGTCGCCCATGAAGACCTGGGCCGGGTGGGCGTTGAACCACAGAAAGGCCAGGCCCGCGCCGGACATGGCGGCGCAAAACACCAGCAGCTCGCCCGTGCCCGGAATGTGCGGGAACAGCAGATAGCGCGAGAACACGGCATTGCCGGTGACGTAGGCGAACACGCCCAGCGCCGAGCCGACCATCACCACCGGCATGATGGCCAGGCCGTCCAGGCCGTCGGTGAAGTTCACCGCATTGCTGGCGCCAACGATGACCAGAAAACTCAGGATGACAAAGCCCAGCACGCCCAGGGGATAGGCCACGCCCTTGAAGAACGGCACGGTCAGCTGGGTGTTGAGCTCAAAGCTGGGCGAGAAGCCCGAGGCCACCCAATCCACAAACAGCGCCAGCACGCGCATGTTGTTGACTTCAGAAATGCTGAAGGCCAGGTACAGTGCCGCCACCAGGCCGATGATGGTCTGCAGCAGAAACTTCTGGCGCGAACGCATGCCCTCTGGATCCTTGTAGACCACTTTGCGCCAATCATCGACCCAGCCGATGGCGCCAAAGCCCAGCGTGACCCAGAGCACGACCCAGACGAAGCGGTTGCTCAGATCGGCCCACAGCAGGGTGGACACGGCTATGGCGATCAGGATCAGCACGCCGCCCATGGTGGGCGTGCCGCTTTTGACCAGATGGGTTTGCACCCCGTATTCGCGTACCGGCTGGCCGATCTTGAGCGAGACCAGGTAGCGGATCACGCGCGGGCCGGCCACCCAGCCGATGACCAGCGCCGTCATGGCGCCCATCATGGCGCGGAAGGTCAGGTACTGCACCACGCGCAGAAAGCTCAGCCCCTCCGGGCTCAGGTTCAGCAGCCATTGCGAGAGCCACAGCATCATAGGCTGACCCTCCCGCTGGCTGCGCCGTCAAGCGCCAGCACAGCCTGCACCACCTGCTCCATGGCCATGCAGCGCGAGCCCTTGACCAGCATGCTGGCGGGCAGGTGCGCCTGCTGCGCCGTCGTGTGCAGCAGCGCCTCGCGCGACTCGAAATGCCGCGCCTGCGCGCCGAAGGCGCTGGTCGCGTGTGCGGCCAGCGCGCCCAGCGTCCACAGCCCGTCGATGCCACGGGCGCGGGCGTATTCACCCACCTCGGCATGAAACTGCGGCCCCTGTGCACCAACTTCTGCCATATCGCCCAGCACCAACAGGCGCGGCGCGGGCAGCGCCGCCAGCGTGTCGATGGCCGCGCGCACCGAATCCGGGTTGGCGTTGTAGCTGTCGTCGATCAGCCACTGCTGCGTGCCATCGTCGTGGCAGAAACGGTGCAGCACGCCCCTGCCCTGCACTGGGCGGAAATCCTGTAAACCCTGGGCGATGGCCGCCAACGGCACGCCAGCAGCCCAGGCCGCAGCGGCGGCGGCCATGGCGTTGCGCACGTTGTGCCGCCCCAGCACACCAAGCTGCAGCTCCAGCGCCTGGCCTTCGATGTCCAGCTCCATGGCCCAGCCGGCCTCGCCCCACTGGGCGCGGCGCAACTGCACGGCGCTGCCGGGCGCGCCGAAATCCACGATGCGCCGGCCCTGCGCCAGCTCGCGCCACAGCTGAGCAAAAGCATCATCGGCGGGGAACACGGCCACGCCATCGGCCGGCAACGCCGCCAGCACGGCGCCGTTTTCCTGCGCCACGGCCTCGACGCTGTGCATGAATTCCTGGTGCTCGCGCTGCGCGTTGTTGACCAGCGCCACCGTGGGCTGGGCCACGACCGCCAGCGCGGCGATCTCGCCCGGATGATTCATGCCCAGCTCGAATACCGCCATGCGGTGCGCCGCGCGCAGCCGCAGCACCATCAGCGGCAGGCCAATGTCGTTGTTCAGATTGCCCTGGGTGGCCAGCGCAGCCTGGCCATGCGCGGCGCGCAAGATGCTGGCGAGCATTTGCGTCACCGTGGTCTTGCCATTGCTGCCGGTGACGGCGATGACGGGCAGCGCCAGCTGGCTGCGCCACTGCCCAGCCAGCGCCAGCAGGGCCTGGCGCGTATCGGCAACTTCCAGGCAGGGCAGCTGCTCTGCAGCGCGGCCGCGCTGCACCAGCGCCGCGGCCGCGCCGCTGGCCTGCACCTGAGCCAGGAAGTCGTGGCCATCGAAGCGCTCGCCGACCAGCGCGACGAACAAATCGCCCGCGCGCAGGCTGCGGCTGTCGGTGTGCACACGCTCGATCGCCACCTGCTCCTGGCCGGGCGCGGCGCGCAGCTCGGGCGCCAGCCCTTGCTGGCCGAGCCACTCAGCGGCCTGTTGCAACTGCATCATCATGCGGCCACCCCAGATGGGGCCTGGCCCCGTTTGTCGTTCTCGTCATTGCCTTCTTCTTGCTTGTTCTTGGCGCTGCCCCAGCTGGCCAAGGCTTGCTGGGCTTCATCCAGATCGGAGAAGGGGTGACGCACCCCTTTGATCTCCTGATAGGCCTCGTGGCCCTTGCCGGCCAGCAGCAGGACGTCGTGCGCGGCCGCGGCGGCCACGGCGGCGGCAATGGCCGCGCGGCGCTCAGGCAACACCTTGGCCGCGGCGCGCTGCGCTGGCGTCAGCCCGGTTTCGATCTGCGCGATGATGGCCAGCGGATCTTCGCTGCGCGGGTTGTCGCTGGTGATCCACAGCGCATCGGCGGTCTGCGCAGCGGCCATGGCCATCAGCGGGCGCTTGCCGGCATCGCGGTCGCCGCCGCAGCCAAACAGCACGCTCAGCCGGCCGCCACGCTGCGCCGCCACCGGGCGCAGCGCCTGCAGCACGGCGCGCAGCGCGTCGCTGGTGTGGGCATAGTCCACCACCACCAGCGGCTTGCCCGGCTGCGCCAGCATCTGCATGCGGCCGGGCACAGCCGGCACCTGGCGGCACAGCTGCGCGGCCTGCTCCAGCTCCAGCCCCATGGCGCGCAGCATGCCAAGCAAGGCCATCAGGTTCTGCACGCTGTAAAGCCCAGTAACACGCGCGCGCACTTGCGCCTGGCGCAGCGGCGCACTGACTTCGCCCTGGGCTGCGCTCTGGGCGGCAGGGGCGTATTCGAGCACCTCGAAGCGCACGCTGTCGCCATCGAACTGCACACCCTGGGCGCACAGGCGCGCCGTGGCCGCCGGCAGACCATCGGCCTGCACGGCGTAATCCCAAAGGGCCAGTCCAGGCCGCGCCAGCAGCGCCTGGCGCAGGCTTTGACCGTAGGCATCCTGGGCATTGAGCACCGCAGCTTGCAGGCCGGGCCAGTCGAACAGCAGGCGCTTGGCTGCGCCGTAGGCCTGCATGCTGCCGTGGTAGTCCAGGTGGTCCTGGGTGAAATTGGTGAAGGCGGCCACGCGGATGCGCGTGCCGGCCAGGCGCGCCTGCTCCAGCCCGATCGACGAGGCCTCGATGGCACAGGCGCTGGCGCCCTGGCGCTGCATGTCGTGCAGCGCCGCTTGCAGCAGCAACGGCCCGGGCGAAGTCAGGCCGGTGTCGCGCAAAGCCTGCGGCGGCATGCCCACGCCCAGCGTGCCGACGTAGCCGCAGGGGCGCCCGGCCAAACCGAGCACATGGGCCAGCCACCAGGCCAGCGTGGTTTTGCCGTTGGTGCCGGTGACGGCCACCACATCCAGCGCCTGGCTGGGCTGACCGTGCCAAAGCGCAGCGATCTCGCCGCTGGCCTGGCGCAGTTGCGGGTACAGCGCCAGCGCAGGCAATGCCTGGGCCTGGGCTTGCCCGGCCGCGCGTGCGGCCAACCAGGCCTGTGCGGCCTGGGCATCGACCAGCAGCGCAGCAGCGCCAGCGGCGCTGGCGGCCTCAATGTGCGCGGCCAGTTGCGCAGGGCGCGCCAGTGGGCGACCTTGGGCAGACTGGCTGGGCAGCGCGAAGAAAGCATCGCCGGGCTGCACGGCCCGGCTGTCGTCGCGCAGGCTGGCGCCGGGCGCCAGGTGCTGTTGCAGCCAGGCCAGCGCTTGGCTGGGCTGTTGCAGGATGGGCGGCTGGCTCATTGCAGCACCTCCTCGTCCACGCCGGTGGCAATGATCTGCGGCTTGACGTCCATGTCCGGCTGGACGCCCAGCAGGCGCAGGCTTTGCTGCACCACCTGGCTGAACACGGGCGCAGCCACAGCGCCGCCGTAATACTGGCCGGCGCTGGGCTCGTCGATCATCACCGCAACGATGATGCGCGGGTTCTCCATCGGCGCCATGCCGACGAACCAGGAGCGGTATTTGTTGGCCGCATAGTGGCGCCCGATTTGCTTGCGCGCCGTGCCGGACTTGCCACCTACGGAGTAGCCCACGGTCTGCGCGCGCTGGCCCGAGCCGCCCGGCGCAGCCGCCAGCATCAGCATGTGGCGCACGGCCCGCGCCGTCTTGGAGGAAAACACCTGCACGCCCACGGGCGGCTGGCTGCGCTTGAGCAGCGTGGCTGGCAGCAGCACGCCATCGTTGGCGAACACGGTGTAGGAGCGCGCCATCTGCAGCAGGCTGGCCGATAGGCCGTAGCCGTAGGACATGGTGGCCTTCTCCACCGGGCGCCAGGTCTTCCAGGGCCGCAGGTTGCCGCTGGCCACGCCAGGAAAGCCAATCTGCGGGCGCTCGCCAAAGCCAGTGGCGGCGAACACGTCCCACATGTAGCGCGACTCCATCATTTGCGCCAGTTTGGTGGTGCCCACGTTGCTGGACTTCTGGATGATGCCCTCCACGGTCAGCGTGCCGAAATTGCGCACGTCCGAGAGCTTGGCGCCAGTGACGGTGATAAAGCCGGGACTGGTGTTGATGGGCGTCTTGGGGCCGACCAGGCCAGCTTCGAGCGCCATGGCCACGGTGATGGGCTTCATCACCGAGCCGGGCTCGAACACATCGGTCAGAGCGCGGTTGCGCAGCTGCTCGCCCGTGAGGTTGCGGCGCGCCGAAGGGTCGAAGCTGGGGTAGTTGGCCAGCGCCAGAATTTCGCCGCTGCGGGCATCGAGCACCACCACGCTGCCTGCCTTGGCCTTGTGCGCAGCCACCTGCTCGGCCAGTTTCTGGCTGGCGAAGAACTGCACCTTGCTGTCGATGGACAGCTGCACGTCCTGGCCGTCCACCGGCGCAACCGTGTCGCCCACGCTCTCGACGATCTGCCCCAGGCGGTTGCGGATCACGCGGCGCGAGCCGGCCTTGCCGCCCAGCGTCTGGTTGTAGGCCAGCTCCACGCCTTCCTGACCCTGGTCCTCGACGTTGGTGAAGCCGACGATGTGCGCCGCAGCCTCGCCCTCAGGGTATTGGCGCTTGTACTCCTTGCGCAGATGGATGCCATTGATTTTCAGCGCCATGATCTCCTGCCCCAGCTCCCAATCGAGCTGGCGGCGCAGCCAGACGAAGGTTTTGTCCTCATCGGACAGGCGCGCCTGTAAGTCCTTGAGCGGCATGTTCAGCAGCCTGGCCAACTGTGCCAGCTGCTTTTGCACATCGGCCCCGCCCCCCTGACGCACATCTTCCGGGATGGCCCAGATGCTGGCCGCAGGCACGCTGGAGGCCAGAATCAGGCCATTGCGATCGACGATCTTGCCGCGATTGGCCGGCAAATCGAGTGTGCGCGCATAGCGCACCTCGCCTTGGCGCAAGAAGAAATCGTTGCCGAATACCTGCACATGCGCGGCGCGCGCCACCAGGCCCATGAAGGCCAGCGCCAGGGTAACAACCACTACGCGGCTGCGCCAGACCGGCGCCTTGCTGGCCAGCAAGGGGCTGGTGGCGTAAGCCACAGGGCGGCTGGCGCGCACGCGCTTGTTGCTGTTGCCGCTCGGCTTCATTGCCCCCCCCCTTGCTGCGCCGGGGCCGCTGGCGCGCTCTCCTGCGCCTGCGGCAGCAAAGCCTGGCGCTGTTGCTCGGCCAGGCGCGCGCTGCGCCCGGCCGGCTCGCGCACGTAGCGCGTCGTGGCCGGCATGGCAGGCGTCATCTTCAGCTCAGTGCGCGCAAACTGTTCCACGCGCGCGGCCGCAGCCTGGGCGCGCACGGCCACTTGCAGCGTTTCGGATTCAGTCTCCAGCTGGCGGGCCTGCACCACTTCGCGGTCCAGCTCGGAATACAGGCGGCGCGACTCGTACTGAACGCGCACCAGCGCCAGCGCAGAGCCCACCACGAGCAGCAGCAACACGAGATTCAGGCGCACGATCATGGCGCCTCCGTTCTTTCAGCCACGCGCATGATGGCGCTGCGCGCGCGCGGGTTGGCCTCCACCTCGGCCTGCGTGGGCTTGATGCGCGCCACGGCGCGCAGCAGCATCGGGCGCTCCTGGGCCAGTGGCATGCGCCGGTCGTAGTGCTGGCGCGAGTGCTGCTCAATGAAGCGCTTGACGATGCGATCCTCCAGCGAATGGAAGCTGATCACCACCAGCCGCCCACCGCTCTTGAGCACCCGCAGGCTGGCCGTCAGCGCTTGCTGCAGCTCTTCAAGCTCTGCATTGATGAAAATCCGTAAAGCCTGAAAGGTGCGCGTCGCGGGGTTCTGACCCGGCTCACGGCTTTTGACCGCACCAGCCACGAGTGCGGCGAGTTCTGCGGTGCCTGTGATAGGCCCCCGCTCCTGTCGGCGAGCAACAATCGCCTTTGCAACGCTGCCAGCATACCGCTCTTGCCCGTATTCACGAATCACCTCTGCAATCTCGCCTTGCTCGGCGTGTTCCAACCATTGCGCCACGGTCTGCCCACGGCTGCTGTCCATGCGCATGTCCAGCGGGCCGTCCATGCGGAAGCTAAAGCCCCGGCGCGCGTCGTCAATCTGCGGGGAGCTAACCCCCAGATCCATCAAAATGCCATCCACACTGGCGGGCTCCAACCCGGCCAGCTGGGCAAAGCCCTCGTGGCGAATCTGCAGGCGGCCATCGCCCAGCGACTGGGCGTGGGCGATGGCCTCGGGATCTTTGTCGAACACCACCAGGCGGTCCTCGGCCGCCATGCGCGCCAGGATGGCGCGGCTGTGCCCGCCACGCCCGAAAGTGCCATCGACCCAGCAGCGCGGCCCGGGCGCAGCCGGCCCACCCAGCAAGGCCTGCACCGCTTCGTGCAGCAGCACCGTGGTGTGGCCCAGCGCCGCTGCGGCCTGCTGCGCGGCGGCGCAGGCCGCGGGCGCGCCGGGGTCCGCTGGCGGGGGCATGGCAGTTGAAGGCAAGGTCTTGCTCACAGCGTGATGTCCTTGATCGCATCGGGCATGGCCTGCTGCTGCAGAGTCTCGGCCTCTTTGGCCTCGTAGCTGGCCTTGTCCCACAGCTCGAACACATTGCCCAGGCCCAGCAGCACGGCCTCCTTGCTCAGGCCGACGGCCTGGCGCAGCTCGGGCGGCACCAGCAGACGACCGGCGCCGTCCATCTCCACGTCCATGGCATTGCCCACCAGGATGCGCTTCCACCAGCGCACCGACTCGGGCAGGGCCAGCACTTTTTCGCGGTACCTCTCCCACTCCGGGCGCGGGAAGATCATCAGGCAGCCATCGGGGTGACGGGTGATGGTCAGCCGCCCCTCGAACTGGTTCGCGATGGCGTCACGATGCCGGGTCGGCACAGAAAGCCGACCCTTGGCATCAATGGTCACCGACGAAATCCCCTGGAAAAGCATGATTGCTAGCCGCGCCGGGTATGCGCACCCTCACCCCAAAATGAACTGACGCAACCCACTCTAGCCCACTTTATGACTGGATTACGTCACTTAATTACACTTTAACAGGATTTTCTGGCGACGCCGTCTGGCAAACAATTACTTTCAATGGAATCAATAAGTTAGCCGCCAACCCCTGACGAGGATGGCGGCCTAAATCTTTTGGAAAATTAACGAGTTAGAAGGGTATTAGAAAATCCTTATGAGATTCAAGCAACCCTTTGCGGCAGCGCTCACAAGATGTAACGAGAGAGGTCCTCGTCGCGGCTGAGATCGCCCAGCCGAGCATCGACGAAGGCGGTGTCAATAAGGATGTTCTGACCACTCAGGCGTGCGGCATCGAAACTGATTTCCTCCAGCAGACGCTCCATCACCGTGGCCAGGCGGCGCGCGCCGATGTTTTCCGTACGCTCGTTGACCTCGTAGGCGATTTGCGCAATGCGCTCGATGCCATCGGGTTGAAACTGCAGCTGCACGCCCTCGGTGGCCAACAACGCCTGGTACTGCTTGACGATGGAGGCCTGGGTATTGGCCAAAATGGCCACGAAGTCCTGCACCGACAGCGAATCGAGTTCAACGCGGATCGGGAAGCGCCCTTGCAACTCAGGAATCAAGTCGCTGGGCTTGCTCAGGTGAAAAGCGCCTGAGGCCACGAACAGCATGTGATCGGTCTTGATCAGGCCATACTTGGTTTGCACCGTCGTGCCCTCGACCAGCGGCAGCAGGTCGCGCTGCACGCCCTGGCGCGACACATCAGTGCCGGAGGCCTCGCTGCGCACGGCCACCTTGTCGATCTCATCGATGAACACGATGCCGTTTTGCTCGGCGTTATTCAGGGCGCGGCTGCGCAACTCCTCCTCATTGACCAGGCCAGCGGCTTCTTCGTCGATCAGCAGCTTGCGCGCCTGGTCGATGCGCAGCTTGCGCTTTTTCCTGCGGCCCTGCTGCATCTGGCCCATCCAGTCGCGCAGGCTTTCGGCCATGTCCTGCATGCCGGCTGGCCCAAGGATTTCCAGCTGAGGCTTTTGCTCCAGCAATTCCAGCTCGATTTCCTTGTCGTCGAGCTGACCCTCGCGCAGCTTCTTGCGAAACACCTGGCGCGCCGTACTGTCGGAGGCTGCGCTGTCGCCCGAGGCCGTGGGGATCAGCACATCAAGAATGCGGTCTTCGGCCGCATCCTCGGCGCGGGTGCGCAGGCGGCGCATTTCGCTTTCACGCTCGAGCTTGACGGCCACTTCGACCAAATCGCGCACGATGGAGTCCACGTCCTTGCCAACATAGCCCACCTCGGTGAACTTGGTGGCCTCGACCTTGATGAAAGGCGCATCGGCCAGCTTGGCCAAACGCCGCGCCAGCTCGGTCTTGCCCACGCCGGTGGGGCCAATCATCAAGATATTTTTGGGCGTGATCTCGGCACGCAGGCTCTCGGCCACCTGCTGGCGACGCCAACGGTTGCGCATGGCAATGGCCACGGAGCGCTTAGCTGCTTGCTGGCCCACCACATGGCGGTCGAGCTCAGAGACGATTTCCTGGGGTGTCATCGAGGACATAAAAGCACTTTCTTCGGGTCTGGATCGTCGCCTGGCAGGCCCGGCGCGCAGGCCAGCCTGGCGGGGCGAAAAGGCATGGGCAGCGCAGCCAGGGCGCAGGCGGGCAGGGTCAAGATCAGTCCAGCACTTCGATGGTGTGGCTGAGGTTGGTGTAGATGCACAGCTCGCCGGCGATTTGCAACGACTGGCGCACGATCTGCTCGGCCGAAAGCTCCGAGTGTGCCAACAGCGCCTTGGCCGCCGAATGGGCAAAGGCGCCGCCCGAGCCGATGGCAACGATGCCTTGCTCAGGCTCGAGCACATCGCCGTTGCCGGTGATGATCAGGGAGACGTCCTTGTCGGCCACGGCCAGCATGGCCTCCAGACGACGCAGCACGCGATCGGTGCGCCATTCCTTGGTCAGCTCGATCGCGGCACGGGCCAGGTGGCCCTGGTGCTTTTCCAGCTTGGCCTCAAAGCGCTCAAACAGCGTGAAGGCATCGGCCGTGGCCCCGGCAAAGCCGGCCAACACCTTGCCGTGGTAGAGCTTGCGTACTTTGCGCGCCGTGCCCTTGACGACAATGTTGCCCAGGGTCACCTGGCCATCGCCGCCAATGGCCACCTGCATCCTGCCTGCCGCATCGCGGCGGCGCACGCTCAGAATCGTCGTGCCATGAAATTGTTCTTGCATCGCCGCCACGTAGGGGCGGCCCGCAGAACTTCAAGGGCGCGGCAGCAAAAGCGGCTCAAAGCCTGTTCAGAGCCCGTTCAAGGCTTCAATTCTTGCGCGGCAGCACACGCGCGTGCTCGTTGATACCGATGACGTTGAAGAACACCGCCACCAGCCGGTGCAGGTTGCTGAACACCACGACGCGGCCTTCGCTTTGCTGCTGCGCCGCCCAGTTCAGCACCGAGCCTGCAGCGCTGAAGTCCATCGCGATGAGCTTGCCGCAGTCGATGTCCAGCGGAGCGCCAGCCGGCAATGCCGCCACGGCCTCATCGAGCAAGGCGGTGGCATCGTCTTCGATGCGCCCCTGCAAGCGGGATTTCTGCATGTCCAAATGTACGGACTCTTCGCCCGCCGTGGCCGCGACCGCGCTCACTGCATCGGGCTGGGCTGAGCCATCACGGTACTGAACTTTGGGCGCAACCCAGGCCGGGGGCGATTCCTCATAGGTGATGGTGTAATCCAGCGCAGCCAGCTCGAACTGCTCGGCCTCGTTCATCAGTCGGTGCAGTGCCAGACGCAGCAACCACCAATCGCGCGCCACGCTGGCATCGTTGGCCACCGTGCGCTCCTGCACCAGATTGACCAGCACATCGCCGCCGGTGAACTGCACCACGCCCTGCAAGCTGGCAAGCTCGCCAATGAGCTGCACCAGTGAGGCCACGGCATCGGGCTGAATGTTCTTGAGCCTGCTCCAGTTGAACTGGTAGGGCGAAGCCGCGCGCTGGCGCAGGGCCGAGGCCGCAGCCACCGTTTGCACGCTCACCTCGGCCGAGCAAGTCCATGAGAAGGGGCGCTTGGCCTCGCGCTGCTGCGCCAGCTCAGTGCCCAGCTGCTCAGGCAGCGAAAACCACACCGGGGCAGAGCGGTCGAAGCGCCGTGCGAAATCCAGCGCCACGGCGTCGAAACGATCCTGCGCGCCCACGGCGCGATACAGGTCGAACAGGGCCATCCAAATGTCCACCTGCTCCTGCGGCGGATCGTTGACGTGCTTGCGAATCACGTCAACCAGAATCTTTTCCGCCTCTGCGACACGGTTGCTGGCAAACAGTATCGAGGCCTCTTCCAGATCTGCCTGATGCACAAACTCCTCCTGCAATTCAAAAAATGCCAACACCTCGTCCATGCGCTGTAACTTGGCCGCCATGTCCCGGCAAGCCTGCTGTTGCGCTGGATCCTGCGGCAGATGCTCGGCCTGCGGATCCTGCAAGTAGCTGCGCGCCTGGCGCACCTGCCTGGCCACCATGTCGGCAAAGAACAGGCTGTCGCTGGCAAACAAAAACTCCGTCTCCTCCTGCTGCAGGTCCGATGGCGCTTGCGCGGCGCCTTGACGCCGGCCCTGTTGCCACCATTGCTTGGAAATCTGCTCCTCGATCTCGTTGATCTTCTTCAGCGTGCCCAGCCGGCTGCCCAGCGTGGTCGTCGGTTGGGCACGCGCCTCTTCCGAGGCGCTCTTGTTGGCCGCCAGCCTGGCCAACACGCTGGGCGGCACCTGCGCCTGCGGCTGGCGCTTCTTGCGCGCATTGATGATTTTGCGCCAGTGCGCAAACTCTTCTTTGCGGATGAAGTCGTTGCGGCGCTTGCGCTCGATGCGCTCGCGCAATTCCTGCGCATTGACGTCGTCTTCGGGGCTGGACTCTGCCTGGCCCAGGCTGTCGAGCTCCTTCCAGTCCTTGGTCGGATTGCTGACAAACCTGACCATCTTGGACAAGAACCCCGTCGCCGGAGCTCCTCCTGCTGGCGGCGGCGTGCTCTGGGTGGTCATGGGCAGACCTCGGTGGGGCCCTTCAGTCCCCGAACATTTTTTGCTTGAGCTCGCGACGCTGCTGCGCTTCCAGCGACAGCGTGGCCGTTGGGCGGGCCAGCAGGCGGCCAATGCCTATGGGCTCACCCGTTTCATCGCAATAGCCGTATTCGCCA
Source organism: Vandammella animalimorsus (assembly GCF_002288875.1). Lineage (NCBI taxonomy): Bacteria > Pseudomonadati > Pseudomonadota > Betaproteobacteria > Burkholderiales > Comamonadaceae > Vandammella > Vandammella animalimorsus. Next base: position 139,494 of record NZ_NTBH01000002.1, on the reverse strand, counting down.
GCATCGATGCTGGCAATCGACTGCTCGATTTTCTTGAGCAGCTTGCGCTCGCGGTCGCGGGTGCGCAACTCCAGCGCGTGCTCTTCCTCGATCGTGGCGCGGTCGGCCGGATCGGGCACCACGGAGACTTCTTCACGCAGATATTCAGTGGTCGCGCCAGCCTTGCGCAGCATGTCTTCTTTGAGCTGCACCAGCTTGTTACGGAAGAACGCCAGTTGCACGGCATTCATGTAGTCCTCCTCCGGCATGGCCAGCACATCCTGGTCGGTGAGCATCTGCACATCGCTGGCGGCTTTGCCTGCCGCGGTCTTGCCGTTGGTTTGGGCCGGCTTGGCCCGCGCTGCTGATGTGCGCGCAGTGGTTTTAGTTGCCATGATTTCTCAACCGCCTCTCTCTTCTAACTCTGGTGCCGCGCGCTGCGCGCCGGGCAGCCTGCCGGTTTGCGCCTGTCAGGAATGGCTCGGCGCCAGGCCCTGCACGGCATTGCCGCCTGGGCACACAGACCGGACACAAAACACCGTCATCCTGCAAGCACTATCCGGAAGGCCGATGGCGCCAGTGCCGCACTGGTCTCCATTGATCTTCTTACCCCAGCCACGCCTGGTTGGTGCGGCTGGGAACGGGCGCGGATTGTAGCCACAATCGCCCGCTTTGCGCTGCCCTGGAATGTAGCGCATTGCCCTGCGTTTTACTGCGGCACAAGGCATTGCTCAAGACCTTGCACGAGGATGTCGCGCGGCAGATCAATGCCGATGAACACCATCTTGCTCTCGCGCGACTCGCCCTCGGCCCAGACCGGCCCCAGGTCACTGCCCATGAGCTGGTGCACGCCCTGGAAGATCACCTTGCGCTGCGTGCCGGCCATGTCCAGCACGCCCTTGTAGCGCAGCATCTTGGGGCCGTAGACGTTGACGATGGCGCCCAGAAAATCCTCCAGCCGCGCGGGGTCGAAAGGCCGCGTGGCGCGGTAGACGAAGCTCTTGACGTCGTCGTCATGGTGATGGTGGCTGGGGTGGTTGCACTGTGCGCCATGACCGTGCTCATGGTGCGCGTGTCCATCGCAGCACTCGTGCTCGCCATGTTCATGGCCGTGCCCATCGCAATGGTGGTGCCCGTGACTGTGCTCATGCGCATGCTCTGACGCGCCAGGATCCAGCAGCGCCGGCTCCAGATCCAGCTTGGCATTGAGGTTGAAGCCGCGCACATCCAGCACCTGCTCCAGTGGCACCTGGCCAAAGTGCGCCACGCTGATCTGCGCGCGCGGGTTGATGCGCTGCAAGCGCTGCACCAAGGCCTGGCGCTGCGGCGCGTCGATCAAGTCGGTCTTGCTCAGAAAGATGCGGTCGGCAAAGCCAACCTGGCGGCGCGCCTCTTGACGGTCGTCGAGTTGCTGCTGCGCATGCTTGGCATCGACCAGGGTGATCACACTGTCAACCAGGTACTGCTCGGCCACTTCGTCGTCCATGAAGAAGGTCTGGATCACCGGCCCGGGGTCGGCCACGCCCGTGGTTTCGATGATGACGCGATCGAATGCCAGCGCCCCGCTGCGCCGCTTGGCCGCCAGATCGCTGAGGGTGCTGCGCAAGTCTTCGCGGATCGTGCAGCAAATGCAGCCATTGCTCATCTGCACGATTTGCTCTTGCCCCTCACGCACCAGGATTTCGTTGTCGATGTTCTCCTCGCCGAACTCGTTCTCGATCACGGCAATGCGCTGGCCGTGCGACTCCTGCAGCACACGATTGAGCAAGGTGGTTTTTCCCGCGCCGAGAAAGCCAGTCAGGATGGTGGTGGGGATCAACGCCATGGGTACACAAGTCCTAGAAACAACGGCCGCCCGCGCAGGGCAGCCGCCAAAAGCCAAAAACCAAAAGAATCAGTGTAGCGAGCCTGTCAAGCCCTTGGGCGCGCGCGCTGAGCTGGCGCTCATACCCAGCCCAGCGCGCGGCTGACGGCCTGGGCCTCGCGCTGCACGGCCTGGGCGATGGGGCCGTCCAGCCCGGCATCGAAGCCGCCGCTGGCGCCCAGCGCCGTGAGCACGGCCACGACCTTGCCGCCGTGGTCGCGAATGGGCGCGGCCACGGCGCTGATGCCTGGCAGATTGGTGTCGCGCACGGCCAAGCACGGCGCTCGGCCCAGCTCGGCGCGCAGCGCCTGCAGCGGGCGACTGGGCGCCAGCTGGCTGCGTTGCTGTGGCGTGCAGCGGCGCAGCTCTGCCTCGGCCATGCGATCCATGGCGGCATCGTTCAGATGCGACAGAAATACCCGTCCCGTGGCCGACCACAGCAGCGACAGCACCGAGCCGGCGCGCACGTTCACGGTCACCGGCAGGCTGGGCTCCTCGAAGCGCACGATGGTCGGGCCCTGGTTGCCCATCACAGCGATGAAGCAAGTCACGGCCAGCGTTTCGCGCAGGCGCAGCAAGGCCGGCTCGGCCAGGCGAATGGGATCGGCCTGGCGCATGGCCGCCAGGCCGATGCGGATGGCCTGCGCGCCCAGGTAGTACTGCTGCGAGGCCGGATCCTGGGCCACCAGCTCGGCCTCGACCATGCTCATCAGATAGCGGTGCACCTTGGCCAGCGGCAGCTGCACATGCTGCGACAGCGCCGTCAGGCTGGCGCGGCCATCGAGCTCGGCCAGGCCCTTGAGCACATCCATGCCGGTCTGCGCAGCCTGCACGCGCTGGCGCCGATGGCGCGACGTCGGCGCTGCGGTCGCTGGATTGCGAGGGGATGAAGAAGCTGGCATGGCAGGGCAAAAGGGCCAAATCAACGCAAGGCGCAGGCCATTCTATCGGGGTAAACACGCAGGCAAAAATTACGCCTTGCGTATATGCTTTACGCAAAGCATAAGAACCTGTTCAAAGGGCAAAGGGCCGATTGCGACAGCCACGCACAGCCCAGATGCACTCCAACCCCTCGCCAGGGCATTGCCATGGCGAGGGGTTTTCGGTGCCGGCGCGCCCGCTTCGACCAAGCCTTCTTGATGCTTGCACACACCTGCAAAGGCTGTGCCCCGCTTGCAGGCCAAGCGCCCTGCCGGCGTCCCCCCACCTGCTTCACCACAAGGAAAAACACCATGAAAAAACTGTTTGCCGCCCTTTGCCTGGCCGCCCCCTTGCTTCAGCCGATGCCCTCGGCCGCCGCTGACTGGCCCAGCCAGTCGCTGCGCTGGCTGGTGCCCTACCCGGCCGGCGGCGGCTCGGACTTCCTGGCCCGCACCATCGGGCAAAGCCTCTCTACCCGCATCGACCAGGCCGTGGTGGTGGAGAACAAGCCCGGCGGCAACACCGGCATTGCCGCGTCCGAGGCCGCGCGCGCTGCGGCCGACGGCCACACCATGGTCTCGGCCGACAACGGCACGCTGGTGTTCAACCCGGCGCTCTACCAAAAGCTGGTCTACGACGTGAAGGATCTGGCCCCGGTCACGCTGATGGGGCGCTTCCCGATGATTCTGGTGACCTCTCCCGAGCTGCCCGCCAAGGACTTGGCCGAATTCACCGCGCTGGTCAAGAACAGCGCCAATGGCTTCAACTACGCCTCGGCCGGCGCGGGCAGCCCGCACCACCTGGCCATGGAGCTGTTTCGCACTCAGGCCAAACTGGACATGACGCACGCGCCCTACCGTGGCGCTGCCCCCGCCCTGTCGGACGTGGCCAGCGGCCAGGTGCCGGCGATGATGGTGGACCTGGCCGCTGGCGCGGGCTTCATCCGCAGCGGCAAAGTGCGCCCGCTGGCCGTGGCGCACTCGCAGCGCCTGGCCCAGCTGCCCGAGGTGCCGACCTTCGCCGAGCTGGGCCTGCAAGGCGTTGAGGCCGCCGCACTGGTCGGCCTGGCCGTGCCAGCCGCCACGCCCAAGGACACCATCGCCGCGCTCAACCGCGCCGTGGTCGAAACCATTCGCGACCCCCAGGTTGAGAAAAAGCTCATCGAGTTCGGCATCGAGCCGGTGGGCAACACGCCCGAGGAATATGCCGCCTTGCTGGAAAGCGAAACCACGCGCTGGCACCAGCTGATCCGCGATCTGGGCATCTCGCTGGACTGATGGATTGCGCTGGATGGCGCTGGCAGGCCCACATGGCCATGCCAGCGCCCCAGAGAACGCCACAACGACCCACGACCCACGCCCATGCCCAGCACCTCCCAACCCCAGGCAGCCACCGGCTGCCCATTGAGTGGCGCTGCCCACACTGCCGCGCTGGCGCCCAATGGCTGCCCCGTCAGTGCCCAGGCCGCACAGTTTGACCCCTTCAGCGCCGCCTACCAGCAGCACCCGGCCGATTACGTGCGCTGGGCCCGCGAGCAAGAGCCCGTGTTCTGGAGCCCCCAACTGGGCTATTGGGTGGTCACGCGCTATGCGGACGTCAAGGCCGTGTTCCGCGACAACCTGCTGTTCTCCCCGGCCAATGCGCTGGAGAAGATCACCCCGCCCACGCCCGAGGTCAGCGCCATCCTGCAGCGCTATGGCTACGCCATGAGCCGCACCATGGTCAACGAGGACGAACCCGACCACATGGAGCGCCGCCGCCTGCTGCTCGACGCCTTTCTGCCGGAGCGGTTGATCCATTTCGAGCCCATGGTGCGCTCGCTGGCGCGCCAGTACATGGATCGCTTCATCGACAAGGGCCGCGCCGATCTGGTCGGCGAGATGTTCTATGAAATCCCGCTGGCCGTGGCGCTCAAGTTCCTGGGCGTGTCCGACGAAGGCGTGCAGCAACTGCAGCAATTTGCCGCCGCGCACACGCTCAACACCTGGGGCCGGCCCACGCCCCAGGAGCAAATCGACATCGCCGAAAACGTCGGCCAGTTCTGGGCCACTGCGCAGCGCATCCTTGACGACATGCTGGCCCAGTCCGAAGGCCAGGGCCAGGGCTGGATGTACGAAACCATCGCCCAGCACCGCAAGCACCCGGATGTAGTGCCCATGTCCTACCTGCGCTCGATGATGATGGCCATCCTGGCCGCCGCGCACGAGACCACCTCCAACGCCACAGCCAACGCCTTCATGACGCTGCTCACGCAGCGCAACGCCTGGCAGGCCCTGTGCGACAACCCGGCGCTGATCCCCAACGCCGTCGAAGAATGCCTGCGCGTGGCCGGCTCCATCATCGCCTGGCGGCGCGTGGCCACGGCCGATGCCGTCGTCGGCGGCGTGCCCATTCCCAAAGGCGGCAAGCTGCTGCTGCTGCAGGCCTCGGCCAACTTCGACCCGCGCCATTTTGAAAACCCTGGCGAGGTCGATCTGTACCGCGAGGCCGCCGTCGAGCACCTGAGCTTTGGCTACGGCGCGCACCAGTGCATGGGCAAGAACATCGGCCGCATGCAAATGCGCGTCTTCCTCGAAGAATTCGTGCGCCGCCTGCCGCACATGCGCCTGGTGCCCGGCCAGACGCCCGGCTACCTGCCCAACACCTCGTTTCGCGGCCCCGACGCGCTGTGGGTCGAATGGGATCCGGCGCGCAACCCCGAGCGCCTGGCGCAAGCCATGCCCGAGCCCGCGCCGTTCTACATCGGCCCACCCGCCAAGGACAGCATCGCCCGCCCCGTCGTGGTGCGTGAAAAGCACCAGGAAGGCCAGGGCCTGTGGCGCCTGGTGCTGGCCAGCGCCACGGGCGAGCCCCTGCCGGCCTGGAGCGCCGGCGCCCACGTGGACTTGATCGCCGGCGGCTTTCGCCGCAAATACTCGCTGTGCGGCCCGGCCGGCCCGAACGACAAGAACGGCCAAAACAACCCGAACGGCGCGTGCGACACCCTGCAGGTCGTCGTGCAGCGCGAGGACGAAGGCCGCGGCGGTTCACGCTTTTTCTGCGACACGCTGCAGCCGGGCAGCCAGCTGCAACTGTCCGGGCCGAAAAACCTGTTCCGGCTCGACGAGGAGGGGCAGCGCTTCGTGCTCATCGCCGGCGGCATCGGCATCACGCCCATGATGGCCATGGCCGACCGCCTCAAGGCCCTGGGCAAGCCCTACACCCTGCACTACGCCGCGCGCTCGCGCGCGCACATGGCGCTGCTGGCGCGGCTTGAGCGCGATCACGCCCCCGCGCTGCGGCTTTACGCCAAGGACCAGGGCCAGCGCATGGAGCTGGCCGCGCTGCTGGCCGACGTGGACGCCAGCACCCGCGTCTACGCCTGCGGCCCGGCGCGGCTGATCGAGGCGCTGGAAACCCTGGCCGAGAACTGGCCCGAAGGCGTGCTGCATTTCGAGCATTTCCACACCGACAGCGCCGTGCTCGACCCGGCCAAGGAGCACGGCTTCACGGCCCACCTCAAGGATTCGGGCCTGGACATCCCCGTGGCCGCCGACCAGACCCTGCTGCAGGCCCTGCAGGCTGCGGGCTTCGACATCCCTTGCGACTGCGGCGAGGGCCTGTGCGGCACCTGCGAAGTGGCCGTCGCCGAAGGCCAGATCGACCACCGCGACAAGGTGCTGACCAAAACCGAACGCGCCGCCAACACCCGCATGATGGCCTGCTGCTCCCGCGCTGCGGGCGACAAGATCGTGCTGTCGTTGTGAGAGCCTGCGCGCCGAGCCAAGCCCCTGCGATGTTGAGGTGTGCGGCAACCAGTGGCGCGAAGCCGTGGGCGCAAAGCGTCCACCCAAGGGCCGAGCGCAGCGATGGCCCGGGCAAAGCCCCCTTCTGCCTGCGCCTGTGACGCTGGCCTGACAGGGCGGGCAGGCCCACACACAGTGGGCCTGCTTCCAAAAATCAAATTTCGCTGCGGCTGTTTGAGCGTAGCGGCAAAGCCGCGCAGCGAGTTTCCGCAGCACCCGCCCTGGCCGGCCAACGGCACAGGTCGCCCCGGCGCGCAGCGCCGGGGTCGCGGGCAGTGGGGTCGCCTTCTTTTGCCTCCTTTTCTTGGCGAGACAAGAAAAGGAGGTGCGCCGCCGGGCGCACATCCCGGCCCCGGCACGCAACGCCCGTGCAGGCAGCAGTTACTGGGCGCCATCCTCTTTGGCCTGTGCATGCTGCCCCACGCAGGCAGCACGCACATCACTCCAGCACTGCCAGCAAACCGCCCGCGGCCACGCTGCTGCCTTGCTGGGCGTGCAGGCGCAGCATGCCCGCGGCCGGGGCGGTGATCGGCGCTTCCATCTTCATGGCCTCCATCACGGCCACCACCTCGCCAGCCTGCACGGCCTGGCCATCGGCCACCAGCCAGCGCAGCAAGGTGCCCGTCAGCGGGGCCAGCAGCATCCGGTCCTGCGCGGCCGTGGCCGGGGCTTCTGCCGCCTGCTGCAGCTGCTGCAGCGGCTGGCCGCTGGCGGCAGCCAGGCTTTGCGCGGCGGCCGCGCCCAGCCAGTGCGCTGGCAGGCCCAGCGCCACGCGTCGCCCGTCGATCTCGATGAAGCTGCGCTGCAGCGCCGGCGCGGGCGGCTCGGGGCGCTCGGTCATGGGCCAGGAGGCCTTGAACTGGGTTTCGATCCAGCGCGTGTGCACGGCAAAGGGGCTGTGCTCGGCGGTGAAGTCCGGCTCCTGCAGCACGGCCTGGTGAAAGGGCAGCGTGCTGGCCACCCCCTCAATGCGGAACTCGCGCAGCGCCCGGCGCGCGCGCGCCAGCACTTGGGCGCGGCTGCTGCCGCTGACGATGAGCTTGGCGATCAGCGAATCGAACTGGCCTGGCACGGGAGAGCCGGCCTGCACCCCGGCATCGAGGCGCACGCCCGGGCCGCCCGGGGCCTCGAACACGGCGATGGTGCCTGGCGTGGGCAGGTAGCCGCGCGCCACGTCCTCGGCGTTGATGCGAAATTCCATGCTGTGGCCGCGCGGCTCGGGCGTGTGCGTAATGGCCAGCGGCAGGCCGTCGGCAATGCGCAGCTGCTCCAGCACCAGATCCAGGCCGGTGGTTTCCTCGGTCACCGGGTGTTCGACCTGCAAGCGGGTGTTGACCTCCAGAAAGGACAGCTGCCCGCCCTGGCCGAGCAAGAACTCCACCGTACCCGCGCCCACGTAGCCCGCGGCCTGGCAGATGGCCTGCGCGGCGCTGTGGATTTGCTGGCGCTGCGCATCGCTGAGGAAAGGCGCAGGCGCTTCTTCCACCAGCTTTTGGTTGCGCCGCTGCAGCGAGCAATCGCGCGTGCCCAACACAACGACCTGGCCGTGCGCATCGGCCAGCACCTGGGCCTCGATGTGGCGCGGCTGGTGCAGGAATTGCTCGACGAAGCATTCGCCCCGGCCAAAGGCGGCCGTGGCCTCGCGCACGGCCGATTCGTACAGCTCGGCCACCTCCTCCATGCGCCAGGCGATCTTCAGGCCGCGCCCGCCGCCGCCAAAGGCCGCCTTGATGGCGATGGGCAGGCCGTGCTCGCGGGCAAAGTCCAGCACCTGCTGGGCGCTGTGCACCGGGCCGTCGCTGCCGGCGGCCAGCGGCGCGCCGACCTGGCGGGCGATGCGCCGCGCAGCGACCTTGTCGCCCAGCGCCTCGATGGTCTCGGGCCGCGGGCCGATCCACACCAGCCCGGCCTGCTGCACGGCGCGCGCGAATTCGGCGCGCTCGGACAAGAAGCCGTAGCCTGGGTGCACGGCATCGGCGCCGCTGCGCCGCGCCACGTCCAGCAGCTGGTCAATGTTCAGATAGGTGTCGGCTGGGCTCTGGCCGGGCAACGCCCAGGCTTCGTCGGCCAGGCGCACGTGCAGCGCGTCGGCATCGGCGTCGGCATAAACGGCCACGGACTGCACGCCGTAGTCTGCGCAGGCGCGCGCCACGCGCACGGCGATCTCGCCTCGGTTGGCGATCAGGACCTTGCGAATCATCGCGGGGGTTCTTTCATGGTGGTGGTGGAAGTTGGGGCGTCGGCCTGCGCTGCGGGCAACGCCGCGTCGCCCTGCGGCCAGCGGCCTATGGGGCGAAAGCGCAGCTGGACATCGGCGGGGATTTGCGCCGCCAGGTCCAGATGGTGGCTGGCCAGCACGGCCAGCACCGGGTAGCCGCCGGTGAGCGGATGATCGGCCAAAAACAGCACCGGCTGGCCGCTGGCGGGCACCTGCAGCGCGCCGGCCACGGTGGCCTCGCTGGGCAGCTCTTGCCCGGCCCATTGCGGCGCGCGCTGCAAGGGCTGAGCCCCGGCCAGGCGCATGCCCACGCGGTTGGACTGCGGCGTGACCTGCCAGGGCTGGCCCTGCAGCAGCTGCAGGGCCTGGGGGCCGAACCAATCGGCGCGCGGGCCGGGCAGCACGTCCAGCACCACGGTCTGGCCGGGCCGTGGCAGCGCGCGGGCCGCCGCGCCCCAGGTCAGGCCATCGGCATCAACGGCTTGCAAGGGCCCCAGCGCGCCCGCTGGCAACAGCGGCAGGCGCGCACCGGCGGCCAGCGGCTCGGGGCCGATGCCGGCCAGCGTGTCGGTGGCGGCGCTGCCCAGCACCAGCGGCGCCTGCAGGCCGCCGCGCACGGCCACGTAGCAACGCGCGCCGGCGCGCGGGCTGCCCAGCTGCAGCTCATCGCCCGCATTCAGGGCCAGCGCGCAGCCGGTGGCGGCCTGGCGGCTGCGGCCATCGGCACTGCGGATGCGCAGCGGCACGTCGGCCCCGGTGACGGCCAGCACGGCAGGCCCGGTGGCCACCAACACCAGCTGGCCCAGCAGGTTTTCCAGCACGGGCGTGCCCGGCGGGTTGCCCACGCAGCGGTTGGCCGCGCGCATGGCCCAGCCATCGAGCGCGCCGCTGCGCCCCACGCCCAGGGCCGTCTGGCCCGAGCGACCGCCATCTTGCAGCAGCGTTTGCAGGCCGGGCGAGCGCACCTCCAGGCAGGCGCCAGGCTGGGGCGGCGGCGCCATCGATGCTTGCCGCGCTGGCGCCGGGGGCGCCGGGGGCGCCGGGGGCGCCGGGGGTGCCGCGGGCGGCGCGGGCGGCGCGGGCGGCAAGCTGATACTGGCGCCGGGGCGCTCCAGGTCGTGAAAGCGCACGCGCCAGCCGGGCTGGATCAGCGCCGGCTCGGGGCGCTGCAAATCCCACATCACGCAGGGCGTGCTGCCGATGAGCTGCCAGCCGCCCGGGCTGGCCTTGGGGTAGATGGCGCTGAAGTGGCCGGCCAGCGCCACGGCCCCGGCCGGCACACGGGTGCGCGGCGTGGCGCGACGCGGCACTTGCGCAAAGCAATCATGGCCGCCGGCCAGGTAGACGAAGCCCGGCGCAAAGCCGGCAAAGGCGGCCAGATAGTCGCAGCCGGTGTGGCGCTCGATGAGCTCGCTGCGGCTCAGCCCCAGCAGCTCGGCCAGGGCGTCCAGATCTTCGCCGTCGTAGCGCACCGGGATGGGCACGCAGCGCGCCGCACCCTCCTGCGCCCCTTGCAGCGGCTGCGTCAGCGTCTGCAGCAGCGGCTGCAGGCTCGCCAGCAGCTGCGCCGCCGTGCATTGGTGCGGGTCGAACTCCAGCAGCAGCGTGCGCGCCGCCGGCACCATCTCGCCCAGGCCGGGCAGCAGGCCCTGCGCCTGGGCGGCCTGCAGTCGCGCCAGCAGCACCAGGGTCTGGGGCAGATCCTCCAGCTCCAGCAGCAGGGCCTGATCGCCCGCGGGCAGTGCGCGCCAATGCATCACGCTGCGCCTCCGGCAATGGGCGTGGCCGTGGCTGCGGCCGTTGGGGCAGGCTCGGCAGGCAGCGGCGCAAACGGCTGCAGCGCCACGCCAGCGGCCTGCAACTGCTGGCGCAGCTGCTGCGCCATGGCCACGGCCGCCGGGCTGTCGCCATGCACGCAGATGGAGTCTGCCTGCAGGCGAATGCGCTGGCCATCGATGCTGGGCAGGCAGCCGGTGTGCACCCAGTCGAGCATGCGCTGCGCCGCCTGCTGCGCATCGTGCAGCACCGCACCGGGCGTGCCGCGCGGCACCAGCGCGCCTTGCGCGGTGTAGGCGCGGTCGGCAAAGATTTCCGCCACAGTGCGCAGGCCGCGCGCCTGGGCCCAGCCCAGCAGCGGCGAGCCGGCCAGGCCCATCAGCACCAGTTGCGGATCCACGGCCAGTATGGCCTCGATCACGTCCTCGGCCTGACGCCGATCGTGCGCGATGGTGTTGTACAGCGCGCCGTGGGGCTTGACGTAGCGCACGCAAGTGCCTGCGGCGCGCGCCAGGCCCTGCAGGGCGCCGATCTGGTAGATCACGTCGGCCACCAGCTCGCGGCTGCTGGGGCTCATGTTGCGCCGCCCAAAACCCACCAGATCGGGGTAGGCCACGTGCGCGCCAATGGCCACGCCCTGGGCTGCGGCCAGGCGCAGCGTCTCCAGAATGCCTGCGGCGTCGCCGGCGTGAAAGCCGCAGGCCACGTTGGCGCTGGTGACGATGCGCAGCATCTGCGCGTCATCGCCCATGCGCCAGGCGCCAAAGCCTTCGCCGAGGTCACTGTTCAAGTCCATGCACTTCTCCTGTCGATATGATTGCGCGCTGCCATTGACTGCGCTGCCATTGACTGCGCCGCTACTGACCGCCCTGCCCCGATATGCCCCGCTCGACCACTTTGTCCAGCACGACCTCCGACCACCCCGCCGCGCCCAGCCTGACCGAGACCGTGGCCGACGTCATCCGCCAGCAGCTCATCTGCGGCCAGTTGCGCGCCGGGCAGCACCTGTCGGAGGCCGCCATGTGTGAGCAGCTGGACATCTCGCGCAACACGCTGCGCGAGGTGTTCCGCATCCTCACCAAGGAAGGGCTGCTGCACCACGAGCCCAACCGCGGCGTCTCCGTGGCAGTGCCGCGCATTGCCGACATCATCGACATCTACCGCGTGCGCCGCTTCATCGAGTGCCCGGCGCTGGCCCAGGCCTGGCCGCGCCACCCGGCGCACCAGCTGATGTGCCAGGCGTTGCAGCGGGCCCGCCAGGCGCGCGATGCCGGCGACTGGCAGGCCGCCGGCACGGCCAACATGGCCTTTCACGCTGCCATCGTGGCGCTGGCCGACAGCCAGCGGCTCTCGAGCCTGTTTGCCAACGTCGCCGCCGAATTGCGCCTGGCCTTTGGCCTGCTGGGCGACGAACAGTACCTGCACGCGCCCTACGTGGAGCTGAATGCGCAAATCCTGCAACGCTTCGAGGACGGCCAGCCCGCCGCTGCGGCGCAGATGCTGCAGGAGTACCTGGTGCAATCCGAACGCATGGTGCTGGCCGTGTACGGGCGCTGCAGTCTTTGAAGCGATGCCAGCGCCGCGTCGGCAGGCATTGGGGAATCTACGGGACAGAATGACAGACCAAAGCAGAGTAGGATGCACATTGTTGAACAATCTTGGCCATTAGATCAACACCCAGTCGGAATTTCAACCACGCACAGGCCACCGGCGGCACGACACAGGCCTGTTTTTTGCCAACCCCCAGGGGGATAGCCCGCCGGCCCCCTTGCCCAACCAGTCAGGAGCCTTGTCCATGCAACGCCGTTCCTTCATTGCCGCCGCTGCTGTGCTCAGCAGCGCCCTTGCCGCTCTTCCCGCCCAGGCCCAGACCAAGTGGGATCTGCCCTCGCCCTACCCGGCTTTCAACTTCCATTCGGAAAACATCGCCCAGTTCGCCAAGGACGTGGAAAGCGCCACCGGCGGGCAGCTGCGCATCACGCCGCACCCCGGCGCCTCGCTGTTCAAGGGCCCGGAGATCAAGCGCGCGCTGCAAGGCGGCCAGGTGCAGGCCGGTGAGTTCCTGCTCGTGGGCCACCAGAACGAGTGGCCGCTGTTCGGCGCCGATGGCCTACCCTTCCTGGCCACCAGCTATGAGCAAGCCCAGCAGCTGTACCAGGCGCAAAAGCCGCTGCTGGAGAAAAAGCTCGGCGAGCAAGGCATGGTGCTGCTGTACGCCGTGCCCTGGCCGCCGCAGGGCCTGTTCTCGAAAAAGCCCATTGAATCGGCCGCCGAACTCAAGGGCATGAAGATGCGCGCCTACAGCCCGGCCACCTCGCGCATTGCCGAGCTGGTCGGCGCGCAGCCGGTGACCATCCAGGAGGCCGAGCTGTCGCAGGCCCTGGCCACCGGCGCGGTCGAGACGCTGATGACCTCGGGCTCCACCGGCACCGACAAAAAGCTCTACGAGAGCATGAAGTACTACTACGACGTGCAGGCCTGGCTGCCCAAGAACATCGTCGTAGCCAATGCACGCGCCTTCAAGGGCCTGGACGCCGCTGCGCAAGAGGCCGTGAAAAAGGCCGCCGCCGCCGCCGAGGAGCGCGGCTGGGCACGCTCCAAGGAGGTCACGCAGCAGTCCATGGACAAGCTCAAGCAAGAAGGCATGCAAGTGCTCGAACCCAGCGCCCAGCTCAAGGCCGATCTGGCCAAGGTGGGCGAGACCATGCAGGCCGAATGGCTCAAGAGCGCCGGCACAGACGGCCAGACGCTGCTGGACGCCTACAAGAAAGGCCAGTAACCCAAGGCCTGAGCATCGCCCCCTCGCCCTCAATACAGCCAGTGGGAGGGCAATGCCCTTGGCAAAACGCTGCGCCTGATCGCCCGCGTCTGGCCTTGCCCTGCCGCCCGGGTGCGCCCACCAGATGCGCCCAGTCTGCCGGGCGCAGCGTTTTGCCCTCCTCCTCATTTCTTCCCACCCACACCCCAAAACCAAGGCCATGCGCAAGACACTCGATGCCCTCTACGCCGCCAGCCTGTGGCTGGCTGGCCTGTCCATGATCGGCGTGCTGCTCATGGTGCTGCTGAGCATCGCCAGCCGCCTGCTGGGCTTTTCCGCCGCCGGCAGCGATGCCTATGCCGGCTATGCCATGGCCGGCGCCGGCTTTCTGGCCCTGGCCGGCACGCTCAAAAGCGGCGAGCACATCCGCGTCACGCTGGTGCTGGGCATGCTGCGCGGCCGCGCGCGGCGCGCGCTGGAAATTGCCGCGCTGGCCATCGCCAGCCTGCTCTCGGCCTTTCTGGCCTATTACTCCGCGCGGCTGGTGTGGCAGTCCTACCAGTTCAACGACATCTCCACCGCCAGCGACGCCACACCGATGTGGATCCCGCAGCTGCTCATGGCCGCGGGCACGCTGGTGCTGAGCATTGCCTTCATCGACGAGCTGCTGCTGGCGCTGCGCGGCCAAAGCCGCCTGGCCAGCCTGCAGGAGGAGCGCCACCATGAGTGAAATCGCCGCCAGCATCACGCTGCTGACCGTGCTGTTCGCGCTGCTGGCCGGCGGCGTCTGGGTCGGGCTCACGCTCGCTGGCGTGGCCTGGTTTGGCATGCAGGTGCTCAGCGGTCGCCCCGCGGGCGACGCCATGGCGCTGACCATCTGGGGCTCATCGAGCAGCTGGACGCTCACCGCCTTGCCGCTGTTCGTCTGGATGGGCGAAATCCTCTACCGCACCAACCTCTCGGAGAACATGTTCCGCGGCCTGGCCCCCTGGGTCGAGCGCCTGCCCGGGCGGCTGCTGCACACCAACGTCATCGGCTGCACCATCTTCGCCTCGGTCTCGGGCTCCTCGGCCGCCACCTGCGCCACCGTCGGCAAGATGAATATCCCCGAGCTGCGCCGCCGCGGCTACCCGGAGATGCAAATCATCGGCTCGCTGGGCGGGCCAGCCACGCTCGGCCTGCTCATCCCGCCCTCGATCATCCTCATCGTCTATGGCGTGGCCGCCGACGTCTCCATCGCCAAGCTGTTCATGGCCGGCGTGCTGCCCGGCCTGCTGCTGGCGGCGCTGTTCTCCGGCTGGATCATGCTCTGGGCGCTGCGCCACCCAGGGCGCGTGCCGCGCGCCGACGGGCCCAGCAGCCTGGCGCACAAGCTGCGCCAATCGCGCCACCTCATCCCCGTGGTGCTGCTCATCCTCAGCGTCATCGCCAGCATCTACAGCGGCATCGCCACCGCCACCGAGGCCGCCGCCGTGGGTGTGCTCGGCGCGCTCATTCTCTCGGCCCTGCAGGGCGCGCTCAATTGGCGCACCTTCCGCGACGCCCTGCTGGGCGCCACGCGGCTGTACTGCATGATCGCGCTGATCCTGGCCGGCGCCTCCTTCATGACCTTGGCCATGGGCTACATCGGCCTGCCGCGCCAGCTGGCTGAGTACGTCGGCGGCCTGGGCCTGTCGCCGGGCATGCTGATCCTCGTGCTGGGCCTGTTCTACATCCTCATCGGCTGCTTTCTGGACGGCATCTCCACCATCGTGCTCACCATGGCCGTGGTGCTGCCCATCATCCAGGCCGCCGGCATCGACCCGCTGTGGTTCGGCATCTTCCTGGTCATCACCGTCGAGACCGCCCAGATCACCCCGCCCGTGGGCTTCAACCTGTTCGTGCTGCAGGGCATGACCGGCAAGCAAATCACCACCATCGGCAAGGCCTGCGCGCCCTACTTCCTGCTGATGGTGCTGGCCCTGGCCATCCTCTGGTTCTTCCCGGCCATCGTCACCTGGCTGCCGGGCAGGATGTGAGCGCCACATCGCAAGCATGCCTCTCATTTTCCTTCCACCTCACTGGGGAGCTGAGATGAAAAAAACATCGCTCGCATTGCTCTTGCTGCTGACCTGCAGCGCCGCGCAGCCCCAGACTGGCGCGCCCAACCACACTCGCTTTTTGACGCTCGAAGAAGCTATGGCCGAAGTGCCATACCACCCCATGGATGACGAGGAAAACATTCGACTTTCCGACGAAATCTACAAGGACTACGACGCCATCCGGGCTGACCTTGGGGATGACTTCGCCGGGATGTGGCTGGAATTCAACCCATACGGCAAGGTCTATCCCGTCATCGCAGTCGCCAACGGCAAAGCCATTGATCGAAAGTGGCTCAAGCACGGCGCCGTGGTCGTGCAGGTCGCGCGCAGCGTCAAGCAATTGACTGCGATGCAGGACGTCATCATGGATGCCATGGGCAGCAGCGATCCGCACGACGAGCTGGCCATTTACAGCAGCTACGTCGATGAGAGAAGCAACCGGGTCGCCATCCGCGCGCCACTGCGGCACCGGGAAAAAATCATGGCAAAAATCCAATCCCTGGGGGTCGATGCCTCGGTCATTCTGTTCGAGGAGCAGGCCCGGCCCATCACGCTCTACGGCATCGGGCAAGTCGATTGAGCAAGAGCATCGCCCTGGGCCATCACCAGCCCAGAGCACTGCAGCGCAAGAAAAAACCCCCGCCTGGCATGCGCCAGTGCGGGGGTTTTGCATTGCCGGGCTGCACCGGCAGTCACGATCTAGGGAGCCGCGCCAGCTACGCGCGGCCCTGCCGATCACATGTGATCGATCATCACCTGGCCAAAGCCCGAGCAGCTGACCTGAGTGGCGCCTTCCATCAGGCGGGCGAAGTCGTAGGTGACTTTCTTGCTGGAGATGGCCTTGCCCATGGCGCTGATGATGATGTCGGCGGCCTCGGTCCAGCCCATGTGGCGCAGCATCATTTCGGCGCTGAGGATTTCGCTGCCGGGGTTGACGTAGTCCTTGCCGGCGTACTTGGGCGCGGTGCCGTGCGTGGCCTCGAACATGGCCACGGTGTCCGAGAGGTTGGCGCCCGGGGCGATGCCGATGCCGCCGACCTGCGCGGCCAGCGCGTCGGAGATGTAGTCGCCGTTGAGGTTGAGCGTGGCGATCACGCTGTACTCGGCCGGGCGCAGCAGGATTTGCTGCAGGAAGGCGTCGGCAATGCTGTCCTTGATGACGATGTCCTTGCCGGTCTTGGGGTTCTTGACCTTCAGCCATGGGCCGCCGTCGATCTCCTCGCCGCCGAACTCCTTCTTGGCCAGGGCATAGCCCCAGTCGCGGAAGCCCCCTTCGGTGAACTTCATGATGTTGCCCTTGTGCACCAGGGTGACGCTGGGCTTGTCGTTGTCGATGGCGTACTGGATGGCCTTGCGCACCAGGCGCTCGGTGCCCTCGCGCGAGACGGGCTTGACGCCGATGCCCGAGGTCTCGGGGAAGCGGATCTTGTTGACGCCAAAGTCGTCCTGCAGGATCTTGATGAGCTTCTTGGCCTTGTCGCTCTCGGCCTCGAACTCGATGCCGGCGTAGATGTCTTCGCTGTTCTCACGGAAGATCACCATGTCGGTCTTGTGCGGCTCCTTCACGGGCGAGGGCACGCCGGCAAAGTACTGCACCGGGCGCAGGCAGACGTACAGGTCGAGCTGCTGGCGCAGCGCCACGTTCAGGCTGCGGATGCCACCGCCCACGGGCGTGGTCAGCGGGCCCTTGATGGAGACCACGTAATCGCGCACGGCATCCAGGGTCTCATCGGGCAGCCACACGTCCGGGCCATAGACCTTGGTGGACTTCTCGCCAGCGTACACCTCCATCCAGTGGATCTTGCGCTTGCCGCCGTAGGCTTTTTCCACGGCCGCGTCCACCACCTTGATCATCACCGGGGTGATGTCCATGCCGGTGCCGTCGCCCTCGATGTAGGGGATGATGGGGTTGTCCGGAACATTCAGCGAGTTGTCGGCGTTGACGGTGATTTTCTGGCCTTCGGCAGGCACTTTGATGTGCTGGTAAGTCATGTGTGAACGTCTCCAGTGACCGCGCCCGATGCCGCAGGCCGCTCGCACGTGCAAAACAAAATCAAGCGCGGCGCGGCGGCGGTGGAACGCAAACGATGCGCAGGCCATGCCCTGCGCGAACAAAAAAGCGCCCCATTCTAGCGGCAAACCATCCCCGCCCAGCCTGGGGCCTGGCTTGCCAGTGGCTGCCCACAGGGGGCTGCACGCCCCAAACCTGTTCACAATCTCTGCACCGCAGGCAATGAATCGGATTTGGGCGGCATGCGGCGTTGCAAGGCCATCCCAAACTGCTTCTTGCCCACTCGCGCCAAGATTCTGAACAGACTCTCAAACGCTGCACTACACTGCCCGCGCCCGGCCGTTTGCGCCGCCCGCCCTGCCCCCATTGATGCCATGAAAAAACCCCTGCTCTGGTTCCTGGTGCTGACCACGCTGGCGCTGCTGGCCTGGGGCGGCACGCGGGCCTGGCAGCGCGAGCAGGCCCGGGCCCAGGCTCTGCAGCAGGAGATGCAGCAGCGCCAGGCGCTGCGCGTGCGCCTGTTGCCCAGCGAGATCACCACCGTGCAGGCCCTGGCGCTGCCGCAGCAGGTGCCCGCCAGCGGCACGCTGCGGCCAGCGCAGCGCCTGAGCATCAAGGCCCAGGCTGGCGGCCGGGTGCAGCAGCTGCAGCTGCGCGAGGGCCAGGCGGTGCGCGCCGGACAGCGGCTGTTCGTCATCGCCGCGCCCGATGCCGCCGCGCGCGTGCAGCAGGCCCAGCAACAGGCGCGCGCCGCGCAGGCGCAGCTGAGCATGGCGCAGCGCACGGCCGACAACGACCGCGCCCTGGCCGAGCAGGGCTTTCTCTCGCCCACGGCGCGGGCGAGCAGCGCCGCGCAGCTGCAGGCCGCGCGCGCCCAGCACCAGGCGGCGCTGGCGGCGGTCGAGGTGGCGCGCAAGGGCCTGGGCGACACCCAGGCGCACAGCCCTATCGATGGGCTGGTGGCGGCGCGCCACGTGCAGCCGGGTGAGGTGGTCGCGCCTGGCCAGACGGTGCTGGAGATCGTCGCGCCGCAGGCCTTTGAGTGGCAGGCCGAGGTGGCCGCCGCCGATGCCCGCCACCTGGCCCCCGGCCAGCGCGCGCAGCTGTGGATCGAAGGCGGAGGCGCGCCCTGGCAGGCCGAGCTGGAGCGCATCGGCCCGGCCACGCAGGCCGGCAGCCGCAATGTGGCGGTCTTTCTGCGCCTGCTGCCGCCCGGGGCGGGTGGTGAAGGTACGGGTGAAAGCGCAGGCGAAGCTCCAGGCCAAGCCGCGCCCGACGCGGCCCAAGGCGCTCAGGCGGGCGATGCCGCCCTGCTGCGCGATGGCCTGTTCGCGCACGGCCACATCCGCACGGGCGCGCAACAGGTGCTGGCCGTGCCGCAGACGGCCATCCGCACCGAGCGGCCCCAGCCCTACGTGCTGGTGCTGCAGGGCCAGCGCGTGCAGCAGCGCAGCGTCACGCTCGGCCCGCGCGCGCTGCTGGACGGCCAGCCCTGGCAGGCCATCGAGGGCGTGGCCGCTGGCACCCCCATCCTCAGCGGCGCGGCCGGCCTGCTGGCCGATGGCACGCTGGTGCAGATCGAGGCCAGCGCCGATGCCGAGGCTGGGGCCGCTGCCAGCGCCGATGCGCTCGGCCACACCTCCGCGCCGCCCGGGCCGTGACGCGCCATGTGGTTCACACGCGTCAGCCTGCACAACCCGGTCATGGCCACCATGGTCATGCTGGCCTTCATCGTGCTGGGCGGCTTTTCCTACCAGCGGCTCAAGGTCGATCAATTCCCCAGCATCGAGTTTCCGGTCGTGGTGGTGGTCACGCGCTATCCCGGCGCCTCGGCCGAGATCGTCGAGAGCGAGGTCACGGAAAAAATCGAGCAGGTCGTCAACACCATTGCCGGCATCAGCCAGTTGAGCTCGCGCAGCTACGACAACGTCTCGGTGGTCATCGTGCAGTTCGCGCTGAGCATGGACGGGCGGCGCGCCACCGAGGACGTGCGCGAAAAGATCGCCGGCATGCGCAGCCAGCTGCGCGAGGAGGTCGAGGACCCGGCCGTGCAGCGCTTCGACCCTGAAGACCGGCCGATCTGGTCGCTGGCGCTGGTGGCAGACCCGGCAGCGCCCAGCGCCGCAGCAGCTTTGCCAGCGGGCACGGCGACGAACCTTGCGGACACCGCAGGCGCTGCGAGCGCTGCGGGCACTACTGCGGGCACAGCGACTGACCGCGCCGCCAGCGCCCATGCCGCGCTGGCGCTGCACGACCCTGTGGCCCTGACCAACTGGGCCGAGCAGGTGCTCAAGCGCCGGCTGGAAAACGTGCGCGGCGTGGGCGCGGTGCAGGTCCTAGGCGGCGTGCAGCGGCGCATCCACATAGAGCTGCAGCCGCAGGCCTTGCGCGCCTGGGGCCTCAGCGCGCAGCAGGTGGCCGACGCCCTCGAAGGCGAAAACCAGGACTTGCCGCTGGGCAGCCTGCGCTCGCTCGAACGCGAGCGCCTGGTGCAGCTGGACGCGCGCGTGGCCTGGCCGGCCGACTTTGGCGAGCTGATCGTCGCGCGCCGTGGCGGCGCGCCCGTGTACCTGCGCCAGCTGGCCCAGGTGCGCGACGGCGCCGCCGAGCTCGATTCTCTGGCGCTGTTCAACGGCCAGCGCACGCTGCTGCTGAGCGTGCAAAAGGCCCAGGACGAGAACACCATCGAAGTGGTCGATGGCCTGAACGCCGTCGTGGCCGAGCTGCAGGCGCAGCTGCCCGCCGGGCTGCGCCTGCAGGCCGTCAGCGACGACTCGCGCCCCATCCGCGTGGCCGTGGCCAGCGTGCAGCGCACGCTGCTCGAAGGCGCGCTGCTGACGGTGTTGATCGTCTATCTGTTTCTCAACTCCTGGCGCTCGACCATCATCACCGGCCTGACCCTGCCCATCGCGCTGGTGGGCACCTTCATGTTCATGGGCCTGCTGGGCTTTTCCATCAACATGCTCACGCTGATGGCGCTGAGCCTGTGCGTGGGCCTGCTGATTGACGATGCCATCGTGGTGCGCGAGAACATCGTGCGCCACCTGCAAATGGGCAAGAGCGCCTACGACGCGGCGCTGCAGGGCACGCAGGAGATCGGCCTGGCGGTGCTGGCCACCACGCTGTGCATCGTGGCCGTGTTCCTGCCCATCGGCTTCATGGGCGGCATCATCGGCAAGTTCTTCCACGAGTTTGGCCTGACCATTGCCGCGGCGGTGCTGATCTCCATGTTCGTGGCCTTCACGCTCGACCCGATGCTCTCCTCCGTCTGGCACGACCCGCAGGTCAGCCCCGCGCTGCGCCGCAGCCTGCCGCCGCAGCGCCACGGCCCGGTCACCGGCCGCATCGTGCGGCTGTACCAGGCCACGCTGGGGCGGCTGACGCGCTGGTTTGCGCGCGTTACCGAAGCGCTCTCGCAGCTTTATCAGGATGCGCTGCGCTGGGCGCTGGACCACCGCCTGCTGACGCTGGCGCTGGCGGCACTGGTGTTCGTGCTCAGCCTGTTCATGCTGCGCCTGCTGGGCACTGAGTTCGTGCCCGCCTCGGATTACTCCGAGGCCACCATCGAGTTCCACACCCCAATGGGCTCGTCCATCGAGCACACCCAGGCCAAGGCGCGCCAGGTGGACGCCATCGTGCGCGCCCTGCCCGAGGTGCGCTACACCGTCACCCGCATCGGCAACACTTCGGGCAAGCACCAGGCCAGCATGTACGTGCGGCTGGTCGAGCGCCAGCAGCGCACGCGCAGCGTCAACGACATGGCGCTGGTGCTGCGCCGCCAGCTGGCCGAGGTCGCCGGCATCCGCGTCACGCACGTGGGCCTGCTCGACCCCGTGGGCGGGCAAAAAGAGCTGGAGTTCTCCCTCAAGGGGCCCGATCTGGGCGAGCTCGGCCGCATCACCGCGCAGCTGCAGCGCGAGCTCGAAGGCATCCCCGGCCTGGTCGATCTGGACGCGCGCACCCAGCAGCGCGTGCCCATCGTCAGCGTGCAGGTGCAGCGCCAGGCCGCTTCCGCCCTGGGCCTGCACCTGCAGGACATTGCCGCGCCGCTGCGCGTGCTGCTGGCCGGCCAGAGCGTGGGCAACTGGCGCGCCCCCGACGGCCAGACCTACGACTTGCGCCTGGGCCTGGCGCCGCAGGCGCGCCAGCACCTGCAAGACCTGGCCCAGCTGCCGCTGAACGTGCGCAGCGCCACCGCCGGCGACCAGCCCCAGGTCGTCACGCTCGGCCAGGTGGCGCAGCTGCACGAAAGCAACGCGCCCAACGTCATCGACCGCCACAGCATGCAGCGCGAAGTGCGCATCACCGCCAACACCGCGCTGCGCTCGCTGGGCGAAGTCTCCGCCGACGTCGAGCGCGTGCTGCAGGCCACACCCATGCCACCGGGCTACGGCTACAGCTTTGGCGGCGCCGCCAAGGACATGGCCGAATCCTTCCAGTACGCGCTGATGGCCCTGGCGCTGGCCGTGGTCTTCATTTACATGGTGCTGGCCAGCCAGTTCCAGAGCTTTTTGCAGCCCATCACGCTGATGATGTCGCTGCCGCTGACGCTCATCGGCGTGGCCGCGGCCCTGCTGGTGTTCGGCTCGCGCATTTCCATGATCTCGGTCATCGGCATCGTCATGCTCATGGGCCTGGTGACCAAGAACGCCATCTTGCTGGTGGACTTCGCCAACCGCGCCCGCCAGCCGCACGACGACGAGGACGGCAGGCGCGTGCCCGGCCTGCCGCGCGACCAGGCCCTGCTCAAGGCCGCGCGCGTGCGCCTGCGCCCCATCCTGATGACCACGCTGGCCATGGTCTTCGGCATGCTGCCGCTGGCCCTGTCCAGCGGCGAAGGCTCCGAGGCCATGGGCCCGCTGGGCCAGTCGGTCATCGGCGGCGTCATCACCTCCTCGGTGCTCACGCTGGTGGTCGTGCCCGTGGTCTACGGCTACCTCGACGACCTGGGTGCCTGGTGCCAGCGCCTGTGGCAGCGCACGCATTTGTAGCGGTTGTTGAGATTGAGGATTGCAGCGGCTTTTCGGTCAACACCCGCAACTGCTGCGTTGAAAAACCGCTTCGCAAATCAAACCTCAACACCCCTGGCGGCCATGGACTCAGGGCCGTGCAAGGGCTACCATCGCCCGGTGTGAATTTGTGATAAGGCCCGCCATGGCAACGTCCCTCAAGATCGACGACACGCTCAAAAGCCGCGTCCAGCGCCTTGCCAGCCAGCGCCGCCGCTCGCCCCACTGGATCATGCTCGAAGCCATCGAGCAGTACGTCGAGCGCGAAGAAGCCCGTGAGCGCTTCCAACAGGAAGCCCTGGCCTCCTGGGAGGCCTACCAGGAAACCGGCCGCCACCTCCGCGGCCAGCAAGTGCGCGCCTGGTTGCGCACCTGGGGCAGCGATGACGAACAGGCGATGCCCGAATGCCACGGGTGATCGTCACCGAAGGCGCGGTGCAGGGCCTGGAGCGATGCAGGCGTTTTCTGGCCGCCAAGGTGCCGGAGGCAGCCAGGCGGGCCGGGCAGGCCATTGAGCGGCAATTCCTGCTGCTGGAGACAGCCCCCGACATAGGGCGGCCACTGCCCGAAATGCCCGAGCTGCGTGAGCTGGTGATTGCCTTCGGGGCCTCAGGCTATGTGGCTCTGTACCGCCACGAACCGGCCGACGATGCGGTGTACGTGCTGGCCTTTCGGCATCAGAAAGAGGCGGGCTACTGAGCGCCTGTCATCAGCTGCGCTCTTGCTGACGGTCTTGCGCAGGCCCCGGAAAGTGCATAACACGCTCTAAAATGCCGGGCTGTCCAGCGCCAGGCGGCCCGCGCCGCCCCAACGCGGCGCCACTACAGCACGCCCGGAGTACACGATGACCCTGCCCCTGAACCGCCTGCACGAATTCACCCACCCTGACGAAGCCGCGCGCTTCAACATGATCGAGCAGCAAATCCGCCCCTGGAACGTGGACAACCCCGTGGTGCTGGCCACGCTGGCGCGCATCAAGCGCGAGCATTTCGTGCCCGAGGCCTACCGCAGCCTGGCCTTCATGGACATCAGCGTGCCGCTGCTGCCCGAGGACCAGGCCCTGGCGCGCCCGGACTGCTGCATGCTGCCGCCCAAGATCGAGGCGCGCATGCTCAACACCCTGGACGTGCAGGCCCACGAGCGCGTGCTGGAGATTGGCGCCGGCTCGGGCTACATGGCCGCACTGCTGGGCGCGCTGGGCCATGAGGTGGTGACGCTGGAGATCGCGCCGGACATGGCCGAGCTGGCCCGCGCCAACCTGCAGCAGCAGCGCAGCGCCAACGTGCAGGTGCTGCACGCCAATGGCGCGCAAAGCCTGCCCGCCGGCGGCTTTGATGTCATCGTGCTCAGCGGCTCCGTGGCCGAAGTGCCGCAGCAGCTGCTGGGTGCGCTCAACGAAGGCGGCCGCCTGCTGGCCTGCGTCGGCCAGGAGCCTGTGATGCGCATGCAGCTCATCCGCAAGGAGCAGGGCCGCCTGCACAGCAGCACGCCCTGGGATTTCAACCTGCCGCGCCTGCAGGGCTTTGCCGAACCCAGCGGTTTCGAGTTTTGACCTTCTGACATCCTGAGGCCGCCCCGGCCGACATTCATTGCCCATGCGCGCACTTGCCCTGCTGAGCACAGGCCTTGGCTGCGCCTTGGTGCTGGGCGCAGCCGCCCTGCTGGCCTCGGCCCGGCAGGCCCAGCCGCCCCAGACGCTGCTGCTGGCGCCAATGCTGGAGCTGACCGACACCTGCGTGCTGCCGGGCAGCGCCCAGGCCACGGTGCCGCAAAGCCTGCAAGCGGCCTGCACCGGCGGCGCGGCACCATCGGCCGCCGCGCTGGTGGAGCAAACCCTGGCCCAACTGCCCCAACCACAGCCCGGCACAGCCGCAGGCCAGCGTTACACGCTGGGCTACACGCTGCCCATCCCGCTGCTGCAACTGTTCGCGCAGGACGCACAAGGCCAGTGGCGCATCCAGCCCGAGCGCGTGCAGCGCTTCGTGCACACGCTGCGCGATGCGCCGCAGCCGGCCATTCTGTACCTGTTCTCCACCCACTTCAGCGCCCACGCCCCGCTGGAGCAAGCCCTGGCGCAGGACAGCGCCAACCTCGCCCACGCGCAGGACGGCCCGCTGCCTGCCAGCCAATACCTGGGCAGCCCGCTGTACCCCTGGTCGGTGGCGCGCACCGACAACGCGCTGAGCCATTACCGCGCCCAGGCCATCAACGCCGTCGCCCAGGCCCTGTGCGAAGCGGGCGAGCCGGCGCTGCGCAAGCTGCGCGGCATCACCCTGCTGGGCGAGGTGCACCAGCTCTTTCCGGACTTCGAGACCAACCCCGGTTACGCCCAGCCCTACCGCATCAGCGACTACAGCGACGCCTCCGTCGCCCAGTTCCGCCAGTTCCTGCAGCGGCGCTTTGGCAGCCTGCGGGCGCTCAACCGCGCCCTGCACTCGGCCTATACCGACTGGGCACAGATCGACGCGCCGCGCAGCGATCTGCTGACCCTGCCGCGCGCGCAATGGGCCACGCAATGGCCCGCGCGCCTGCACAGCCACATCGACGCCTACGCCCACGGCCAGCTGCCCGTCAGCGGCTGGGCCTACCTGGCCGACGGGGCGCAGCACGCCCAAAGCCGCATCCTCGTCTATGCCAATGGCCGGCAGCTGGCGCGCCTGCCCATCGCCCAGGGCCGGCAGGACGTGCTGGAAGCCAGGCCCGAGTTTGCCGGCCGCGCCGTCGGCTGGCACACCCAGCTGGACTACCGCCACTGGCCCAGCGGCCCGCAGCGGCTGGACTTCTACCTGCACACGCCCGGCCAAGCACTGCGCCACCTGGACACGCGCCACATCCACGTCCACACCCGCCACGCCCCCCACAGCGAAGCGGGCGCCAGCCGCCCCGATGGCGGCGCACTGCCGCGCAGCATCCCGGCCGCAGCCACCCCGGCCACGCAGCTGCAGGCCTATGTGGATCTGCCCCTGGGCCAGCGCCACTACCTGTACAACCCACTGGCCGAGCAATGGCACGCCTTCCGTCAGCAACAGGTGGTGCGCTACCTGCGCCATTTCGCCACGCAGCTGCGCCAGCACCGCTGCCTGGCCGACACGCAGCTGTACCTGCACCAGATCGTGCCGCACACCAACCCCGGCTGGGATCCGCAGAAATTCGCCATCCAGCACAGCCTGCAGGCCCTGCCCGGCCTGCAACTGGGCGTGAGCCTGTACGGCGAGCCGGGCATGCGCCGCGACTTCATCGACGGCCTGCTGCTGCAAGGCCATCGCAGCTACGGCATCACCGAGTTCCACCCGCTCAAGCCCATCAGCGCCGGGCAAATGCACGAGACGCTGGAGCTGCACCGGCGCAGCGGCGCGGCGTTCTTCTCATTCTTCCTGGAGCCCGTCTGGCAGCAGCGGCCCGTCGAGCGCCGCGCCAACCCGTTCTCTCTCTCGCCAGTCAATGCCTTCAAAGGCTCGGACAGCGCCTTCGAGGCGCTGCGCAGCGTGCTGCAGCAGTGACTTGCGACCGCGCAAAAGCAACGCCCCTGCCATGTGCAGGGGCGTTGCTTTTACAGATGCGGCCAGGCTGAGCCCTCAATCCTTCCAGCAGAACTGCTCGTCCACATGCCGGGCCTTGCGCTGGGCCTGGTACTCGGCCCGGCGCTTGGGGTCGGCCAGGTAATCCTGCTCCTGCTGGGCCGCGTCGCGGATGCCTTGCAGGCTTTTGGCGAAGTTCTGCCGGCGATCGCCAGGCCGCGCCGGCAGCTGCTCCATCCACAGTGCAGCATAGGGGTGCTGCTGCGTCCAGGCGATGCTCTGGCGCAGCAGGCGCTGCTGCTTGTCCAGGTCGCAAAAGGCGTAGCTGTTGATGTAGGGACCAGCCAGCGACATGAAGTTGCGCGAGGCGTGGCCGGCTTGCGACAGGCTCGGGTGATCCAAATCCAGCACCTCCTCCAGCGTCACGTAGCGGTACTTGGCCGCGTAGAACCAAAACACCGCCTCATCGCGCAGGCCCACGTCGTACAGGCGGATGGCCAGCACCATCAAGGTCATGGGCGTCAGGCTGCCTGGCTCCTTGGCAATGGCATCGCGAGCGCGCTCAACATCCTTGCGCGCGCTGGAGGAAAGCAGCGCATCCAGCGGCGCAAACACCGCCACGCGCGGGCGCCCGCCCTGCTGCGCAGCCGCCTCGTAATAGGGGCTGACGTAGATGTCGATGGTCTTGATGGGGGCGCGCGCTTGAGTCTGGGCCTGGGTTTGAGCCTGGGCCAGCGTGGCCGTGCACAGGGCACAGGCCGCCAGAGCGGCGGCTGCGGCGCGACGCGGAGTGAGGTGGAGCCAGCGGTTCATGGCGGACATTGTTGCCCTGCCGCCGGGTTTGTCAACCAGCCGCCCCGCGCGCTGCCTCGGCGCGCTGCTGGGCGATGGCCAACAGGCCGTCGAAGATCAGGCTTTCGACCAGCTCGAAGGGGCGCGTCATGCTGGGCGCCATCTTCCAGCCTGCGCCGCCGGTCATGATACACAGCGGCTCCTGGCCGGTGCGCTGCTGCAAATGCTGGATCATGCGCTCGACTGCGCCGGCAATGGCATAGGTGCCGCCGCTGGTGAGCGCATCGCTGGTGTTGGTCGGGAAGGGGCAGACCTCGCCCGTGGGCACGTGCAGCCCGGCTGTGCCCGATTCCAGCGCGCGCAGCATGATGCCGTGGCCGGGTAGGATCAGGCCGCCAAGAAAGTGGCCGCGCTCGTCGATGGCCTCGACCGTCACAGCCGTGCCAACCATGACCACGATCAGCGGCTTGCACTGGCCGCGCGCCAGCATGCGGTTGCGCGCGCCGATCATGGCCACCCAGCGGTCTGCGCCCAGGCGGCCTGGGTGGTCGTAGCCGTTGACCAGGCCGGCCATTTCGCGGCTGGCGTGCACCCAGGCGGGCTCCACGTCCCAGATTTCCAACTGCTCCATGACGCGGTAGCGCACCGCATCACCGGCCACGGCGCAGCCCAGCATCATGCTGGGCGCAGGCAGGCTGGCCCAGTGGTTTTCGGACAGGCGGTCCACATGGTCGAGGAACTCCACGCCCTGCGCCAACAGGCTGGCGCCCCAGCGCGCCTGGCTGTACAGCGCCCATTTGAGCCGGGTGTTGCCAATATCGATTGCAAGAAAGGGCATGGGGAAAAACACAAACAGGCCAACACGGCCAAGACTTGGCGCAGGCGCAGGGCCAGAAAAAACCCGCCCAGGGGGCGGGCAGCAGCGGGCGCCGATCATAACCGCGCCCTGAAAACACGGGGCTTAGCAAAAACGCTACACTGCCCCCAGCCCCGCATACGGCAGTTGTTGCCCGCCGCCTTGGCGGCGGGTTTGGCTTTTGCCCAGTGCGGGCCGTTTCTTTTCGTTATTCAAGGAGTGAACACCATGGGTCTGTTCAAATTCATTAAAGAGGCTGGCGAGAGGCTGTTTGGCGGTCAGGCTGCCAAGGCCGAAACCGCTGACAGCGGCAATGCAGCCCAGGGCACGCTCGACGCCACGGCGGCCAAGGCCATCGAGGCCTACATTGCCTCGCAGAAGCTCAACGTCAGCGATGTGCAGGTAGCGTTCGACAGCGCCTCGGGCAAGGTCACGGTCAAGGGCCAGGCACAGACTCAGCAGGATCTGGAAAAGGTCACGCTGTGCTGCGGCAACGTGGCCCAGGTTACGGAGGTGGATAACCAGATGACGGTGCTAAACCCCGAGCCCGAAGCGCAGTACCACGACGTGGTCAAGGGCGATACGCTCTCGGCCATTGCCAAGAAGTACTACGGCGATGCCAACAAGTACCCGCAGATCTTCGAGGCCAACAAGCCCATGCTCAGCCATCCGGACAAGATTTATCCGGGCCAGAAGCTGCGCATTCCGCCCGCGCAGTAAGTCAATCAAGGCCATCGCAGCCAGCTAGGCTGCTTCAAGTCTTTGACCTCAAGCCCTGCCAAGGCCTGCTTTGGCAGGGCTTTTTCATGCCTGCTCGGTGGCGCCAGGCTGCGGATCGGCCTGTTGTGCGGCCAACTGCGCAGCCAATGCGGTGTATTCATGCACCGGAATTTCCTCAGCGCGGCGCTGCAGGTCGAATGGCCCGGCAAAGCCGCGCGCCTGCAACCATTTGCCCAGGGTGTGGCGCACCAGCTTGCGCTTTTGGCTGAAGGCGGTCTTGACCAGCTCCTCCAGCAGGGGTTGGGGCACGCGCGCCCAGTCGCTGCGCGGCACCATGCGCACCACGGCGCTGTCCACCTTGGGCGGCGGGTCAAAGGCCGCTGGCGGCACGTCCAGGATGCGCTCCATGGCATAGCGCCATTGCAGCATCACCGAGAGGCGGCCAAAGGCAGAGTTGCCGGGCTGGGCCAGCATGCGGTCGATGACTTCTTTTTGCAGCATGAAGTGCTGGTCCTGCACCACATCGATGGCGCCCAGCAGGTGAAACAGCAGCGGCGAGGAGATGTTGTAGGGCAGGTTGCCCACCACGCGCAGCCGCGCTGGCTGCTGCGGCGCGCCCAGCTGCTGGGCCAGCGCGGTGAAGTTCACCTGCAGCACGTCGCTGGCCACAACGTGCAGGCGCGGGTTCAGGCGCAGGCGCACCACCAGGTCACGATCGAGTTCGATGACGGTCAGGCGCGGCAGACGCTCGAGCAGTGGCGCCGTCAGCGCAGCCATGCCCGGGCCGATTTCGACCACGGCCTGCTGGGGCTGCGGGTCGATGGCCGAGACGATGCGCGCAATGACGGCGTCGTCGATCAAAAAGTGCTGGCCAAAGCGCTTGCGAGGGATGTGGCGCATGGAGCGCTCCTTTGGGGACAAGTTGCGCTGCCCTAGTCGCGCACGGGCTCGTCGCGCATTTCGATGAAGGCGCGCGCACGCAAGCCGTCGATCCATTTGACGAAGGCCTCCTGCACTTTTTGCTCGCGCACTTCGCCGCGCACCATTTCGCGCAGCTCGCTTTGGCTGACCTTGCGCTGGCGCCGGTCGAGCAGCTGGATCAGGTGCAGGCCAAAGCGCGAGACCACCGGCTGGCTGATGTCGCCGGGCTGCAGCTCATCGAGCACGGCCTGGAACTCGGGCACGAACATGCCCGGCCCGGCCCAACCCAGGTCGCCCCCCTGGGCGGCGCTGCCGTCTTCGGAGTACTCACGCGCCAATACGGCAAAGTCCTCCCCGCCTTGCACGACGCGCTGGCGGATTTCCTGCAGCATCTGCCCGGCGCTTTGCGCGCTGCGGCCTGGCGCGGGCTTGATGAGGATGTGGCGTGCATGGTTTTGCACCACCATGCCCGCGCCGCCGGCCTGGCGTTCGAGCACCTTGAGCAGGTGGTAGCCCGCGCCCGAGCGGATCGGCCCGGCCACTTCGCCAATGGCGCGGCCTTCGGTGGCCTGCAGGAACAGTTCCGGGTATTGCGTCACCGGGCGCAGGCCCAGCTCGCCGCCACGGCTGGCCTCGCCTGCGTCGGAGAACTCGCGCGCGACCTCGGCAAAGTCACGCCCCTGGGCCAGCTGGCTGGCGGCCTGCTCGATGCGCTGCTTGTACTGGGCCTGCTGCGCGGGCGTGGCCTTTTCAGGCACGATCACCAGCACATGGCCAAGGTTGATGGCATCTGGCAGCTGTTGGCCGGCGTCGATGGGGTGCTCGCGCAGGTAGCGGTCCAGCTCCTGGTCGCTGACGCGCACGCGCGCTTCGACAGCGCGTTCGCGCACGCGCATGAGCATGATCTGGTTGCGCAGCTGGTTGCGGAACTGCGCCCGTCCAATGCCGGCTGCGGCCAGTTCCTGGTGCATGGCAGCCAGGCTGACGCCGTTTTGCTCGGCCACGTTTTGCTCGGCCTGGTCAAGCGTGTAGTCATCGACCTGCAGCTTGCTTTCCTTGGCTTCCTGCAATTGCAGGCGCTCGGCAATCAGCAGGTTGAGCACTTCCTGACGCAGCACCGATTCGCTGGGCGCCTGGCCCTGCTGGGCCAGCACGGCGCGCGCGCGCTGCATGCGGTTTTGCAGCTCCACATGCGTGATGGGCTCGGAGTTGACCAGGGCCACGATGAAGTCGGCCTGGCGCTGGCCGCCCGATGCCTGACCAGCCGAGGAGGCCACTGCGTTGGAGGCGGCATCGCGCAAATCATTGGCAAATGGCGCCGGCCCGCTTTGGCGGCCAGCGCTGGCGCTTCCGGCCATGCCGCCCATTTGCAAGCCGCTGCCGCTGGCGCCTGGCATGCGCAGGCCCTGGGCCTGGGCGCTGGGCAGCAGCAAAGCCGCTGCGCCCAGCCAGCACGCAGCCAAGCTCAGCAGCCTGGGCAGAAGGCGCGCCCTGGCGGGGGCATGGTGTACGCGGGGAGGGGCAAGACGCGGCAGGGAGCGGGGCTGGTCGGTCATCATCAACAGGCCATGGCAAGAGGAGATGGGGGAAAGACCGGGGCGGCGCATGCGGCGGTGCAAAGTGCGCTCAGCGCCGGCTGGCGGTCACAGTAGCGGGCAGCGGCAGGCAGTGGCAGACGATGGCGGCGCGGCCCGAATCACTGGCCGTACTCGCTGAAGCGGCTCGCTGGCGGCAGGCTTTGCGGGCGGATTTCCTGGTAGTAGGGCACGTGATTGCGCAGCGAGTTTAACGGGTTGGAGCCAATGTTGATGCGCGAGATACCAGCCAGCTCCAGCTGCAGCAGCAAGCGGGTATTGGCGTTGCGCGCGCTGTTTTGCAGACGCTCGACGACCACGCGGCCAATCCAGCAGCAACCGTTGTATTCCACGCCAACCACGGTATCGACGAGCTTTTTGTCGCGCATGCTGTAGTTGAGCCGGCCCACGCTGTACCAGCGCCCGCCCTGGCCGGGTACATCGCCCCACCAGGCCAGCGGCCATTGCCAGCCCAGCTCGGCGTGCTTGCTGGCGTCGGCCTTCATGCGGTAGCCCATGCTCAGCACACGGTAATCGCCGGGCTTGTAGTGGCCGGTGAGCGTGTAGCGCGCCGTACGGCGCTCGTCCAGGTTGTACTGGATGATGCCGCTGCTGGCCCAGCGCGGCGACCAGTTGACCGCGCCGCCCAGCAGGATGTCGGACCAGCGCGCGGTGTAGGGCGCCACGCCCGGCGCGGTCACGCGCTGGTCTTCAAAGCGCAGGCGCTGGGCGATGCTCAGCCGCGCCAGCTCGGCGCCATCGCCAGCGCCCAGAAAGCGCGAGCTCAGGCCCAGCGTCAGCACGTTGTCGTCGGCAATGCGGTCGTGGCCGACGAAGGAGTTGGGCGCATAGATGCTGGCGAAGGTGAAGTCCAGCTCTGCCGTGTCGTACATCGGCAGCATGCTTTGGTCGCGGTAAGGCGTGTAGGTGTAGAAGGCGCGCGGCTCCAGCGTCTGCAGCAGATCGCGCCCCAGCCAGCGCAGCTCGCGCTCGAACACCAGCCCCGCATCCAGGCTGTAGGTGGGCAGCACTCGGCTGTGGCGGCGCAGGCCGCCAGGCAGCGGCGCATCGAAGCGGTACTGGCTGGCATGCAACTGCACGGCCGGCGTGATGAAGCCTTGCGGCGCCACCCAGGGCCGGCTCAGGCGCGCCAGCGCGTAGCTGCGCTGGCCGTCGGTCAGCTGGGCGGCAAAGTCGCGATCCGCGCGAAAGCGCGTGCTGTCGAACTCCACATGCAGATCCAGACCGTGGCCCAGCGCCCAGGGCTGGTAGCGCAGGTTCAGCTGCGGCAGCATGTCGTAGGGCGGCAGGATGATGGCGTCCGCATCCTGCAGCGTCTGCCACTTGAGCGCGCGCAGCCTCAGCTGCCAATCGCCCCGCTGCCAGTTGGCGTTGAGCTCGCTGGGCAGCAGGCGCTCGTTGAGTCCGTAGCCGCTGCGCGGGAAGTCGCGCCAGTAGTCGTTGTCGCTGACGCGGTTGAGCTGCGCGCCCAGCTGGATGTCGCCCAGCGGCGAATGCAGCGTGTGCCGGTGGCGCGCGGCCATGCTCCAGCGGTCGCGATCGCGCAGCCGGTCGCTGGGCATGTAGCGCGCCGCCAGCTCGCCGCTGAAGCTGCGCTCCAGATAGCGAAACTGCCCGCCCAGGTCGATGCCGCGACGCGCCATCAGCGTCGGGCTCAGCGTGGCATCGCGGTTGGGGGCGATGTTCCAGTAAAAGGGCTGCGTGTACTGCAGGCCCGAGACGCTGTCCAGCCCCAGCGTGGGCGGCAGCAGGCCGCTCTTGCGCCGATCCGACAGCGGAAAGCTCAAGTAAGGCACGGGCAGCACCGGCACGCCCATGAACTCCAGCGCCGCGCCGCGCGCCACGCCCACATCGGCCACGCGATCCAGCCGCAGCTCGCGCGCGCGGATGCGCCAGGCCGGGCGCCAGTCGGGGTCGTACTCGCTGCGCTGGCAGGTGGTGTAGTCGCCCTCGTGCACCACGTAGCGCTCGCGGTCGAGGAAATCCACGCGCCGCGCCTGGCCGTGGGCCCGGTTTTCGCGCAGCTGGTAGCGCACATCGTCGAAATGCCCCTGATAGGTCTGCACGTTCAGCTGCAAGGCGCTGCCCCGGTAGCTGCCGCTGTCGGCCTCGATCTGCACCTGGCCGCTGGCCGTGGCCGTCTGGCTGGCCTGGTCGTAATGCAGCTCATCGGCCTGGATCAGCGCATCGGCGCGCCGCAGCCGGGCATTGCCGCGCACACGCACCGGCCCGCTCTGGCTGCCTTCGATGGACTGACCGCTCAGATGCACCGGGCGGCGCGAAGCCTGCTCGGGCGGCACCTGCTCCTGCAGCTGCGCCGTGCCCTGCAGTTGCAGCGGCGCACGCAGCGGGCCATTCCAATCGCCCGCCCCGGCCGGCTGTGGCGATACAGCCTGCGCATGGGCCGCAGATGTCAGCACCGCAACAGCGGCAGACAAGGCGCCAGCAACGCCTCGCAGGCGCTGCCGCGCAGGCACGGCGGCGTGTGTCACAAAAATCCCCTGTATCCCGTGCGGGCCGCAGCCCGGCGTTGCAGCGTCAAAAACAAAGGCGCGAATATACCAGCAGGGCCTGTGCACGCCTTGCACGAAACGGCGCGACATCAGCGCTGCGGCGCATGCCCAGCATCCCTACAATCGCCGCCCATGACTGACACCAGCACCCCCATCGCCTGGCCCGATCCGGCCCGCCAGGCACTGTTCCAGCAATGGCTGGAGCGCACTGCCGCCGAGCACCAGCTGCTGCCCGCCAGCCTGCGGCACGCCTCGGCCGATGCCAGCTTCCGGCGCTATCTGCGCGTGCAGGACGCCGCCGGGCGCAGCCGCGTCATCATGGACGCCCCGCCGGACAAGGAGCCGTTGGCGCCCTTTCTGGCCAGCGCCGCGCTGCTGCGCGAGGCCGGCCTGGCCGTGCCCGAGCTGCTGGCCGTGGACGAAGCCGCCGGCTTTTTGCTGATGAACGACCTGGGCCAACACACCGCCTTGCAACACCTGGCGCCGGACTACGCCCCCGAGCGCGCCCAGCCGCTGATGCTGCAGGCGCTGGACTGGCTGGTGCAAATGCAAACCCGCGCCCGGCCCGATGCCCTGCCCGCCTACGACGCCGCCGTGTTGCAGCGCGAGCTGCAACTGTTCCCTGACTGGTACATCGCCGCACACCGCCAGGTGCAGCTCAGCGACGCACAGCGCCAGCAGCTGCAGGGCGTGTTCGACACCCTGGTGGCGCACAACCTGCAGGCTCCCAGCGTTTTCGTGCACCGCGACTACATGCTGCGCAATCTGATGGTGGCCCCGGCCGAGGCCGGCGCGCCCGCGCGCCTGAGCGGGCTGCTGGACTTCCAGGACGCGCTGCGCGGCCCGCTGACCTACGACCTGGCCAGCCTGCTGCGCGATGCCTTCCACAGTTGGGAGGAGGACTTCGTCATCGACCTGGCCGTGCGCTACTGGGAGCGCGCGCGCCAGGCCGGCCTGCTGGCCGCGCGGCCGGACTGGGCCAGCGATTTTGGCGAGTTCTACCGCGCCGTGGAGTGGATGGGCCTGCAACGCCACCTCAAGGTCGCCGGCATCTTTGCGCGGCTGACGCTGCGTGACGGCAAGCCCCAGTACCTGGCCGACACGCCGCGCTTCATCCACCACATCCGCAGCACCGCCAGCCGCTACCGCGAGCTGCGGCCGCTGCTGCGCCTGGTTGATGCCATCGAGCAAACGCCACAGACCGAGGCCTTTTCCTTCGGTCGGATGTAAGAGTCTGTTCGAACCGCCCATGAGCGCCACCGCCCCACGCATCCACGTGCCCGAGCCGCTGACGCCCGGCGCTGAGCTGGCCCTGCCTGCGCGCGCCGTGCGCCATGTGCAGGTGCTGCGCATGCAGCCCGGCCAAGCACTGTGCCTGTTCCCCGGCGCCGACGCGGACAGCCACAGCGAATACCAGGCCACCATCACCGCCATGGGCCGCAGCCACGTACAGGTGCGCATCGACGGCCAGACCCAGCGCCCGCGCGAAAACGCCCTGGCCCTGCACCTGGCCGTGGGCATGCCCAGCAACGAACGCATGGACTGGCTGATAGAAAAAGCCACCGAACTGGGCGTGGCCAGCATCCTGCCGGTGATGACCGAGCGCAGCGTGCTGCGCCTCAAGGGCGAGCGCGCCGACAAAAAACGCGCCCACTGGCAAGGCATCGCCATTGCCGCCTGCGAGCAATGCGGCCGCAACCGCGTGCCCCCCATTGCCGAGCCCACTACGCTGGCCCAGCTGCTGCGCGACCCTGCCCTGCCTGGCACGCGCCTGCTGCTCAGCCTGGCGCCGGACGCCACGCCGCTGGCGCAATGGCTGGCGCAACAACAACTGCTGCCACAGGCCAGTGCCGCAACAGCTTCACCTCACTCCAGTGGGCCACGCAGCCTGTGCGTGCTCTCCGGCCCAGAAGGCGGCCTCAGCCAAGCTGAAGAGCAACTGGCGCGCCAGCACCAATTCCACCCCATTGGCCTGGGCCCCCGGACACTGCGCGCTGACACCGCCCCGCTGACCCTGGCGGCCGTGCTGGCCTGCCTGGGCCAAGGCGCAGCGTCTGCGGCGCCTGCGGCGTCGTAAGCGCACGCGCCAGGGCCGGGCAAAGCCCGCCCCTTCTGCCAGCGCCACACCAGCGCCACTCAATCGATGGTCACGCCCGTCTCTTTCACTGCCTTGGCCCAGCGCTCACGATCGCTGCGCACCAGCTGCCCCAAATCCGCCGCCGTGCCCACAAACGGCTCGCAACCCAAGGCGCCCAGCTTCTCCAGCATCTGCGGGTGCGCCAGCGCGCGCTGCACCTCGCCCTGCAATTGCGTGACGATGGGCTCGGGCGTACCGGCTGGGGCAAACAGCGCATACCAGGGCGCAGCGCCAAATCCTGGCAGGGTTTCATTGATGGTGGGCACATCGGGCAGCGCCGGCGTGCGCTCAGGGTTGACCACGCCCAGCACTTTCAGCTTGCCCGACTGCACGAAGCCCATCACCGAAGGCAGACTTTGCACCGACAGCGGCACCTGCCCGCTCACCACATCGGTCGCCGCGGCCGCCGAGCCCTTGTACGGCACGTGCAGCAATTCAATGCCTGCGGCCTTTTGCAACAGTGCGGCCATCAAATGGTTCAGCGTGCCATTGCCCGCCGAGGCAATGGCGTAATGCCCCGGCTTTTCCTTGGCCAGGGCGATCAGGCCGGCCATGTCGTTGGCGCCAAAGTCCGGGTGCGCCACCAGCACGTAACCGGCGCGGGCAATGGGCGCCACGGGCATGAAATCCTTCTCGGGATCAAAGCCTGGGTTTTTGTACAGGGCCGGGGCGATGACCTGGGCGCTGTCGGTCGTCACCAGCAGGGTGTAGCCATCGCCGCGCGTGCGGCTCAAGGCGGCGGTGGCGCGCGTGCCGCCCGCGCCAGGGCGGTTGTCCACCACCACGCTCTGGCCCAATTGCTCGGCCAGGCGCTGCGCCAGCACGCGCGCCAACACATCGTTGGCGCCGCCGGCGGCCTGCGGCACCACCAGCGTCACCGGCCGGGCCGGGTACTTCTCCTGCGCCAGCACAGCGCCCGCAAGCCAGGAAGAAGCCAGCCCAGCAGCAGCCAGCACAGCCAGGGCCTGGCGGCGGCTGGCCGCCTGGGAAAAGGGATGCAAAGTCATGGTGTGTTTCCTCAAAAAAAGTGGGCAGCCATCCGCCAGGTCCCTCCAGCCTCCGCTGGGAGCGCTGCGATTTTCTGGTAGATCGTGCACGCCCGAGACGCGCGATGGACAGAGCAGCGCTGATTTTTGCCTGCGCTAAAGGCAGAAATATTCAAAAAACATGTAATATCATGCCACCCCCGTGGCGGCGCGCTCATGAGGGGGATGTTGATATTTGGTTGGCGAAGCGGTTTTCGATGAAAAAGTCGCAAGTAAAAAGCGAAAACGCAGCATTTGTGGCTTTTTGACCGAAAACACTGCCACAACACCCAATCTCAACACCCTCTGCGCCTGCTGCGGGGCGATGCATTCGTGTATCCCCATTTTGCAGAGGTTTTGCCATGCTTCGCTTTGATCTACCCCCTGTCTGGTCCCACGTCACACGCTGGGAATCCTTCGTCAACTTCCTGTTTTGCGGCGCGGCGCTGCTGTGGTCGCCCTGGCTGATGGCCGTGCCCATGGTGCAGGGCCTGGTGCGCGGCTTCATCGGCCATTACAAGTGCCCTTCGCATCGCGTGTGGGCCAAGCTGTTCGAGGCGCGCGGCTGGGGCGGCAAGAAGGAGAACGCCGGCGCCAAGATGTTTGCCAACAAGCTGCTGTTCATCGCCAGCGCCGTCTCGCTGCTGCTGGCCTACCTGGGCAGCCCGATGTGGCAAGTGCCCTGCATTGCCGTGATGGTGCTGACCACGCTGGATTGGGCTGTGGGCTTCTGCGCCGCCTGCACGGTCTATGGCCTGTGGTACAGCAAGTTCCCGCCCAAGACCATGTGATCCAGGCAATGGCGTGGGCGCTGCCTTGCTCCGTTACCTGGGGCTAACCCTAGAAAGCGGCGCGACTGGGGTTTGGCTGCCCAGGCAGCAGACACAATAGCGCCCGCAAATTTTTCCCCTCTGGCTGCCAAAGAGCAGGCCTTGGGGCCTTGTTGCACATCCCGGTGTGAATATTGAACAGGGCCTCATGCCATGCCCTTGGGCCTGCTCAGGATTTCGCCGCCAAGGCTGCCGGTACGGTTTTTGGACGGACTGTAAGGCGCACAACGCCGCAGACCGGTCAAGGCCGTACTTTTTTGCCCGCTGGGGCGGCCAAGACTTTGAACAGGCCCTTAGCCTGCCACCCCCTCCGTTCAACACAAGGAACTCTGTCAATGACTGAAGAAAAACAATCCGCATTGAACCGCCGCGAGCTGATTTCGCTGGGCCTGGCAGGTGCGGGCCTGAGTCTGCTGCCCGCCAGCGGCGCGCAGGCCGCACCGGCCAAGGTCAAGACCAGCGCGCGCATCGTCATCGCAGGCGCGGGCGCGGCCGGCCTGGCCAGCGCTTCGCGCCTGGCTGCAGCGCTCGATGGCGCCAAGATCACCATCATCGACCCGCGCAAGCAGCACCTCTACCAGCCCGGCTACACGCTGGTGGCCGCCGGCATCAAGCCGGAAAACTACCCAGTCTCGACCACGGCCGAATACATTCCCAAAGGTGTGGAATGGGTGGCAGAGCGCGTGGCCGAGATCGACCCCGAGGGCAACCGCGTGGTGACCGACTCGGGCAAGAGCTTTGCCTATGACTTCCTGTTCGTCACCACCGGCCTGGTGCTGGACTACGCTGCCATTGAGGGCATGGACGAGAGCCTGATCGGCCGCGAGGGCATCGGTAGCATCTACCACAGCCCGCAAGGTGCATTTGCCACCTGGCGTGAGATGGACCGCTTCACGCAAAAAGGCGGCGTGGGCGTGTTCCTGCGTCCAGCCTCGGAGATGAAGTGCGCGGGCGCGCCGCTGAAATACACCTTCCTGGTGGAGGACTACCTCAGCCGCCGTGGCGTGCGCGGGCGCTCGCAGCTGATTTACAACGCCCACAGCAAGGCCTTGTTCAGCGTGCCCGTGGTGGCTGAAAAAGTGCGCATGCTGTTCCAGGAGCGCGGCGTGCAGGTCAATTACGAGCGCTCGCTCAAGTCCATCGACCCGGGCCGCCGCATTGCCACCTTCAACACCACCGAGGGCACAACCGAGCTGCAATACGACTTCATCAACGTCGTCCCGCCGATGAAGGCGCCTGACGCCGTGCGCAACAGCCCCCTGCCCTGGCAGGAAGGCAAGTGGGCCAAGGATGGCTGGATGGAAGTGGACAAGGGCACGCTGCGCCACGTGCGCTACCCCAACGTCTTCGGCGTGGGCGACATTGCCGGCGTACCCAAAGGCAAGACGGCCGCCAGCGTCAAATGGCAAGTGCCCGTGGCCGTTGACCACGCCGTGGCCGAAATGGCCGGCACCACCAGCAAATCCCTCTACACCGGCTACACCTCCTGCCCTCTGGTCACCCGCCTGGGCCGCGCCATGCTGGTGGAGTTCGACTACCAGAACAACCTGCTGCCCTCCTTCCCTGGCGTCATCGCCCCGCTGGAGGAGCTTTGGGCCAGCTGGGTGCTCAAGACCACCGCCCTCAAACCCACCTACATCAGCATGCTGCGCGGCCAGGTCTGAGCGCGCGTCAACGACAAGGAGAACAACACATGAAAGAACTGGATTTTTCCTCCGTGTGGGCCGTGCTGCAGGAAATGCTGGGCGCGCCCCTGCTGATCGCCCTGCCCCTCATCAGCATCCTGGGCACACTGGCCTTCCTGCTGCTGTTGCTGCGCGAGCGCCGCCTGGCACCCGCGCGCCTGGTGGCCTGCCAATTCCTGGGCCTGCTCGGCGGCGCGCTGGCCGTGGCGCTCATGTTCCAGGTCGCATCCTCGGGCACCACCAGCCCCGGCGGCGCCATCGACTGGCTGATCATCGGCCTGGTCTACCTGCTGGGCATGATCGGCACGACCATCGTCTGCTACAGCATCGCCGGCTGGTTCCGGCAGCTGCGCGCAGCCTGAGCCCAGGGCCTGCTCAAGATTTTGAACAGGCCTTCAAGCAGTACCACCTCAAGGAGTAACCCATGCAAACCACCGACTTCGTCGCCACCCTGTTCGACGGTCACAGCAACCCGGACAAAGTCACCGTGGCCTTCACCATGGCCGTCAACGCACTCAAGAAAGGCCACAGCGCCACGCTGATCCTGATGGCCGAAGGCGTGACACTGGGCAAGCCCAAAGCCACCGAAGGCATGGACATTGGCGCCCCCTTCGAGCCCGTGCCCACCCTGCTGGGCAGCTTTCTCGAACTGGGTGGCCGCGTCGCCATCTGCAAATCCTGCATGCTGCACAACGGTCTGCAGGAAAGCGACATGGCCCCCGGCTACGACATCATCACCGCCCCGGACGTCATCGACCTGCTGATGGCCGCCAAGGGCAGCCTGCAGGTGACTTGAGCGCGCTGCGCTGATGACACGCGCTCTTCGATTCCCTACTAACTCACAAGGCAACGGCCCAGCAGGCAATACACCGCTGGGCCGTTGTTTTTTCGTGCTCGGCTTGCTCCAGGCACTGGTCAAGCCAACTGGCTGCAAGCGAGTTGGCCGCACCGGAGGCCCGCTCACCGATCACGGCAGATCGGCAATCGCCGCTGGGTCGCCCTCCTGGCGTGGGCCGATGTGAGGGCCCAGGCGCAGGCTGGGCGATTGTGGCTGGCCACTGAGGATGGCGCCGTAGACGGTGGCGTTGGCCAGCACTTTTTGCACGTAGTCGCGCGTTTCGTTGAAGGGGATGTTCTCCGCCCAGATGGCTGTCTCCAACACCGGGCCGTTGCGCCAGCTGCGCGGCCGCCCTGGGCCGGCGTTGTAGGCAGCAGCGGCCAATGGCATGGAACCGGCAAATTCGTCCAGCGCCAGTTTCAGGTAAGCCGTGCCGATGGCGATGTTGGTGTCCTTGTGGTTGAGATCACTGGGCTTGAAGTCCTCCAGGCCGATGCGCTTGGCCGTCCAGCGGGCGGTGGCGGGCATGACTTGCATCAGCCCCGAGGCGCCAACGCTGGAGCGCGCGTCCATGATGAAGCGGCTTTCCTGGCGGATCAGGCCGTAGACGTAGGCCGGATCGAGCTGGATTTCCTTCGTGCGGCGCACCACGTCGTCCTTGAAGGGCATGGGATAGCGCTGGCGAAAGCTCATGAAGTCGCGCGTGCGCTCGCTGGTGTTGATGCAGCGATCCCAGACTTCGTAGCGGCAGGCCAAGTCGGCGGCGGCCAGCAGGTCGCGGTCGTTCATGCCGCCGCGCTCGTGCAGGTTGGTGGTGTAGTTCCATTCGCGCACGCCTTCGCTGCGCAGGCCAATGCTGATGGCGTAGATGCCACGCAGCAGGCCAGGGTTGGTGCGCGCGCGGGCTTTCTCGGCTTCGGTGAGGGCGGCGGGCTCTGGCGCGATGCCGACTTTGCCGCCCAGTGCCTGGTAGGCCAGCTGGGCGTAAAAGTTAGTTGTGCCGGCGATGCTTTGCAAGAGGCGCTGCGCGCTGGCCTGGTCCTCGGCCCGGCCGGTGGCCTGTAGCGCGCGCGCGCGCCAGTAGGCCCAGGTGGGCGACTGTTGGTCATCGACGCTCATGGCGTCGATGGCGCGCGCCACCTGCGGCCATTGGCCAAAGCGCAAGGCCACACGGGCCTTCCAGTGCAGTTGCTCATCGAGCAGGTTGCGCGGATTTTTCACCTGCGCGAAGTAGCCCTGCGCTTGCGGCGCGAGACGGATGCCGGCCCAGCGGCCGATGGCGCCCCAGACGAAGTCGCGCTCGGCCGGGCTCATGTGCGCGGCCCATTGGCTTTGCATTTGTGCGGCGGCAACGGCGGCATCGCTGCTGGCCAGGCGCGCCAGGGCCAGCGGCACCAGGGCGCGCCGCGCCGGGTCGCTGGCGGTGCTGCGATGGCCCAGGAAGGCTGCGGCCTTGCCCATGGCGCTGTCCACATGCGCCAGTGAGGCTGGCGCGACGATGGCCACGGCCGCACGCACCACGGCCGGGCGGTTGTGGTGCGCGCCAATGCGGGCGCGCTGCCAGACCTCCTGGGGCTTGATGCGGCCATCGGCGAAGAACTCTTGCACGGCGTGCGTGCAGCCGTCGTCGGCGCGGTTTTGCCCCCACCACAGCGACAGCACCTGCTGGGGCGCGGCGGGCGCGGCACGCCCCTGGATGTCGCTGATCAGCAGCTCATAGCATTTGACCTGGGGGTCGTCCTGCATGCGAAAGCCCTGGGCATAGTGCATGAATTCGGCCCATTGGCGGCGCTGGCCCAGCAGCAACAGCCAGTCGTTGCGCAGCCGGTCTTCAACGTAGCTGCCGCGGTAGCGCGCCAGGAAGGCGTCGACCTCGCGCCGCTCGGCATCGCGCAGGCGGTGGCTGAGCTCCCAGTACGCGCCCCAGCCCTCCAGCGCATGGCCTTGCACGCTGGGCAAGAGCTGGGCCAAGCGCACGCCATTCTTTGCCGTGTAGGCTTGGCGCATCTCCAAAATGGCCTGATCGCCGGCGCGCGACGACGCCTGCGGGGCGGTGCTGGCCGTAGGCTGCGGCTGGGCCTGCGCCGGGCCTGTGGCAGCGGCTGCCAGCAGGGCCAGAGCGGCGCAAAGTGGTGTCAGAATGGTGGTCGATCGCATGCTGGGAATTATGAAATGGACAAAGCCACGCTGAGGAGAACTCTGGTGCAGCGGCGGGTCAATATGGCCAGCCGCATCGAGAAGAATGCGCAGCTGCAGCAGGTCATGCGCATCTGGCTGGTGGATCGCCCCGAGCTGGTTATCGGCGCGTACTGGCCGATCAAGGGCGAGTTCGATCCGCTGCCGGCGCTGCATCGCTGGAAGGAAGATGGCGAGCTGCTGGACGCGCCGATGATGCGCCGCATCGCCTTGCCCGTGGTGGACAAGACCCACAAGACGCTGCGCTTTCACGCCTGGTACCCAGGCTGCCCAATGGAGGAAGATGCCTACGGCATCCCCAAGCCCAAGGACACGGACATTCTGGAGCCTGACCTGCTGTTCATCCCCTGCGTGGGTTACGGCGCAGGCGGCTATCGGTTGGGCTACGGCGGGGGCTTCTACGACCGCACGCTGGCAGCGCTCAAGCCACGCCCGTTCACCGTCGGCCTGGGCTATACCGAAGGCTTCGTCGAAGACTTCGAACCCGAGCCGCACGACATTCCGCTCGACGCCATCCTCAACGACAACGGTGTGGTCTGGCCCGTGTAAGAACCTGAAGCCTTGCGCCCGCCCCGCCGCCATCCGCACAACGATTCACCCAGCAGGAGAGAGACGCCCATGACCGCACCCGCCACCGCGCTGACGCTCTACATCGGCAACAAGAACTACTCGTCCTGGTCCATGCGCCCCTGGGTGCTGATGCGCGAGCACGGCATCGCCTTCCGCGAAGTGAAGCTGCGCTTTGACAGCTTCGCGCCCGATTCGGAGTTCAAGAAAACCATCTCGCACATCAGCCCGGCCGGAAAGGTGCCGGTGCTGGTCGATGGCAACCTGGTGATCTGGGATTCGCTGGCCATCGTCGAATACCTGGCCGAGCGCTTTCCCCAGCGGCACCTGTGGCCAGAGCACACTGCGCAGCGTGCACGGGCACGCAGCATCTGCGCCGAAATGCACACCGGCTTTACTGCCCTGCGCAGCACCTTGCCAATGAACATCGAGGCGCACCTGCCCGAGGCCGGCGCCATCGCCTGGCGCGACAAGCCCGCACTGCGCCGCGACATGCAACGCATCGAGGCTTTGTGCGGCGAGCTGCTGCGCAACCACCATGGCCCCTTCCTGTTCGGCGAACGCTTCACCATCGCCGATGCCTTCTACGCCCCGCTGGTCATGCGCGTGCAAACCTACGCCCTGCCGGTGAGCGACACCGTGCGCGGCTACGCACAAGCCATCTGTGCCTGCCCTGGCGTGGCAGCCTGGATTGAGGATGCCTTGGCCGAGCACGACTTCGTCGTCTCCGAAGAGCCCTACCGCGTACAGGCCAGCGGCGCGCACGGCGACTGAAGCCCCCAGCCACGCCCGCCATGACCCACCGCCAGAGCCAGGCTGCCAGCGATGCGCCAACCCCACGCATCTACATGGTCGGCGGCGCTGTGCGTGACCAGTTGCTGGGGCGCCCCGTGCAAGACCGCGATTGGGTCGTGGTCGGTGCTACGCCCCAATGGATGAGCGCCCAGGGCTTTACGCCAGTGGGCAAGGACTTCCCGGTCTTCCTGCACCCGCAAACCCATGAGGAATACGCCCTGGCGCGCACCGAGCGCAAAAGCGGCCGCGGCTACAAGGGCTTTACCGTCTACGCAGACCCCAGCGTCACGCTGGAGCAGGACTTGGCCCGGCGCGATTTGACCATCAACGCCATCGCCATGCGCCAGTTGGCCGATGGCCGGCAGGAGTGGGTGGACCCCTACGGCGGCCGCGCCGATCTGCAGCGCAAGCGGCTGCGCCACGTCAGCGCAGCCTTCGCTGAAGACCCGCTGCGGATTCTTCGCCTGGCGCGCTTTGCCGCTCGCTTTGCCGATTTCAGCATCGCCGAGGACACCATGGCGTTGATGCGCGGCATGGTGCAAGCTGGCGAGGCCGCCCACCTGGTGCCCGAGCGCGTCTGGCAAGAGCTGGCCCGTGGGCTGATGGAGCACGCACCGCTGCGCATGTTCACCGTACTGCACGACTGCGGCGCACTGGCCGTAGTGCTGCCCGAACTGGCGCAGCGCTGGGGCCAGCCGCCCCCTGCGCATAGCCCCATCCCCCCCGCTCTGCAGGCGCTGG
Organism: Vandammella animalimorsus; assembly: GCF_002288875.1. Lineage (NCBI taxonomy): Bacteria > Pseudomonadati > Pseudomonadota > Betaproteobacteria > Burkholderiales > Comamonadaceae > Vandammella > Vandammella animalimorsus. The sequence goes on along the minus strand of NZ_NTBH01000002.1, from coordinate 95,363 downwards.
CCGCGGCCGTACGCGCCCAGGCCCCGCTGGCCGTGCGCTACGCCTGCCTGCTGTACGGCCCCGCCCCACACGGCACGCCCGGCGCTGCCGAGGCCCAGGCCATGGCCACCCGCCTGAAAGTGCCCACCGAATTGCGCGAACTGGCGCTGCTGCTGGCCCGTCAACGCCAGGCCATCGACGCCAGCCTGTATGCCGATGCGGCGCACACCATTGCCCTGCTGGAGCGCTGCGACGCACTGCGCCGCCCGGAGCGCTTCGCCCTGGCACTGTGGGCCTGCGAGTGCATGGCCCAGGCCGATGCCGCCCTGCCCCAGCCTTCGCAAAGCGCAGCTGCAGACGCCATCGCCCCAGCCTATCCACAGCGCCCGCGACTGCTGGCAGCGTTGCAGGCCGCGCAATCAGTGGATACCGCCCCCATCGCCGCCCAAGCAGCGCGCCAGGGCCTGCAAGGCCCGCAAATCGGTGCCCACATCCAGGCCGCCCGCATCGCTGCCGTCGCCGCGCTGTTCTAGAGCGTGTTCAGAGAGGCGTTCGAGATTCGGTTTGCGAAGCGGTTTTTCGAGGCAAAAGCCGCAGATGCAAGGCGCAGCGCACACTCAGGCGCTGCGACTCGCACAGCCCTTTTGCCAGAGGGTCTCGCCCTGCCGCTCAACGCTTGCGGCTTTTGCGGGCCGCGTCTTTGCGGCGGCTGCTTTTGCGGCTACCGGCATCGCCCGCCTGGTGGCGGCTGGCGCGGCGCTGCGCCGCAGCGCTGGCCTGCCAGTCATCGGCCTGGCCTGCGCCCTGGCCCTGCGCATTGCGGCGCGAGGCACGGCGCGGGCGCAGCAGGGCCGCAGTCGCAGCATGGCCTGGGCCGACATCGCCTTTGCCAGTCGGGTCGTCGATGACCGGCACGAAATCGATCTTTCGCGCATCCAGATCGACGCGGCTGACCTGTACCTGCAGCCGCGAACCAATGCCATAGCGCTGGCTGGTGCGCTCGCCGCGCAACTCCTGGCGCGCCTCGTCATAGCGGAAGTAATCGCTGCCCAGTTCGGCGATGTGCACCAGGCCATCGACGTACATGGCGTCCAGCGTGACGAACAGACCAAAGCTGGTGACTGCCGAAACGGTTCCGGCAAAGACCTGGCCCAGGTGCTCACGCATGTACTGGCACTTGAGCCAGGCTTGCACATCGCGGCTGGCCTCATCGGCGCGGCGCTCACTGGCACTGCAGTGCAGGCCAGCCTGCTCCCAGACCTGCATGCGCTGGGCATCGGGCAGGGCGGCCTTTTTGCGCCCCCGGCCTTGGCGCGCCGCGCCTTTGGCCTGGCTCTTGGCAGCCTCTTGCTGCACGCCTTGGGTGGGCGGCGCCACCATGGCCGCCAGCTTCTGGCGGAACTGCTGCGTCACGGAGTCTGCTTGCGGGATGGCCGGCAATTGGTATTGCCCGCCGGCGAGAATGGCCTTGATGACACGGTGCTGCAGCAGGTCCGGATAGCGGCGGATCGGGCTGGTGAAGTGCGCATAGGCATCGAAGGCCAGGCCAAAGTGCCCGTTGTTGTGCGGGGTGTAGATGGCTTGCTGCATGGCGCGCAGCAGCATGGTGTGGATCTGCTGCGCGTCGGGTCTGTCCTTGGTAGCTTCGGCAATGGCCTGGAAGTCCTGTGGCTTGGGGTCATCGCCAATATTCAAGCCAATGCCCATGGCCTTGAGGTAGGCGCGCAATACATTCTGACGCTCGGGCGTCGGGCCTTCGTGTACGCGGTACAGCGCCAAATGGCCAGCTGCGCCTTGCACGAAGTCGGCCGCGCAGACGTTGGCCACCAGCATGGCCTCCTCGATCAGGCGGTGCGCTTCGGTGCGCGTGCGCGGCAGGATTTGCGCAATGCGGCCGTTGTCGTCGCAGACGATCTGGGTTTCGGTGGTTTCAAAATCGACTGCGCCGCGCTGCTTGCGCGCTGCCAGCAGCGCCTGGTAAACGCCGTGCAGATTGAGCAGCTCGGGCACCAAGCCCTGGTACTGTTGCGCCAGCGGGCCACGGGTGTTGAGCAGGATGTCGGCCACCTGGGTATAGGTCATGCGCGCATGGCTGTGCATCACCGCCGGATAGAACTGGTAGGCATGCAGCTCGCCCTTGGCCGTGATGAGCATGTCGCACACCATGCACAGGCGATCCACGCCGGGGTTGAGCGAGCACAGGCCGTTGGAGAGCTTTTCCGGCAGCATCGGGATGACGCGGCGCGGGAAGTAAATGCTGGTGGCGCGCTCGAACGCATCAGCGTCAATGGCCCCGCCCGAGGGCACGTAGTGGCTGACATCGGCAATGGCCACCAGCAGGCGCCAGCCTTTGCCACGGCCCACGCGCGCGGGCTCGCAATAGACGGCATCGTCGAAATCGCGCGCATCCTCGCCGTCGATGGTGATCAACGGCACGTCGCGCAGGTCAATACGGCCCTTGCGATCGGCGGCGCGCACCGTGGCCGGCAGCTTGGCCGCCGCCTTCAGGCAGGGTTCGGAAAATGCATGCGGCACTTCGTACTTGCGCACCGCGATCTCGATCTCCATGCCGGCGTCGTCGGCATCGCCCAGCACCTCGACAATCCGGCCCACGGGCTGGCCGTGCAGTGTGGGGCGCTCGGTCAGCTCCACCACCACGACCTGGCCCACCTGGGCATGGGCCGTAGCCGCATCGGGCACGATCACATCCTGACCGTAGCGCCGGTCTTCGGGCGCCACCAGCCAGACGCCGCTTTCCTGCAGCAGGCGGCCAATGATGGTCTTGGTGGGCCGCTCGAGAATCTCCAGCACCTGGCCCTCAGGGCGGCCCTTGCGATCCAAGCGCACGACGCGCGCGCGCACTCTGTCGCGGTGTACCAGTTGGCGCATGGCCTCGGGGGGGAGATAAATATCGTCGGAAGCATCATCGGGCGTTATGAACCCGTGTCCTTCGCGTCGGCCTTGTACGGTGCCGATGATTTCTTGCATCAAATGGGATTTGTTCAATTCAGATCCAGTTTTTTTGGATTACAATTTGCGCTTTCCTGAAGTGCCCAGGTGGCGAAATTGGTAGACGCACTAGCTTCAGGTGCTAGCGGGGGCGACTCCGTGGAGGTTCGAGTCCTCTCCTGGGCACCAAGTGTAACGACAAAACAGCAGCCCCAAGCCACTCCGATGAGTGGCTTTTGTTTTGCCTACCTTCTCCGCCTGGTTCCAGGCTTCGATAGGGCCCGCTCATGCCCAACCAAATTTTTACGCAACGAGCGCGCAAGGGACTACGTTTTGCATTAGAATGCGCGCTTTCCTGAAGTGCCCAGGTGGCGAAATTGGTAGACGCACTAGCTTCAGGTGCTAGCGGGGGCGACTCCGTGGAGGTTCGAGTCCTCTCCTGGGCACCATCATCAAATTCACTGTTTCGCGCAGCCGCTGTCCATCCGTCAGCGGCTTTTTTGTTGCCTGGAATGCCTGGCGCACTTGCTGGGATTCAGTATTGCGGCAACCCTGTGCATCAGCCACGGGCCTCGGCCAAGACAACCACCCACACCCGCAGACGTCCACGGCGCGGTGATGGATGCAAGCTGCTTCAAAGTCTGTTCAAAATCTTGGCGAGTGTGGGCTCGCAGCGGTGTGGGATGGATCAGGACGGCAAGGAAGTTTTGTCCGTCGGCAATGCCCACAATGCGCCGGCGCGCCCCGGTGCCTATGATGTGAGCGATGCCAATAACCTGCGCTGGCATGAAAAAGGCGGCAGCGGCATCCTCAATTACCCGGCCAGCGATGGCCGCATGTTGGAAACCCACTGCAGCGCACGCTGAATTTCCGGTGCCAAACGCCCCCCCTCCCGTTGACGGGAGAGGGGGTGGCGTTTTATCCGCGGTTTCAGCCTTTTTGCGCGGCCATCACTTTCTGCACGGCCGCATCCTGCTCCATGCGCTGCATCAGTGCGGCGACGTTGGGATATTCCTTCCACGACTTGGGCGTGTATTCGGTCCAGCGTGCCATTACGAAGGCATAGGCATCGGCGATGCTGCGCTTGCCCTGATAGACATGGCCGTTGCCTTCGGCAATCAGCTTGTCCAGATGCTGCATGGCGCGGTCGATGCGGGCAAATGCCGCCTGCTTGGCCTTCTCCAGCGCAGCTTCGCTCTCGTCAGTGGTATAGCGCTGCGGGAAGAACAGCGGCCAGAACGCCGGGTGCAGGTCACTGGCCAGGAACGAGAGGGTTTCGTTCATCTCGAACTCGTTGAGCAGCCCCTCGTTGGCGCCGATGCCGGCCTCTGGGTGCAGCGCCACGATGTATTGCAGGATGGCCGGCGCTTGGGTAAGCGCGCGCTTTTCGCCAATATCCAGGGCAGGCACAGCAGCCAGCGGGTTGATGCGCTTGTATTCCTCGGACGAATAATCCGCGCGCACGGCTTGGTAATCGGCGCCGGCCCATTCCAGGGCAATCCAGCAGGCCAGTGCACAGGTGCCGGGGGCGTAGTAAAGCTTCATGGTTTCTCCTTGGGGTTGAAGTTTGTTGGCAGGGCAGTCGCAGTCAATGCCCGCCCACTTTGGAAAGCGTGTTGAGTGCCATCACATCGGAAAGAATTGCCTCCGGGTACACCAGCAGCCCCATCGGCACGGGGACTGTCAAGCGCTGTTGCCAGGCCGGCCTGAGGGTAGCGTTGAGGCGACGCTGGAGCGACGCCAGGGCGGCAAGGCCGAAGCTGCACCAGGGGCAGCAGGCAGCACACGGCCGCCTTGCCCATATCAGCGCCCGGCCCAGTCGTAAAAAGCGGCGGCAAATTTGTTGAGAAAGCCGGCAGTGCTTTCGTTGGCCACTTGCCCGTCTTCTCCCAGCGCGGTGTTGGCGCGGCTCAGGAAGACTTCCGGGGCAATCAGTATCTCCGCGCCGAGGGATTGCAGGCTTTGGCGCAGGTGCAGGCCGCTGTTGATGCCGCCATAGGCCCCGGGCGAGGCGGTGACGATGGCGACTTTCTTGCCACTCCATGCGCTGTGGCCGAAGGGGCGCGAGCCGATGTCGATCAGGTTCTTCATCGCCGCTGGGATGCTGCGGTTGTGCTCGGGGCTGACGATCAGCGCGGCATCGGCTGCCTTGAGCTGGGCGCGCACGCGATCGTAGGCAGGGATGGTTTGGCTGTCCAAGTCTTGCGTGTACAGCGGCAAGTCACCGATTTGCACTTCGTCAATATCCACGCCTGCCGGCGCCTGGGCGGTGATATAGCGGGCGATGGCGCGGTTGAGGGATTTTTGGGCAAGGCTGCCAACGACAAGGGCGATACGGGTCATGAAATGCTCCGGGTTATAGCAACACAGGCCAGATGGATTTTCAGGCGGCCTGCGCCAGCAAATGCTGGTATTGAGGGTGTTTTTCAATGTAGGCCGCCACAAAACTGCAATCGGGCCTGACTTTGTGCCCTTCGGCGGCTGCCCAGTTCAGCGCATGGCGTACCAGTTGGCTGCCGATGCCGCGCCCGCCCAAGGCATCGGGCACGATGGTATGGGTAAAGGCCATTGCGCCAGGCACGGGCGCAAGCTCTAGCCAGGCTGTATGGCCGTCGATTTCCAGCTCGAAGCGGTTTTCCAGCGGTTTGAAGAGGATGGTGGGTTTATCGGTCATGGTGGATTCCAGTCGGCAAATGGCACATCAACATACGCCCTTGAAGGAGGGCTCGGGATTGGGTTTCTACGGTGCTGCGCATCAAGCGCATCACGTCCCGCAAAAGGTCTGGTAGCCCGGCGTCGGCGCGTCGGGCAAGCGTTGCCAGTGGCGCTCGGCGCTGTAGTCAAACGGTTTTTGCAAGGCGGCCAGCAGGGCGTTGAAGGGCTGCATATCGCCCGCTTCGGCGGCGGCCAGCGCTGCTTCCACGCGGTGGTTGCGCGGGATGACAAACGGGTTGGCCGACTGCATCAGCGCCGCAACCTCCGCCCTGCCCTGCGCTTGTTCGGCCAGCCGCGCCTGCCAACGGGCATGCCATTGGATGAAGGCCGGGTCAGCAAACAGCGCGTGCGTACCAGCGAGATACGCGCCATCGGCATCAAGCATGTCCAGCGTCAGCCGCACGAGGGTATGGGTGTAATCGGCGGCCTTGGCCTGCATGCGTTGCAGCAAGTCATCCAGCAAGGCGGTATCGGTTTCTTGCGGCTGAAAAATACCGAGTTTGCGCGTCATGCCTTGCTGGTAATGCTGGTTGAAAAGCGGCGCAAATTTCCGCAACTCTGCGTTGGCGATGTCGATGGCGGTTTTTTCATCCGCATCCAGCAAGGGCAGCAGCGCCTCGGCCAGCCGCGCCAGATTCCATTGCGCCATCGGCGGCTGGTTTTCATAGCGGTAGCGGCCATCGCGGTCGATGGAGCTGAACACCGTGGCCGGGTCGTAGGCATCCATGAAGGCGCAGGGGCCGTAGTCGATGGTCAGGCCTGGGATGGACATATTGTCGGTATTCATCACGCCGTGGATGAAGCCGACGGTTTGCCAGCGGGCAAGCAGCGCCGCCTGCCGGGCGATGACCGCGCGCAACAAGCCCGGATAGGGATGCGCCGGGTTTTCCGCCAACACTTCGGGGAAATGCCGCTGCAAGGCGTAATCGGCCAGCGCGCGCAGATTAGCCACCTCGCCACTGGCCGCCGCAAATTCAAAGGTACCCACGCGGATATGGCTTTGCGCGGTGCGGGTCAACACCGCGCCGGGCAGCAGGCGCTCGCGGCGGATGTGCTCGCCCGTGGTCACCACGGCCAGGCTGCGCGTGGTCGGGATGCCCAGCGCGTGCATGGCCTCGCTGATGAGGTATTCGCGCAGCATCGGCCCCAGCGCCGCTTTACCATCGCCCCGGCGTGAATACGGCGTCGGGCCACTGCCCTTGAGCTGGATGTCGATGCGCTGCCCATCGGGCGTGATCTGCTCGCCCAACAGCAGGGCGCGGCCATCGCCCAGCCGGGTGAAATGCCCGAATTGATGCCCGGCATAGGCCTGCGCAATCGGCCGGGCGCCTTCGGGAAAGCGGTTGCCGGCAAACACTTCCGCCACCGCTTGGCGGTCAATGGCCGCATCCGCAGCGGACAACAACCCCAGCTCAGCCGCCAGCGCACTATTGAACAGCACGGTCTGGGGCGCGGGAAAATCAGCGGGCGCCACGGCCGAATAAAACACCGGCGGCAGGGCTTGGTAAGTGTGGGAAAGGTTCCAGTTCAATGCAGGGGGTTTCATAAGGTCGCTCAAAAATCCACCATTTTGCGCAGCGTATTGCCATTGCGCGTGGTCAACACCTGGCCGAGCTTGTTTTCCAAAAACGCATTGCCAAGGCGGCTGCGCGAGGCATCGCCGGGGATATACAAATAGGCCGCCTGCGGCAGAATCGCCAGTTGCTCCTCGCCATAATCTTTCCTGCTTAAACCCTTTGGGTCAGCCAGCGGCGCATTGCACAGCGCGTAAAACACCCGTTTTTCATCGTAAGCGCTGCTTGAAAACGGATTTTGCTCCAGTATTTCCCGCAACTGCGCCGGGGTTTTGACGATGGCGGGCAAATCCACCTGCAAATGCGCGCGCAAAAGCGCCTGAATGCGCTCAGCGGTGGCGGCAGCATTCAAATCGGTTCGCAGCGCAATATTGCCGCTTTGTATCCAGCTGCGCACATCATCAAAACCGTTGCCGCCCAGCACCCGACGCACGTCCGCCATCTTCACCGTGTTCTTGCCGCGCGGCATCACCCCGCGCAAAAAGGCGACAACATCATGCACGGAACTTGTCATATCTGGCCAATGCAAAAATCAGGGCTTTCATCATAACGGCTATCAGCCGCGGGCAAAGATCGCCACGCGCGCGGCATCTTCTGCCGCATAGTCCGGGTCGCCATAGCAGTGGTAGCGGGCGATTTGTCCGTGCGCATTGAATTCGAACACATTACAGAATTTGCCGAAGCTCGCTTTGCCATCGGGAAAGTCGTGGCCGCTTGCGGTCGTGCCGTACTCCACGATTTCCACGGCCACACGGCGGCCTTCGCCGGTGTAAACAAATTGGCTCAAATCAAAGCCAAAGCGGCTGACGGCGCTTTGCACGCGCTGCCCCAGCTCGGCAATGGCTTCACGCCCGCGGGCGATACCGAATTTGGGGTAAAAAACTTCCACATCCTCGGCAAAGAGCGCGAAATATTCCTCATCAATTTCGCCGGCGTTGATTTTTTCGTAATAGCGGCGGGCTTTTTGCCGGAAGGCGTCGCTGCCGTGCGTTGCTGCGCTTGAGTTTGTTGACGGGGGTTGCGCGAGCGGAGAATTTTCATTCATTTTCATGGTTTCCTTTGGATAAGTCGTAGTGCAATATTTCCCCGGGCAGGCCGTCAAAGTCCTTGAATTCATGGTGCGCAAAGCCCAGCCTGATCAGGATTTTGCGCGAGGGGATGTTGGCCGGGTCGATGATGGCGAACAGGCGCTCGATTTGCCCGCCGTGCGCCTGTGCCACGCCCAGGAGTTGCGCGGCGATGCGGCTGCCCATGCCTTTGCCCCAGTATTCAGGCAGCAGCATATAGCCCAGCTCCGCCTCGCGGCTGTCGGCCTGGGTAAGCGCCAATTTGCCCAGGCCCATGAATGCGCCGCGCGCATCCAGCACTTTGAACTGGCCAAAGTCAGGGTGCAGCGCATTATTGGCGAGCAGTTGCGCAAACTCCTGGCGCGCTTCCGTCTCCGGCAGGGCGCGTTCGGTAATCATCGCCATGACGTCGGCGTTGCCGACCAGGCGCAAATAATCGGCGAAATCGTCTTCACGGAATTTTTCAAATATCAAGTGCATCACGGATCCATTTTCGGGTTTCATGCCGATTTTTCGGCGACAAGCGATTGATGGCGGCAAAAACGCCTGTCTTCAATTTTTCTGGCGTTTTTCACGCTTCAGCGGCGGCAGCCAATCGGGCGCTTTCAGGCAAAGCTGCCACAAGCGCTCTGGAATGCCATAGCGGTCGGCGCGCGCCGGGTCGAGTTCGGTGATGATGTCGCCGTCTTTGCCTTGTGCCAGAAGTTCCGCCAAATCGGGGTTGAGCATCACCGCCTTGCCAAGGCCAATAAACTCGGCCCAGCCGCTTTCCCAGGCGGACAATATGGCTGGGCGGTCAAGCAGGTTGCCGACGCCTATCAGGGGAATTCGCCCGTTGATATGGCTGTGCAGCAGGCGCATCCGCGTTTGATTGGCGTCGGCTCCGCGTCGCGCTTTGCCATGAAAGCTGGCGAGTGAAACGTGCAGGTATTGCAGCGGTTTTTCTGTCAATGCGTCGATGAGTGCAAAGCTGTCTGCCATCGTCAGGCCGTCTGCGCCGTCTTCTTCGGGCGAAAAACGGTAGCCGATGATGAAGTCGGGGCGCTGCATGGCTTCTCGAACGGCAACGACGGCATCCACCACGGCCAGCGGAAAGCGCATGCGTCTTTCCCGGCTGCCGCCCCATTCGTCCGTGCGCCGGTTGCTTTTGGCCGAATAAAACTGCTGCAATAAAAAGCCGTTGGCGCCGTGGATTTCCACGCCGTCAAAGCCGGCGCGAATCGCCAAATCGGTGGCACGGGCGAAGGCGCCAATCAGGGCGTAAATGTCGGCTTGCGCAGCTTCCCGCGCTTCGCCGTCGGCACTTGGCGCGAGGCGCTGCGCGCCGGCGGGAATGGCGGGATAAGGCAGCACGCCATCGTGCATGACGACGGATTTGCCGCCGTGGTGAAGTTGCAGTATCGCTTTTGCGCCCTGCGCCTGAATGATACGGGCCGTTTCCCGCAAGCCGGGCAGGTGCTGCTCGCCCGCCGCTTCCGGCTCGCCGTAGAAGGATTTGCCTTCCGGCGATACGCAGGTGGCGGCGGTGATGAACATGCCAAAGCCCTGGGCGCGGTTGCCAATAAAACGGCGCTCTTCGTCGCTCAGCGCGCCGTCTTCATGCGAGGCGTAATGCGTCATCGGCGCAACCACAAGGCGATTTTTGAGGGCAATGCCGTTATTGAGGCGACAAGGCGAAAACAGCGCAATACCAGCAGGATTCATGGTCGTTTTCATAGGGATGGGCAAAAATCTCCGCGCCGGGCGCAGATTTTCAAAGTGTCGTGGTTCATATCGTTTGTGCGGGTTTGATTGAGAGGGTTGTTTCCAGCCAATCCAGATAATCGGCTGCGCTTTGCTCGATCACGGCGCGGGCGGCATCGTCATAGGCGGCGTTGCTGTCGATGGTGTGGAAAACAAAGGGCGGGCGATAATCGGCGTTGCAGTATTTCATGGTCAATTCAAAAGGGCGCAAGACCTCGGCAACGCCGTAGCCGATTTTGCCGTCCACGCGGTAATCCGCAGCCGGTGTGCCAAGAGACACCGCCAAGGCGACGGTTTTGCCTGCCAGCGCTTTGCCTTGGCTGCCGTAGGCCCAACCGTAGGTGAGCACTTCGTCCAGCCATTTTTTCAGAAGCGGCGGGCAGTTGAACCAGTACACCGGAAATTGCAGGACGATTTTCCGGTGCGCATCCACCCGCGCCTGCTCGGCGGCGACGTCGATATGGCCGTCGGGATAGGCGTCATAGATTTCATGCACCGTGGCGCAATCCCGGTGACGCACGGCGTCCAGCCAGCGCCGGTTGACCACGGATCGGGATATATCCGGATGGGCAGCGATAATCAGGGTTTGTGACATATGGTTTCTCCGGTCAAAATGCGTCGCCTGGCAAAGCCGCCATCACCGCCTGCAAGGCCTGTGGCAGCTGGGTAAAGCCATCTGAAGCGAGCAAATGCCCGCCCTGGGAAATGCGGATCACGGCGCTGCTCAGGCTGTTGGCCAGTTTTTGGCTTTCTTCCGGGGCAACAATGGGGTCGTTGTCGCTGATAATGCTGGTCATGTGCGGCGTCATGGCGCGAATGGCGGGCAAATCCAGGCGCACCTGCGCCACATAATCATCGACGCTGTAGCCGTTGATTTCAGAAAGTCCGGGCAGCTTGCCGGCAAACCCCGAAGCCAACACCAAAGCGCCAATGCGCGCGGGGCGGGTGTGCGACAAATAATGCAGCAGGCTGATGGTGCCCAGGCTGTGGGCAATGAAAATATCCTCCGCGCCCGGCGTGCCAATGGCAGCGGCCAATGCCTGTTGCCAACGGGCAAAATCCGGCGCATGGCTATCGGGGAGGGCAATGCGCTGTACGCGCAAACCCTGCGCCTGCAATTGCTCGGCCAGCCACGGAAACCAGTGGTCCTCCGGGCTTGCGCCATAACCGTGAATAATAAAAATGCGTTTTGGCGCGGTCATGGCGGTTTCCTTTTTCGGCGGCGAAACACAGGCCGCAAGCAGCAACGCGGCAGCGCCAATGCAAAAATGGCGGCGGGGAATATCGGGTTTCATGGGGATCCTTGGCATATAAACACTCAGGCTGCGCCGGTCACCACCGCATGCTCGCGGAAAACCTGCCAGCGGCTGCCGTCATGGCGCAGCATCAGGGTAAAAACGATGCGCTTTTCGCCCTGCCCCAAATCCATGCGCCGGGTGGCGGTGACATAACCGATGCCCTCATGCGCCTCGGCATGGTTGAAAATCACGGCGGTATTGAGCGGCGCAGCGCCCGCGTCTTTCAAGGATTGGAAAAAAGCGAGGTTTTGCGCGTAGTCGAACGTCAGGGTTTCGCCGTTTTCGTGCACCATCACGATGCGCAAATCCGGCGCATAACAGGCGGCAAGCGCTTCCATGCGGTAATGGCAACCGCTGTCGATGAGATGGCGCACGGCGGCGGTGAGATCGGGATCAAGGTTCATGGGGATTCCCAGGCTTTATTACAACAAGGCCGCATCTTATAATCGCGCTTGCCAATCGCCAAGTACGCACCTTGACGCTACATACTTACCCGGAAGAAAGCGCCATGATCCAAATCCCCTGCGGCCCGCAAAGCGGCCATTGCACCCTTGATGCCATTGAAGACAGCGGCGTCGGCTATACCCTGTCGCTGATCGGCGGCAAATACAAAATGGTGATTCTGTACTGGCTGTACCGCGAAGGCGTGGTGCGCTTCAATGGCTTGCAGCGCCTGATCGGCGGCATTTCCTATAAAACGCTCTCCAGCACCCTGAAAGAACTGGAACGCGACGGCCTGATTATCCGCACCGAATATCCGCAAATTCCGCCCAAGGTGGAATATCGCCTCTCCGACAGCGGGCAATCGCTGATCCCGATACTGGATGCAATGTGCGAATGGGGCCATGCGCAGCGCGCGGCAAAAGCGCAAGCCTGACTGCGCATGTGCGGCCATCAAGCGCTTACCGCGAGAAAATGGCTGCGCTTGGCGTTTTGCCCTGCACAGCCACATCAAACAAGTCTTGATGCAATTGGATTGCGCAATGACATAGCCCCGCGATTGCGCGCAGTGGCAATGCCGGTACATGCCGCCCTCTGCACACCACCCATGCAAAGGGCGTCTCCTATTCAGTCTTGCAGCAGACCGAGCACGGCTTCGGCCACGCCCTGCGCTGAAGCCGGGTTTTGCCCGGTGACCAGGCGCTCGCTGACCACCACCTGTTTCTGGAAATTGGCGGCGGGCAAATGCCGCGCGCCGCGTTCGATCAGTTTGTCGGCAAGCAGAAAGGGCACGGTGTCGTGCAGGCCGACGGCGCGCTCTTCGTCGTTGGTGAAGGCGGCGACGTCTTTGCCGTCCACCAGATAGCGGCCATTATCGAGACGGATGTTGACCAGCCCCGCCGGGCCGTGGCACACCGCCGCCACCACGCCGCCCTGCTGGTAAATGCGCGCGGCAATATCGGCCAGCGCCGGGTCATCGGCAAAATCCCACATGGTGGCGTGGCCGCCGGCGTAAAAAATGGCGGCGTAATCGGCGGGGTTGATTTGCGCCGGGGACAGCGTGGTTTCGGTTTTTGCGCGCAATTCGGGGGTATTCCAGAATTTGGCGTTGCGCGCGTCGCTCAAATCCAGCCCGTCCGCCTGGGTTTTGCCACCCTTGGGGCTGGCGAAATCCACGGCAAAACCGGCTTCGCTGAACACGAAATACGGGTGGCTCACTTCGGAAAGGTAAAAACCGCTGGGGGCGGCGCTGGCATCATCGGCCGCGCCTTTGCGGTCGTGGCTGGTGAGGATGAAAAGAATGCGTTTTGACATGGTGAATCCTTGGGTAAAAAGAACAGGCAATCGTCCGTTTGGACAGGCGCACGATACGCGGCAAAATTTACACCATAAACACCCAAACAAACCCTATACTTTCGCCAATATGACCCAAATAGATTTGCACAACCTCGACGATCTGGCCGTTTTCGTGCATGCAGCCGAGGCCGAAAGCTTTTCCGCTGCGGCGCGGACGCTGCATCTGGATCCGAAAATGGTCAGCAAGCGCATTGCCCGGCTGGAAGCGGCGCTGGGCGTGCGCCTGTTCATCCGCAACACCCGCCATCTGGCCATCACCGAGGAAGGCCGGCAGGCGCTTGCCCATGCGCGCACAGCGCTGGCGGCGATTGCGGAAATCGGTCAGAGCCTGGCCGGCGATGCGCTTTCGGGGCCGATCCGGGTGGCCGCCCCCGCGCCTTTCGGGCGCAAATATCTGGCCGCAGCCATGGCCGAATTTGCCGCCCGCCATCCCGCCGTGGGCTTCGATCTTTCCCTCTCCGATCAGGTGGCCGATCTGTACGGCGGCCATTTCGACTTGGCGCTGCGCATCGGCGATCTGCCCGATTCGCGCCTGATTGCGCGCCCTCTGGCCGTCAACCGCCGAATATTGGTGGCCGCGCCGGGCTACCTGAAAACCCACGGCGCGCCGCAAACGCCCGACGAGCTGCCCGCGCACCGCTGCCTGATCTTCGCCTACCCCGGCCTGCGCCACGACCAATGGGCGCTGCAACACGCCGACGGCCGCCAATGCAGCGTGCGCGTGACCAGCCCCTTCAGCAGCGACAGCGGCGAAGTGCTGCACGCCTGGAGCCGCGCCGGGCTGGGCATTGCCCTGCGCGAAACCTGGGACGTGCACGCGGCGCTGGCCGCAGGCGCACTGGTTCGCGTTCTGCCGGACTGGCAGGCGCTGCCCGGCCACATCCACCTCGTGCGCCCGCAGCGCCACCCGCCCACCCGCCGCGTGGCCGCCTTCATGGATTTTCTCTGCGAAAAATGGCGCGATGCGCCCTGGGATACCACAGTGCAGTGACAGCGCCCTGATCTTGCAACACCTGACGCCATGAAGCGCGCCTGCTCGCCGCCTTGCTGCGGGTGTTGGAGGGGGATGGGATGAACCCGTAAACAGCATTTCGATGCGACGCCATTTCAGCCTGCGGGGAAAACGGCAGCCGCAGAGCATCAAGCGCTTGCCGCTTGACATCGCTCAAAAAATGTCTGCGGCGGTCTGCCCTTAAGCTTTGACAATTGGATGCCGTGGATTGGCGCAGGCCGTAACCCAACAATTATTGAAGTCATCCAGCTGGGCCATGCTGGGTTTTCGCTGCGCCGCAAGCTGCGCTTGCCGCCCTTCACGCATTTTCCAGATCTGGATTGACATCCTCGCTCCAGCCCAGCAGCCACTCTTTCACCGCTTGCGTGGCGGGGGCGAGGGGGCGTTTGGCGGGGGTGCAGACGTGGTAAAACTGCCCCGGCAGGTGCGGTTCGCACACCACCTCCAGCAGGTTCAGGCGCAGTTCTTCGCGCAGCAGCGGCAGCCCCAGCAGGGCGACGCCTTGCCCGGCCAGGACGGCTTGCAGGGCGTGGGTGCCGTCGGAATAGCGCGCGCCGGTTTGCATAGCCTGCGGCGGCAGATTGGCGGCGCGCGCCCAGGCAGCCCAGTCCAGCGCTTGTTGCGCAGGCCCGCGCCAGTTCAGGTGAATCAGCGGCCATTGCGTGGCATCGGCCGGCAGGCGTTGCTTGAGCCAGGGCGCGGCCACGGGGGCGAAGCATTCTTGAAACAGCGCCTCGGCCTCTACGCCGGGCCACGGCCCTTGACCATAGCGCACGGCCAAATCGGCGGCGCCCGCATTCAAATCCACCGGCTGGTAACTGGCGTGTACGTGCAAGTCCACCGCCGGGCAGGCGGCCTGAAATGCCGCCAGCTTGGGCACCAGCCATTGCCCGGCGAAATCGGGCGTGACCGATAGCGTCACTCGCGCCCGCCCGGGACTGCGAACGCGCGCCACAGCGGCGGCGATGCCGTCCAGCCCATCGCTGACCGCCGCCCACAGCAGCCGCCCTTCCGCCGTCAAGGCCACGGCGCGCACCTGCCGCACAAACAGCGCACAGCCCAGCGCTTCCTCCAGCGCGCGGATGCGGTGGCTGACCGCCGTGGCGCTGACGGAAAGCTCCACTGCCGCCGCCTTGAAACTGCCCAGACGCGCCGCCGCTTCAAACACGGCCAAAGCATCGAGCGAAGGCAATAAACGGGACATAGATAGATGAGAAAAAGTTATTCATTGGCTGAAAATATACCGTTTGTCAGCAATACAGTTCAAGCTCAAAATGGGTTTTCACATTCATTTGATTCATCCGTCAAAAGGAAAACCCATGACCACTTTGCTACATCTGGACGCCAGCGCCCGCCCCGGCCTTTCCGGTCAGGATGCCTACGGCTCGCACACCCGCCGCCTGTCGGCCCGCTTCGTTGCGCAATGGCGACAGCACCAGCCCGACGCGCGCGTGATTTACCGCGACGTCGGCCAGCATCCGCCCGCGCCTGTGAGCGGCCAATGGATACACGCCGCCTTCACCCCCGAAGCGCAGCGCGAGGACTGGATGCACGAGGCGCTGCGCGAAAGCGATGCCTTGATTGACGAGCTGCTGGCGGCCGATGTCATCGTGGCCGGCGTGCCCATGTACAACTTTGGCCCGCCCGCCCAGTGCAAGGCCTGGGTGGACAACATCGTGCGCGTGGGGCGTACCTTCGGCTTTGACCGCAGCCGCGCGGGCGATCCGTACTGGCCACTCTTGGCCGGGTTGGGCAAACGCGCCGTGGTGCTCACCTCGCGCGGCGATTACGGCTACGACGGCGGCAAGATGCAGGGCAAAAACCACGTCGAAGCCAGCCTGTTCACCGCGCTGGCCTACCTGGGCATTACCGAACACCACAGCATCGCCGTCGAATACGATGAATACGCCGACGAGCGCCTCACTCAATCGCTGCGCGATGCCGAAGCTGCGGTGGATGCGCTGGCGGCGCGACTGACGGCTGCGATGGCATAAGTGTGGCCGGTCTGCGGACATAAGCGCCGCTAGCGGCATAGCCGGGCCGCCGCCCTGATGCCCGAAAAATGGCTGCGCCCGGCGTTTTGACCCACACAGCCGCACCAACCCCTCAAATCCGCCGCCATAGCTGCTCGACCGGCGCCCGCACTTTCTGCGCCTGGGCGACCGCCGCTTTGCCCACGGCCACCAGCAGCACGGGCAGATGGCTTTCCGGCAAACTCGCCAGCTTGCGCACCGCGGCGGGGTCGAAGCCGCTCATGGGGCAACTGGCCCAGCCTGCCTCGGCGGCGGCCAGCATCAGCGCCATAGCCGCCAGCGAAGCGCTGCGCATGGCCTCGTCGCGCTGGGCCTGGGGTTGTTCGTGGAAGGCGGACTGGGCGAACGCCGCCCAGCCGTCGGCGGTGGCCTGATCCATTTGTCCGGCTGCGACCACCGGCTGCAATCGCTCCGCCAGGGCTTGGTAACCCAGCAGATCGCCGCTGATGATGAAAACGGCGGCAGCCTGCAAGATCTTGGGCTGCCTGAAGGCCGCTTCACACAAAGCCTGCTTGGCTTCGGGCGAGCAAACGGTGGTGAAGCGCCAGTTATGCAGGTGGAAGGCCAAGGGCGCGAGGCTGGCGGCCTGCGCCAGATGCCGCAGCTCGGCATCGCTGATGGCGCTTTCGGCAAAGGCATGGGCGGAGCTGCGCCGGCGCAGCAGTTCCATCAAATTCATGAATCAGGACTCCTTTGAATAAAACCATGGGTGCACGGCTGACAGGACACGCGGTATGGCGCAAGGGCGTTCAACCTTCGCCTCGCCCGGCCCATTGCAGCCAGGCCGCGCCGAGCAGCACCAGCGCCACCCCGCCGATGCGCCCCGGATTGGCCGCTTTCACCGGCAAGCCCATCAGGCCGAAATGGTCGATGGCGACCGAAATCAGCACCTGCCCGGCCACCACGCACAGCATGAACGGCGCCGCGCCGATGCGCGGCACCAGCAACAATGCGCCGGTTACGAAGGCCGCCCCCCAAAGCCCGCCCGACCATGCCCACCACGGCAGCGCGGACACTGCCGGGAATTTGGCGGCGGGCACGCGAAACCACAGCAACAAGGGCAGCACGCACAACAAGCTGACCAGCAGCGACACCAAAGTCGCCCACAAGGGATGCCCCAGGGTTCGACCAAGCAAGGCATTGGCACCGGCCTGAAACGGTACCGCCATGCCGATTAAAAAAGCGGCCAATAAAAACAGGGTCTGCATATCGCCTCCTATTGAAAATATTTCGCTCAGGCGGCATGATTGATTATTCTTTTAATTTATGGAAATTCTATTTTTGAATATTGGATATTCTCTCCATGAATAATCTGAGCCGCATCGACCTCAACCTGCTGCTGACCCTGCACGTGCTATTGCAGGAGCGGCACATCAGCCGCGCTGCCGCGCGTTTGCATAAAAGCCAGCCCGCCGTCAGCCATGCCCTGGCGCGGCTGCGCGAGCTGTTCGACGATCCGCTTTTGGTGCGCGAAGGCAATACGCTGCGCCCCAGCGCCAAGGCGCAGGCCTTGCAGCAACCGCTGCAACAGGCGCTGGCCGGCTTGCAGCAGGTGGTGATGCCGGAGCCATTCACGCCCGCGCACAGCCGGCGGCATTTCCGCCTGGCCATGTCCGATTACGCGGCCACGCTGCTGCTGCCCGCCCTGCTGCGGCGACTGCGCGAACACGCCCCGCACATCACGCTGGGCATCAGCCAAGGCAGCCGCGAGGCCATGCTGGCCGCCGTTGCCGATGGCCAAACCGATCTGGCGCTGGGCGTTTTCCCGCAGCCGCCCGCGCAGGTGCAGCACGAGGCGCTGTTTGAAGAACGCTTCGTCAGCGTGGCCGATGCCGCCAGCCTGCCGCCGGGCGGCGCCTTGTCGCTGCAAGCCTGGCTGGCGCGCCCGCACGTGGCGGTGGCCATGCGCCCGGACATGGAGGGTGAAATCGAACGCGCCCTGCAACAGCGGCATTTGCGCCGCCGCATCGCCGTCAGCCTGCCGCATTGGCGCGTGGCCGCCGAGCTGTTGCCCGGCACGGAATTCATCCTGACCATCGCCCGCCGCAGCCTGCCGCCCGAGGCGCAAACGCCCGGCCTGCGCCGCTTCGAGCCGCCACTGCCGATCCCGCCTTTCGTGTTCGGCCAGATCTGGCACCCGCGCAACGCGCACGACCCGGCCTTGTGCTGGCTGCGGGCGCAGATAGCCGACATCTTGGGCAATCTTTAGATGTCACATCCCGCACGATCATATGGCCGCTTGTTGAACAGATCAGGCCGTTCTCGATACCATAGTTTCATGACCTGCATGGGCGTTTGGCCCTTGAGGGCAGACTGCGGCAGCTGGTGGTTGTACAAGGCCACGTAGCGCAGCAGCGTTTGCTGCAGGTCTTGGGCGCTGTTGAAGCGGTGGGTCTTGAGGATGTCGGCAATGCGCCCATTGAAGCGCTCGGCCATGCCGTTGGTTCTGGGTGTGCGCGGTCGCGTCAGGCGGTCCTCAATGCCCAGCTGCGCGCACAGCGCATCGAACTCATGCGGCTTGCCCGCTGCACCATTGCAGGCCAACAGGCCGTTGCTGAACTCCTTGCCGTTGTCGGTCAATATCTTGCTGATCCGAATGGGGCAGGCCTTGTGCAAGGCGTGCAAGAAGGCTTTGGCGCTGGCGGCGCGACTGACGGCTGCGATGGCGTGAGTGTGGCCGGCCTGCGCACATGAGCGCCGCTGGCGGCATAGCCGGGCCGCCGTCCTGATGCCCGAAAAATGGCTGCGCCCGGCGTTTTGACCCACACAGCCGCACCAACCCCTCATATCCGCCGCCATAGCTGCTCAACCGGCGCCCGCACTTTCTGCGCCTGGGTCGCCGCTTTGCCCACGGCCACCAGCAGCACGGGCAGATGGCTTTCCGGCAAGCCCGCCAGCTGGCGCACGGCAGCGGGATCGAAGCCGCTCATGGGGCAGCTGGCCCAGGCTGCCTGAAAGGGATTTTCTGTCTTCAGGCAGCCTTCCTCGCAGTGGTGCGAGCCGTTCTGAGCCATCAAAGTGACAACATCGCATCAATGATTCAATAGTTCTTGAAAAATTGTTTTGATGGGAGTAGGATGTGCCACATCCTGCTGTCAACCCGAAATGCAAGTGATGAGTCCCGAACCGAATCGCGAGCTGGATACCGAACAAGCCAGCTTTTTGTTTGAAAGTCTGTCGTCTCCGGTGCGGCTGGCCGTGTTTCAAGCACTTTCGGCCATGGGTACACAGGGCATGACGGCAGGCGATTTGGCCAGGCAATTGAATCTGGCGTCAAACAACCTGTCTTTTCATCTCAAAACCTTGAGCCACTCGCGCTTGGTCAGCAGCCAACAGGAGGGGCGATTTGTGCGCTATTACGCCAATTTGGAGCTGATGCTGGCACTGACCCGGTTCTTGAGCAACAACTGCTGCCGCAACAGCCGCGAATGCTGTGATACGCAGGGCGCTTGCTGATGCGCTATTTTTTATCGCCTATCATTTCAATAATTCTTGATAAGTTGAAACCATGAAACACACTGCCACGATTTACCACAATCCTGATTGCGGCACCTCGCGCAATACCCTGGCCTTGATTCGTCATCTGGGGATGGAGGCTGAGGTGATTCATTATTTGCAAACCCCACCCGATGAAGCCTGTTTGCGTGATTTGCTGGCAAAAATGAACCTCACCGCGCGGCAATTGCTGCGCACCAATGTGCCGCCTTATGCCGCATTGGGGCTGGCGGACGAAACACTGGACGAGCATGCGCTGATTCAGGCGATGCTGGCCGAGCCGATTTTGATCAATCGGCCCATTGTGGTGACGCAACTGGGTGTGCGCCTGTGCCGGCCATCGGAAGTGCTGCTGGACATCGCCCCTGTGGCGTTGACGGCAGATTTTGTCAAGGAAGATGGCGAAATTGTGCGGGCAAGGGTTTGATGATGGGGATTTTCGAACGCTTTTTAAGCCTGTGGGTCGCGTTGGCCATTGCGGCAGGCGTCTTGTTGGGTACATGGCAACCGGATCTGTTTGCCGCCATTGCCCGCATGGAAGTGGCGCACATCAATCTGCCGGTCGCATTGCTGATCTGGCTGATGATTTATCCGATGATGGTGCAGATTGATTGGTCTGCCGTGAAAAAAGCGGGCAGCCAGCCCAAGGGCTTGTTACTGACGGTATTTGTCAACTGGCTGATCAAGCCATTCAGCATGGCTTTGATTGGCTGGTTGTTTTTCCGTTTTTTGTTTTCTGGTTGGGTGGACGAAGCATCGGCCACACAATACATTGCCGGCATGATCTTGCTGGGTGTTGCGCCCTGCACTGCGATGGTCTTTGTCTGGTCGCAGCTGGTACGCGGGGATGCCGGTTATACCTTGGTGCAGGTTTCGGTGAATGATGTCATCATGATTTTTGCCTTTGCACCGATCGCAGGCTTTTTGCTGGGTATCAGCAATATCAGCATCCCTTGGCAAACCCTGATCTACAGCACCGTGCTGTATGTGTTGTTGCCGCTTGTGGCAGGCTGGCTGACCCGCGTGCTGCTCAAACACGCAGCCGCTCGCATTCACCGGCTTGCGGTGAAGCTCAAGCCTTTTTCCATGGCTGGTTTGCTGCTGACGGTATTGCTGCTGTTTGCCTTTCAGGCACAAACCATTTTGAGCCAGCCTTTCATCATTTTGCTGATTGCCATTCCGCTACTGGTACAAACCTACGGCATATTTTTTCTTGCACACGGCCTTGCCATGCGCTTGAAACTGCCGCCGGCAATTGCCGCGCCAGCCTGCCTGATTGGCACCAGCAATTTTTTCGAACTGGCGGTGGCCGTGGCCATATCGCTGTTCGGTCTGCATTCCGGGGCGGCCTTGGCTACCGTGGTTGGCGTACTGGTGGAAGTGCCGGTCATGCTGTCGCTGGTGGCTTGGCTGAACCGGCGTTCCTCGCCCCACTGATAGGAGTCAAACCATGAAGCGTCTGCACATCCACCTTTCCGTTGATGATCTTGAAGAAAACATCCGTTTTTATTCCGGTATATTTGCCAGCGCGCCCACCGTGCGTAAAGACGATTACGCCAAATGGATGCTGGAAGACCCGCGCGTCAACTTTGCCATTTCCACGCGCGCCCAAGGCCGTGGCATCAACCATTTGGGCATTCAGGCTGAAAGTGCCGAAGAATTGACGGAAATTCACCAGCGCGTGCAGCAGGCCGGCCTGATTTCGCGGGCGGAACCGGCGGCCAATTGCTGTTATGCCCATTCCGACAAACACTGGCTGCAAGACCCGCAAGGCGTAGTGTGGGAAGCATTTCACACTTTGGCGGAAGTTCCAGTCTATGGCGGCTGCCGGTTTTCACCTGAAAATCAACACGCCGCAGGCAATACAAATACACCCTGCTGCCCGACAAAACAGCCGTCCTGAGGCTACCTGAAAGCTGCTTGTGCAAAACCAACGCCCATAGTGCGGGCGTTGGCTTTTCCGGCAGGGGCGATGGTTGTGATGGGCAGCCCGCGCTTGCCTGTCCATCCTTGCAAGCCAAGGCTCAGGCATTGAGCGCCGGGTAGTCGGTATAGCCTTTTTCGCCGCCACCGAACAGGGTGGCGCGGTCGGCCGGGTTGAGCGGGGCGTTTTGCTCAAAGCGCCGGGGCAGGTCGGGGTTGGCCAGAAAGGCGGTGCCGTAGGCGATCAGCTTGGCAATGCCTTTGTCCAGATCGGATTAGCCGCCTTGGCGTTGCGCCGCAGTGGCGCCGTAGCGTATCGGTGCACACATCAAGCCGACGCACCAACCCCTCAAATCCGCCGCCATAGCTGCTCGACCGGCGCCCGCACTTTCTGCGCCTGGGTCGCCGCTTTGCCCACGGCCACCAGCAGCACGGGCAGATGGCTTTCCGGCAAGCCCGCCAGCTGGCGCACCGCGGCGGGGTCGAAGCCGCTCATGCGGCAGCTGGCCCAGCCTGCCTCGGTGGCGGCCAGCATCAGCGCCATGGCCGCCAGTGAGGCGCTGCGCATGGCCTCGTCGCGCTGGGCCTGGGGTTGTTCGTGGAAGGCCGACTGGGCGAACGCCACCCAGCCGTCAGCGGTGGCCTGATCCATTTGTCCGGCCGCGACCACCGGCTGCAACCTGGCTGCCAGGGCTTGGTAGCCCAGCAGATCGCCGCTGATGATGAAAACGGCGGCGGCTGCACGATCTTGGGCTGCCTGAAGGCCGCTTCACACAAAGCCTGCTTGGCTTCGGGCGAGCACACGGCGGTGAAGCGCCCGTTTTGCAGGTGGAAGGCCGAGGGCGCGAGGCTGGCAGCCTGCACCAGATGCCGCAGCTCGGCATCGCTGATGGCGCTTTCGGCAAAGGCATGGGCGGAGCTGCGCCGGCGCAGCAGTTCAATCCGATTCATGAAGACTCCTTGGACGCATTTTGGGAAGCGTTGCCCTGAAAGGCGCGTTGCACGCCGTAGATGGCGCACAGCACCAGCCCGAAGCCCAGCAGCGCGGGCAGGCTCAGGCGCTGGTCGAGAAACGCCCAGCCCAGCGCGAAGGCGCACACCGGGCTGAGCAGGCCCAGCGAGGACACCACCGCAGGCGGCAGCAGGCGGATGCCGCGGAAAAACAGCGCATAGGCCAGCACCGCGCCCACCAGGCACAAATACAGGTAGCCGCCCCAGTGGCGCAGGGTCAGCACCGGCAGCGGCGCTTCCAGCCACAGCGCCAACGGCAGCAGGAACAGGCCGCCGGCCACCAACTGCCAGCCGGTAAAAGCCAGCAGCGGCATGGACGACTGCCAGCGCTTGGAAAACCACAGCCCCAGCGCCATCGAGGCCGCCCCGGCCAGCGCTGCGACCATGCCCAGCGCATCGAACCGCGCCTGCGGCGAATACACCAGCAGCGCAATACCGGCCACGCCCGCCAGCGCCCAATACCACGCCGCCCTGGGCTGCGGCTGCCGCCCCAACAACCAGGACAGCGCCAGCACCATCAGGATTTGCGTCGAAGTGAGAATGGCCGCCAGCCCGCCCGGCAGGCGATAAGCGGCCACAAACAGCATGGCCTGGAACAAGCCGATATTGAGCACGCCCAACAGCAGCAAGCGCAGCCACTCGCCGCGCTGCGGCCAGCGCCGCGTCCACAACAGCAGCAACAACCCGGCGGGCAGACAGCGCAGCAAAGCCGCGTGAAAAGGCCGATCCGGCGGCAGGAATTCAGTGGTGACCAAGTACGTGCTGCCCCAGATCAGCGGCGCCAGCGCCGTGGTGAACAGCAGCAGGGGATAACGGGTGGAATGCGGATTCATGGATGCGCCTCGCTCGATTTATCTTCAATTAAAGACAAATCCATTCTGCTCGCCATTTATCTTTAAGTCAAGATAAAATGACGACCTGTTGCCCGCCAAGGAACCTCCCATGAAGACCCAGCCCGATCACCAAGCAATGCCCGATGCCGTAGACGCCATCGTCGCCCAATGGCAGCGCGAGCTGCCTAAGCTGCCCACCGCCGACATGGCGCTGATCGGCCGCCTCAAGCGCTGCGCCGCGCTGATCCAGCCCCGGCTTGAAACCGTCTTTGCCGAACATGGCCTCAGCAGCGGCGGCTTCGACGTACTCGCCACCCTGCGCCGCAGCGGCGCGCCCTATACGCTGAGCCCCACCGCCCTGTTCGCGGCGCTGATGATCACCTCCGGCACCATGACCCAGCGCCTCAAACACTTGGAAGCGCAGGGCTGGATCCGCCGCCTGCCCAACCCCGACGACGCCCGCAGCCTGCTGGTGCAGCTGACCGACAGCGGCAAGACGCTGATCGAGCGCGCCCTCGTCCCGCACGTGGACAACGAAGCCCGCCTGCTCGCCGCCTTGCCGCCCGACGCCCGCCAGCAACTCGATGCCGGCCTTGCCGCCCTGCTGCGGGTGTTGGAGGGAGACGGGATGAACCCGTAAACGGCATTTCGATGCCGCTTCAAGTACAAGGCGCAGAAATAAGGCGGCCCTGCATCACGCCTGACTCTTGCGGCGCGGCCATCCCTTTTGGCGATTCCCCCCAACTTCAGGCCGCAGCCACGAAAAGCAGCCCATCACGGGCAGTTATCGAACACCCGCGCCAGCCGCCGAGAAAAGCGTTTCGTTTATTGCGATTTTCGATTATTTCGATTATAATCGCCGCCGTAACCGCTTTTGTTTCAGGAGCTCCCATGACTGCCATCGCCCCATCCAAGATGATGCTGCCCGCCGAGGCAGAGATGAAGGCCGCCGAGCAGGGTCAGCGCGCCTTGGCGGCCTGTCTGGCAACCCAATTGAAGACGCAGCGCATCCAGATTTTTGATGACCATCAACACGCGCATCAGGTGGAGTTGCCCACCTCGGCGCTGCGATTGCTGGTGGATATCCTGGCCGAACTGGCCGATGGCAACGCCGTGCGGGTGGTGCCCGTCCATACGGAGCTGACCACCCAGGAGGCTGCGGATTTGCTCAACGTATCGCGCCCCCATCTGGTCAAACTGCTCGAAGAAGGCGTCCTGGCGTTTCATCGCACCGGCAAACACCGCCGGGTGAAATTGGCCGACCTGATGGAGTACAAGCAGGCGCGCGAGCGTGCGAGCGCGCAGGCCATGGCCGAACTCGCCCAGCAGTCGCAAACCTTGGGCATGGGCTACGAGTGAGGCGCTCTCCCTTGACGGCCGTCTATGACGCCTGTGTTTTGTATCCCGCGCCGCTGCGCGACTTCCTCATGTGGCTGGGCTTGTCCGGGCGGTTGCGGGCGCGTTGGAGCCATGACATTCATGAGGAGTGGAAGCGCAACCTGATGCGTAACAGGCCCGACCTGAGCAGGCCGCAGCTTGACCGGACATCCGAACTGATGGATCGCGCAATCCCGGACGGCCTGGTGGACGGCTACCAAACACTGATCGCCAGGCTGCAACTGCCAGACCCGGACGACCGCCACGTGCTGGCGGCGGCGATTCGCTGCGGCGCCAGCGTGATCGTGACTTTCAACACACGCGATTTCCCCGCAGAGACGCTGACCGCATACGGCATCGAAGCGCAGCATCCCGATGCGTTCGTAGACAGGCTGTTGGATATTGACACGGCTGCCGTGATAGAGGCCGCACAACGCCAACGCGCCCAACTCAAACATCCGCCGATAGATGCGGAGCGCTATCTCGATATCCTGTGTCGCCAAGGTTTGGTCCAAACTGCCCAGGCGCTGCGCGCTTACCGGGCCATGCTCTGATGTTTCCTTAGAGCCTGTTCATAGTTTTCTTGTGTAGACGTTTTTCGAGGAAAAATCGTGTATGCAAGACGAAAATACGCACAAGGTTGGACACCTTGTAAGTTTTTCAACGCAGCAGACGCGGTTTTTAACCGGAAATACGACCGCAATGGAGACTATGAGCAGGCTCTTATAACCAACACAACGAAATGCGCCTGCTCTCAGCCTTGCTGGGGGTGTTGGAGGGGCAGACATAGAAACTGTTAGACAATGGATTGATGGAATTCCGCGGAATCCCATTCACTTCAGAAATATTCATGGCGCTGATTGCAGCAAGGAGGTTTTATGATAAAAAACGCTGAAACGCACTACAACAAGATTGGTCAAGCAATACTTGAAGCGCTCAATCAGAATTTTGATTCTGCATATGCCAGGATTGAAATGCTGGATGATATCGACTCTATTGGATTATTTTTCGAAAGAAAGGGAGAATATTTCTATTTGAATGAAGGTCTGAATGATCTTTTGGATTGTTTTAGAGAATTCCATAACGACTTTAAAGAAGAGCTTAAGCATAGCTGGACGAGCGCAACTTTTAAAATCAATCCCTCGGGAAAAATGGATTTGGACTTGGGATATGACGACATATCTGACTTCTCCATGTCATCACAAAGAAGAGACAAATGGATGAAAAAATATTTGGATTCGAGCAAGAAAATAAATTGGTAGTTCCTGTTGCTGATCGTAAGCCAGGCTGGCTGACCTCAATCCTGGCCAGCCCGGAATATTTATAATCGATTCTCAACGAAGCGATCAGAAAAAAAAAAAAAAAACGGTACAACTTATGATTAGCGAGAACTTGCTAGCAGCAATCGCCAAGGCAAAAGAAATGACGGAATTTCGTTTGAATGCAAACCGAAATTATGGGGTTTATATTCACGCCAAAGAACAGCTGAAAAATATGCAAGATGCCGTTGCGGGGAAAATTTCGATTGATGGATTGGCGATTGATATTGGCATCATGGCTGTTAAAGAGCTGGAAGCCTCTGACCCGGAATACGCTGATGCACTAAGCTTGGCTGCTTATTTGTTTCAACAATGGTTTTCACGGATGCCATGAACGTCGGCTCTTCCCGCCACAGCCCGTACTGCGGGCTGTAAATACCGGGATTGACCAGGGCCATGAACTGCTCGCCCCAGCGCTTGGGCGCTACGGGCTGGGTGGTCCCTTCCGCAAGGCGGCGTGGGCCCGGCGCGGCACTTGCACCAGCAGATAAGGCTGCAACCGCCGGGCCAGCGCGCCAATGGTCAGCGCATACACCGCCAGCAACTGGATGCAGGCCTTGCCGCCTTGCTGCGGGTGTTGGAGGGGGAAGCAGAGAACTCGTGAGCATAGGCGCTCACGCAAAGCTGGCGCGGGTTTGGCGCACTGCGCTAAACGGCTCCAGCCACCGGCGGCGGGTTGAGTTCGGCGAACTGGCCGTTCCAGTAGGGGTAGTAGGGATAGGGCGGCATGCGGAAGCTGGCGGCGTCCAGTTGCGCCATGTGTTCGGCGCTGAGCGTCCAGTCGGCGGCGGCGAGGTTTTGTCTTCGTTTCGCGCGCCGATCAGCACGGTGGCGACGCTGGAGCGGGGCGTAGCCAGTTGAACTTGGGGGCATGCGCCTATGAATATATGAATATATAAGGCATTCATACCTGTTGACATGAGACTAAATGCGCGATAAAGGTGGCGCGTTACTGAAATGGGCTTGACCAAAAGGGATATCTATATTTGAAAGGAAGAAGCCAATGAAGAATATTGTTTTATCTGCCAGCGTCTTGCTGCTGGCCGCTTGCGCCAGTCAGGCGCAGCCTGTCCCTACTCCGGAAAAAGCGAGTGAGCCCATGAAGCAAGCCGCCTGTAAAAATCTTGCGCCAATCAAAGACATTGATGATCTGCTCTACCAGATGTACAGCAACTTGGATAGTCAGTGTTTATTTGAAATGCCCACTTCAGAGCTGGAAGAAATATGGGGGATACGCATTTTTGATTTAACAGGCCCTCATGGCAGCGAAAAAAGAGAGGCGCAACTTAAGGCATATCACCAACACCACGCCAACGGTGTCAATGGCGTTTTTATGGTGAAAAGCGATGACGAGCCAAGCTCAGGTCAGTCATTAAGAATAGAAGCGGCCATCCATGCAGCGAATGGAATGAATAATAAATTTGGCGGAAGCCTTGGAGAGCTTCGTCTCCCGGTTCAACTGCCACCCCCAAACAGATCTCATCAGATGCACCCTTTAGCTTGGCCGGATGCTATGCCAGAAAATCTAGGAAGCAATCCCACACCCACACCAAAAAACATTGATAAATCAGAATATGATGTATTTACCGATTATTTTTGGTTTACAGCGCCGCCTAACCCAAAGAATCCACTTCTAATCATAAAAACTCACCACATCCGCGAGCCCGTTCAGATCGAAGTAAAACAATACTCTAACGATGCTTGAGTTAAGAAGCCCTTCTTTCAGGCAGCCTCACAAGCTGCCTGAAAGTGGCTCGAGTTTTATCCAACCGCCACCGGCGGCGGGTTGAGTTCGGCGAACTGGCCGTTCCAGTAGGGGTAGTAGGGATAGGGCGGCATGCGGAAGCTGGCGGCGTCCAGTTGCGCCATGTGTTCGGCGCTGAGCGTCCATTCGGCGGCGGCGAGGTTTTGCCGCAACTGCTCTTCGTTGCGTGCGCCGATCAGCACGGTGGCGACGCTCGGGCGTTGCAGCAGCCAGTTGAGCGCGATTTGCGGCACGGGGCGGCCGGTATCGGCGGCGATGGCGTCCAGCGCATCGGTGACGCGCCACAGGTGTTCGTCGGCCACGGGCGGGGCGAATTGCGCGGTTTGGTGCAGGCGACTGCCTGCAGGCAGCGGCTGGCCACGATGCAGTTTGCCGGTCAGCCGCCCCCAGCCCAGCGGGCTCCACACCACGGCGCCCACGCCTTGGTCGAGCGCCAACGGCATCAGCTCCCATTCGTAATCGCGTCCGATCAGCGAGTAGTACACCTGATGCGCCACGGGCCGCGCCCAGCCGCGGCTCTCGCTGATGCCAAGCGCTTTCATCAGCTGCCAGCCGGCGTAGTTGGAGACGCCGACATAGCGCAGCTTGCCCGCGCGCACCAGATCATCGAGGGCGCGCCAGGTTTCTTCCAGCGGGGCGCGGGCGTCGAAGGCGTGCAGTTGCAAGAGGTCGATGTAATCCGTGCCCAGGCGCTGCAAGCTGGCGTCCACCGCGCGCAAGAGGCGGTGGCGGGACGCGCCGGCGTCGTTGACGCCTTCGCCCAGGCGCAGCGCGGTTTTGGTGGAGAGGATGAGCCGGTCGCGCCGCCCGCGCATGGCTTCGCCCAGCACGCGCTCGGATTCGCCGTCGGAATAGACGTCGGCGGTGTCAAAGAAATTCACGCCGGTCTCGATGGCAATGTCCAGCAGGCGGCGCGCCGACTGGGCGTCGGTATCGCCCCAGGCGGAAAACAGCGGCCCTTTGCCGCCAAAGGTGCCCACGCCGAAGCCGAAGGCGGAAACTTTCAGGCCGGATTGGCCGAGGAAGCGGTATTGCATAGGGATGACTCCTTGGGTATCAATGGGAAAGGTGTTCAGGTCGGCGCAAGCGCTCGCGCCGGATGGCCACCCAGGCCACAATCGTGGCCAGCAGCGGCATGACAGCAGCGAACAACGGCAGTACGTGCAGGCCCAGCCCCTGGGCGATGACCACGCCGCCCAGCCACGCGCCAATGGCATTGCCCAGGTTGAACGCGCCGATGTTGAGGCTGGAGGCCAGGCTTTGCGCCCGGCCTGCGCGTTGCAGCACCCACATTTGCAGCGTGGGCACGGTGGCAAAGGCGGCCGCGCCCAGCAGCAGAGAGAACCCTGCCGCCGCCGGGCGGCTGGGCAAGGCGGCGGTCATCAGGGCCAGCACGGCGGCCAGCCCCGGCAGGCTGATCAGCAACGCGCGCGCCACGCCGCGATCGGCCAGCTTGCCGCCCGCGAGGCCGCCGATGACCATGCCCACGCCGAACAGCAGCAGGATGGGCGCGACCGCGCTTTCGGTAAATCCGGCCGCTTCCATCAGAATGGGCTGGATATAGCTGTGCACCACGAACAGGCCGCCAAAGCCCAATACCGTCATGCCCAGCCCCAACAGCACCGGCAGGCGCAGCGCTTGGCGCACCTCATCGCGCACCCGGCCCGGCGGCGCATCGGCCTGCGTGCGCGGCGCCAAGGCCAGCACCACCAGCGCCGCCAGCGCGCCAATGGCCGTTACCGCCCAAAAGGTCGAGCGCCAGCCGTAGTGCAAGCCCAGCCAGGCTCCGGCGGGCACGCCCAGCAAGGTGGCCAGCGTCAGCCCGGTAAACATCAGGGCAATCGCCTGCGCCTGCCTGTTCGGCGGCGCCAGCTGCGCCGCCGCCACCGACCCCACGCCGAAATAGCTGCCGTGCGCCAGCGCCGTCAACACCCGCGCCGCCAGCAGCCAGCCATAGCTGGGCGCCAGCGCGCAGGCCAGATTGCCCAGGGTAAACACCGCCATCAGCCCCAGCAGCGTGGCCTTGTGCGGCAAGCGCCGCGTGGCCAGGGTGAGCAGCGGCGCGCCGAAAAACACCCCCAACGCATAAGCGGAAATCAACCAACCCGCCTGCGGCAGCGTCACCTGCAACTCGGCAGCCACCTGCACCAACAGCCCCATGATGACGAACTCGGTCGTGCCGATGCCGAACGCGCCAATGGTCAGCGCATACACCGCCAGCGGCAGGCGTTGAGGGGCAGAAAGCGGCATGGGCATCCTTTTCTTATCGTGGAAAAGCGCGCACTATCCGCTTTTTGATTACCCGCATAAACCGGCGTATTCTTGAATCTCTTTCAAAGAAAAATTGAAAAAGGAGCCAAAATGACTACTACGGCCACCGCGCACCACCCCCGCCATCAGGCAACCGCCGTCCGCCTGCCGCAAACGCCATGAACCGCTTGAGCGACATCGCCCTGTTCCTGCAAGTGCTCGACAGCGGCTCCATCAGCGCCGCCGCGCGGCACATGGACATCTCTCCCGCCGTCGCCAGCCAGCGCCTGCAACGGCTGGAAAGCGAACTGGGCCTGCGCCTTCTGCACCGCACCACGCGCCGCCTGCACCCCACGCCCGAAGGGCTGGCGCTAGCCCAAGAAGGCCGCCCGCTGGTGACCGAACTCGAAGCCCTCGCCAGCCGCCTGCAACAGCACAGCCAGCGCATCAGCGGCGCCCTGCGCCTCACCGCCCCGCCTTCTTTCGGCAGCCACTACCTCAACCCGCTTTTGCCCGGCTTTCTCGCCGCCCACCCGCAATTGCACATCTGCCTGCATCTGGATGACCGCCCCATCGACCTGGCGGGCGACGGCTTTGACCTGGCCATCCGCATCGGCACGCTGGGCGACTCCAGCCTGATCGCCCGGCGCTTGGCCGACAACCGCCGCGCGCTCGTCGCCGCCCCCGGCTACCTGAAAACCCGCGGCGCGCCGCAGCGCATTGCCGACCTGGCCGAACACGACTGCCTGCTGCACCACAGCCAGCCCCGCCCGCACTACTACTGGCGCCTCATCAACCCCGAAGGCGAAGAAGAAAGCGTGCGCGTGCACGGCCGCCTGGCCAGCAACTACGGCGACGCCCTGCGCCAGGCCGCCATCGCCGGGCAAGGCATCGCCATCCACTCCCTCTGGCACGTACACCAAGACCTGCGCGCCGGGCGGCTGGAGCGCGTGCTGCCCGACTGCCGCCTGCCCGACAGCGGCATCTACGCCGTGATGCCCACCCGCAGCCACACCCCGCCGCGCGTGCGCGCCTTTGTCGATTACCTGGCCAAGGCGCTGGCCGGGCTTGATTGGCATCCCCCCTGAGCGGCAACGCTCATGCAGAAAGAATGAGCGCGGATTCGGCGTGCCCGTGCTAAACCCCTGCAGCCACCGGCGGCGGGTTGAGTTCGACGAACTGGCCGTTCCAATAGGGGTAGTAGGGATAGGACGGCATGCGGAAGCTGGCGGCGTCCAGTTGCGCCATGTGTTCGGCGCTGAGCGTCCAGTCGGCGACGGTGCAGACGGCGCTTTGTACTGCGCACACCGAGGCGTTCTCGCACGGGGGCCGGAAAGTGCATAACACGCTCTAAAAAACCCTTGCGCCCCACCGACCAGGCTGCCTGAAAAGCTTTCAGGCAGCATCACAGATACTTTTCCGCTTCGCGGATACTCAAAGCCGCCATGTGGCTTCGGTGGCGGGTGATGAATGCACGCACCCATGCGGGGTTGGTTTTGCTGTAGTCGCGCAATGCCCAACCGATGGCTTTGTTGATGAAAAATTCTTTTTGCGCCAGGTTGTTGCGGATAATTTGCTCCAGGAGCGCGGTATCGGTTTTTTCTTTGCGCAAAAGCTGATGATCGATGGCGACGCGCCGCAGCCAGATATTATCGCTGCGGCTCCAGTCCAGCAGCACGGCGTTCACTTCCGAGTAATTCAAGGCAATGCCGCCGACAATGCGGTCGAGCACGTCGGACGTGTCCCACCACGATTTTTCAGTAATCAGTTTTTCAAGGCGGGGGATGTCTTGCGGCGTGAGCTGTTTTTGCATGGCTTTCAAATAGTTCAGTGCGCAATATTGCAGCTCGCGGTACGGGCTTTCCCAGCATTGGGCGACGAATCGCCAATCAATATCCTGTTTTGCCGCCTGCTTGAAAAACGGCTTGCAAATCTGGGCGATGTGGGGCTTGGCAATGCCCAGATAATCAAAGCGGTTTTTCATATACGCCTTCATCGGCACGGCGCGCTCGGGGTCGGCGGCGCTGTGCAGAGCGGCCAGTAATGCTTCGCTGTCGATCATGGTCTTATGCTCAGGCTTGGGGTGGGCGGTTTTGGGAAGGTGTGTCCGGGCCGTCTGTTTGCGGCCCAATCGGCAAGCCATTGGCGATTGTGGGGCAAGTATTCACTGCGGGATTTTGAATATCCGCCGCGCCTGTTCGGCCTTGGCGCGCAGGGCGCAGCCCGGGGCGTGGTCGTTGACCAGCCCCATAGCCTGCATGAAGGCATAAACGGTGGTGGGGCCGAGGAATTTCCAGCCGCGTTGTTTCAGCGCCTGGGCCAGCGCCTGTGATTCGGGGGATTGCGCGCGAATTTGCGGCGGGGGCGGGGTGGGCGGCTCAAAGCGCCAGATGAAGGCGGCCAGCGAGCCTTCTTGCTCAATCAATTCCACCGCCCGTCGGGCATTGTGGATGACGGCTTCGATTTTGCCGCGATGGCGCACGATGCCGGGATTGTTTAAAAGGCGCGCCGTATCGGCCTCGTCAAAGCGCGCCATTTGATGAAAATCGAAACCGCAAAAGGCGTGTCGAAAGTTTTCACGTTTTTCCAGAATGGTGCGCCAGCTCAGGCCGGACTGGAAGCTTTCCAGACACAGTTTTTCAAACAGCCGGATATCGTCGCCCACCGGGTAGCCCCATTCTTCATCGTGATAGGCGGTGTATTGCGGCGTGGCGGCGCACCAGTGGCAGCGCGGCTGGCCGTCGGGGTAGGCGGTGGCGATAGTCATGGCGCGGCCTTGTGCAGCATGTGCATCACCAGCCGGATCAGCACGTCTTTTTGTTGGGGGTCGGATTCGGCCACCAGCAGGGTGAGCGCGGCCAGGCCGGTGTCGTTGATGACGGGCTGACCCTGGGCATCGAGCAGGCGGCAGTTGCGGTGCAGAAAATCGACGAACAAGAATGCGCCGCTGCGTTTGTTGCCGTCGGCAAAGGGGTGGTTTTTGACCACGAAATACAGCAGGTGCGCGGCCTTGCTTTCGATGCTGGGATAGGCGGGCTCGCCAAACACGGTTTGCGCCAGATTGCCCAGCAAGGCGGCCAGTCCGTCGCCGCGCTCCTGCGCAAACAGGGCGCTGGCTTCGCCGCGCGCCACCAGTTGCGCCTTCAGCCCGGCCAGCGCGGCGCGGGCCTGTTCAACCGTGGGCAGTGCGCCGCCGCTTTCGCCCGCCGGTTCGGCCAGCAGACCCTCGTCGTACTGTTGCAACCACAAAAAGGTGTGGGTGTAGCGGCTGACGATATCGACCAGCCCGCGCCCGCCTTCCAGTGTCAGCGCCGGGGAGCGCGCGGTTTTCCGGATCAGCGCCAGGGCCTGTTCCAGCTCGGCGGCGTTTTGCGCCAGGCGCTGCTGGTTCAGGCTGTAGCCTTGCAGCAGGTATTCCTTCAGGCGAGTGGTGGCCCAGATGCGAAATTGGGTGCCCGCCTTGGAGTTGACGCGGTAGCCGACGCAGAGGATGGCGTCGAGGTTGTAGTACTCAACCTGATAGGTTTTGCCATCGGCGGCAGTTGTTGCATTTTTTGCAACAACTGAAGGCCGCATCAATTCGCCCTCGGCAAAGATGTTCCTCAGGTGCCGAGAAATCACCGATTTGTCGCGGCCAAACACCTCGGCCATTTGCTGCAAGCTCAGCCACACGGTATCGCCGTCAAACCGCACTTCCACCTGCGTTTGGCCGTCGGGGCTTTGGTAGATTTCAACGGGATGGTTCATGGGATGGCTCCGGTTTATCCAGCCGTGGCGACTTGTCCGGCCAGCGTGGTTTCAGTCCGCATTGTTCAAACTACAGCAATTCCAGCTTGCCGATGCGCTCGCCTGCCCGTTGGTAGGCCGGGTCGGTTTCAATGCGGCGCACATAGGCGGCGACATTGGGCAGATTGAACGAGGTGCGCGCCACAGCGGCCTGCAAGGGGAAGCTCATCATAATGTCGGCGGCGCTGATTTCCTCGCCCAGCAGCCAGGTGCGTCCGGCCAGCCTGCTTTCGACAAATTCCAGATGCCGTTTGAGTTGCGGGTTCAAGAACGAGGCGCGCACGCCGTCGGTAATCTTGCGGGCAATGGGTTTGACGAAAAACGGCATTTTGCGTGTTTCGATTTTGCGGAACACCAGAGACATCACCAGCAGCGGCATCAGCGAGCCTTCCGCGTAGTGCAGCCAGAACAAGTAATCGGCATAGGCCGCGCTGTTGGCAGGCGGCTTCAGCGCCGTTTTCTGCCCGTAGCGGCCAATCAGGTATTCAATAATCGCGCCGCTTTCGGCCAGCACCAGGCCATCGTCATCAATCAGCGGTGATTTGCCCAGCGGGTGGATACGGCGCAGGCTGTCGGGCGCCAGCGCGGTTTCGGCATCGCGCGCCATGACTTCCGCGCGGTATTCCAGGCCGAGCAATTCCAGCAGCCAGGCAATGCGGTAGGCGCGGGATTGCTTGAGTGCGTAAAGGGTGATCATGGCGCATGTCCTTTTTTGTTTTTCAGGGCCATTTTTCAACGATGTTTTGCCAAGGCCGTGTTCCGGCAGCCTGCGGGCTTGCGTCGGGCATACCAAAAATGCATGTCAAGCCTCCCGCATGCCAGATATTTCGCGCGATCGACGCGGAGGAGTGCACGTGTGTGACGGGTAAGAAAAAAAGAAGATAAACTTTCAAAAATATTCGATTTCAATAAAAATCGCCCTGGCCTGAGCTGAGTCATTCTTCATTGGTGTCGTAAGTAAGGAGGCAGACGCTGCCCGGAATTGGTTCGTTGGCCTGAAGTCGCCAAGAACGAAGGGGAGAGCCGGCGAACAAAGGCGTGCCCGCGCCAAGGATGAGCGGATTCAGCTTGATTTGCAGCTCATCAATGTGTTCGATGAGTTGACTTGCAAGATTACCGCCGCCGCAAAGCCAGATGTCGCCACCAGCCTGCCGCTTTAGCTCGGCAATACGCGGAGCGAGATCGCCCGACCAGACATCGACAGCGGGATCATCGGGCAATGTCCGATGCGTAACGATAATTTGCTTCAAATGTGGGTACGCGCTAGTCAGGCCAGCTCTCAGCGCTGGTTCGTGCGTGCGATAGCCCATGATCACCGTGTCGAAGCGACGCGGCGATCCGGTGACGCCCAGAGGCTGGCGCAGGTGCTGCGGACAAGTCTCCGGATAGCGGGAGAACAAATGAGTCAAGGTCTCAGGCTTTGCCGGGAAAACGGAAGCATCACCGTTCTTATCGGCAATATAGCCGTCAATACTGGTCGCGACATAATAGACAAGCTTTCTCATTCCTGATCCAATCGCAAAAATGGGCACAAGCCATATTGACAATTCACAAGACAAATTTCAAAAAGCACCGCGGCATTATTATGAATGAAGGCAATAGGCGTCTGGCTTTTGAGGCTTTCAAACCTTATGGCGGGTTACTGAGAAAAGGATCTTCGCAGATACGGGTAGTCGCTGGCAGTGATTTTTGATAGGCAATGAGTTTCACGGGGTTTTCCTGCGAGGGCGATGTGCCATTCGGCCATGCCGTCCATCGGGCTTGCATCTGGCGCACCGAAAATGCACGCCAAGCCTGGCTACGCGCCGACGCGATACAAATGCACCGGCTTGATGGGCGCGCGCTGGATGATGCCCTTGGCTTCCAGATCGAGCTGAACCGCCTTCAGCCACCAGCCTGCGGTGGCGCCGCCGGGAAAGAGCGCTTGCGGCAACTGCGGCAAAAGCGCCGCCTTGGCCTGCGCTACCGTGATGCCCGGCGGCTCGGGCGGCAGTACCGCCAGCAAGGCCTTGCGCATGGCCAGGTATTTCGCGCGATCGACGCGGGCGGTTTTGCCCGGCGTGTTGATGTTTTCGATGGCGATTTTGTCGTCAGACATGCAGCTTCTCCTTGATGGCAATGGGCGGATTTTTGAAGCCCATGGCCGCCCACGCGCCGAACAGCTTGGCGTAGAACCCCAGCGATTGTTTGGGCAGATTGGGCAAGTCGTCGGGCAGCGCCGAGGCATCGGCCAGGTCGCTCGCCATGGTGCGCATTTGCGGCTTGGGGCGGGCAGCCGCCGGCCACAGATGCAGGTAAATATCCAGCCAGTGCGCGCCCTTGAGCTCCATGAACAGGGGCGTGTTGCAGCAGATGGCGACCACTCGCCGGGTGCCTGAATCGTCCGTCAGGCGAAATTCGGCCAGACGGTCAAAGCCCTCCACAAAGCGCACGCGGTCTTTGCGATACAGGGCGGTTGCCGTTGCGCCCAAAGAGGTGAGCAGGTTATGCGCCTGCGCAAGCGTCGCCAAACGCCCTGCGGCGGCGCGGCAGCTGTTGCACAGGCATTCGGTCACCATAAACGGCGCGCCGATCACTTCAATGCGCGTCTGGCCGCAGCGGCAGGCCAGCGGGGTGGATGGGGTCATGGATGTTTCTCCTTATGTGTCAAGGGCTGCCTGAAGCGCTTTCAGGCAGCATTGCCATGGGGCACGACGTCAACCGGCCATCCTGCCGCAAATCGCCGTGCGGCATTTGTCACGGATTGCGCGCGGGCACAGAAAGCAGGTTTTGTCCGGCCATATTCTGGGGGTTTCACAAATCAAAGCCTACGAACCATGATGCAGTCTTGTTCATTTTCGCGGACAATTTCAAAACCCAGTTTTTCATACATGCGCAGCGCAGGATTGGCTTTTTGAACCGAAAGCGAAACTTGCTTGTATCCTCGCTTTTTCAAAGTCAAAAGGATTTGTTGCATAAGCGCCGCGCCAATACCCAAATTTCTATACCCCTTGAAAATCGAAATGGAAAGGGACGGGGTTTCATCATCAACATGGCCAAAATCATGGATGATGCGCGTCCATACCGCCCCTACCACCTTACCCTCGACTTCCGCCACATAACAGACATCATCTTTTCCGCCAAAATCTGCAATATATTTCTGCAAATCAGGGTGGTTCACAATATCTTTGGGCGGCGCTTG
This sequence comes from Vandammella animalimorsus, assembly GCF_002288875.1. Classification (NCBI taxonomy): domain Bacteria; kingdom Pseudomonadati; phylum Pseudomonadota; class Betaproteobacteria; order Burkholderiales; family Comamonadaceae; genus Vandammella; species Vandammella animalimorsus. The sequence goes on along the minus strand of NZ_NTBH01000002.1, from coordinate 58,256 downwards.
CGCCCCTTCAGGAATGAAAATCGCCTCATACAGAAATTCATTCAATAACGGAATTTCGCACGATTTTAGTTCCCTTATTTGATAATTCATGCCAGCCTCCGCTTGCGTCATTTTTAATGAAACAAATTCATTTAAGCAGGCAAGCGATGGATCTGGCATCTTCAAATCAGCGCGAGGCTGCCTGAAGTGGTTTCAGGCAGCCGCAGCAACGTCTGCCGCAATGCCGCACAAGGCCGATGATGCCGTCCTTTGCCAATCGCCAAGCCGCGCTACAAACCCTTGCGCATGATGCGCTGCGCCAGCGCGGGCGAGAGGCGCTGGATCAATGCCAATAGGCGGGTTTTGCCGCCCAGCACCTCATGGCGGTCGGCCGCGAAAGCGCGCCAGAACTCGGCGACCAATGCATCGGGGCTGATCTTGCCCTTACCGCGGCCTTGGGTCATGGCGGTATCCACCAAGGGCGGCAACAGCTCGAACACTTGCACCGGCGTGCCTTCCAGCTGCCAGCGCAGGGTTTGCGAAAAACTGTGCAACGCAGCCTTGCTGGCGCAATAGATGCTGGCCGCCTCCTTGGGCACGATTGCCAGACCCGAGGAGACATTGACAATGGCCGCCTGCGGCTGGCGCAGCAGCGCGGGCAAAAACGCATGGGTCAGCAGCACCGGCGCGGCCAGATTGGTTTCCAGCTCGTGGCGGATGTCGGCCTGGTCTTGCTCAAGCAGGGGGCGGTTGATCTGGATGCCGGCGTTGTTGACCAGGATGGAAATATCGCCATGCGCCTGCAACAGTCGCGCGCGGTCGGCGGGCTGGGTGATGTCGGCCACTGCCGTTTGCGCGCCGGGCAAGGCGCGCGCCGCCTCGGCCAGGGCATCGGCGCGGCGGCCTGCCAGCACCACCGAGTTGCCCGCGGCATGGAAGCGCTTGGCCAACGCCAGCCCGATGCCGCTGGCGCCGCCGGTGATCAGTACTTTGTGGCCGGATGTGTTCATGGGTTTTCTCCTTGCGACCAAGCGTGGTCAAGATGCCGCTGGCGCAGCCACAGAAATAGCGGCAGCGCCAATGACACGCCAACCGCCAGCCCCAGCAGGGCCAGCGGCCCATGGCGCAGGCCGAGGCGGCGGCTTTCGGCCAGCACAAAAGGGATCAGCGCCAAGGCCGATACCAGCACATCCGCCCAGGCAAAGGCCGAGAGCCGGTCGGCCTGAATCTGTTGCCACATCAGCGGCAGGTGCAGACCGTGTGCGGCCAGCCAAGGGATGAACTGCGCCAGTGGCAGAGCGGTGCCGATCAGGCACAAGGCAAGATAAAGCCGTTGCATGTGGGGTCTCCTGCACGTTGTCGTGTCCGCCAGACTAAAGCCGCCGGAAATGGCGCGCCAGACGGTCAGCGATCAATCAACGGCTGCCGCCCTGCCGCATTCAGTAGCTTTGCAGTTCGGCATTCACCTGCCACGGGGTGCCGAAGCGGTCGGTGACGATGCCAAAGCCCTTGGCCCAGAAGGTTTCGGCAAACGGCATTTGCACCTGCCCGCCTTCCGAAAGCGCCCGGAAAATGCGCTCGCCCTCGGCCAGGGTATCGACGTTAATCGCCACCTGAAAGCCTTGCATGGGCTGGAAGCCGCCTTCGCTGCAAAAGGCCGGCAGGCTGTCGCTGGCGTTGAGCAGGCGTTCGCCGTTATGCATCAGCTGGCTGTGCGCGACTTTGGTTTTATCGGCTTCGGACAGCGGCGGCATGTCGGGATCGGACGGAATTTGTGCATAAGTCATGATTTCCAGCTTGCCGCCCAAGAGTTCGGCGTAAAAGGTCATGGCCTCGGCACAATTGCCGTTGAAATAAAGATAGTGGCTGATTTTCATGAGGTTTCTCCTGTGTGGGGTGAGCGGGTGCGCTTGTGGCGCGGATGAAAATGGATACGTTAGAGCAATTCCAGTTTGCCGAGGCGCTCGCTTGCGCGCTGCCAGGCCGGGTCGGCCTCGATACGGCGCACGTAGGCGGCGATATGGGGCAAATCCAGCGCGGTGCGCGACACCGCAGCCTGTAGTGGAAAGCTCATCATCACATCGGCGGCGCTGATTTTTTCGCCCAGCAGCCAGGCGCGGCCTGCCAATTTGCTTTCAACAAATTCCAGATGCCGTTTGAGTTGCGGGTTCAAAAACGAGGCGCGCACGCCGTCGCTGATCTTGCGGGCAATGGGTTTGACGAAAAACGGCATTTTGCGTGTTTCGATTTTGCGAAAGACCAACGACATGACCAATAACGGCATCAGCGAACCTTCGGCGTAATGCAGCCAAAACAGGTAATCGGGATAAATCGGGCTATCGACCGGCGGCTTCAACGCGGTTTCCTGTCCATACCGGGTCATCAGGTATTCGATAATCGCGCCGCTTTCGGCCAGCACCAAGCCGTTGTCGTCTATCAGCGGCGATTTGCCCAGCGGGTGGATGCGGCGCAGGCTGTCGGGCGCCAGCGCGGTTTCGGCATCGCGCGCGATGACTTCCGCGCGATATTCCAGGCCGAGCAATTCCAGCAACCAGGCAATGCGATAGGCGCGGGATTGCTTGAGTGCGTAAAGAGTGATCATGGCAAACGCTCCTTATGGGTTTTTCAATGCCGTTTTCGGGCAATCTGCGCGGCGATGCGTTGATCTCTGCCACAGACCTGCTTCACAAACCGATGAAGGGCACACCCTACAGGGCAAAGTCGCTCAACGGGGATGGTCAGGCTCGCCATCCTGCCGCAAATCGCCGCACGGCATTTGTCACGGATTGCGCTGGCGCAGGTAGTCAAACAGCAGTTTGGGCATGTTGACAGTGATCGGCGGGTCGCTGGGACGCAGCGGGCGGAAGGCTAAATCAAGCGTTTGCGGTGCAGGCAGCGGGAAGGCAATCGGCTCGGGATGCAGGGCGCGCAGGCAGTGGTTGAGGCGGAAGAAATCCAGCGGGTTGAGGCTGGGGCGCATTTCACAGCCGAGCAAGTGGTAGCGACCGTCGGGAATGTGGTCGATGACAAAGCGGCGGGTGTGAAACAGCGCCCGCCCCAGCACCGGCACACCGCGCGGAATCGGCTCGGGAAACAGCCCGACAAACACCAGCGGTGCCAGCCCCTCGCCCTGTATTTCCACGTTGAGCGTATGCGTTTGCGGATGGGCGGCGGGGTCGAAGCCGTGGTAGGGCAGCACCCGGGCGCGGCCGTCATGCAGCGCTTGCCGCAAGGTGGCGCTGAAGGTGGCGGCCTGTGCGCGATAGTCGCGCGGGCTTTGCCCGGTATGGGCGCGGAAGCGGTGCGCGTAGGTGGCGGCGCTGGCATGGCCGGCCTCCAGTTGCGAGGCAATCACTGGCTGGCCTTGTACCAGCGGGGCAATGCCCTGCTCGATTTTCAGCGCGGCAATGTAGTCGCGCAGCGACAGCCCGGTTTCGGCGCGAAACCAGCGGCTCAGGGCGAAGCGGTTAACCCCGAAATGCGCGGCAATCTGCGCCGGCGTGGGGTCTTGGTGCAGCTGCGCACGAATGTGCGCAGTCAGGGCGTCAACATCCATCATGAGCGCGATTGAAACATGACGGCCTGCGCGCTGGCAGGCCGCATGCAGCTTTAGCGCAGGTTGCCGGGCTCCTCTGGCGCCTGCAAACGCCGCAGCGGGGTGTCGGTGAGGTCGATTTCCTCGCCAAAGCGCGGGCTGTGGTTGTTCCACTCGTCCACGGCGCGAGCCAAAGCCTCGCGGCTGTCGGCGACGAAGTTCCACCACATGACGGTGGGGTGCGGCAGCGGCTCGCCGCCCAGCAGCAGGAAGTGGCTGCCGGCTTCCGCTTCGATGGCGAACTGGGTTTCGCCCGCAGCGATGAAGGCCAGCTCATCGGCGCCAAAGGTTTCACCGCCGATGCGCACCTGACCGGCAATCACCAGCACGCCGTATTCCCAACCGCTTTGGCAGGATATTGGCAGGCTGGCCTCAGCCTGGCATTGCACATCCACGCCAAGCAGTGGGCTGTGCTGGGTGGTGGGCGCGGTGCGCCCCTGAAAGTGGCCGGTGGTGAGCACATAGCGCACGCCGTTGGCGTTCTCGTCCTGCCAGGCGGGCAGTTCCGGGTAATGCACAAAGCCCGGCGCGATGGATTGATTCATCGGCAGGGCAATCCACAGCTGCACTGCGTGCAGGCTGCGCACCCCCTCGGGGGTCTGCTCGGTATGGGCGATGCCGTGCGCATCACCCGTGCCTGCGGTCATCAGATTGACCTGGCCTGGGCGAATCACTTGCCGAAAGCCCAGGCTGTCGCGGTGCAACAGCTCGCCTTCCAGCATCCAGGTAAAGGTTTGTAGGTTGGTGTGCGGATGCGCGCCGACTTGCAGGCCGGGGCTGTCCGCCTCAAAGCGAGCCGGGCCGATATGGTCGAGAAAGCACCAGGCACCGATGGTGCGACGCCCGGCCTGCGGCACCAGCCGGGCAACGGGGATGCCGCCAACGTCTTTGCTATGGGCGGTGAATTTTTGTGGGGTCATGTGTGCTCCTTGGCTTTGGGCTGGGGATAGAAATGGGGGAAGGCGCTGCAATTGATGGCATTGCGCCCTGCAAGCCCAGTGGCCAGGGCCTGTTCACCCTATGCAAAGAGTCGCGAAGGCCTGAAAAATCGCTCCGATCAAGGCGCACGTCGCAGGGCGTATGTCGATACGCCCAAGACGGGCAACGCCGAGCGGGGGGATTTTTCATGCCTTCCCCAAGGGTTGTGGCCTGTAGGGGCCGCCCACGGCGTTGGCAATCCTCGTAAGGCATCCAGCCTTGCTGCGGTTGCCGCCTTGTGCTCGGCCCCTACAGGCCACAACGCGATCTCCTTGCCTAGGGTGAACAGGCCCTAACGGATAGGCGGCAGGTGATGGCCTGCCGCCACGCTTCAAGCCATGCGGCCAAACTTGCCACTGTTGAAGTCACGGATGGCCTCGGCGATTTCGGCCTGGCTGTTCATCACGAACGGGCCATAGCCCACCACCGGCTCGTCAATCGGCTCACCGGCCAGCAGCAGCACCTTGGTGTCGGCATTGGCCTCAATGGTCACGCCGCTGCCTTCATGCGAGAGCGTGGCCATTTCGGCCTTGCGCAGCACCTTCTCGCCATTGACCAGCACCGTGCCATCGAGCACCACAATCAGCGTGCTCCAGCCTTCGGGCTGCGCCAAGTCGGCGCTTTGTCCGGCCTTCAAGCGCATATCCCAGACGTTCATCGGGCTGTAGGTTTCGGCAGGGCCTTTGCCTTCGCCATAACGTCCGGCAATCACCCGCACTCGACCGGCATCACCCGGCAACGCGATGGATGGGATTTGCGCATCGGTAATGCCCTGATAGTGCGCCGGGGTCATCTTGTCCTTCTTCGGCAGATTGACCCACAGCTGCACCATCTCGAATGGCCCGCCTTCGCGGCTGTAGCGCTCGGAATGAAACTCCTCGTGAATGATGCCGGCACCGGCCGTCATCCACTGCACATCGCCACGACCAATCACGCCGCCAGCGCCAGTGCTGTCGCGGTGCTCGACTTCACCCTCATAGACGATGGTGACCGTCTCGAAGCCGCGATGCGGGTGCTGCCCCACGCCACGGCGGTAGCCGCTGTTGGGTGGAAATTCAGTCGGCGCAGCATAGTCCAGCATCAGAAACGGGCTGCGGCTGGGCACATCCGCGCCGTTGTAACCAAACATGCCGTGAACGGGAAAACCATCGCCCACCCAGTGACGGCCAGGGGCGCTGCGGGTGTCGATCACGGTCTTGGCGGTGGTGGCAACAGTGGTCATGGCAAACATCCTTTCTTGAATGAAAACCGCCCAAAAGCGGCATGGACGCTATGGTATGGATGATCATTGACGGAATAAACTGCCGTTTTCTCACCACATCATCCTGCATTTGCAACAATCAACCGCATCCCCATGCACGCCACCAGTGACGACTTGCACGACCTCAACGACCTGGCCTACTTCGCCCACGTGGCCGGGCACGGCGGCTTTGCCGCTGCCGAGCGGGCCACCGGCATCCCCAAATCCAAACTCAGCCGCCGCGTCGCCGCGCTGGAAGAACGCCTGGGCGTGCGCCTGATCCAGCGCACCACGCGCCGCTTTGCCATCACCGACATGGGCCAGCGCACCCTGCATCACGCCCGCGCCATGCTGGCCGAGGCCGAAGCCGCGCAGGCCCTGGCGCGCGAGCACAGCGGCGCGCCGCGCGGCGCGGTGCGCCTGTCCTGCCCGCCCGCGCTCTTGCACCACGCCGTGGGCCCGATGCTGGCGCGTTTTCTCAACGCCTGGCCGCAAGTCAGCGTGCAGGTGCAGGCCAGCAACCAAAACATCGACGTCTGGCAGGACGGCATCGATCTGGCGCTGCGCGTGCGCGCCCCCGGCACCCCCTTGCCGCGCGAAGAAACCCTGCGCCCGCTGGCCCTCAGCCCACACGTGCTGGTGGCCGCCCCGGCCCTGCTGGCCAACGCCGCCCCGCCCGCCACGCCCCAAGACCTGGCCCGCCTGCCCAGCGTGGCGCTGGGCAACTCGCCCGAAGAAAGCCAATGGCTCTTGAGCAGCCCCGATGGCCGCCACGCCGCCTTGCCGCTGGCCCCGCGCCTGGTGGTCAACGATGCCGAAGCCCTGCTGTGCGCCGCGCTGGCCGGCGTGGGCTGCGCCGCCCTGCCCCGGCTGCTGGCGCACGACGCAATGGCGCGCGGCGATTTGCAGGAAGTGCTGCCCGGCTGGGCCCCGCCAGCGGGCCAGGTGCAGGCCGCCTACGCCACCCGGCGCGGCATGCGCCCGGCAGTGCGCATGCTGCTCGATGCGCTGGTCAGCGGGTTTGAAGAGCTGATCCGTGGCGGCCGCTGCCTACAGCCATTGGCGCCACTGACTTGACGCTGGCGCGCGCATAGCCCTTCAGGGCTTGCCCCGAGACTCGTATTCGCCATCTTGGCGCAAACGGCAAGCAGCGGTTGGGCATGGGCAGCAAGGCTGCGCCGCCCAGCCTATGGGCCGCAGAGGCCTTGTGGGCACGGCAGCGCACCCTATCCACCCAATCCGGCTTGATGGGGCCCGCCGGGCAGGGCTTTTGAGCAGCCCCTCAAACCGGCATGGCCGCATATTCGGCCATGCGCTGCTTGTAATTGTCTGGCGTGTGGCTCCAGCGGTTGGGGTCGTCGTATTCAAAATCTGCGCCCACATCCCCGGCGCGCGAGATGCGGATCATGCATTTAAGCCAACCGCGCCCATTGGGGTTTTCCGCTTTCATGACAGCATGCAATTTGATGAGCAAATCCAAGCGCGGCCCATCCGGCGCCACCATCAGGCAGGTATTTTGCGCGTCATACGAATATCCGCGCATGCCGGCATGGCTATCGCCCACTTCCCCAATCAGGATGATTTTCTGCCAACCCTCCTGCTCGGTGACTTCCGCATCCTGCAGCAAGGATTTGCAAAGCTCCATCAGGGCTTCGTCCTTTGTCATTCTTTCCTCCATCAGATTGATGAAAAACCTCAAACCGGCATGGCCGCATATTCGGCCATGCGCTGCTTGTAATTGTCTGGCGTGTGGCTCCAGCGGTTGAGGTCGTCGTATTCAAAATCTGCGCCCACATCCCCGGCGCGCGAGATGCGGATCATGCATTTGAGCCAACCGCGCCCATTGGGGTTTTCCGCTTGCATGACGGCATGCAATTGTTTGAGCATGCCCAGACGCGGCGGGTCAGGGGCAACCAAAAGGCATTGATTCTCGGCGTTGTATGAATAGCCGTGCATGCCGGCATGGCTATCGCCCACTTCCCCAATCAGGATGATTTTCTGCCAACCTTCCTGCTCGGTGACTTCTGCATCCTGCAGCAAGGATTTGCAAAGCTCAATCAGGGCTTCGTCCTTTGTCATTCTTCCCCCCATCAGATTGATGAAAAACCTCAAACCGGCATGGCCGCATATTCGGCCATGCGCTGCTTGTAATTGTCCGGCGTATGGCTCCAGCGGCTGGGGTCGTCGTATTCAAAATCTGCGCCCACCTCCCCGGCGCGCGAGATGCGGATCATGCATTTGAGCCAACCGCGCCCATTGGGTTTTTCCGTTCGCATGACCTGCTGCAAAGCGCGCAGCTTGTCCATATCAAAATCCAGCGATGGCGATATCCATTGACATTCGCCCTGCTGGTTGTACGAATAGCCAAATGCCTTGACGCTGGCGCTGGTGACGCAATCAGAATCAGTTTTTGCCAGCCTTGCTGCGCGGTCAGTTTGGCATCCTGCACGCACGCTTTGCACAAATCAATCAATGCGTCGTTCTGGTTCACGGCGCTTTTCTCCCATCGCGCAAATTAGGGCCTTTGGGGCTGGCAGCGGCGCGCGTTTTGGCGCTGCCTCGCGCAGCGCCAGCGGCCTTGGCGCGGGCCGTCGGGGTTTTGGGCTTGGCCTTGGCGGGCGCTGCGGCTTTCTTGGCCCGGGGGCGGCGCGGCGCTTTGGGCTGGGTGGCGGCAGGCGCGGCAGCGGCTGAAGCCTGGGCGGCGGCCACGTTCTGGCCGATGTCGTCCAAGGCCTTGGCGGCAATGGCCTGGAACTGCTCGGTCAGCGCGCCCCACCACTGCAGGGCCTGGGCCTGCATGTGCTGCATGGCGGCCATGCCCTCGGCCGTGGGGTTGGCGGCGTCCTCGGCTGCGCCCTCAGTCGCACCCTCGGCAGTACCCTCAGTCGCACTTTGGGGCGCGTCGTGCGCCGCACCGGCCCCGTCATGGGCTTTGCCATCGGCCGCAGGCATGTCGGGCATGGCGGCCTGGAACACTTCGGCCGAGCGCTGCGCCCCCTGCTGGATGCCTTCGCTGAAGGCCTGGGCCATCTCGCGCGCGTCGCGGTTCATGCGGCCCAGCGCGCTCAGCGTCATTTTCTGCACCTCCAGGGCCTGGATGGTGGCTTCCAGCGCACGGCCGTTTTGCTCCAGCCAGAACTTGACGACCTTGAGCTCGTCGATGCGCTTTTGCACTTCGGCCGGGTCCATGGTCGGGGCCAGCCATTGCTGAAAGGCCGCCCCGGCTGCGCCGCTCTGGCCCTGCGCCTGGCCCAGCGCCGCCGGGGCCAGGTTGCGCAAGAAATCGAACCCGGGCACAAACCGGGTGAACTCCATCCAATTGCTTTGTTCGCTCATCGCCTCTCTCCTGCGGGCCGGCCGGTTCGCTGGCCCATACCGGCGCGAGGATACGGGACAATGGGCGCCGCTCCCAGCCGGGAAAACCGCAGCCTGGGCCGCCCCCTTGCCATGAATTGCCCCACCCCCGCCACGCCCGCCGCCACGCCTGCGCCTGCGCCCGAGCCCGTTTCGGGCCAGGCCGTGCGGCGCATTGCGCACCTGGACATGGATGCGTTTTTTGCCTCGGTGGAGCTGCTGCGCCAGCCGCAGTTGCGCGGGCTGCCGCTGGTCATCGGCGGCGGCCGGCGCGCGCCGGGCTGGCTGGGCGATGCGGCGCTGGAGGCGCTGCCGCCGGCGCAGATCCCGCTGCAGGCCTTCCCCCGCCTGGGCGGCTATGCCGGGCGCGGCGTCATCACCACCGCCACGTATGAGGCGCGGCAGTTCGGCGTGGGTTCGGCCATGGGGCTGATGAAAGCCGCGCGACTGTGCCCGCAGGCCTATCTGCTGCCGGCCGATTTCGATCAGTACCGCGCCTACTCGGCGCGCTTCAAGGCGGCAATCGGCGAGCACGCCAGCCGCATCGAGGATCGCGGCATCGACGAGGTCTACATCGACTTCAGCGGCCTGCCCGGCTGCGCCGAGGATGGCGGGCTGGCGCTGGCGCAGCGCATCCAGCGGGCCATCTTCGCGGCCACGGGGCTGAGCTGCTCGATCGGCGTGGCGCCCAACAAGCTGCTGGCCAAGCTGGCCAGCGAATGGCACAAGCCCAATGGCATCTTCATCCTGCAACCGCAGGAGGTCACCGCGCGCATCTGGCCGTTGGCCTGCGGCAAGGTCAATGGCATCGGCCCCAAGGCCAGCGCCAAGCTGCAGGCGCTGGGCATTGCCACGCTGGGCGAGCTGGCGAAGGTGCCGCAGGAGCAACTGGTAGCGCACTTTGGCGCCAGCTACGGCCGCTGGCTGCACGCTGTGGCCTGGGGGCGCGACGAACGGCCGCTGGTGGTGCAAAGCCAGCCGGTGTCGATGAGCCGCGAGACCACCTTCGCGCGCGACCTGCACGCCCGGCGCGACCGCGCCGAGCTCTCGGCACTGTTCACCGCGCTGTGCCAGCGCGTGGCCGATGACCTGCAGCGCAAGGGCTACGCTGGACGCACCATCGGCGTGAAGGTGCGGCTGAGCGATTTCCGCACCATCACGCGCGCGCATTCGATCGCGCACTACACCCAGGATGCGGCCACCATCCGCCAGGCCGCCGGGCAATGCCTCAAGCGCATGGACTGGTCGCAGCCGCTGCGCCTGCTGGGCGTGAAGGTGGACAAGCTGCTGCCGCTGGCACAGGCGCAGCAGCACAACGCCAGCCTGGCTGCGCAAGGGCAGAGCGCAGCGCAACAACTGGACTTGCCCTTGCAGCAGGGGCTAGCTGAATAAAATCGGTTCTTTTTCCACGAGAGAGACAAGGCCAGTGATGCACAAGATCAAACGGGGCCTGGATCTGCCCCTGGCCGGCGCCCCCCAGCCGCAACTGGCCGACGCTGCGGCCGTGCGCCGCGTGGCCGTCATCGGGGCCGATTACCACGGCCTGAAGCCGACGATGGCGGTGCAGGTGGGCGACCGGGTGAAAACGGGCCAGCCGTTGTTTTCCGACAAGAACCAGCCGGGCGTGCACATCACCGCGCCGGCGGCAGGCGTGGTCAGCGCCATTCACCGCGGGCAGCAGCGGGTGCTGCAATCGGTGGTGATCGATGTTGAGGGCGCGCCGGGCCAGGAAGAGGCGCTGGCCTTCGCCCGTTATGACGAGGCCCAGCTCGACGCGCTGAGCGACGCGCAGGTGCGCGAGAACCTGCAGCACAGCGGCCTGTGGGCGGCGCTGCGCACGCGGCCGTTCAGCAAGATTCCGGCCGCTGACGCCACGCCCGCGGCGATTTTCGTCACGGCCATGGACACGCACCCGCTGGCGGCCGACCCGGCCCCCATCATCAATGCGCACGCTGGCGATTTCCGCCACGGCCTGCGCGTGCTGGCGCGCCTGGCGCCGCTGGTGCTGTGCAAGGCGGCCAATACATCAAATACATCGGCCAGCGCCTCGCTGCCGGGCGAGGATGTGCCGGGCCTGAAGGTGGAGCAGTTCGACGGCCCGCACCCGGCCGGGTTGCCGGGCACGCACATTCACTTTGTGTACCCGGTGGATGCCACGCGCACGGTGTGGCACATCGGCTATCAGGACGTGATCGCCATCGGCAAGCTGTTCACCACGGGCCAGTTGTGGACCGAGCGCATCGTGGCGCTGGGCGGGCCGGTGGTGAAAACCCCGCGCCTGCTGCGCACGCGCCTGGGCGCGAGCCTGGAGGAGCTGACCGCCGGCGAGCTGGAGGGCGCGGACAACCGCGTGAACAACCGCGTGATATCCGGCTCGGTGCTGGGCGGGCGCACGGCCAGCGGGCCATATGCCTTTCTGGGCCGCTACCACGTGCAGGTGAGTTGCCTGCACGAAGGCACGGAGCGCGAGATGCTGCATTACCTGCGCCCGGGCGCGCGCAAGCATTCGGTGACCGGGGCCTTTCTCTCCAGCCTGCTGGGCCGCCGCCTGCTGCCCATGAGCACCACCACCAACGGCAGCCCGCGCGCCATGGTGCCCATTGGCAATTACGAGGCGGTGATGCCGCTGGACATCCTGCCCACGCAGCTGCTGCGCGCGCTGATCGTGGGCGACACGGAGATGGCGCAAAAGCTCGGCTGCCTGGAATTGGATGAAGAAGATTTGGCGCTGTGCACCTACGTGTGCGCGGGCAAGTACGAATATGGCCCGATCTTGCGGGACAACCTCACCCGCATCGAGAAGGAGGGCTGAACACCATGGGCCTGCGATCTTTTTTTGACCGTATCGAGCCGCACTTTCACCAAGGCGGCAAGTACGAGAAGTGGTACGCCTTGTACGAGGCGGTGGACACCTTCCTCTACCGCCCTGCCAGCGTGACGCGCTCCACCGCGCACGTGCGCGACAGCATTGACCTCAAGCGCATGATGATCATGGTCTGGCTGTGCACCTTCCCGGCCATGTTCTTCGGCATGTGGAACGTGGGCTGGCAGGCCAACACCGTGTTTGCCGCCCAGCCCGAGCTGCTGGCCGCGCAGGATGGCTGGCGCTTTGCGCTGATGCGCATGCTCGGAGGCTTCAACCCCGCCAGCGCGTGGGACAACATGCTGCTGGGCGCACTGCACTTTCTGCCCATCTACGCCGTCACCTTTGCCGTGGGGGGCTTTTGGGAGGTGCTGTTTGCCTCCATCCGCCGCCATGAGGTCAACGAGGGCTTTTTCGTCACCTCGGTGCTGTTTGCGCTGACGCTGCCGCCCACCATCCCGCTGTGGCAGGTGGCGCTGGGCATCAGCTTTGGCGTGGTGCTGGGCAAGGAGGTGTTTGGCGGCACCGGCAAGAACTTCATCAACCCGGCGCTGGCCGGGCGCGCCTTCCTGTTCTTCGCCTACCCGGCCGCGCTCTCGGGCGATGCGGTGTGGAACGCAGTCGATGGCTACGCCGGCGCCACGGCGCTCAGCCAGGCCGCCAGCGGCGGCGTGGCGGCGCTGGCGCAGGGCGGCCTGAGCTGGTGGGACGCCTTCCTGGGCTTCATGCCCGGCTCGGTGGGCGAGACCAGCACGCTGGCCATCCTGATTGGCGGCGGCGCGCTGATGCTGATGCGCATTGCCGCCTGGCGCATCGTGGCCGGAGTGATGATCGGCATGGTGGGCTTCAGCCTGCTGCTCAACCTCATCGGCTCCGACACCAATCCCATGTTCGCCCTGCCCTGGTACTGGCATCTGGTGCTGGGCGGCTACGCCTTCGGCATGATGTTCATGGCCACCGACCCGGTGTCGGCCTCCATGACCAACACCGGCAAGTGGATCTTCGGCGCGCTGATCGGGGTGATGGTGGTGATGATCCGCGTCATCAACCCGGCCTTCCCCGAAGGGATGATGCTGGCCATTTTGTTCGGCAACCTGTTCGCCCCGCTGATCGACCACTTCGTCATCCGGGCCAACATCAAGCGGAGGGCCGCACGCCGTGTCTGATCAAAAAGAAACCATTGGACGCACGCTGCTGGTGGCGCTGCTGGTCTGCCTGGTGTGCTCGGTCTTCGTGGCCGGCGCGGCCGTCAGCCTCAAGCCCACGCAGCAGGTGAACAAGCAGCTGGACAAGCAGCGCAACATCCTGGCCATTGCCGGGCTGGCCCCGGCCGATGCGCCCGCCGCCGAGGTGCAGCGCCTGTTCAAGGAGCGCATTCAGCCGCGCCTGGTCGATCTGCAAACCGGCCGCTTCAGCGACGCGCACGAGGCCGCCAGCTTCGATCCGCTCAAGGCCGCCAAGGACCCTGCCCTCTCCGACGCCCTGCGCCCCGAGCAGGACGCGGCCTCCATCCGCCGCCGCGAGCGCTTCACGGTGGTCTATCTGGTGGAAGGCGAAGGCGGCCGCCCGCAGACGCTGGTGCTGCCCGTGCGCGGCTACGGCCTGTGGTCCACGCTGCACGGTTTTCTGGCGCTCAAGGACGACTACAACACCGTGGCCGGTTTCGGCTTTTACCAGCACGCCGAAACGCCCGGCCTGGGCGGCGAGGTGGACAACCCGCGCTGGAAGGCGCTGTGGCCGGGCAAGCAGGTGTTTGACGCCAGCGGCCAGCCGGCCATCGCCATCGTCAAGGGCGGCGTCGATCCGGCCAGCCCGCGCGCCGTGCACCAGGTCGATGGCCTGGCCGGCGCCACGCTGACCAGCAACGGCGTCGATCACCTGCTGAACTTCTGGCTCGGCCCGCAGGGCTTCGGGCCTTTCCTGGCACACCTGCGCGCAGGAGGCAACTGAGATGGCACAACCCACGATCAAGCAAGTCCTGTTCGATCCGGTCTTCAGGAACAACCCCATCGGCCTGCAAATCCTGGGCATTTGCTCGGCGCTGGCCGTTACCTCCAACCTCAAGACGGCGCTGGTCATGTCGGTGGCGCTGACGCTGGTCACCGGCTTTTCCAACCTGTTCATCTCCAGCATCCGGGCGCAGATTCCGGGCTCCATCCGCATGATTGTGCAAATGGTCATCATCGCCTCGCTGGTGATCGTGGTGGACCAGGCGCTCAAGGCCTTTGCCTATTCGCTGTCCAAGCAGCTGTCGGTGTTCGTCGGCCTGATCATCACCAACTGCATCGTCATGGGCCGCGCCGAGGCTTTTGCCATGCAAAACCCGCCCATGCTCTCGTTCTTTGACGGCATCGGCAACGGCCTGGGCTACAGCGCCATGCTGCTGCTGCTGGGCTTCATCCGTGAGCTGTTCGGCGCGGGCAAGCTGTTTGGCATCGCCGTGCTGCCCACGGTCAATGACGGCGGCTGGTACGTGCCCAACGGCCTGCTGCTGCTGCCGCCCTCGGCCTTCTTCCTCATCGGCCTCATCATCTGGGCGCTGCGCAGTTGGAAGACCGAGCAGAACGAGGCGCCCGCCTTCCGCATGGCGCCGCACGTGAGCGGCAAGGAGGGCATCTGAAATGGAACACTACCTCAGCCTGTTTTTCCGCTCCGTGTTCGTCGAGAACATGGCGCTGGCCTTCTTTTTGGGCATGTGCACCTTCATCGCCATCTCCAAGAAGGTGGAAACGGCCATTGGCTTAGGGATTGCCGTGGTGGTGGTGCAGGCCATCACCGTGCCCGCCAACAACCTGATCTACACCTATTTGCTCAAGGACGGCGCGCTGGCCTGGGCCGGCCTGCCCGAGGTGGATTTGAGCTTTCTGGGCCTGCTGTCCTACATCGGCGTGATTGCCGCACTGGTGCAGATTCTGGAAATGCTGCTGGATAAGTACGTGCCCAGCCTCTACAACGCGCTGGGCGTGTTCCTGCCGCTCATCACGGTGAACTGCGCCATCATGGGCGGCACGCTGTTCATGGTCGAGCGCGACTACAACCTGGCCGAAAGCGCGGTGTATGGCGTGGGCTCGGGCCTGTCGTGGGCGCTGGCCATTGCCGCGCTGGCGGGCATCCGCGAAAAGCTCAAGTACAGCGACGTGCCCGCCGGCCTGCAAGGGCTGGGCATCACCTTCATCACCATCGGGCTGATGGCCCTGGGCTTCATGTCGTTCTCGGGGGTGCAGCTATGAGCACGGAAATCCTGCTGGGCGTGGGCATGTTCACCGCCATCGTGCTGGCGCTGGTGCTCATCATCCTGTTCGCCCGCTCCAAACTGGTCGCCAGCGGCGACGTGACCATTGAAATCAATGGCGAGCGCAGCATCACCGTGCCCGCCGGCGGCAAGCTGCTGCAAACCCTGGCGTCGCAAAACATCTTCCTCTCGTCGGCCTGCGGCGGCGGCGGCACCTGCGCGCAGTGCAAGTGCATCGTCGAAGCGGGCGGCGGCGAAATGCTGCCCACCGAGGAATCGCACTTCACCCGCCGCCAGGCGCGCGAAGGCTGGCGCCTGTCCTGCCAGACCCCAGTCAAGCAGGACATGAAGATCGAAGTGCCCGAAGAAGTCTTTGGCGTGAAAAAGTGGGAATGCACGGTGGAGAGCAACCTCAACGTCGCCACCTTCATCAAGGAGCTGACCTTGCGCCTGCCCGAGGGCGAAAACGTCGATTTCCGCGCCGGCGGCTATGTGCAGCTGGAATGCCCGCCGCACACCGTGGCCTACAAGGACTTCGACATCGCCGAGGAATACCGCGCCGACTGGGACAAGTTCAACCTCTGGCGCTACGTCTCCAAGGTCGATGAGCCGGTGATCCGCGCCTACTCCATGGCCAACTACCCCGAGGAAAAAGGCATCGTCAAGTTCAACATCCGCGTGGCCACCCCGCCGCCCGGGCGCGACGACCTGCCGCCGGGGCAAATGTCCTCCTGGGTGTTCAACCTCAAGCCCGGCGACAAGGTCACCGTGTACGGCCCGTTTGGCGAATTCTTCGCCAAGGACACCGACGCCGAAATGGTCTTCATCGGCGGCGGCGCGGGCATGGCGCCCATGCGCTCGCACATCTTCGACCAGCTCAAGCGCCTGAATAGCAAGCGCAAGATCAGCTTCTGGTACGGCGCGCGCTCGCTGCGCGAAGCCTTCTACACCGAGGAATACGACCAGCTCGCCGCCGAAAACCCCAACTTCACCTGGCACCTGGCCCTCTCCGACCCGCTGCCCGAAGACAACTGGACGGGCTACACCGGCTTCATCCACAACGTGCTGTACGAGAACTACCTCAAGGACCACCCTGCCCCCGAAGACTGTGAGTTCTACATGTGCGGCCCGCCCATGATGAACGCCGCCGTCATCCAGATGCTGCTGGACCTGGGCGTGGAGCGCGACAGCATCTTTTTGGATGATTTTGGTGGATGAAAACCCAACAACTAGGAAAATGCAATGACCATTAAAACAGAAAAGGAATTGGCTGAAGCACTAAAAAATAGCCAAGAAACCATTGAGCTAGAAGGAAAAATTAAAGACACCGTAATAAGAATAAAGGCCACAGGGAAAGTCACCTGGGCCATTGCTATTGGCGCCATAGGGATTGCCGTCGCTTTAGTTTTATCTCCTGTCCGAGATCCTAAATCACAAGTCGCCAGCAAAATTTCTGGTTTTGCCGCCGCTAGTGGAGCAGTCGCCATCCTTGGATCAGGAGCAACATATGCAGCGATTTCAATCGCTGTAGCGGCTGGAGGCATTGGAGCTTTGAATAGTTTGCGAGACTACAAGATAGTCAGCTCCAATGGAGAAAAGCTAATCTTGAGGAAGTCATAAATTCACAGCTCTACGTGCAAATCTTCCATAAAAACCTATACATTTTTCTACCATTTTTGCTTGCCGCCTGCCAGCCTGCCGGACAGGCTCGGCAAATCGTGAAATTCACCGGCCCCACCATGGGCAGCAGCTACCAGATCAGCTACGTGGCTGAATCCGGCGCGCCCGGGCTGGCGGCGGCGCAGGCGGGGGTGCAGGCCATCCTGGGCGAGATCGATGCCGCCGTCTCCACCTACCGGGGCGATTCGGCCCTGGCCCGCTTCAACGCCGCGCCCGCGGGCGCTTGCATGGACATGCCTGCCGCCGCCATCGCCCTGGCCGAGCACGCCCAAGCCCTGCACGCGGCCAGCGGCGGCGCGTTTGACGTGAGCCTGCTGCCCGCGCTGGAGGCCTGGGGCTTTCGCCACCGGCCCAGCGCCCCGGTGACGACCAACATCCCGGCCAGCGCGGCCGCCGCAGCCGCAGCCCCCACAGCACCTGAAGCGCCCACCGAGGCCGAACTGCAAGCCCTGCGTCAGCGCGTGGGCATGCAGCACCTGCGCATCGAGGGCGCGCGGCTTTGCAAAAGCGCGCCCATCCGGCTTGAATTCAACAGCACCGCTGCGGGCTACGCCGTGGACCGCGTGGCGCAGTGGCTGGAGGGCCAAGGCGTGCGCAGCTATCTGGTGGAAATCACCGGCGAAATGCGCGCCGCTGGCCGCAAGCCTGGCCGCAAACCCGATGGCGAGCCCTGGCGCATCGCCATCGAAGCGCCGCTGGAAAACGCGCGCCAGGCGCAGAAAATCCTTGCACTGCAAGACATGGCCCTGTCCACCTCGGGCGATTACCGCAACTGGCGCGAGGCGGGCGGGCAGCGCTATTCGCACACGCTGGATGCGCGCAGCCTGCGCCCCGTGCGCCACGCGCTGGCCTCCGTCACCGTGGCCCATGCCTCGGCCTTGCAGGCCGATGGCCTGTCCACCCTGCTGATGGCGCTGGGGCCAGAAGCGGGCTACGACTACGCCAGCGCGCACGGCCTGGCCGCCCTGTTCATCACCCGCACGGGCGAGGGCAAAAACGAAGGCGAAAATGGCGGCTTCGCCACCCGCAGCACGGCGGCCTTTGATGTCGCTTTCCCTTCATCCGTTTCTGGAGCACAACCATGATCTGGCTCGTCACCCTCATCCTCATGCTGTTGGTCGTGGCCGGCATGGCCATCGGCGTCATGGCCGGGCGCAAGCCCATTGCCGGCTCCTGCGGCGGCCTGGCCAACAGCGTGGGGCTGGATCACACCTGCCATTGCGGCAAGGCCCCCGGCACCTGCGGCAGCGATGCCGGCAAGGCCTGAGGGCGCGGCTCAAAACCCCTGGCTTGAGCGGCGGGCGCTCAGGCGGATTGGGGCGGTTGGGCCGTCTGCGGCCTTGCATCCCATCCTGCTCCGTTCCATTCCAAGCCGCTGCTGCCCAATCGCGTCAAGCGCTTGAACAGCCCCTAAAACGTGCTATGCACTTTGCGCCCCCCGCGCACGGGCGCCAGTCTGCTGCAGCATGTCGCGCAGCAAAGGCGCGGCGCTGAAAACCAGGCCATCGCCCCCTGCCCAAGGCTTGCCATCAAAACCGTATTGCAGGCCCTTGCAGGGCTGCCCAGCCTGCGGCAGGGCAAAGGTGCAACACCGGCGCCGACCAGCAACGCCAGCAACGCCAGCAACGTTAGCCGTTGGCAAGTACGTGGCCGCACCCTACAATGGCTCCGGCTTGTTACATGATTTGCAAAAATCTGTCTCTTTGGCAGGTTTTCCCCGCCGGTCATTTTTCATGAGGAGGTCTTGCACATGCACCCCAGCCAGGCGGCGCGGCCCTTGCCATGCCACCCCCAATATTGCTTCAGGAATGCGCGCTTGCATGCAGCGCCATGATTTTCTCTATTAACCATGTTTTTGAAAATGAATATTATGTCTTTTTATAGAATCCCGTTGGCAACCGCTTTTTTTCTGGGTGTTGGTCTCAGTGTTGCCCAGGCGCAATCATTCTCGATTGACGAAACCGTGGCGTTGCCAGGCACGAACGATCACATCGTGACCGTCCAGTTCGAGAACTCCAACCCACGAAAAATTGCTTCCTTTTCTCTCTCGATTCCCGTTAGCAGCAGCATCACGGTTACCGATGCCGACTTTCAATATTTCGGGAACGCTGATGGAAGATGCTTTGTTGCGGCCGGGAAGATCAACTGCAATGTTGATGAAAAATCAGTGGGAGCTTTTCTTCCAGAAAGATACAGAATAAAAATCAAAGTGGACGTCAAGCCGGATGCTCCACTGGGGGATATACCTTTTGCTGTTTCCGACGATGATGACAGCGTTGTCTTTTACGGCGAAACAGGCAATAGATACCCTATTAGTGCCGTTGCCTTGTCAAGCGGAAAAATCACCGTCAGCAATAGCCTGCCACCCCCAAGGCAGGCGAGCGGATTTCTGAACCCAACTTCCGGCACACCCATTGAAGCTTCCGGCCATAATATTGGCAGTGATGTGGCGTTCAAAATCACCTTGTCGGCTGAAGATGGCGCGGCCACTGCCACTGCCAAGCTGGATAACTGCCAGATCAGCGGCGCCGATGCAGCGGATTTTGCTTTCTATGACGCCATGCCGCTGATCGTAGCCAGTGAGAGCAGCGCTGATATTTTTGTGAGAGGCCGAGTCAAAAAAAGCGTCGAGCAAAATGCTACGCTGAGCTGCAAATTGTTTGACCATGCCAACCCCGCCGGCGCCACGGTCAGTTGGCCGCTGAAAATTGGTGCGGGAATAGCCGATAGCGGCTCCAGCAAGCCGACACTGAAAATCATTGACAGCACGGTAGAAGTGGGGGCTGTCGATCATGAAATCACGATCCGGCTTCAATCTCCCAATCCGCCAAATGTCGGCGCAGCTGAGTTTGTTGCTGCCTACGACAAGAACCGGATGACGCTGAAATCATGGGAATCTTCTGCCACCGCAAACACCAATTGCACAATTGACAACAATGCTGGCAAATTGAAATGCAATATTGCCCGATTGCTTCCCTCGCCTTACATCCCACAGGCCTATGAGATTAAAGCCAAGGCAACCATTGATACCACTTCGTCAATGGATGACATTTATTTGTTTTTCGAAAGCCATCTTTTCCGCGACAAGCCTGGCAGCGATGTTTATTTATCGGGGAATGCATCCGGAGGAACAATCAGCGTGCGCTCTGCGCCGCTGCACGCTGCACCGGTCGCCGTTCCCGCTTCCTCGCTGTGGTCGCAGATCGCCATGTCCGCGCTTTTGGGCGCACTGGGCATACTGGCTTTGAGCCTGCGCCGAACTCGCTGAGAGCCTGTTCAAAATCTCGGCGCGAGTGGGCAAGAAGCGGTTTGGGGTGGGCTGCAAGGCGCAAAACGCAGCCATAGCTGGGGCTATGGCGAGGCTTTGCAACGAAGCAGAGCGCCCAAATCCGCTCTCGTGACCGCCGTGCAAAGATTTTGAACAGGCTCTGAGCCGGCAGCTTTCACATCAAACCAAAAGGCGCCCCGAGGGGCGCCTTTTTTATCCGCGCCTTATCGCGTCATTGATCGTGTGTGGTTGATGGTGTTTTTGAGTCGCCCCCGCAAACTCCGCCCCCCAGTCTGCCTTGCGTCGTGGCCCCGATCCGCTGTGCTGCAAGCCTCGGTTTGCGACAGACTCACCTTCCTTGTCTTGCGGCTTCGAATCATTGCATGCGCCAGCGCACCGCTGCCACCTGCACCCCTGGCGCTGTAGGGCCTGAGCGGCCTGCTCCATCTCCCGGCCCCTGACAGGCGCTCAGGCAGACGGCTCGCTTTGCAACCCCAACCCCGCCTTGCAAGAAAACCAGGCTCACCGCCCCCTTGCCCAAGGCTGGCCATCAAAACTGTATTGCAGGCCCTTGCAGGGCAGCCCAGCCTGCGGCTGGGCAAAGGCGCAACACCGGCTACCGGCCCAGCAACGCCAGCAACGCCAGCAACGCCAGCAACGCCAGCAACGCCAGCAACGTTAGCCGTTGGCAAGCGCATGGCTGCGCCCTACAATGGATTCAGCTCGTTACATGATTTGCAAAAACCTGTCTCTTGGACAGGTTTTTTCCCGCCGGTCATTTTTTTCATAGGAGGTCTTGCACATGCACCCCAGCCAGGCGGCGCGGCCCTTGCCGCAGCTTTTCCCCCCTCCCCCCCGAAAGTTTGAGTGCCTGAGGCGCCTGGCTCGCTGGGCCGCCGGCACCGCGCTGGCCCTGGGCGCAGCCGCCACCGCCCAGGCCCAGCACTGGAAGTTGGATGCTTCGTTCAAGGCCGATCAAGGCTCCACCCATGCCATGGTGCAGCACGACGGCAAGCTGTGGGCGACCTTCCTCACCGAGCTCGTCCGCCTGAATGTGAACAGCGGCGCCGATGAACAGCGGCTAGATGGCAAGGGCGGCCCGGTTTTCGCCTTGGCCTTGCAGGCCGATGGCAAGCTGCTGGCGGCCGGCGGATTCACCGAATTTCCCGTTGGCGAGCCCGCATCGCGGGTCGTGCGCCTGAACCCGGATGGCACACGCGACACCAGCTTCACCTCCCCGACCATCAGCGCACTGCTGCCGCATAACCAACTGGTGAAGCATCTGGCCGTGCAGGCCGATGGAAAAATTCTGATCGCTGGCAATTTCGGCCAGGTGGACGGGGCGCCCGCGCACGGCCTGGCCCGGCTGAACGCTGACGGCAGTCGCGATGCCAGCTTTCAAAACACCCTGCCCGACCACTTTTTGGCGGGGGGCCTGCTGCTTTTGCCCAACGGCCAAATTCTGGCGGGGGCGAACAACGGGCAGCTGTACCGGCTCAACCCCGATGGCAGCCTGGCCAACGATGGGCTGGCCTATGTTGCGTCAGGTGTGACGATGCTGCACCGCCTGGCCAGCGGCAAGATTCTGGTGGGGGGCGGCTTCACTTACGTAGAGCACAAGCCCTACGAAAAGCTGCTGCGTCTGAATGCCGATGGCACGCTGGACACCAGCTTTGCCAACCCCCGCATCCAGGGTGGTAGTGAACAGGTGCAGGCCGTACAAGAGCTGCCCAACGGGCAAATCCTGATCGGGGGGAACTTCACCCAGGTGCACGGCCAGGCCCGCGAACACCTGGCCCTGCTGAACGCCGACGGCACGCTGGACAACCAGTTCAACGCACCCGCCGTGGACGGAGTCATCACCTATAGCCGTGGCATCTCCTCCTTTTTGCTGCAAGACAGTGGCAAGCTGCTGGTGGGCGGTTGGTTCAGCATGCGAGATGGCACGGTGATGCGCTCCGATGTGGTGCGGCTGATTCCGCCTGCTACCCACGCCATCACCACCGCCATCAGCCCCGCAGGCAGCGGCACGGTGACCTGCTCGCCCAGTTCGGTGTTCGAGGGCGGCAATGCCACCTGCACAGCCACGGCCAACGCGGGTTACACCTTCAGCGCCTTCAGCGGCGACTGCACGGGGACGACCTGCACGCTGACGAACGTGACTAGCCCCAAGAGCGTGACGGCCAACTTCACCACGACCCACGCCATCACCACCGCCATCAGCCCCAAAGGCAGCGGCACGGTGGGCTGCTCGCCCAACCCCGTGCCCAACGGCGGCATCGCCATCTGCAAGGCCTCGGCCAAAAAGGGCTTTGTGTTTGACAGCTTCAGCGGCGATTGCTCGGGCACGAACTCGACCTGCGCGCTGACGAACGTGACCAGCGCCCAGCACGTGATAGCCAAATTCACCGCCAAGGGCACGACCCACGCCATCACCGCCACGGCCAACCCGCCCGCTGGCGGCACGGTGAGCTGCACGCCCAACCCCGTGCCCAACGGTGGCGATGCCACTTGCACGGCCACTGCCAACGCGGGCTTCGCGTTTGACAGCTTCAGCGGCGACTGCACGGGGGCGACTTGCGCGCTGACGAACGTGACCAGCCCCAAGAGCGTGACGGCCAAATTCACCGCCACGGCCACGACCCACGCCATCACCGCCACGGCCAATCCGGCCGCTGGTGGCACGGTGAGCTGCGCGCCCAACCCCGTGCCCAATGGCAGCAATGCCACCTGCACGGCCACGGCCAACACGGGCTACACCTTCACCAGCTTCAGCGGCGATTGCACCGGCACGACCTGCGCACTGACGAACGTGAGCAGTCCCAAGAGCGTGACGGCCAACTTCACCGCCACGCCCAGCACCCACGCCATCACCGCCACAGCCAACCCGGCCGCTGGCGGCACGGTGAGCTGCGCGCCCAACCCCGTGCCCAATGGCGGCAATGCCACCTGCACGGTCACGGCCAACGCGGGCTTTGTGTTTGACGGCTTCAGCGGCGACTGCACGGGGGCGACCTGCACGCTGACGAACGTGACCAGCGCCAAAAGCGTGACGGCCGCGTTCAAGGACGTGCGCCGCCGCTTCGAGGGCACGACGGTGCCGCCCAGCGGCGCGGGTGCCCCGGCGGTGGCCACCTTCACCGGCGGCGGGGCCAACTGCCGCTTTGACGCGGGCAGCACCGCCTTCATCGCCGCGCCGGCCGCGCCGCCCAGCGGGCAGGCCATGCCGCACGGCGCGCTGCGCTTCAAGCTTGTTGACTGCGACCCCGGCAGCACGGTGAACGTGACCGTGCGGTGGCCCGGCCCGGTGGATGGCGCGCTCAAGTACGGCCGCGCCAGCGCTACGGCAGACAGCTTCTACGCGCACCCGGGCATCAGCGCCAGCGGCAATACGACCAGCATTGCCCTGACCGACGGCGGCCTGGGCGATGCGGACAACGCGGCCAATGGCGAGATTAGCGACCCGCTGGCCGCCACCACGGCCATTACCGCCGGCCCCATGGGCGTGACGGCCGTGCCCACAATGGGCCACTGGGGCCTGATGCTGCTGGGCCTGGCCGCCGCCGGCCTGGGCGCGCGGCGCTTGCGCCACAAGAAGGCCGCCTGAGCGGCCGGGGCCAGGGAAAAGCCGGCATGGCCTGAACCCACGGCCCCCCGGCCCTGAACCCCGCCGGGCATGCACCCGGCCTTGAGTGAAAAACCGCCCTTCGGGGCGGTTTTTTTCTGGCGCTGGCTGGCGGGGCCGCCCTGCCTGGGGCGGGTGTCAGCATGGCAGGGCGGGCGCTTTTATTTTGGAATGCAGTTGTTGCTCTTTTCTACCCAGATTCTCCCCAGAGGGCAGAGGAGCCGGGGAAGAAGATATGCGCCCCACGCTGTCTTGCACCATGCCGCGCACAAGCGTCCTGTCGAGCGCACACCCTCGCCCCAGCTCTCTCCCGCAGGCGGGAGAGAGCGTACGTGTGCGGGGTGGAGGGCGCTTGGGCAGGATTTTGGGCAAGTTCTCGCGCTATGCGCCTTTCACGCTGCCCAGGCTATACGCCACACCCGGGAACGCCCGCAACACCTGCTTGTCCTGGGTCATCAGCGGGCAGCCCAAGGCCTGGGCCAGGGCGACGAATTCGCAGTCGTATGCCGTGCAGCCGCTTTGCTGTGCCAAGGCCAGCACAGCGGCGGAATCCACGGCTTGCTCGCCCAGCGCCATCAGGGCCTGGGCTTCCTGCTGGATTTGGATCGCGTCGGCCAGGCTCAACTGCTGGCGGCGCACGTAGCCGCTCAAGATGTTGCGCAGCTCGCTGCGCCAAAGCGGTGGGGCGTGCCATTGGGGGTGCTGGCGCAGCAGGGCTTCGGCCTGCTGGCTGAATTGGCCGGGCAGGTAGAGGTAGGCCAGCACGTTGCTGTCCACCACGATCATGCGCGGCCCTCTTGGCGCAGGGCGGCAATGTCGGCGGCGGCGAAGTCCTGCCCGGCCAGGCGCTGGCGCAAGGCGCGGGCGCGTTGCAGGCGCTCCTCGGCGCTGGCGCTGGCGGGCATGAGCACGGTTTGCAGGCAGACGACGGCCTCGTTGCTGAGGCTGCGGCGATGCGCCTGTGCTGCGGCCTTGAGGCGTTCGTAGATTTCGTCGGGGATGTTTTTCAGCGTCAAGGTGGCGGGCATGGCGATGCTTGCTTGGGAATCAATCTGGTTGCATTTTGGTTGCCTTTGCCGTGATCGTCAAACTTTCGGGGCCAGTGCAGGGGCACAAAGCCACGGACCAGGGAAACCACGCCTTCACGCGCTGGATGCTCCCGCCCATCATGGTCAGGCGGCAAACCCCGCGGCAATGACAGAGCGCGCCAGTCGGCCAAGCGCGCTGGCCAATGAAGCCCAGCGAGCCTGTATCTACAATCGCGCCCTCTTCGTGGCCTGTCGGTCTGGGTGCGACGCACCCGCAGGCCGCTGCCTTGACAGGACAAAAACAAGAGATCCTCTGAACCTTTTGAAAGGTCAACCCCATGATGAACGTCTCCAGGCGCCAGTTCATGCAAGTGACTGGCTCAACCCTGGCAGGCTCCAGTCTGGCGCTGATGGGCTTTTCGCCCTCTGAAGCGCTGGCGGAGGTGCGCCAGTACAAGCTTGCGGCCGCGCAGGTCACGCGCCAGACCTGCACCTATTGCTCGGTGGGCTGCGGCATTTTGATGTACTCGCTCAGCGATGGCGTGCGCAATGCCAAGCGCGCCGTGATTCACGTCGAGGGCGACCCCGATCACCCGGTCAACCGCGGCACGTTGTGCCCCAAGGGTGCGGGTTTGCTGGATTTCATCAACAGCCCCAACCGCCTGCTCAAGCCCCAGTACCGCGCCCCTGGCGCGAGCGAGTGGACGGATCTGTCCTGGGATGAGGCGATGGATCGCATTGCCCGCCTGATGAAAGACGACCGCGATGCCAACTTCGTCACGCACACGGACGATGGCAAGGTGGTCAACCGCTGGCTGACCACGGGCATGCTGGCTGCCTCGGCCTCCACCAGCGAAACGGGCTACATCACCCACAAGGTGATGCGCAATTTCGGCCTTCTTGCATTCGACAACCAGGCGCGTGTCTGACACGGCCCGACGGTGGCAGGTCTTGCCCCGACGTTTGGCCGTGGCGCGATGACGAACCATTGGGTCGACATCAAGAATGCGGATGTGATTTTGATCATGGGCGGCAATGCCGCCGAGGCCCACCCCTGCGGGTTCAAGTGGGTGACCGAAGCCAAGGAGCACAACGGCGCCTATTTCATGGTGGTCGATCCGCGCTTCAACCGCTCGGCATCGGTGGCCGATTACTACGCGCCGATCCGCTCGGGCACGGACATCACCTTCCTGGGCGGGGTCATCAACTACCTGTTGAGCAACGACAAGATCCACAAGGAGTACGTGCACAACTACACGGACTTCAGCTTTGTCGTGCGCGATGACTTCGAGTTCGTCGATGGCATCTACTCGGGCTACAACGAAGAGACGCGCACCTACGAGAAAACCTCGTGGGATTACGAGCGCGGCGCCGATGGCTACGCCGTGGTGGATCCGACGCTGCAACACCCGCGCTGCGTCTATCAGCTTTTGAAGAAGCACTACAGCCGCTATACGCCGGAGATGGTCGAGCGCGTGTGCGGCACGCCCAGGGAGAAGTTCTTGCACGTGGCCGAGAAGCTCGCCAGCACGGCTGTGCCGGGCCGCGCGGCCACCATCATGTACGCGCTGGGCTGGACGCAGCACTCCATCGGCGCGCAGATGCTGCGCACCGGCGCGATGGTGCAGCTGCTGCTGGGCAACATCGGCGTGGCCGGCGGCGGCATGAACGCGCTGCGCGGGCACTCCAACATCCAGGGCCTGACCGATCTGGGCCTGCTCTCGGCCAGCCTGCCGGGCTATCTGAGCCTGCCGCGCGAGCATGAGCAGGACTACGCCGGCTACATCGCCGCGCGGGCGCACAAGCCGCTGCGCCCCGGGCAGGTCAGCTACTGGCAGAACTACTCCAAGTTCCACGTCAGCCTGATGAAGGCCTGGTACGGCAAGAACGCCACGGCCGAGAACAACTGGGGCTACGACTACCTGCCCAAGCTGGACAAGGAGTACGACATGCTCCAGTACTTCCAGCTCATGAACGAGGGCAAGGTCAATGGCTACCTGGCGCAGGGCTTCAACCCGCTGGCGGCGCTGGCGGACAAGAACCGCGTGCGCAACGGCCTGTCCAAGCTCAAGTTCCTGGTGGTCATGGATCCGTTGGCCACGGACACCTCCGAGTTCTGGAAGAACCACGGCGAGTTCAACGACGTGGACGAGAAAGCCATCCAGACCGAGGTCTTCCGCCTGCCCACGACCTGCTTTGCCGAGGACGAGGGCGAGATCGTCAGCTCCAGCCGCGTGCTGCAATGGCACTGGAAGGCCGCCGAGCCGCCCGGCCAGGCGCGCACCGACATCCACATCATGTCGGAGCTGTTTTTGCGCATGCGCGAGCTGTATCGCAAGGAAGGCGGCGCCTACCCCGACCCGATCCTGCACCTGGACTGGCCCTATGCCCAACAGCATGAGGCCAGCGCGCGCGAGGCGGCCATGGAGCTCAACGGCCGCGCGCTGGTGGATCTGACCGATCCGAAAGACCCCAGCAAGGTGCTGCGCAAGGCAGGCCAGCAAGTCTCCGGCTTTGGCGAGCTGCGCGACGACGGCAGCACCGCCTGCGGCTGCTGGATTTTTGCCGGCTCCTGGACGGAGGAGGGCAACATGATGGCCCGCCGCGACAACTCTGACCCCACCGGCATCGGCAATACGCTGAACTGGGCCTGGGCCTGGCCGGCCAACCGCCGCGTGCTCTACAACCGCGCCTCCTGCGACCCACAGGGCAGGCCCTTTAACCCGCACCGCCAGCTCGTGCACTGGAACGGCAAGCGCTGGACGGGCGCGGACGTGCCGGACTTCGTTGCCACCTCTGCGCCCGAAGCGGGCGCTGGCCCCTTCATCATGAATGCCGAGGGCGTGGCGCGCTTCTTCTCGCGCAAGCTGCTCAATGAAGGCCCCTTCCCCGAGCACTACGAGCCGTTCGACACGCCGCTGGGCTACAACCCGCTGCACCCGAACAACCCCAAGGCCACCAGCTCGCCAGCGGCACGGGTCTTCACGCCCATCTGGGAGACTTTCGGCAAGCCCGAGGAATTCCCCCACGTGGGCACGACCTACCGCCTCACCGAGCACTTCCACTACTGGACGCGCCACACGGTTCTCAACTCCATCAGCCAGCCCGAGCAATTCGTGGAGATTGGCGAGGCGCTGGCCGCATCCATTGGCGTCAAGGCGGGCGACCGCGTCCGGGTCAGCTCCAAGCGCGGCTACATCAAGGCCGTGGCGGTGGTGACCAAGCGCATCAAGGCCATGCAGATCGACGGCAAAACCATCCACCACGTGGGCATTCCCATCCACTGGGGCTTCAAGGGCGTGGCCAAGCCAGGCTTCATCGCCAATACCCTGACCCCCTTCGTCGGTGATGGCAACACCAACACCCCCGAGTTCAAGACCTTCCTGGTGAAGGTCGAGAAGATCTGAAGGAGTCCACATGGCATTGCAATCCCTGGACATCAAACAGCGCTCGGCCACCACCACACCCTCGCCCCAGGTGCGCGAGCCGCGCTCGGGCGAAGTGGCCAAGCTCATCGACGTCTCCAAGTGCATTGGCTGCAAGGCTTGCCAAACCGCCTGCTCGGAATGGAACGACCTGCGCGACGAAATCGGCCACAACCATGGCGTGTACGACAACCCCATGGACTTGACGGCCGACTCGTGGACGGTGATGCGCTTTACCGAGTACGAGAACGAGGCCTCTGGCAACCTGGAGTGGCTGATCCGCAAGGACGGCTGCATGCACTGCGAGGACCCCGGCTGCCTCAAGGCTTGCCCCTCGCCCGGCGCCATCGTGCAGTACACCAACGGCATCGTGGACTTCCATGAGGAGCACTGCATTGGCTGTGGCTACTGCGTCACCGGCTGCCCCTTCAACGTGCCGCGCATCTCCAAGAAGGACAACAAGGCCTACAAGTGCACCCTGTGCTCGGACCGCGTGGCCGTGGGCCGCGAGCCGGCCTGCGTCAAGACCTGCCCCACCGGCGCCATCATGTTCGGCACCAAGCAGGCCATGACGGAACAGGCCGAGCGCCGCATTGGCGACCTGAAAAACCGCGGCTACGCCAACGCGGGCCTGTACGACCCGGTCGGCGTGGGCGGCACGCACGTCATGTACGTGCTGCACCATGCCGACAAGCCCTCGCTGTACGCGGGCCTGCCCGATGCGCCGCAAGTCAGCCCCGTGGTGCGGCTGTGGAAGGGCGTGACCAAGCCGCTGGCCCTGGCCGGCATCGCCCTGGCCGCGCTGGGCGGCTTCTTCCACTACACCCGCGTAGGCCCCAACAAGCCCACCGAGCAAGATGAGGAGGAGGCCGACGCCCAGGCCCTGGCGCGCCGCCAGGCCGCAGGCATCGCCACCGAACACGCGCACCATGAGCACCATGCCCAGCACGTCCAGCACGCGCCGCACGCGCCATTGCAGCAGGAGGCCCGCCATGACTGAACACCATCGCCCCACGCCCATCGACTTCGCCGTGGACGCCGAGGGCCGTCCGGCCATCCAGCGCTACACCGCCAACGAGCGCAGCAACCACTGGCTCACCGCCATCAGCTTTGTGCTGCTGGCGCTCTCGGGCCTGGCGCTGTTTCACCCCTCCATGTTCTGGCTCACCAACCTGTTTGGCGGCGGCCCGTGGACGCGCATCCTGCACCCCTTCATCGGCATCGTGATGTTCCTCTCGTTCACCGTGCTGGCGCTGCGCTTTTGGCGTCACAACTTTCTGGACAAGAACGACATCCAGTGGCTCAAGCAGCCGGGCGACATGCTGGCTAACCAGGAGCACAAGCTGCCACCCGTGGGCAAGTACAACGCTGGCCAAAAGATCCTGTTCTGGGTTCTGCTGGGCAGCATGCTGGGCCTGCTGCTGACGGGCATCGTCATGTGGCGCGCCTACTTCAGCCACCTGTTCGGCATCGACATCATTCGCGTCGCCTCGCTGCTGCACGCCTTCTTTGGCTTCGTGATGATTTTCTCCATCGTGTTCCACATCTATGCAGCCTTCTGGGTCAAGGGCTCCATCAAGGCCATGACGCGCGGCACCGTCAGCTACGCCTGGGCCAAGCGCAACCACCGCCTCTGGCACGACGAAATCGTCGCCCGCGAGCAGCGCCTGGCTGCTCAGCGCCAACAGCGCACCAGCAGTTGATGCACACTAGGCCCCTTGGCAACGCACCGTTGCACTGAGGGGCCATCGCTTCACAGACGAACGCGCACACGCCGGGCACGCCCGGCGTTTCATTTGCCACTTTGCGCCACCACCCCAACACGCCATGCAACGCATTCTTCAACCCGGTGAGATCGAAGCCCTGGACCGCACGCGCATGCCCCATGCGCGCCTGCCCCAGCCCGCCAGCCTGTTTCGCGAGCGCGCCGCCCGGCTGCTGCAACAGGCCGAGGGCAACCCCATTGGCGATTACCTGCGCGTCATGGCGCGCATCGTGCAGGCCCAGGCCGAGCTGGCCGGCCACATTCAGACCGAGCCCTGGGCGCGCGAGGCCATCGCCCAGGCCCAAAGCCATGCCATGCCGCTGTGCAACCCGAGGGCCGAGCTGGACGCAGCATGGCATGGCGCGCTGGCGCAGCTGCTGGCGCGCCTGGCGCCCGAACAGGGCCTGCCTGCGCCCATGCAGCAGGCCCTGAACGCCCTGGGCCAGCACAAGCCCGAGGCGCTACAAGCCCTGGCAGCGCGCATCCTGGACGAGCGCATGGAGGCCGGCGACCTGCTGGCCGCACCCATCGTCATGGCCGCGCTGCAGCTGCACTACGCCCACAGGGCCAGCCAGCTGCAGGAAAGCGACGTGCCCTACACCCAGCCCATGACCATCTGCCCCGTCTGCGGCTCACAGCCCGTGGCCAGCGTGTTGCGCATCGGCGGCGCCGAAGGCGGCCTGCGCTTTCTGCACTGCAGCCTGTGCTGCACCGAGTGGCACATGGTGCGCATCAAATGCAGCCACTGCGAATCCACTGGCGGCATCCGCTACCAAGGCGTCGTCAACCAGGATGAGCCCCATGGCGACACCGCCCAGGCCAGCCCCGACGTCAGCAAGGAAGTCGTGCTGGCCGAAACCTGCGACCACTGCCACAGCTACCGCAAGATCGTCAACCAGGAAAAAGACCCGTACGCCGAGCCGCTGGCCGACGACCTGGCCAGCATGAGGCTGGATTTGCTCATGGGCCAGACCGACTACGCCCGCGCCAGCGCCAACCCGCTGCTGGCGCTGAGGCAGCGGTAAACGCCTGCTCTGACGGGCCGGGCGACCGCTGCCGCTGGGCGCAGCAGCAAGCCAGGCTGCCCCATCACCACAGGTGGCGCATGGCCTGCTGCTCGTGGCGGATGCGCACCGCCAGGATGGCAAGGTACAGCGGCAGGCCCACCAGCATCACCGCCCAGGCATGGCACAGCAAGCCCACGCCGATCAGCTCGGGGATGATGTTCAGAAAGTAATTGGGGTGGCGCACATTGCGGAACAGCCAGTTGCGATTCATTTTGTGCTGCGGGTGGATGTAGAGCTTGACCGTCCACACGCTGCCCAGCGCGTGGATCACATAAAACAGCATGGCCAGCGCAAACGCCAGCACGGCCGTGCCAATGGCCGAGATCGCATCGAATGTTGCGCCACGCACATAGGACTCGGCCAGCGCCGCAAAGTAATAGACCACGTGCGCGGCCGACAGCAGCTTGGAATTGCGCTCCCCATACTGCCTGGCGCCTTCAGCGATCAGGCGTTTTTCGTTCTTGATGGAAATGGACAGCGACACCAGGCGAATGGCAAACACCAAGGCAAAAACAGCAGCAATCATCTTTCTCTCAACAACTAAGAATCTGTTCAAAATCTCGGTGCGAGCGGGCAAGAAGCGGCTTGGGATGGGCTGCAAGGCGCAAAACACAGCCATAGCTGGGGCTGCTATGGCGAGGCTTTGCAACGCGGCAGACCGCCCAAATCCGCTTGATTGCACACCGCGCAGGGATTTTGAACAGGTTCTAAGGGGCCCTAAAACAACAAAGCCCCGCGCAGCGATGCCACGCGGGGGCGCGATTGTGCCATGCCTGTGGCAATCGTAAAAAATCGTCAACTGCCGCGCGATACCGCATCTCCCACGCTGCCCAGGCCGCCCCAGCGCGCCGCGGCGCTCAGCACCGCACGCACGGCGGCCGTGGCGGTGTTGGCATGCACGGCTGCGCCAAAGCGCGTGCCGGGCTGGCCGGGCCAGGCAGCCTCGATGACGGCCAGCGACTGGGCTTGGGCGCCGTGGCCCAGGCTTTTTTGCTCGAAGCTGTCGATGCGCAGCGGCAGGCCCAGCGCGGCCACGGCGGCCTCCACCGGGCCGCTGCCCACGCCGCGCCGGGTTTGCGGCTGGCCATCCACCCCTTGCAAGCGCAGCTCGATGCCTTGTTGGCCGCCTTCGGCGTCAAACAGGCGATGGCCGAGATAGCCGCCATCGGCGCTCAGATACGTCTGCGCAAACAATTGCCACAGTTGCGCGCTGGAGAGTTCGGTTTCGCTGGCATCGGCCGCCTGCTGCACGATGGCGCTGAATTCCACCTGCATGCGCCGCGGCATGCGCACGCCATGATCGCGTTGCAGCAAAAAGGCGATGCCGCCTTTGCCCGATTGGCTGTTGACGCGCACGATGCTGTCGTAGGTGCGGCCCAGGTCTTGCGGGTCGATGGGCAGGTAGGGCACGCGCCAGGGCGCATCGGGGAGCTGGGCGGCAAAGCCTTTGGCGATGGCGTCCTGGTGCGAGCCGGAAAAGGCGGTGAAGACCAGATCGCCCACGTAAGGGTGGCGCGGGTGGATGGGCAGGGCCGTGCATTGCTCGGCGATGCGGGCCACGGCAGCGATGTCGGAAAAATCCAGCCCGGGCGCGATGCCCTGGGTGTAGAGGTTGAGCGCCAGCGTGACCAGATCGACGTTGCCGCTGCGCTCGCCATTGCCGAACAAACAGCCCTCCACGCGCTGCGCTCCCGCCAGCAGGGCCAGCTCTGCACAGGCCACGCCGGTGCCGCGATCGTTGTGCGGGTGCACGGACAGCGTGATGTGCTCGCGCCGCTCCAGGCGGCGGTGCATCCATTCGATCTGATCGGCAAAGACGTTGGGCGTGCTCACTTCCACCGTGGTGGGCAGGTTGACGATCATGGGCCGCGCCGCGCTGGCATCCCAGGCGCGGATGGCGGCGTTGCACACGGCCAGGGAGACGTCCAGCTCGGCCATGCAAAAAGTCTCGGGCGAGTATTGCAGCACCCATTGCGTGTGCGGCTGCTGCTCGGTCAGGCGGCGCAGCAAGGCGATGTGGCGCTCGACCAGCGCGATGATGTGCGGCACATCCATGCCGAACACGACTTCGCGCCACACGGGGGCGATGGCGTTGTACAGATGCACGATGACGCGGCGCGCGCCCTGCACGCTGCGCACGGTCTGCTCGATCAAATCCTCGCGCAACTGGCACATCACCATGGGCGTGACGTCTTCGGGGATCAGGCCCTGCTCCACCAGATGCCGCACGATCTCGAAATCGGTTTGCGAGGCGGCGGGAAAGCCGATTTCAATCTCCTTGAAGCCAATGCGCACCAGCTCGTGAAACAGTTGCAGCTTGCGCTGGCGGTTCATCGGCTCGAACAGGGCCTGGTTGCCATCGCGCAAATCGGTGGACAGCCAGACGGGGGCCTGCGCCAGCGTGCGCGAAGGCCATTGGCGCCCGGGCAAATCGATTGGGGCAAAGGCAGGGTATTTGGCGGCGGGGCGGGTCAGCATGGGCATGGGTTGCGTGGTGCTCTGTTCACGGAAGTTCTCGGGAAACAGGCACTGTAGGCAGCCGCCATTTGTCCATCTACAAAAAATCAGACAAATTCTTTTGCAAAATGGACATCTTCGAGCGATCCAAGCCCTCTTTCTCCAATGGGATACACCGCCCCCACCCCCGAGCGCGCCGCGCACGCGCTGGACTTGTACCTGCACGAACACAGCCCCCTGCCCGCCACCTGCGTAGCCGTGCGCTACCCCGCCGGCCACAGCGTGCCCGAGCACCAGCACGCCTGCGGGCATGTGCTGTATGCCGCCGAAGGCGTGTTGCGCGTGCAAACCCCGGCTGCCCACTGGCTGCTGCCGCCCACCGCCGCCGTCTGGCTGCGCCCGGGCGTGCCCCATCGCCTGCACACGCCCGTGGCCGTGCGCGCCTATGGCGTCTTCATTCACCCCGCGCATGGGCCAGCCCTGCCCGCGCACGACGGCGTGCTGCACGCCTCAGCCCTGCTGCGCGAACTCATCGCCGCCCTGGCCCTGGTCGATCCAGCCCAGCCGCCCACACCGCGCGCGCAACTGCTGGGCCAATTGCTGGTGACCGAACTCAGCGCCGGGGCTGATAGCGACACCGCCACGTCCGGCCAGCCCCTTCATCGCCCCCTTCACCGCCCATTTCATTTGCCCTGGCCCGCCGATGCCACACTGGCGCGCATCTGCACGCAATTGCTGGCGCAACCCGACGACGCCCGCGAAGCCGCCGCCTGGGCCGCGCAATCGGCCATGAGCGCCAAGACCTTGCAACGGCGCTTTCTCCGGCACACCGGCCTGGGCTTTGGGCAATGGCGCCAGCAAATGCGCCTGCTGCACTCGCTGCCCCTGCTGCTGGCTGACGCCCCCATCACCCAGGCCGCGCTGCAATCGGGCTATGGCAGCCCCGGCGCTTACAGCGCGGCATTCAGAAAGCACTTTGGCTGCACGCCGTCGGAATTCCTGGCGGGCAAACGGTGAGCGGCGAGTGCGCGGCTGGGGGCAAAAGAGCAAGCCTTCACCCACAAAAGCCTTATGCTGCGCCCTTGCCTGTCCATTCGCGCCGCGATTTTTGGCAGGCTTCAAGAAATCCACGATCAGGAAAGCGCCATGCCCCGACACACCCTGCACACGGCCCTGCTACTAGCCGCCGTGACCTTGAGCCTGCCAGCGCTGGCCGAAACCCCAGCCGGCGCGGCGGCCTGCCCGCCCGCGCAAAACATTGGCTTTTACGGCTTGCACCTGGGCGCAACGCTGGCGGACATCCAGAAAACCATCCCCCAGGCCAAGCGCAATGGCAACGGCAGCGCCATCGTCATCCCGACCGATGTGGCCATCGACAAGGCCATGCCCGGCGTGTCCAGCATCCGCCACATCCGGCTCGATCAAGACGGCAAGGTCATCGGCTTTGCCCTTGGCTTTGACGGCCAGAGCCAACTGCCCGGCGGCATCTCCTACACCGCCACCACGCCGCTGGCCGAGATGGTCGCCAGCTTCAGCCGCCAGCACGGCCTGCCTGCCACGGCTTGGAAAACCCAGCCGCTGATGAGCCAGGAAGAAATGCAATCCCTGGGCTACGACCCCGCCAGCGCCGAGGCCGAACTGGCCTGCGCGGGCTACCGCATCACGCTCTCGCAGGATTTCGCCAGCGGCCGTCAGGCGCTTGGACCCAGCCTGATGGTGCAGGCCGAAACGCAAGCGAACCAAGAGCGCGAACCGTCTTGATGCGATCGGCAAAACCCGAATCAGACCGGGCCCCGTACTCCCGTCAAGCGCAAGCCATCTCCTTCAAGGCTGCACTGGCACGGCCACCAGCCGCACACCCAGCGCCGCCATGACGCGCTGAATGGTCTCGAAACGCGGCTGTGCATCGGCTCGCAGTGCTTTGTACAGCGCCTCCCGGCTGACTCCGGCATCTCCAGCGACCTTGCTCATGCCGCGCGCACGCGCCACATCCCCCAAGGCTGCGGCCAAAAGCGCCGGGTTGCCCTCTTCCAAAACGGCCGTGAGGTATTGGGCGATGGCTTGCCCGCTGTCCAAATGCTCGGCCACATCAAAGGTTTTCAAGTCTGTAATCTTGACCACTGTCAATCCTCCAACTGCGCCGCAAGTGCCTTGGCGGCAGCGATATCCGCAGCCTGCGTACGCTTGCTGCCACCACCCAGCATGACCACGATCACCGGGCCACGCTGAACGCAGTACATCCGCCAGCCTGGGCCAAAATGCTCACGCAATTCGCTGACCCCTTCGCCCACAGGCCGGGCATCGCCCCACAAGCCCAGTGACAGTTTGCGCAAGCGTGCAAGCAACCGGGCTCGCGTCATGACATCTGTGATGCCAGCCAGCCAATCGATGAACTCTTGCGTTTGCTTGATCGTGAACACGCATGAATTGTAATCGATCGAATACACCCAAGACCACATCACATTCCCAGTCAAGCACTCCCCAAGCCCTGCCATGCCCGCCCCCACTCCCCCCCAATTGCGCCTGCCCGCGCTGGACAAGCTGCTGGCCGCGCCGCCCATGCAGGCGTTGATCGCCACCTGGGGCACGGCCGCCTGTACCGAGGCGGCGCGCGCCTGTCTCGATGCCTTGCGCCCGGCCATGCGCGCCGGGCAACTGACCGCAGCGCAAATCACGCCCGATGCCCTGGCCGCGCAGGCCCGGCAGCATTTGCAGGCCCGCTTTGCGCCGCGCCTGCAAGCCGTCATCAACCTCACGGGCACGGTGCTGCACACCAACCTGGGCCGCGCCCTGTTGCCCGATGAGGCCGTGCAGGCCGTGGTGCGCGCGCTGAGCGCGCCGGCCAATCTGGAATACGACATCGCCAGCGGCGGGCGGGGCGACCGCGACGACTTGATCGCCCCGCTGCTGTGCGAGCTGACCGGGGCCGAGGCCGCCACCGTCGTCAACAACAACGCCGCCGCCGTGCTGCTGACGCTGCATGCGCTGGCCGCGCGCCGGGAAGTCATCGTCTCGCGCGGGGAGCTGGTGGAAATCGGCGGGGCCTTTCGCATCCCCGACATCATGTCCCGCGCGGGCGCGAAGCTGGTGGAGGTGGGCACCACCAACCGCACCCACGCGCACGATTACGCCAACGCCATCGGCCCTCGCACCGCCTTGCTGATGAAGGTGCACACCAGCAACTACGCCGTGCAGGGCTTTACCAAGGCCGTGGGCGAGGCCGAAGCCGCCGCCATCGCGCGCCAGCACGGCCTGCCCCTGGCCGTGGACCTGGGCAGCGGCACGCTGGTGGACATGGCGCAATGGGGCCTGCCGCCCGAGCCCACGGTGCGCCAGACCATCGCCGCCGGGGCCGACGTCGTCACCTTCAGCGGCGACAAGCTGCTGGGCGGCCCGCAGGCCGGGCTGATCGTGGGCCGCAAGGACTTGATCGCCAAAATCAAGAAAAACCCGCTCAAGCGCGCGCTGCGCGTGGGCAAGCTCACCCTGGCCGCGCTGGAGCCGGTGCTGCAGCTCTACCGCATGCCCGACTTGCTGCCCCAGCGCCTGACCACGCTGCGCCTGCTCACCCGCAGCCAGGCCGAAATCGCCCGCCAGGCCCAGGTGCTGCAACCGCTGCTGCAAGCCGCGCTGGGCGATGCCTGGGCCGTGCAGGCCGAGCCGGTGTTCAGCCAGATCGGCAGCGGCGCCCTGCCCGTGGACACCCTGCCCAGCTACGCTCTGGCTGTGCGCCCGGCCGCGAAAAAAGGCCGTGGCCGCCAACTGCTGCGCCTGGAAGAAGCGCTGCGCCAACTGCCCCGCCCCGTCATCGGCCGCATCGCCCAGGATGCGCTGTGGCTGGACTTGCGCTGCCTCTTGGCGCAGGAAGAAGCCGCATTCACCGCCCAGCTCGCCACCTTGGCGCAGATACTTTCGGAAAAGGAAACCCCAAATGAAAAATGCCATTGACTGGCATTTTTCATTCGAGGCATTCAAAACGAAATGCACGCAATAGCGTGAAAACCCAACCATCAATGCAGGGCCAGGCCGTTTTTGCCAATGGTCATTTTGTCCGGATCAATGCCCAGACTTTTCAAATTGCTGCGCGCCTGGTTGGCTGCGGCTTGCAGCGCGGCAGGGTCCTGCCCCGCTTCTTCCTGAATGACGATTTGCACCAGGGCAAGCCAGAGCAGGTTTTCAGCAAGGCGTTGCTTGTCGGCATCGCTCATGGCGAGCATGTCCTTGTCCTTGCTCATCACCGTTTCAAGCTGATTGACCAAATTGCCGGTTTCCACGCCCATGTCTTGCGCCTTGCGAATGGTGCCGTAGTTGATGACCAGCCAGAATGCCATGGCCTGGGCGACGCTGTCTTTGCTGCCACCTTTTTTGCGCAGGGTTTCGCGGATGGTGGGGATGAAATTCCAGCTTTGCATGCGGCGGATTTTGGCTTCGGCTGCCGCATCCAGAGTGCCGGTTTTCTTGGCATGGTCCAGCAAGTTGGCAATGAAGGCTTCTTCGGTTTGCTGGCTGACACTTTGCGAATATTGGTATTGATAGGCTTTCGGGTTTTTCTGGCCCTGCTCTTTGGCGCCAGACTTTTTGCTTCTTCTGCCTGAGCTGTTGCCGAAAACGCGGTTGTGGTTGTTAAACGTGTTTTGCAGCTGCAGGCGGCTGTTGACATCGTAGGTGAGAAAGTCAGAGCTGTAGCCGCCCCAGCTCGGGGTACTCCAATCAATATCGGCACGAGTATCTTGTGCAAGGCAAAGGGCAAACGCGCTGGCAGCGGCAAGAATGAAGGCCTTGCTGCGGCGGGCAAAAAAGATTGTGCTCATGTTTCTCCTCTTTGTGGTTGGATGAATCTGCGTCAATCGCGGCAGCACGATGCAAAAAGAAAACGCGCATGGCAGATTGACAATTTGGCAAGAAAGCGGGCAGTGCAAAATACGCGCCATCGGTAATCTGCCTTGAAACGCCGGTTTTTTACCATGAGTCACGGCATATTCCACGCAAGCACCACACTCCCACGCAGGCATGCCGCCTGAGCACCCACTCTTTCACATTCAGGCCCACACCATGATCATCGGCACCGCAGGCCACATCGACCACGGCAAGACCGCGCTGGTGCACGCCCTCACCGGCGTGGACACCGACCGGCTGCCTGAAGAAAAAGCGCGCGGCATTTCCATCGAGCTGAGCTACGCCTACCTGCCCGTGCCGGGCACGCAGCAGGTGCTGGGCTTCATCGACGTGCCCGGGCATGAGAAATTCGTCCACACCATGGCCGCCGGGGCCGTGGGCATTGACCATGCGCTGCTGGTCATCGCCGCCGACGACGGCCCCATGCCGCAAACGCGCGAGCACCTGGCCATCCTCGAGCTGCTGGGCGTGCGCCAGGGCTGCGTGGCGCTGAACAAGGCCGATCGCGCCTCGCCCGCGCGGCTGGCCGCCGTGCAGGCCGAGGTCGCCGCGCTGCTGCAGGGCACGCCGCTGGCGGGCGCTCCCGTCTTTGCCACCAACGCGCTGGATGCCGCCGACGCCGGGCTGGCGGCGCTGCGCGCGCATTTGCTGGATGCCGCGCGGCGCTTTCCCGCCCGGCCCAGCCAGGGGCTGTTCCGCCTGGCGGTGGATCGCAGCTTCACCCTGCCGGGGCAGGGCACCATCGTCACCGGCACCGTGTTTGGCGGCAGCGTGCGCGTGGGCGATGTGCTGCGCCACAGCCCCAGCGGCCAGAGCGTGCGCGTGCGCAGCATCCACGCCCAGAACCAGCCGGCCCAGGCCGGGCACAGCGGCCAGCGCGTGGCCCTCAATCTGGCGGGCATCGAGCGCACGGCCATTGCCCGGGGCGACTGGATGGCCGAGCCGCAAGCGCTGCAGGCCACGCGCCGGCTGGACGTGCAATTGCGCGTGCTGGCCAGCCAGGCCCAGCCCATCAACCCATCGGGCCAGACTGAAGCCAACGCCGCCAAGCCCATCGGCCCCTGGACCAGCGTGCACCTGCACCTGGGCACGGCCCACCGCACGGCCCACGTCGTGCCGCTGGAGGGCTCGCACATCGCCTGCGGCCAGCAGGCGCGCGCCCAGCTCGTGCTGGATGAGGAGGTCTTCGTCACCGCAGGCGATCGCTTCATCCTGCGCAATGCCCAGGCCAGCCAGACCATTGCGGGCGGCCAGGTGCTCGACCCCAACGCCCCCGAGCGCAAGCGCCGCAGCCCCGAGCGCATGGCCTATCTGGATGCCGTGCAGACCGCCATCGACACCGGCGACATCGCCCCTCTCATCGGGCAAGCTCCCTGGGGCATGGGCCGCGCGCAACTGGCGCGCCTGCTGGGGCAACCCGCCCGCAGCCTGCCCGCGCCGCCGGGCTGCATCGCCCTGGGCGCGGATGAGGCCGAGCAACTGCTGCTGGCCCCGCAGCACTGGGCCGCCTTGCAGGCCAAGGTGTGCGAGGCGCTGGCGCGCTTTCACGAGCGCACGCCCGACGAGCCGGGCGTGAACGCCGCCCGGCTGCGCCGCATGGCCCTGCCCGACCTGCCGCCCGCTGCGCCGCAAGGGGCGGATACGCTATGGCGCGGCCTGCTCGCCGCCCTGCTGGAGCAAGGTCAGCTCGCGCAGACCGGCCCCTGGCTGCACCTGCCCAGCCACCGCGTGCAACTGAGCGCGCAGGAGGAGCAGCGCGCCGCCCGGCTGCTGCCCGCCATCGCCGCAGGGCGTTTTGATCCGCCCTGGGTGCGCGATCTGGCCCAGGCCCACCAGCTACCCGAGGAGGAAGTGCGCCAACTGCTGCGCAAGCTGGCGCGCCAGGGGCGGCTGCACCAGGTCATCAAGGATTTGTTCTACAGCCCCGAAGCCATCGACGCCCTGCTGGCCATCGCCGCCGAGCTGGCCCGCCAAAGCCCGCAGCAGGCCGTGCAGGCGCGCCACTTCCGCGACGCCACCGCCCTGGGCCGCAAGCGCGCCATCCAGGTGCTGGAATACTTCGACCGCAGCGGCCACACCCGCCGCATCCGCGATGCGCACGTGATGCGTACGTGATGCGCTGATGCAGCATCGCTCCATCAAAGGCACACCAAAAGGCACATATTGGGCTGCGCTGTGCGGCACTGAAGCCCGCAACAACCATCGGCCCGGTTTTCAGCCGTTGGCCGCGCCATAAAATTTGCCGCATGCCAAACACCCGCGCAGCGCCCGCATCGCCTTTTCACACGTTTGCCCACTCCCTTCGCGCCCTGCTGCCCGGCCTGACCGTGGCCGTGGTGGTGGCGCTGGCCGCCACTTTCGTGGCCGAGCATTACGGTGGCCCCAAGTTTTTGTATGCGCTGTTGATTGGCATTTCGCTGCACTTCCTCTCCGAGCATGGCCGCTGCCAGGCGGGCATCGAGTTTGCGGCCAAGAAGCTGGTGCGCTTTGGCGTGGCGCTGCTGGGCGCGCGCATTGCCCTGGCCGACGTGAGCGCACTGGGCGGCTGGGGCGTGGCGGCGCTGGCGGGCGCAGTGGTGCTGACCATCGGCTTTGGCCTGCTCATGGCGCGGCTGCTGGCGCAGCCCACGGTGTTCGGCCTGATCTCCGGCGGGGCCACGGGCATTTGCGGTATTTCGGCGGCCATGGCCATCTCGGCCACGCTGCCTCAGACCGAGGACAACGAGCGCTACACGCTGATGACGGCCATTGGCGTGGCGGCGCTGTCCACCGTGGTGATGGTGCTGTACCCGCTGCTGGTGCAATGGGCGGGCTGGCCGGTGCCGCTGGCGGGGCTGTTTCTGGGCGGCTCCATCCACGACGTGGCGCAGGTGGTGGGCGCGGGCAACATTGTCTCGCCCGAGGTGGCGCAGGCGGCCACGCTGGCCAAGATGATGCGCGTGGCCATGCTGGTGCCCGTGGTGCTGGTGTTGGCGCTCATCTTCCGCGATGAAGTGGCAGCCTTTGCCCGCGCCGGGGGCAAGCAGGCCAGCCGCCCGCCGCTGCTGCCGCTGTTTTTGCTGGTG
Organism: Vandammella animalimorsus; assembly: GCF_002288875.1. Lineage (NCBI taxonomy): Bacteria > Pseudomonadati > Pseudomonadota > Betaproteobacteria > Burkholderiales > Comamonadaceae > Vandammella > Vandammella animalimorsus. The sequence goes on along the minus strand of NZ_NTBH01000002.1, from coordinate 16,739 downwards.
TTCGTGGCGCTGGTGGTGGTCAACAGCCTGGGCTGGATTCCCGCACCCGTGCAGGCGGCGGCGGGCGGCGCCTCGCAATGGGCGCTGGTGATTTCCATCGCAGCGCTGGGGGTGAAAACCTCGTTCCAGAAAATCCTGGCGCTGGGCTGGCGGCCGGTGGCGCTGCTGGTGAGCGAGACGCTGTTCGTGGCGCTGTTCATGCTGGCGGTGGTGGCGCTGCTGGCGCGCTGAGGGCCGCTCCATACTCAGCCAGACATGTCGGAAGGCAACGGCCCCAAGCCACCGCGCTGGCGGCATGGCAAGGCCCTGAAAACGCCACAGACCGTCAACAATCCACACTCTTTCCTCTCCCGCAGACTTTGAGCCAGCTCCAAGAGGTGTTACGCTCGGCGTCGGGGCTTGTCATCGAGTTCTGTAAGCCTGCGGCCAGCGCCACCCCCCCTTTAACAACAACTCCAAACCCGTCTGAGAGAGAACCATGCCAACCAACCACTACCCTCGTCCAGCCTACACGGTTCGCCTGCTGGCGACGCTGGGCGCCTTCTCCGGCCTGTGCGCCAGCACAGCCGCCTGGGCCATTACCCCTCCGGGCACGCCCCCCACTTTCTACTGCGATGCCAATCGCCCAGCCGATGCCGATACCGTAGAGGGCCAGTTCAACACCCGCACCGCCGACGGCAGCGCTGATGCAGCCGACCGAGGCAACCAGCCGCGCTGGGAATACGGCAGCCGAGTGGACGTAGGCACAGGCAGGGGCACCCCGCCCACGCCGGATGCGCTGCCCGACCAGACCTGGAAATTCTTTACCGGTCATGAGCTGGATCGCTACCTTACGCCAGGCACTCAAGCTCCGTACAACACCTACCCTGGCATTGCCGTAGGCCATTACCCAGCCATTGGCACACCCCAGCTTGCACAGTATGGTGTGCACTACTTTCGCTACCGCTTCAAGCTCGACGGCTCGGTAGACCCTGCCAGCTACGCCATCACCATCCCCGCAGGGGTGTTCGCGCCAGGGCAGCCTCATCTGCGCGTGGACGACTACATTCAAGGCGTTTACGTCAACGGCGCCAAGGTGGCTGTTGCACCGACGCTGCCTCAAGTCCTGGGCGGGGCCGCTATGCCCAACCAATGGAAGGCTGGGGAGAATGAGTTGGTGCTGGCCATCCAGAACACCAGCGTTGGCGGCGCTGTATGGCTGAGCCTGCAAAAAGTGGAGCAATCCGCCTGTAATGTTCTGCCGCCCGATACCACGCTGAGCCAGCCAGCAGACGTGACGAGCGACGAGCTGCCCACCTTCAGCGGCACGACCAGCAACGCTCCAGCTGGCGCAACCGTGACCGTGGTGATCAAGCGCGCCGATGGCTCCACCGCTGCCACGCTGACCGCCACCACCGATGCCAGCGGCAATTACACCGTGGCCGCCACCAACAAACTGCCCGCTGGCACTTACACCATCGAAGCCAATGTCGATGGTGATACATCGCCGGCCAGCCAAAAGCTGACCGTGACTGCGGCCCCTGTAGCGCCCGCACCCGACACCACGCTGGCCCCACCAGCGAACGTGACGACCGACGAGCTGCCTTCCTTCAGCGGCACGACCAGCAATGCAGCTGCCGGCACGAAGGTGACCGTGGTCATCAAGCGCCCTGACGGCACACCCGTCGCCACGCTGACCACCACCACCGATGCCGGCGGCAAGTACACCGTGGCTGCCACCGACAAACTGCCCGCTGGCACCTACACCATCGAGGCCAATGTCGATGGCGATACCACGCCGGCCAGCCAGCCGCTGACAGTGACCGCCGCAGCCACCCCAGACACCACGCTGCCCCCACCGGCTGCCGTGTCGCCTGATGAGCTGCCCACCTTCAGCGGCTCGACCAGCAACGCTGCCCCTGGCACAACCGTGACCGTGCTCATCAAGCGCCCTGACGGCACCATCGTCGAGACCCTGACCACCACCACCGATGGCAGCGGCAATTACACCGTCACCGCCACCAACAAGCTGCCCGCTGGCACTTACACCATCGAGGCCAGCGTCGCTGGCGACACCACACCGGCTACGGCTTCGCTCGTGGTGCGTTCTGCACCGCTGATCAACGGCGCCGTGCCCGTGCCCACCCTGGGGCATGGAGCGCTGGGATTGCTCAGCCTGCTGTTGATGGGCGTGGCTGCTTGGCGCCGCAAGCGCTTCTGAGCGAGCGCGCCCTATCATCGCTCAGGGCCGCAGCGCATACAGCTGGGCCTTGAGCTGTGCATTTCCGGCCTGCAGGCTTTGCAACCTGCAGGCCGTATGTTCTGGAAGGCATACGCACCCGGTGGTGCGCCCGGGCTTCAAACCCGGTAGGGGGTGTCAGACGCTCCCTGGTAGGTTCGACTCCTGCTGCTTTCCGCCACCCATGCGCGTGCTGTCGCTTCCGCGCGGCACAGTCTGGCCCGACCTTCTCCCTTGTTGGCCGGGCTGTTTTTTTGCCTGCGCTGTGTCGGCAACGCGTTTTGAACCGTCTCTGCCATGAATTCATCTGCTTCTTCCCCAGCCTCGCCGCCGCGGCTGACCTCGCTCTCGCACGGCGGGGGCTGCGGTTGCAAGATTGCCCCAGGCGTGCTCAGCGACTTGCTGGCGCGCAGCCGCCTGCCGCTGCCGCAGCAGTTCCCGCAGTTGCTGGTGGGCACCGAGACGGCCGACGATGCCGCGGTCTATCAGATCAACGAGCGCCAGGCCATCGTCGCCACGACGGATTTCTTCATGCCCATCGTCGATGACCCTTACGACTTTGGCCGCATTGCGGCCACGAATGCGCTGTCGGACATCTACGCCATGGGCGCCACGCCGCTGTTTGCGCTGGCCATCGTCGGCATGCCCATTCAGGTGCTGCCGCACGAGACCATTGCCCGCATTCTCGAAGGCGGCGAGGCCGTGTGCCGCGATGCCGGCATTGCGTTGGCCGGTGGCCATTCGATCGACTCGGTCGAGCCCATCTACGGGCTGGTGGGCATTGGCATCGTCGATCCGGCCCAGCTCAAGCGCAATGCCAGCGCGCAGGCCGGCGACGTGCTGATCCTGGGCAAGCCGCTGGGGGTGGGCGTGCTCTCGGCGGCGCTGAAGAAGGGCCAGCTCGATGAGCAAGGCTATGCCCGGATGCTGCACAGTACCACGCAACTGAACCGCCCCGGCACGGCACTGGCCGCGCTGCAAGGCGTGCACGCCATGACGGACGTGACGGGCTTTGGCCTGCTGGGCCATGCGCTGGAGCTGGCGCGCGGCGCAGGCTTGCAGGCCCAGCTGCAATGCGCGCAGCTACCGCTGCTGCCGGGCGTGCGCGAGCTGGCGGCACAGGGCATCGTCACCGGCGCCTCGGCGCGCAACTGGCAGTCCTACAGCGACAACGTGCAATTGCCCGCAAACTGCGACGAGGCCACGCGCGCGTTGCTGACCGACCCGCAGACCTCCGGCGGCCTGCTGGTGGCCTGCGCGCCCGAGGCCGCTGACCAGGTGTTGCGCCTGTTCACCCAGGCCGGCTTTGCCCAGGCCAGCGTCATCGGCCGCATGGCCGCGCTGCCGCCCGGGCAAGCGCCAGTGTGCGTGCAATGAAGCGGCGCCTACAATCGACCGCTGCCATTGACGACACACAGGAGGAATCTGCATGAAGCTCATCAGCCACAGCTTTCAGGATGGCCAGGCCATCCCCGGCGAATTTGCCTTCGGCGTGCCCGACGCCAAGACCCATGTGGCCTTGTCGGCCAACCGCAATCCGCACCTGGCCTGGAGTGAGGCGCCGGCAGGCACGCAATCCTTCGTGCTGATCTGCCACGACCCAGACGTGCCCAGCCGTGGCGACGACGTGAACCAGGAAGGCCGCACCGTGCCGGCCGATCTGCCGCGCGTGGATTTCTTTCACTGGCTGCTGCTGGACATCCCCGCCACAATCACGGAAATCGCCGCTGGCGCGCACTCGGACGGGGTCACGCCGCGCGGCAAGAGCGGCCCCGAGGCGCCGGGCGGCATGCGCCACGGCATCAACGACTACACCGGCTGGTTTGCCGGCGACGCGCAGATGCAGGGCGATTACTACGGCTACGACGGCCCTTGCCCGCCGTGGAACGATGCGCTGCGGCACCGCTACGTTTTCACGATTTATGCGCTGGCGCAGCCGCAACTGCAGGTCGATGGCCCGCTGACGGGCGCCAACGTGCGCGCCGCGCTGCAGCGCGCACAGGTACTGGGCCAGGCCAGCATCACCGGGCTGTACACGCTCAACCCTGCTGTCTCGCTGGGTTGAGACGCCACTCTGAAAATCGACTGAACCACACAAAAAGCCGCGCCGATCGCATGCACGATCGGCGCGGCTTTTGTTTGTATCGGGCGCAGGCGCTCAAGACCTGCTCACGATCCCAGCGCCTGCTCAGAACGCCGGCACGATGGCGCCTTTGTACTTGGTGTTGATGAACTCGCGCACTTCCTCGGTGCGCAGTGCATCAGTGAGTTTTTGCAGCGCGGCATCGTCTGCGCGGTCGGCGTGGGTGACGACGATGTTCACGTAGGGCGAGTCCGCACCTTCAATGAGCAGCGCATCCTTGGCCGGCACCAGCTTGGCCTCCAGCGCGTAGTTGGTGTTGATCAGCGCCAGGTCCACGTCGTCCAGCGCGCGCGGCAGGATGGCCGCCTCCAGCTCGCGGAACTGCAGCTTCTTGGGGTTTTCGGCAATGTCGGCCACCGTCGAGGTGATGTTGGCGTTGTCCTTGAGCTTGATCACGCCGTGCTTGTCCAGCAGCAGCAGCGCACGGCCGGAGTTGGTCGGGTCATTGGGGATGGCGACGATGGCGCCTTCCTTGAGCTCGCCAATGGCCTTGATCTTCTTCGAGTAGGCGCCAAAAGGCTCGATGTGGACGCCGCCCTTGGGCAGCTGCACCAGCTGGGTCTTGCGGTCCTTGTTGAAGCTCTCCAGGTAAGGCAGGTGCTGGAAGAAGTTGGCGTCCAATTGCTTTTCCTGCGTGGCGGTGTTGGGCAGCACGTAGTCGGTGAACTCCTTGACCTCCAGCTCGATGCCCTGCTCCTTCAACTTGGGAGCGACGAAGTTCAGCAGCTCGGCATGAGGCACGGGCGTAGCGCCCACCACCAGTTTGGTCTGGGCCTGGGCATGCAGGGCCGCAAAGGACAGGGCCGCAGCGGCCACCAGGGGAAGCAGTTTTTTCATCATGAAGATTCCTTGCAAAACGGTTCTTGGAAAAGAGATGAGATGGAGATGAGGTGAGGTGCGCCCGACCAGCCATGCCAGCGCCGACGCAAGTGGCTTGAATGCCTGAGGGCCTGCCGGGGTTGACCTGCCTGGCGAGCGCCAAGGCCGCGAACAGCGCAGATTCTAGAAGCGCGCGCGCAGCGCCCTTACGAATATTCTTTTCTTTGGATATGCCTGCCAGCCATATGGCCATATGACCAAGTTCAGAGCCAGCCTTGGCGCAGCCAGCCCAGCAAGGCAGCGGGCACAGCCCATTGCCCGGCCAGGATGTGCTCTACCGGCACCCATTGCAATGGATTGGGTGCATGGGCCTGCTCCATTCCAGACGACGGCAACAGCGCATCAGCATCAGCAGGCAATTGCAGCACCGCCGGGCGCAACGTCAAATCGCGGTGCGTGAGCACGTGGCGAAATTCCGCCTGCCATTTCAGCGGCAGCCCCGCCCAGCCGCAGGCGATCTGAAAGCGCTCCAGCTGCTCCCGCTGCTCAAAGCAGGGAAAGCAGTACAGCTGCGCCCAGATGGAGCCCGAGGCGCTGCGCGCCGGGCGCTTTTCCAGCAGCACGCGGCCCTGTGCATCGCGCACCACCAGCCACAGCCAGGTCAGTGCGCGGCGCTGCAGCTTGCGGGTCTTGACCGGGTAATGCAGCACGCGCTGCTGCAGGCGCGCACGGCAGTCGGCCGCCAAGGGGCAGGCGTCGCAGTCGGGCTTGCGCGGGGTGCAAACCATGGCGCCCAAGTCCATCAGGCCCTGGGTGTAGGCAGGCATGGCGCGCTGCAGGTCTTGCCGGGGCAGCAGTTCATGCGCCTGCTGCCACAGGCTGCGCACGGCGGCAACGCTGGCCAGGTCGCCATCGAAGGCCAGCCAGCGCGCCATGACGCGCTGCACGTTGGCATCGAGGATGGATTCGCGCGCACCAAAGCAAAAGGCGGCGATGGCATGGGCCGTGGAGCGGCCAATGCCCGGCAGGCTGGCCAGTTGCTGCGGATCGCGCGGGAACTGACCGCCCCATTGCTCCACCACCTGCTGCGCGGCGCGATGCAGGTTGCGCGCACGGCTGTAATAGCCCAGGCCGCTCCAGAGTTGCAACACCTGGTCCTGGCTGGCCTGGGCCAGTTGCTGCACGCTGGGGAAAGCCTGCAAAAAACGTGGGTAGTAGCGCAGCACGGTTTGCACCTGGGTTTGCTGCAACATGATTTCCGACAGCCAGACGCGGTAAGGGTCGCGCGTGCCCTGCCAGGGCAGGCCGTGGCGGCCGGCACGCCGCTGCCAGGCGATCAGGCGCTCACTGAATGGGGTGAGGGTTTGGGCTGGGGCGGCAAAGGCCTGCTCCTGCTGCATGGCAGTGGGCAGCCTGGCCGGCTCGGCGTCGGCCAATTCGACCGCCACCGATTCGGGCGCTGTCATCAAGCGCTGGCCGCAGCCGTGGCGCTGCTGCCCAAATCCATGCTGCGGGTGATGGAGTGCAGCGACAGCTCCAGCCGCTCGGCGCGATCGTGCAGCTGCAAGGCCACCTCCTTGAGGGCCGCTGTGTCGTCCTGTAGCTCCTGCAGGCGCTCGGTCAAATCCAGGTCAGCCTGCTCGATGCGCTCGGCCGTTTCACTGCGGTTGATAAAGCTGTGGCGACGCTCCTTGAGCTGCACATCCAGCTGCGCCGTCGACGCCTTGTTCCACAGCTCCAGCTCATTGGAGGCCGCTTCGAACACCGAGCGCAGCCGCATCGAGATGGCCGAGACCAAACGCTCGCTGAACTCGGTCGAAGAGAGCTTGAGCACGTTGGTGATCGAGAAGTGGTGCTTGTTGCCCTCGGCGATCTTTTCCAAATCCAAGGCGAACTGGCGCAGGTCCACCTCCTCGGGCGGCTGCAGCGCAAAGCCAAATTCCGTGTTCAGGCTGTTGTAGGAGTCAACCAGCACGCGCTGCATCTGGTTGGCAATTTCCTGGCTGCTCTCCAGCACCTCGCGCAGGTTGGAGAAAGTCTCCATGAAGCGCTTTTGAAAGCCCAGCGTCAGCATCTTGCCCTGTAGCTCGCCAGCCAGCGTGTTGAGTTCGCCCTTGATGGTTTTGGCGCTGAGCTGGTTGAATGCCTGATTGAGCAGTTTGTTCTGCGCAGCGCGCAGACCCAGGATCTTGTTGACGCTGCTGTCAAACTCCTTGCGCTCACGCGCAATGCGCATGCGGATGCTGCGCCGCGCGCTGCTGTTCTTGCCTTGCAGGCTGGTCAGCTCCTGAATTTGCTCGGTCAGATCGCGCAGGCGCACGTGCAGCAACTGGCGCGCCTCGGCACGGATCTCTGTCAGGCCGCGCATCAGCGCACGGTTGAGGATCAGATGGCGCTGGCCCAGCAGGGTATCGACCAGCACCCATTCCAGGCGACGAATGGCGCTGTCGCGCAGCAGCTTGTCGTCCTTGTTGATCTTGGCCACCAAGGCTTTTTGCGCCGAAACGGCCAGCACGTGGCTGGTGGGCACGCCCAGCGTTTCCGCCACGCTTTGGCGCTGGCGCTTGATTTGCTCCTCCTGTTCCTGCTTGCTGGTGAGCTCATCCCACAGCACGTCGATCTTGTTGAGTACCACCAGACGCAGGCCAACCGAATCCACGTGACGTGCCAGGTGCTCTTGCCAGATCTGGCGATCCGAGCGCGTCACGCCGGTTTCTGCGCCCAGGATGAAGAGCACGGCCTGGGCCTGCGGCAGCAGGCTGACAGTCAGCTCGGGCTCGGCGCCAATGGCATTCAGACCCGGCGTGTCCAGGATCACCATGCCCTTCTTCAGCAGCGGGTGGGGGAAGTTGATCAGCGCGTGGCGCCACTTGGGCACCTCAAGAATGCCCGAGGCGTTGACCGGCGGGTTGTCCTCCTCGTTCTCGTCGGACCAGAAGCCCAGGCGGCGCGCCTCTTCCTGATCGACCTGGGTGGTCTCGGTGACTTTCTCCAGCGCCTGCGCCACGCTGTCGCCCGAGTGCGGGTCGAAGGGCACATTCAGCCACGACGAGGGCTTGAGCTTCCAGTCCGCCAGGCTGGCGCTGAGCTTGCGCGTCTCAATGGGCAGCAGGCGCACGCCCGGCGGGTGGGCGTCGTCCCAGGTCAGCTCGGTCGGGCACATGGTGGTGCGCCCAGCGCTGGCGGGCATGATGCGCCGCCCGTAGCTGGAGAAGAACAGCGCGTTGATCATCTCCGACTTGCCGCGCGAGTATTCGGCCACGAAGGCCACCGTGATCTTGTCGTTGGCCGCCTGGCTTTGCAGCCGTGCCAGACGCTCCATGGTGGCGTTGTTGCGCAGCCCCTTGCTCTCTAACCAGTCCGAGAATTCCCGCAGCTCGCTGGAGAACTCGGCGCGCCATTGGCCGTACTGATCGAATCGCTGGTTGAAAGTTTGGCTGTCGACGCTCACGGTATGCTCTTTTTTGTATGGAATGAATCAAGGGAAGTTCTGCAAAGCCTCAGCCAGCCAAGCAAGGCCAAGAGCCATGCGACCCTGCGCCAGGGCCACATGGCCGCAGCATCGAAAACGCCCGGCATTGTCGCACTCATCGCCGCCTGGGCAAACCGCTCAGTGGCGCCCTTGCGGCCGGCCGGCCAGAAAACACCGCTTCAGCGCTCTTGATGGCGGCGGTAGGCATTGGGTGAAACCCCCAGCCAACGCGTGAACGCACGAGTAAAGCTCTTGGCATTGTCAAAGCCCACCAGCGCAGCCACCTTCTTGACCGGATAGTCGGTGCGCGCCAACAGCTGCATGGCGCGCTCGCGGCGCACCTCGTCCTTGATGGCCTGCAAGCTGGTGCCGTCGTCCTGCAAAAAACGGTGCAGGCTGCGCACCGAAACATGCAATTGGCGTGCCAGGCTCTGGGCGGTGTGGGCGCTGCCATCGGCATGGCTGAGCAGCTGGCGCACGCGCTGCTGCACCAGCCGGTCGCGCCGGTAGGGCTTGACAACCACCAGCAGCGCGCGCTGCAGCATCTGGTTGAGCGCGGCCTCGCCACGGCGCAGCGGCATGTCCAGATAGCTGGCATCGAAGCCAATGCTGGCGCAGGCCGCGCCATAGACGATCGGCCCTGGAAACATGCGCGCCAACTCGGCGGCATAGGGTGGCGCGGCAAAGGGCAGCTGCACGCCCGACAAGGGAATTTGCGAATCAAGCAGCCAGCAAGAAAAGCCATGGATATTGCGCAGCAGCGTCAGCAGGCCCAGGCGGCGCTGCGGCAGCGGCGCCTGCAGCAGCTCGTGCACGGAGATCGTCGCCTGCTTGCGCTGCACCTCCAGCTGCAACTGCACGTCGCGCGTGAGCAAGCCGTGGTGGCGGCACCAGCGCAGCAGCGCCACGCGCAGGTTCGGCGCCGAGATCGAGGCCCGCGCCAGCAAGCCATAGCTGCCCCAACGCAATGGCTGCGACAGCCAGCCCAGCGCCTCATCGTCAAGCTCGCGCATGGCATAGCTGGACAAACGCTCCATCTGCAAGGCAGTGATGCAGCCGCCAGGATTGCGCAGCTCCAATGGCGTGATTTGTGCATGCTCCAGCGCCGCCTGCGGATCCTTGCCGTAGCGCTCATAGGCCTGCAGGATTACCAGCACAAAATCCAGGGGCGTGGCCTTGGCGGGCTGCTGTATTGGGGTTTTCCTGGATGGGCCAGGCGCCATGGGCGCGGCGGCAGCGGCCATGGCTGGTGCATTGGCGGGCTTTTTCATCGGCAGGCGCAGGTTCACAGAACTGGGCGCATTCTGGCACTTTTTGTGCCCCAGTCCAAACACCAGGCTAGCCCTTGCCACAGTAAGATGCCGCGCGCGCCCCGGATTGGGGCCCATCACACAACAAGAGGAGACACAGCATGGACAGCTATGCTCAAGGTAACGCCGCGCCTGCCCTGATCGAGCAAACGATTGGCGATTTCTTCGACGCCATGGCGCTGCAGCACCCCGGGCGCGAAGCGCTGGTCAGCCGCCACCAGGGGCAGCGTTACACCTACCGCGAGCTGCAGGCCAAAGTCAACCAATTCGCCAGCGCTTTGCTGCGCACAGGCCTTCAGCCAGGCGATCGCATCGGCATTTGGTCGCACAACAATGTGGAATGGGTGCTGATGCAACTGGCCACAGCCAAAGTGGGCTTGGTGCTGGTCAACATCAACCCGGCCTATCGCACGGCCGAGGCCGAATACGCGCTCAACAAGGTTGGCTGCAAGGCCCTGGTGGCCATGCCCAGCTTCAAAACGAGCGACTACCTGGGCATGTTGCGTGAATTGGCCCCCGAGCTGGAGCAATGCGAGCCTGGGCAACTGGCCGCCCGCCGCCTGCCCTTTTTGCGTCGCGTGGTTTGGATCGACGTGCCCGGCCAGGGCCAGGAGCAGCCAGGCATGCAGCGCTTTTCCGAGCTGCTGGCCACGGGCGATGCCAATGATCCGCAAGTCGCACAGGTGCAGGCCGGCCTGAGGAACACCGACCCGATCAACATCCAGTTCACCAGCGGCACCACGGGCTTTCCAAAGGGGGCCACGCTGACGCACCGCAACATCCTCAACAACGGCTTTTTCATTGGCGAGTGCATGAAGCTCACGCCAGAAGACCGGCTGTGCATCCCTGTGCCGCTGTACCACTGCTTTGGCATGGTGCTGGGCAATCTGGCCTGCATCACGCACGGCAGCGCCATCGTCTATCCCAACGACGGCTTTGACGCCCTGACGGTGCTGGAGACCGTGCAGGCCGAAAAATGCACTGGCCTGCATGGCGTGCCCACCATGTTCATCGCCGAGCTGGACCACCCGCGCTTTGCCGAGTTCGATCTCTCCAGCCTGCGCACCGGCATCATGGCCGGCACGGCCTGCCCCATTGAAGTCATGCGCCGCGTGGTCGATCAAATGCACCTGTCGGAAATCACCATCGCCTACGGCATGACGGAAACCAGCCCGGTGAGCTGCCAGAGCGACACGGCCACGCCGCTGGAGCGCCGCGTGACCACCGTCGGCAAAGTTCAGCCGCATCTGGAGATCAAGATCGTCGATCCCGGCACCGGCGAGACCGTGCCGCGCGGCCAGTCGGGCGAGTTCTGCACGCGCGGCTACTCCGTGATGCACGGCTACTGGGGCGATGAGGAGAAAACCCGCGAAGCCATCGACGCCGAGGGCTGGATGCACACGGGCGATTTGGCCACCATGGATGATGAGGGCTACGTCAACATCGTCGGCCGCATCAAGGACATGGTGATCCGCGGCGGCGAGAACATCTACCCGCGCGAGATCGAGGAATTCCTCTACCGCCACCCCAAGGTGCAGGACGTGCAGGTCGTGGGCGTGCCCGACGAAAAATACGGCGAGGAGCTGTGCGCCTGGATCATCGCCAAGCCCGGCGCGCTGGTGACGGAGGACGACATCCGCGAATTCTGCAAGGGCCAGATCGCGCACTACAAGGTGCCGCGCTACATCCGCTTCGTCGATGCCTTCCCGATGACGGTGACGGGCAAGATCCAGAAATTCGCCATCCGCGACGAAATGAAGAAACTGCTGGGCCTGAGCGAAGCCAAGACCGCCTGAAAACCCCGTTCAGAACGCCCCCGCAACACCCCCAACACCAGGCCCCGGCAAGGGGCCAGCACACAAGAACCCCCTATGGCCATCCTCACTTCCAAGATCAATCCCCGCTCCGCAGACTTCCAAGCCAGCGCCGACGCCATGCGCGCCCTGGTGGACGATTTGAACCAGCAGTTCGAGCGCATCGAACAAGGCGGCGGCCAGGCCGCGCGCGACAAGCACCAGTCGCGCGGCAAGCTGCTGCCGCGCGATCGCGTGCAGGCCCTGCTCGACCCCGGCTCGCCCTTCCTCGAAGTCGCGCCCCTGGCCGCGCTGAACATGTATGACAACGCTGCGCCCTGCGCCGGCGTGATCTGCGGCATCGGCCGCATCAACGGCGTGGAATGCATGGTGGTGTGCAACGACGCCACGGTCAAAGGCGGCACCTACTACCCCATGACGGTGAAAAAACACCTGCGCGCGCAGGAAATCGCCATGCAGAACCGCCTGCCCTGCGTGTATCTGGTCGATTCGGGCGGCGCCAACCTGCCCAACCAGGATGACGTATTCCCCGACCGCGACCACTTCGGCCGCATCTTCTACAACCAGGCCAATATGAGCGCCCAGGGCATCGCGCAGATCGCCGTCGTCATGGGCAGTTGCACCGCCGGCGGCGCCTATGTGCCCGCCATGAGCGATGAAACCATCATCGTCAAGAACCAGGGCACCATCTTCCTGGGTGGCCCGCCGCTGGTCAAAGCCGCCACGGGCGAAGTCGTCAGCGCCGAGGACCTGGGCGGCGGCGACGTGCACACGCGCCTCTCGGGCGTGGCCGACTACCTGGCGCAAAACGACATGCACGCCCTGGCCCTGGCGCGCGAAAAGGTCAAGAACCTGCAATGGAGCAAGGCCCCCTGCCCGGCCGACGCCCAGCCCAAGGCCCCGCGCTTTGCCGCCGAGGAGCTCTACGGCATCATCCCCACCGATACACGCAAGCCCTTTGACGTGCGCGAGATCATCGCCCGCATCGTGGACGACAGCGAGCTGGACGAATTCAAGGCCCGCTTCGGCACCACGCTGGTCTGCGGCTTTGCCCGCATCGAGGGCATGATGGTGGGCATCATCGCCAACAACGGCATCCTGTTTTCCGAATCCGCGCAAAAAGGCGCGCACTTCATTGAGCTGTGCTGCCAGCGCAAGATCCCGCTGGTGTTTTTGCAGAACATCACCGGCTTCATGGTCGGGCGCAAATACGAAAACGAAGGCATTGCGCGCCACGGCGCCAAGATGGTCACGGCCGTGGCCACGGCCAACGTGCCCAAGTTCACCATCATCATTGGCGGCAGCTTTGGCGCGGGCAACTACGGCATGTGCGGCCGCGCCTACTCGCCGCGCTTCCTGTGGATGTGGCCCAACGCGCGCATCTCCGTCATGGGCGGCGAGCAGGCCGCCAGCGTGCTGGCCACCGTCAAGCGCGACGGCATTGAGGCCAAGGGCGGCCAATGGAGCGCCGAGGAGGAGGAAGCCTTCAAGGCCCCCATCCGCCAGCAGTACGAGGAACAAGGCCACCCCTACTACGCCAGCGCCCGCCTGTGGGACGACGGCGTGATCGACCCCATCGACACCCGCCGCGTGCTGGCCCTGGGCCTGTCGGCCGCACGCAATGCGCCGGTGGAAGACGTGAAGTTTGGCGTGTTCCGCATGTGATGGGAGGTTCAGCGTGGGGGCGACTTCTCGCTGAACGCCCAACGCTGAGCCCATGATTTACCCAAAATTACCAAAACAGCAATAATTACCTGAAAACAGTAATTCAAGGTAATTCGCCATGCTCTTCCCCCGCCCTGACTACGCCAAGGCGCTGGCCGATCAATTGCTCAGCCCCTCGGGGCTGCACACCGGCGTGCGCTCGGGTGTGTTTTTGTCCAACATCCGGCGCGTTGGCAAAAGCACCTTCTTGCGCAACGAGTTGGTGCCAGAGCTGCGCCAGCGCGGCGCCATCGTCATCTATGTGGATTTGTGGGCCGACGTGAACCGCGCCCCCCTTGATTTGGTGCTGGAGGCGGTGCGCAAAGAGCTGCACGCGCTGCAAACGCCTGGGGCAGACATGCTCAAGCGCCTCAAAGGCATGGGGCTGGGCGCAGCGGGCCTGTCTTTGAGCTTTCAACTCGACACGCTGGGCCGCCAAGGCGGCGCCACCCTGGCGCAGGCCATGCACGAGCTGGTGCATCAGGCCCGGACCGATGTGGTGCTGATCGTGGACGAAGTGCAGCAGGCCGCAGGCGCGGCGGGCAATGCCCTGATGGCCGCCCTCAAAGCCGCGCGCGATGAAGTCAATGGCAACCCCGAGGCACCCGGGCATTTCCTGTTCATCGGCACCGGCTCGCACCGCTCACTGATGAACGACATGGCCACCAAGCCCTCACACCCGTTCAAGGGCGCGGTGACCGCGACCTTCGAGCCGCTGCCGCAAGCCTACGTGCAGTGGAAGCTCAACCAGCTGGCCGCCGATGGCGTGCGCCTGCCCTCGCCCGAGGCCGCCTGGCGCGGCTTTCAAACCCTGGGCCACCGCCCGGAAGAGTTCGAGCGTGCGCTGGGCCAATTTCAGGCCGCGCCACAAGGCAGCGATGCCGAGTTTGACCTCATCTGCGCCACCCTGGCCTCGACCGCAGCCGACATTGAATTTGCCCGCGCCGGCGAGATTGGTGGCGAGCTGGCCGAGCTGGTTTTTGCCCGCATTGCCAACGGGCCGGAAGACGGCACGCGCGAGCTCTACGGCCAGGCCGCACTGGCCGACTACGCCGCTGCCCTGGGGCTGCCGGTGGAAGTCAAGCAAGTGCAAACCACGGTGGACGCGCTGATTGCCGCAAACCTGATTGCCCGCATCGGCCACGGCCGCTTCATCATCTCCGACCCCTACGTGCGCAGCATCTGGCGCCAGCGCAATGCCATCACGCAGGCGCTGCGAGCGGGCCAGCCCATACCCGTGCAAAGGGGCGGGCTGTGACTGCTATCTACCCAAGCCTCAAGCAAAAATTGCAAGAGCGAATGGAAATTTATTTGTAAGGAATTTTATGAGAAAGAATTGTTTATTAATTTTATCTTCATTGTCGCTTATATCTTGCGGAACGCAAGATAAACATGATCAATATTGGGTTCAACAGAATGAAGAAGGACCCTCTGACAATCACTCGCACCTGGCGATAAAGAACCAACAAAGCAACGCCTATATTGGCATCCTAAGAAAACACAATGAATTGGAATATTTAATTGTAGACAGCGGATTACCCACCCCTTCGACAACCGTGGGGATTCAATACAAAGACAACAAGGAAATTGGCCACATAAAAATTAGCGAGCGCACTGAAACTGATGGAAACTCTCTCAAGAAAAGCATTGTAATAAGAAAAATTGATGGCAAGTGGGTGTTAAAAGAATCAACAGATTAATTTTTACGCAAGGCAACTCCCGGCCAGACCCCGTATTGACGATCAATTCCACTCATGGCCGAATGCGGCAATGTTTTGCCATTATGAATTTGCTCCATAATTTTCCCGTCCCCGCCCTCAATAGCGCTGCCCGCACCTGCAGCCCGCGCTTTCTGTGGATGCGGCCCAACGCCCGCATCAGCGTCATGGGCGGTGAGCGCTCCGCCAGTGCGCTGGCCACCGTCAAGCACGACGGCATCGCAGCCAAGAGCGGCCAACGGAGCGCCGAGGAAGAAGAAGCCTTCAAAGCCCCCATCCGCCAGCAATACGAAGAGCGCCAACGCGCCGCACGCCGCTTGCTGACCTGTGCCGCGCTGTGCATGCCTGACCAGATCACCGCGCTGCAGAGCTGCATCAAAAAAGTGGCTGAATACCGCTACGCCAAAGAACAAGACCGCCCTCTTCCCAAAGGGGTGAACTTCAAAGCCACACAGGACTTTTTCAACCAACTGCAAACCACCATCACGCAAAAGCACTTCAACTTCGCTTTGGAGCCAGCCACCCAAGATGGTGAATCCCAAAACGCCTGAACGCCCGCATCCAATAACCATCTTCCAACCCGCCATGACCCAAGCCATCCGCATCGCCACCACCGGCCACGTTGCCACCGTCACCCTCTCGCGCCCGGACGTGCGCAACGCCTTCAATGACGAAGTGATTGCCCAGCTCACCCAGGCCTTCACGCAATTGGGCGCAGCGCCCGAGGTGCGCGCCATCGTGCTGGCCGCTGAAGGCAAGGCCTTTTGCGCCGGGGCCGATCTGAACTGGATGCGCCGCATGGCCGATTACACGCGCCAGGAGAATCTGGCCGACGCAGGCAAGCTGGCCGAGATGCTGCGCGTGATCTACACCTGCCCCAAGCCCACCATTGCCCGCGTGCAGGGCGACGTGTACGCCGGCGGCATGGGCCTGGTGGCCGCCTGCGACATGGCCGTAGCCGTGCAAGCCGCAGGCTTTTGCCTCAGCGAAGTCAAGCTGGGCCTGATCCCGGCCACCATCAGCCCCTACGTCATCCGCGCCATGGGGCCGCGCGCCTCGCACCGCTACTTCCTCACCGCCGAGCGCTTCAGCGCGCAGGAGGCGCTGCGCATCGGCTTCGTGCACGAGGTCGTGCCCGACGAAGCTGCGCTGGATGCCAAACTGGCCGAGCTGCTGGGCGCGCTCACCAGCGCCAGCCCCAATGCCGTCAAGGAATGCAAGCAGCTGCTGCAGGACGTGGCCGAGCGCGACATCAACGCCGCGCTGATCGCGCAGACCGTGCAAGGCATTGCCGACATCCGCGCCAGTGACGAGGGCAAGGAGGGCGTGCAATCCTTTCTGCAAAAGCGCAAGCCCGCATGGCTGGAGGCTCAGGCAGAAAAAACGGCCTGACTTCCCCGGCCCTGTTCAAAATTATTGATCAGAAATAAAAAAACTTGAAATAAAAGCTTCAATCTGCAGATAATGTCTTATGGAAATGATCGACATGAGAAAGCTGAGCCCTGAAGCGCGGCAAGAGCGGCGCAGACAGGTCATCAAAC
>NZ_NTBH01000019.1:0-2146 GCF_002288875.1 Vandammella animalimorsus | reverse complement strand
CTGAACAAGGACTTGAGCCTGTCGCAAATCGATTGGATTTTGACGGCCATCTCCGACGACGAGGGCATGACGCTGGAGCAAACGCTGGAGCGCATTGGCCGGCTGTTCTGGCTCAACGGCACGCCAGTGCGCAACGACCGTGAGCAGTTGTATGCCAAGCTCAACGAGCTCAATGCCAAGCTGTTTGCCAACCCGGCGGCCCTGGAGCTGGAGCTTGCCAGCGAATATGCCGGTGCGCAGTTGCATGCGCTGGCGGGGGATGTGGCCGAGATGACGCAATGGGCCCAGGCGGGTGATGCGCGGGGCCTGGCCGTGCGCCATGCCTTGCGCCAGCTCAATCCGTTCTTCATCCAGGGGCTGGATTACCACGCGCTCAACGATGGGGGGCAGCTGGATCTGTACGACGCTGCCACCGGGCAGGGCACCCTGACCCAGGGCTGGCTGAAGGACCGCGCGCGCTTTCTGGCCGCGCAATCGAGCAGGAATGGCGGCACCAACGACGCCGCCAGACGCGAGCGTGATGTGGTGTTCGTCGATCTGCCCAGCAATGAGGAGATCAACACCCGGGTGCCAGGCATCGATACCGCGCGCTACGTCATCTTCGGCGGCGAGGAAAACAATCAAGGCGCGAGCACCCTCAAGGGCGGCGATTTCGAGGATCACATCTACGGCGAAGGGGGCGCTGACATCTTGCAAGGCGGCAGCGGCAGCGATTACCTGGACGGCGGCCAAGGCCACGACACCTACGTGCTCAGCAGCCAAGACTCGGGCGTGGACACGATAGTGGAAGTCGATGGCGATGGGCACTTGGAAGTGGATGGCCAGAGCCTCGATGGCATGGTGTTCTCGCGCCCCAACATCCCCATTGCCGACAACAACCGTGCGCAGGTCTACCAGGACAGCCAGGGCCAATATCGCCTGCAGCAATTGAGCGACGACGGCGTCTGGGAGCTGGCGGCGCGCGGCAGCGATGGCTATCGCGTCCTGGCGCGCCTGCAGAACTGGCAGGACGGCATGCTGGGCATGCAGCTCGACGCCAACGTGCCTGGGGTGGTGCCCGAGCCCGAGCGCTTCGATCTCTACCACCGCGACGCGCCCGTGTTCCAGCACTACATCGGCACCCATGCCTCGGCAGGCATCTGGGTGCATGGCAGCCAATCGCGCTCTGGGCAATTCACCGGCAGCGGTCATGGCGACGTGATCTACACCGGCGGTGGCAACAGCAACCTGGTCTATGCCTTTGGCGGCAGCGACTACGTGCAGGGCGGCGAGGGGCGCGACTTCTTGATCATGGGCGTCAACCGCAGCCAGCTCGATCACGATGAGGACGTGGCCTATGGCGGCGGGGGCAGCGACATCATCGCCGGCGGCGGCGGCAACGACACGCTGTGGGGCGGCGATGGCAGCGCCAGCTACCTGCAGGCCGATGCCGGCACCGACAGCGACGATGCCCAGATGCGCCGTGGCGACTGGATCAGCGGCCAGGCCGGCAGCGACCTGATCTATGGCAGCGCCCGCGAAGACGTGCTGTTCGGCGGCGACGGAGACGACACCCTGCGCGGCGGCGCCGGCCGGGACCTGCTGCTGGGCGATGCGGACTACTTCGTCGGCAGTGGCTCCATGGTCATCGGCGCGGACCAAGGCACGGCGGCCTACCAATGGCAGGCCGATGGCACGGTGCGACGCCTGCCCAATGGCCATGCGGAGGCCGGCGTGGCCGTGCCCAGCGGGCAGGTCTTTCGCTGGAGCTGGAGCCACTCGACGCAGGACTTCAGCCTCACGCCCGGTCGCAGCTTTTTGCGCAGCGAACGACTGGCCGGCACCGGGACGGATTATCTGGACGGCGGCGCAGGCGACGACTGGATGGCCGGGCAGGCCGGCGACGACGTGCTGCACGGCGGCGATGACAACGACGTACTCTACGGCGACGACGCCGTGGCCATGCCCGAAGGCAGCGAAGGCAACGACCGGCTGTTTGCCGGCGAGGGGCGCGACAAGCTGTTTGGCGGCGCTGGCAAAGACCTGCTCGACGCCAGCGAGCACGACGGCGACCTGGACGTGCTGCGCGGCGGCAGTGGGCGCGACGAACTCATCGGCGGCACGGGCGGCGACGAACTCTACGGCGAAGACGGCGAGGACACCCTGC
>NZ_NTBH01000018.1:0-5813 GCF_002288875.1 Vandammella animalimorsus | reverse complement strand
TGTTATAGTCACGCCTTCGCTTGATTGCAGCTGCTCTATTGGGTGGTTGCGGTGGCAGATGCTGTTGAGGTTAGTTGACTGACTCAAAATTTCTGCTACAATGTGGAGTTTCCTCGAAAGCCTGGTTGGCAGGCTGCATGAAAAATTTCAAAATTTTGTTGATTTGAAATTTTTCGTGTTATAGTAGAGGGCTTCGCTAGATGTGAAGCTGTCTTCGAAGCAAGATTTCAAAAAGTTCAAAAATTTCTTGAGTGCTTGAAATTTTGTGTTATAGTAGAGGGCTTCGCTGATTGCGAAACGATGCGAATCCAAATCGTTGGATGGCAAGTAAGGTTCATTAAAAATATACAGCCGATAAGCGTGGGCGTTTGAAATAAAAGTTGCCGCAAAACTTTGCGCAAGCAAAGTGCGGCAGAAATGCCAAGCGCTCACAGCACAGAATCGAAGTGTGTAGGCTTTTAGCTTACAGGAGAACTTCAATTCCGCTTAAGTGAGTGAGTTTATAGAGATCGAACTAAAGAGTTTGATCCTGGCTCAGATTGAACGCTGGCGGCATGCTTTACACATGCAAGTCGAACGGTAACATGGGTGCTTGCACCTGATGACGAGTGGCGAACGGGTGAGTAATACATCGGAACATGCCCAATTGTGGGGGATAGCTCGGCGAAAGCCGGATTAATACCGCATAAGATCTACGGATGAAAGCAGGGGACCTTCGGGCCTTGCGCGATTGGAGTGGCCGATGGCAGATTAGGTAGTTGGTGGGGTAAAGGCCTACCAAGCCTGCGATCTGTAGCTGGTCTGAGAGGACGACCAGCCACACTGGGACTGAGACACGGCCCAGACTCCTACGGGAGGCAGCAGTGGGGAATTTTGGACAATGGGCGCAAGCCTGATCCAGCAATGCCGCGTGCAGGACGAAGGCCTTCGGGTTGTAAACTGCTTTTGTACAGAACGAAAAGTCTCTGGTTAATACCTGGGGATCATGACGGTACTGTAAGAATAAGCACCGGCTAACTACGTGCCAGCAGCCGCGGTAATACGTAGGGTGCGAGCGTTAATCGGAATTACTGGGCGTAAAGCGTGCGCAGGCGGCGATGCAAGACCGATGTGAAATCCCCGGGCTCAACCTGGGAACTGCATTAGTGACTGCATTGCTGGAGTGCGGCAGAGGGGGATGGAATTCCGCGTGTAGCAGTGAAATGCGTAGATATGCGGAGGAACACCGATGGCGAAGGCAATCCCCTGGGCCTGCACTGACGCTCATGCACGAAAGCGTGGGGAGCAAACAGGATTAGATACCCTGGTAGTCCACGCCCTAAACGATGTCAACTGGTTGTTGGGGATTCATTTCTTCAGTAACGAAGCTAACGCGTGAAGTTGACCGCCTGGGGAGTACGGTCGCAAGACTAAAACTCAAAGGAATTGACGGGGACCCGCACAAGCGGTGGATGATGTGGTTTAATTCGATGCAACGCGAAAAACCTTACCCACCTTTGACATGTACGGAACTTGCCAGAGATGGCTTGGTGCTCGAAAGAGAGCCGTAACACAGGTGCTGCATGGCTGTCGTCAGCTCGTGTCGTGAGATGTTGGGTTAAGTCCCGCAACGAGCGCAACCCTTGTCATTAGTTGCCATCATTAAGTTGGGCACTCTAATGAGACTGCCGGTGATAAACCGGAGGAAGGTGGGGATGACGTCAAGTCCTCATGGCCCTTATAGGTGGGGCTACACACGTCATACAATGGCCGGTACAAAGGGCAGCCAACCCGCGAGGGGGAGCAAATCCCATAAAGCCGGTCGTAGTCCGGATCGCAGTCTGCAACTCGACTGCGTGAAGTCGGAATCGCTAGTAATCGTGGATCAGCATGTCACGGTGAATACGTTCCCGGGTCTTGTACACACCGCCCGTCACACCATGGGAGCGGGTTCTGCCAGAAGTAGGTAGCTTAACCGTAAGGAGGGCGCTTACCACGGCAGGGCTCGTGACTGGGGTGAAGTCGTAACAAGGTAGCCGTACCGGAAGGTGCGGCTGGATCACCTCCTTTCTGGAAAAGGCAGCTTTTGCCAAGCGTCCACACTTATCGGTTGTTGGAATGGAAATCGAATACCCAACAGGTATTCGATGATGGGTCTGTAGCTCAGCTGGTTAGAGCACCGTCTTGATAAGGCGGGGGTCGTTGGTTCGAGCCCAACTAGACCCACCAAAATCCTATCGAAAGATGGGGTGGATGAAATCCAATGGATTGAATCTATTGGGGGATTAGCTCAGCTGGGAGAGCACCTGCTTTGCAAGCAGGGGGTCGTCGGTTCGATCCCGTCATCCTCCACCAAAAAAAGCATTCGACATCGATGCTAATGCATCATAAACTGTAGTAGAATGCGCAGTTTCGTTAAACACCAAAAGGGCTTTAAAAGATTTTGGTCTTAAAAGGCTTTTTTGTTGTTTGTCGATATCAATCGATGAAATTGGCTGTTCTTTAAAAAATCATAGAGTCGAATCAGCGTTGCTGATGGAAAGCAGTAAATCTGCGCCGTGCCATCAGCAATGATTTTGATTGCGTCAACAACGAACATTCAAAGAAGTTTGAATTGTTCAGTAATTGACGATTGTTCTCTGAGTCATCTAAAAATTTTTAGGTGGCTCTTCAAGACAAGCGTGAATTACGGCAAACGCGTAAGCAAGTTTGCTTGTTCTGTGATGGAGGTTTTTGCGAAAGCAGAAGTCAAAGTTATAGGGTCAAGTGAATAAGAGCATGTGGTGGATGCCTTGGCGATTACAGGCGATGAAAGACGTGATAGCCTGCGATAAGCTTCGGGGAGCTGGCAAATGAGCATTGATCCGAAGATTTCTGAATGGGGAAACCCACCCGTTAGGGTATCGTTGACTGAATTCATAGGTTAACGAGGCGAACCTGGAGAACTGAAACATCTAAGTACCCAGAGGAAAAGACATCAACCGAGATTCCGAAAGTAGTGGCGAGCGAAATCGGATCAGCCTTCTAGTGATAGCGCAGAAGACAACAAAACGGATTGGAAACTCCGGCCACAGTGGGTGATAGCCCCGTATGTGAAAATTCTGTGTGGTACTAGGCTAGAGACAAGTAGGGCGGGACACGTGAAATCCTGTCTGAATATGGGGGGACCATCCTCCAAGGCTAAATACTCGTAATCGACCGATAGTGAACCAGTACCGTGAGGGAAAGGCGAAAAGAACCCCGGGAGGGGAGTGAAATAGATCCTGAAACCGCATGCTTACAAAAAGTCGGAGCCCTTCGGGGTGACGGCGTACCTTTTGTATAATGGGTCAGCGACTTACATTCAGTGGCGAGGTTAACCGAATAGGGGAGCCGAAGAGAAATCGAGTCCGAATAGGGCGTCTAGTCGCTGGGTGTAGACCCGAAACCGAGTGATCTATCCATGGCCAGGTTGAAGGTGCCGTAACAGGTACTGGAGGACCGAACCGACTAATGTTGCAAAATTAGCGGATGAGCTGTGGATAGGGGTGAAAGGCTAAACAAACTCGGAAATAGCTGGTTCTCTCCGAAAACTATTTAGGTAGTGCCTCAAGTATTACCTGTGGGGGTAGAGCACTGTTTTGGCTAGGGGGTCATGGCGACTTACCAAACCAAGGCAAACTCCGAATACCGCAGAGTACAGCTTGGGAGACAGTGCACCGGGTGCTAACGTCCGGACACGAGAGGGAAACAACCCAGACCGCCAGCTAAGGTCCCTAAAATTGGCTAAGTGGGAAACGAGGTGGGAAGGCATAGACAGTCAGGATGTTGGCTTAGAAGCAGCCATCATTTAAAGAAAGCGTAATAGCTCACTGATCGAGTCGTCCTGCGCGGAAGATGTAACGGGGCTCAAGCCAGTTACCGAAGCTGCGGATGCACAGTTTACTGTGCGTGGTAGGAGAGCGTTCTGTAGGCCTGCGAAGGTGGCTTGTAAAGGCTGCTGGAGGTATCAGAAGTGCGAATGCTGACATGAGTAGCGTTAAAGGGGGTGAAAAGCCTCCTCGCCGTAAGCGCAAGGTTTCCTACGCAACGTTCATCGGCGTAGGGTGAGTCGGCCCCTAAGGCGAGGCAGAGATGCGTAGCTGATGGGAAGCAGGTTAATATTCCTGCACCGACCTATAGTGCGATGTGGGGACGAATCTTAATAGGTGATCCAACTGTTGGAATAGTTGGTTTAGGCAGAAGTAGGCGTGTGTTAGGCAAATCCGGCACACATATACCGAGGCTGTCGATCGAGTGAGCTTGCTCATGAAGTCACTGAACGGGGTTCCAGGAAAAGCCACTAAGCTTCAGCTATAGGCGACCGTACCGCAAACCGACACTGGTGCGCGAGATGAGTATTCTAAGGCGCTTGAGAGAACTCAGGAGAAGGAACTCGGCAAATTGACACCGTAACTTCGGGAGAAGGTGTGCCCTATTAGTGTGATGAGAGCATCTGAGCATGAACGGGTTGCAAAAAATAGGTGGCTGCGACTGTTTATTAAAAACACAGCACTCTGCAAACACGAAAGTGGACGTATAGGGTGTGACGCCTGCCCGGTGCTGGAAGATTAAGTGATGGGGTGCAAGCTCTTGATCGAAGTCCCAGTAAACGGCGGCCGTAACTATAACGGTCCTAAGGTAGCGAAATTCCTTGTCGGGTAAGTTCCGACCTGCACGAATGGCGTAACGATGGCCACACTGTCTCCTCCTGAGACTCAGCGAAGTTGAAATGTTTGTGATGATGCAATCTCCCCGCGGAAAGACGGAAAGACCCCATGAACCTTTACTGTAGCTTTGTATGGGACTTTGAACAGATCTGTGTAGGATAGGTGGGAGGCTTTGAAGTGAGGATGCTAGTTCTCATGGAGCCGTCCTTGAAATACCACCCTGGTGTGTTTGAGGTTCTAACCTGCGCCCTTGAATCAGGGCGGGGGACAGTGCATGGTAGGCAGTTTGACTGGGGCGGTCTCCTCCCAAAGCGTAACGGAGGAGTTCGAAGGTACGCTAGGTACGGTCGGACATCGTGCTAATAGTGCATAGGCATAAGCGTGCTTGACTGTGAGACTGACAAGTCGAACAGGTAGGAAACTAGGACTAAGTGATCCGGTGGTTCTGTATGGAAGGGCCATCGCTCAACGGATAAAAGGTACTCTGGGGATAACAGGCTGATACCGCCCAAGAGTTCATATCGACGGCGGTGTTTGGCACCTCGATGTCGGCTCATCTCATCCTGGGGCTGAAGTCGGTCCCAAGGGTATGGCTGTTCGCCATTTAAAGAGGTACGTGAGCTGGGTTTAAAACGTCGTGAGACAGTTTGGTCCCTATCTTCCGTGGGCGCTGCAGATTTGAGGGAACCTGCTCCTAGTACGAGAGGACCGGAGTGGACACACCTCTGGTGTACCGGTTGTCACGCCAGTGGCATCGCCGGGTAGCTAAGTGTGGACGAGATAACCGCTGAAAGCATCTAAGCGGGAAACTCATCCCAAGATGAGATCTGCCGGGGCCTTGAGCCCCCTAAAGGGTCGTTGAAGACTACGACGTTGATAGGCTGGGTGTGCAAGTGCAGCAATGCATTGAGCTAACCAGTACTAATTGCCCGTGAGGCTTGACCCTATAACTTTGACAAATCGATCCCACAACGATCGACAAAGCACAGCAGCAAACCGCTAAGGCTGGCCAACGCAATCAAAATCACTCGATTCGACTCTATGCTTTTTGTTGCTGTAAAAAATCAGCAACAACACCAGTTATGCCTGATGACAATAGCAGTCTGGAACCACTCCTTCCCATCCCGAACAGGACAGTGAAACGGA
>NZ_NTBH01000017.1:0-17185 GCF_002288875.1 Vandammella animalimorsus | reverse complement strand
CTTTGCCAGGCTCAAACAGTTCCGCCGCATCGCCACTCGCTTCGACCGCAAGCCCTCCCACTTCCTGGCCTTCCTCTACCTCGCATCGATTCCCTTGTGGGTGGGGTGAATGTCGATTCAGCCTAGGTCCTGATGCCAGTCACAGCCCGAGCTTGTCGGCCACGTAGTCGGCATCCTTGTCGCCGCGCCCGGAGAGGTTGACCAGGATGTGCCGATCGGCAGGCAGCGTGGCCGCACTGCGCATGGCCCAGGCCACTGCGTGCGCGCTTTCCAGCGCCGGGATGATGCCCTCGACGCGCGACAGGGTCATGAAGGCCTGCAGCGCTTCCTCATCGCTGGCGGTCTGGTACTGCACCCGGCCAATGTCCTTGAGGTAGCTGTGCTGCGGGCCGACGCCCGGATAGTCCAGCCCCGAGGCAATCGAATGCACCGCCGCTGGCACGCCTTCGGCCTCTTCCAGCACATAGCAGGCCATGCCGTGGATGTGCCCCGGATGGCCGCGCGTGAGCGTGGCCGAATGGCGGCCGGGCTTGTCCAGCCCCTCGCCAGCGGGCTCGACGCCCACCAACTGAACATCGGCATCGTCCAGAAAAGCGGTGAACATGCCGATGGCGTTGGAGCCGCCGCCCACGCAGGCGGTGACAAAGTCGGGCAGGCGGCCATGTTTGGCGAGGAACTGCGCGCGCGCCTCGCGGCCGATGATGGCCTGGAAATCGCGCACCATCTTCGGGAATGGATGCGGCCCGACCACCGAGCCGATGGCATACAGATAGTCCTGCGGGTTCTTCAGGTATTCCTCGAAGGCGCTGTCCACTGCCTCCTTCAAGGTGGCCGCGCCGCGTGTCACCGCCACCAGTTTGCAGCCGAGGATGCGCATCTTGGTGACATTGGGATGCTCCTTTTCCACATCCACCTGCCCCATGTGGATCTCGCAGGGGATGCCGACCATGGCGCAGGCGGTGGCCAGCGCCACGCCATGCTGGCCAGCGCCGGTTTCGGCGATCACCTTCTTCTTGCCCATGAAGCGCGCCAGCAGCGCCTCGCCCAGGCAGTGGTTGATCTTGTGCGCGCCGGTGTGGTTGAGGTCTTCGCGCTTCAAGTGGATTTGCGCGCCGCCCAGCTGCGCCGACAGGCGCTTGGCGTGAAAGATCGGGCTGGGGCGGCCGACGTAATCGGCAAACAGCTCGGCCAGCTCCTGCTGGAAGTCCTCGCGCTGTCGAATGTCTTCATAGGCCCGGTCGATCTCGTCCATCGCCTGTTTGAGTTCGGGCGGGATGAACTGGCCGCCGTAGGGGCCGAAGAAGCCCTGGGCATCGGGCATGGGGGCGAAGGTCGGGGTGGGCGAATTCATGGCAGCCTTTTCTCAGTCAATGCGTGGGGATGGCGCAGGTCCATCAAAACATCACGCCGGCACGCGTGCGCTGTGCCGTGCCAGTGTGATGTTGTGCCAGGGGGTTACTCGAAGATGTCTTTGTGCCACTCGTGCAGCGAGGTTTCGAGTAAATCCAGCGCTTGCTCGGGCGTCAGGGGCGCGCCCTGGGCGTCGGTGCCGCCGATGTCGACGATTTCATCGTTTTGCGCCATGCCGCTGACGCTGCGCTGCGTGCCCGGCTCGCGCGCGAAGAAGGGCCCTTCGAGCAGGCCATCGCGCCAGCTGAACAGCGAGCGTTCGGAGCCATCGTTGTTGTAGTACACATCGCGCCCATGCAACTGGCCGCCGCGGTAGCCGGTGCGGCCGCGCACTTCACCGCTGGGGCGGTAGTAGACGATCTCGCCATCCTGGGCGATGACTTCCCACTCCTGCAGATTGGCGCTGGCCTCGACGGCGAAGGCATCTGTTTGCGCAGCGCCGTTGGACTGGTACATGTCCTGGATCAGGTGCTGGCCGGCGTTGTTCTTGCCCAGATAAATGCGGTAGAAGCCGCGCTCCTGCGGCGCTTGCATCAGCTGGCCTTCCTGGGGCGTGTCGGCTGCGCCAAAGTAGGCAATGATGGCCTGGCCCTTGGCGTCCAGCGCCAGCACCGGCACCGGTGACGCCAGCGCCTGGGTCTTGGCCGCCAGGTCTTGCGCTGTAGGCGTGGTCGGGGTGCTCTGGCAGGCCATCAGCAGCGGCAGGACTGCGGCCACTACGGCGGCCAGGGCGGCGCGGGGTTTCATGGCATACACGCTTTTTTTCATGCTCGGTTCTCCCAAAAACAGTGAATGGCCCCGCCGCCGCGAGCGTTTTGCCAATGTCGGGCTAGCCAGCGGGCGAGCAGGGCGGGGGCTTATCGGCAAGCGCTATTCTGCACCGCTTGGGGCGCTTTGGCCGCCTTGTGAGGCCGTTGGCCAGGCCAGCACCTTGCCGGGGTTCATGAGTGCTTGCGGATCGAGCGCTTGCTTGATGGCCTGCATGAGCTGCAGCGCCACGGGGGATTTGTATTGGGGCAGGGTGTCGCGCTTGAGGGCGCCGATGCCGTGCTCGGCCGAGATGGAGCCGCCAAAGCGCCGCACCAGCGCGTACACCGTCTCGGAAATCGCCTGGCCGTGGCGGGCATTGAACTGCGCTGGCGTCTGGCCCTGCGGGTGCTGCACGTTGTAGTGCAGGTTGCCGTCGCCCAGGTGGCCGTAGGTGAGGATGCGCACATCGGGCCAAGCCTTCAGCAGCGCGGCATTGGCCTGCTGCACGAACTGTGGGATGGCGGAGATGGCGATCGACACATCGTGCTTGAGGTTCTGCCCCTCCTGCGCTTGCGCCAGGGTGATGCCCTCGCGCACGTGCCACAGCTCCTGGGCCTGCTGCAAACTGGCGGCGACGATGGCGTCGCTGATCAGGCCCTGCTCAAGCGCCGCTTCCAGCAGCTGCTCGAAACGCGCACGGGCGTGTTGCTCGGACTCGCTGTCCGAGAGCTCCAGCAGCACGCACCAAGGCTGGCTTTGCCACATTGGCGGGCGCAGTTGCGGCAGGTGCTTGGCCACCAGGCTCAGCGCGAACTGGTTCATGACCTCAAAGCCGCTCAGGCCCGCATCGAGCTGCTGGCGCGCCAGTTGCAGCAGGGCGCTGGCTTGCTGCAGGTCGGGCAGCGCCACCCAGGCCGTCAGCTGCGCCACCGGCTGTGGGTACAGGCGCAGCGTGGCGGCGGTGATGACGCCCAGCGTGCCTTCGCTGCCGATGAACAAATCGCGCAGGTCGTAGCCGGTGTTGTCCTTGCGCAGGCCCGAAAGCCCCTCCCAGACCTGCCCCTGGGCGGTGACGACTTCCAGACCCAGGCAGAGTTCGCGCGCATTGCCATAGCGCACCACCTGCGTGCCGCCAGCGTTGGTGGCCAGATTGCCGCCAATGGTGCAGCTGCCCTCCGAGCCCAGGCTGAGCGGGAACAGCAAGCCGGCCTGGGCGGCGGCCTGTTGCACCTGCTGCAGCGTGCAGCCGGCCTCGACCGTCATGGTCATGTTGTGCGCATCGATGGCGCGCACCGCCTGCATGCGTTGCAGGCTCAACACCACTTGCGTGCCCGAGGCATCGGGCACGCCGCCGGCCACCAGCCCGGTGTTGCCGCCCTGGGGCACCACCGCCACCTGCGCCTGGGCGCAGGCAGCCAGCACGGCAGCCACCTCGGCCGTGCTGGCCGGGCGCACCACAGCCAGGGCCTTGCCATGCACGCGCTGCTGCCAGTCGCGCTCGTAGCGCTCCAGCCCGGTGCCGGTGAGCACGTGGGCCTCGCCCACGGTCTGGTGCAACAGCTGGAGCAGGGATTCGGTGGTCATGCGCGCGTGTCCTTTCTGTGCCGTGAAGCTGGGGTCAGAGCCTGTACAAAGGACGCATTATTTCGTGATTCCTCACCCCCATCGGCCATGATTCGCGCGCGACAGCGACACAGGTCTGGGGACGACAGGCCAGGCGCCCTGGCCGCGATAATCGCGCGCCAGCGCAGCCACTGACTGCATAACACGCTCTAAAGTCGCTGCACGGCGGGCAAGAGAGCAGGTTCGGGTGGTCTGCTGTGTTGCAAAGCCAGGCCAAGCCACAAGGCCCGTCTGGGTTTTTGCGCCTTGCAGCCATCCCAAACCGCTTCTTGCTCGCTCGCACCAAGACTTTGAACAGGCTCTTACCGTGCCCGCCTCCGATCTTCTGCACCCCCCAGCGCCCACGACGACCGCAGCCCCACAGGCCACGGCCGACCAGGCCGATGGCCTGCCGCCAGTGCAGCGGCGCAAGGCCGTGGTCGTGATTCTGCTGGGCCTGGTGCTGGTGGTGCTCGATGGCTCCATCGTGACGCTGGCGCTGCCCAAGATCGCGCGCGCTTTTGATGTGCCAGCGGCCTCGGCCGTCAGGGTCGTCACGGGTTATCAGTTGGCCGTGCTGGGCCTGCTGCTGCCCATGGCCTCGCTGGGCGAGCGCCTGGGCTACCGCCGCGTGTATCTGTGGGGCATGGGCCTGTTTGCCTGCGCCGCGCTGCTGTGCGCGCTGGCGCCAGCGCTGTGGCTGTTGGTGCTGTGCCGCGCGGCGCAGGGCGTGGCCGGCGCGGCTGTCATGGGCGTCAATGCCGCGCTGGTGCGTCAGGTCTATCCCAGCGCCTTGCTGGGGCGTGGCATTGCCTTGAATGCCATGACCGTGGCCATGGCCGCCGTGGCAGGCCCGGCGCTGGCCTCGCTGGTGCTGTCGCTGCTGTCCTGGCATTGGTTGTTTGCGCTGGGCGTGCCGCTGGCGCTGGCCGTGGTGGTGCTGGGGCGGCGCCATCTGCCGGTGGGCCAGTGCAGCGGGCGCACGCCGTTTTCGGCGCTGGACTGGTTGCTTAACATCCTGGCCTTCGGTCTGCTGTTCTGGGCCGTGGATGCGCTGGCCGCGCATGGCTTGTCGCACTGGCTGGCGCATGGCCACTGGGGCTGGCATGGCCGCCTGGGCGCGGCTGTATTGGGCTTGAGTCTGCTGCTGTGGATCTGGCACGTGCGCCGCCAGCGCCGGCTGCCCGAGCCGCTGCTGCCGCTCGATTTGCTGCGCATTCCGGTGTTTGCGCTGTCCATGTGCGCCTCGGTGATGGCTTTTGCGGCGCAAATGCTCAGCTTCATTGCCCTGCCGTTTCTGAGCCTGAGCATCCTGCACCATGCGCCGTGGCAGACGGGTTTGTTGGTGAGCATGTGGCCCCTGGCCATTGTGTTGGTGGCGCCGTGGGCCGGGCGCAGCATCGGGCGCTTTCCCGGCGCGGTGTTGGGCGCGCTGGGCATGCTGGTGCTGGCGGCAGGGTTGCTGCTGCTGGCCTTGCTGCCGCTGCATGCGCCGTTGTGGGCACTGGGCTGCGCGGCCTGGCTGTGTGGCGCGGGCTTTGGCTTGTTCCAGTCGCCCAACAATCACATCATCCTCACGGCTGGGCCGCGCACGCGCAGCGGCGCCGCAGGCGGCATGCTGGGCACGGCCCGCCTGACGGGGCAATCGCTGGGCGCGGCGCTGGCCGCCGGCGTGTTCACGCTGTGGCCGCCGCCGCACTATCTGGGTGGACCGCAAACCGCTTTTGCATTGGCTGCCGGCTGTGCATTGCTGGCTGCCCTGGCCAGCGTGCTGCGTCGCAGCCGCTTTTCCTGACCATCGTTTTCTTTTTCTCCTAGACCGACCATGCGCATTGCCAGCACCCCTTCGCCTTCTTCAGCTTCTCGGCCTGAGCCTTTGCCGCGCAGCGCCTTTGCCGCTTTTGAGCGCATCGACACGCGCTGGAGCGACAACGACATTTATGGCCACGTCAACAACGTCGTTTACTACAGCTGGTTTGATACGGCCGTCAACCGTTACCTCATCAACCAGGGCGTGCTCGACATCCATGCAGGCGGCGTCATCGGCCTGGTGATCGAGACCCAGTGCAATTACTTCGCGCCGCTGGCCTTCCCGCAAGCCATAGAGGTGGGCTTGCGCACCGCGCACTTGGGGCGCTCCAGCGTGCGCTATGAACTGGGAATCTTTGCCGAAGGCCAGGCGGTGTGCGCCGCGCGCGGGCATTTCGTGCACGTTTATGTCGATCGCGACAGCCGCCGCCCCGTGCCTTTGCCAGAGCCGCTGCGCCAGGCCTTGCAGCGCCTGCAAATGCCCAGTGATGAATCGGCCCACGAGGCGGGCGCCGGGCGCTGAAGGCGCTTGGGCCTGCTGTTCCTGGTGGCGGGGCTGAGCGCCTGCCGCTGCCAAGCACATAGGCGCCGATGAAAAACGGCCCCGTCCATGGCACAAAGCCATGGACGGGGCTGTTTTGGGTTTCGCGCGCCTCAATGAGAATGAGGCGGCGGTTTGCCCGCTTCGCGCTGTCTGCTGCCAGCTGGCTTCACACCAGCTTGGCAGCGGGCAGGCCGCCTGGGCTCATGGCATTTTCATGCCTTGCGCCGCAGGCCACGCTGCAGCAGGCCGGTGGCGCCCAGGCCCAGCGAGAGCAGCAGCAGCAGCAGCGGTGCCAGCGCCGGCACGGGTGTTGCGCCCAGCGGCACGCCGCCACGCAGGCGCACGATGGTCGGGCTGCCTGCCGCGTCGTGATTAAAGCGCAGCTCAGCCTCTTGCAGGCCGGTGACCGTGGGCTTGAACCGCACTTGCACCGTGCAGCTTGCACCGGGCGCCAGCGTTGCCACGTTGCAGCTGCCCACATCCAGCACGAAGGCTGTGGCATTGGGGCCTGTCAGCGAGGGCGGGCTCGTCAGGGTCAGCGGCGCCGTGCCACTGTTGGTGAAAGTGATGGAGGCCGGCGCAGATTCATTGCCCACGGCGATCACGCCAAACTCCCAATGGCCAACCGAGACCTGCGCAGTGGGCGCTGGTGCAGCCTGGCCCGCGCCGCGCAGGGCGACGGTCGCTGGGCTGCCTGCGGCATTGTGGGCAATGCTCAGCGTGCCGTTGGCTGGGCCAGCGGCTGTGGGCTTGAAAACCACGTCGATAGCGCAGCTGCCGCCAGCGGCGATGTTCGCGCCGGCGGTGCAGGTGCTGCCAGCGGCGATCTCGAAGGGGCCAGTCACTGCAGGGGCTGCACCCAAGGTCAGCGGTGCTGTGCCGTTGTTGGTCAAGGTCACGGTCTGGGCTGCCGAGCTGGCGCCTACCGTGGCACTGCCAAGATCCAGCGCGGCGGGCGAGAGCTGCACATTGGGTGCTGGCGCAGCCTGGCCCACGCCGCGCAGGGCTACGATCGATGGGCTACCTGCAGCATTGTGGGCAATGCTCAGCGCGCCATTGGCCGGCCCTGCGGCTGTAGGCTTGAAGAGCACGTCGATGGAGCAGCTGCCGCCTGCGGCGATGTTTGCGCTGGCGGTGCAGGTGCTGCCAGCGGCGATCTCGAAGGGACCGGATACGGTGGGTGCTGCCCCCAAGGTCAGCGGGCCTGTGCCGTTGTTGGTCAAGGTCACGGTTCGGACTGCCGAGCTCTCGCCCACTGTGGCGTTGCCAAGATCCAGCGTGGTGGGCGAGAGCTGCACATTGGGCGCTGGCGCAGCCTGGCCCACGCCGCGCAGTGCCACGGTCGCTGGGCTGCCGGCGGCATTGTGGGCAATCGTTAGCGAGCCATTGGCTGGACCTGCGGTCGTGGGCTTGAAGACCACGCTGATGGTGCATCTGTCACCAGGGGCAATGTTCATGTTGGCTGTGCAGGTGCCGCCGGTGATCTGGAAGGGGGCGGCAACTGCAGGCGCTGCGCTCAAAGTCAGCGGGGCTGTGCCATTGTTGGTCAGCGTGACGGTTTGCGCTGGCGAGGTGTTGTTGAGCGTGATGCCGCTGAAGTTGAGCGCGCTGGTGCTCAACTGTGCATTGGGGGCCGCAGCATTGACACCCTGGCCTCTCAAAGACAATTCGCTGACATTGGGCGTGCCATTGTGCGTGATGCGCAGCAGCTCTTGTGCATTGCCGGCGTTGGTGGGCGTAAAGCGCAGCCGCACGGTGCAGGTGCTGCCTGCGGCCACGGGAGTGCCCACAGCGCAGCTGCCACCGATGACGCTGAAGGGCGCGGGGGCGGTGATTTGCGTCAGATTCAAGGGCGCGTTACCGCTATTGCGCACCGTCACGTCTTGCTGGGCATTGCCCCCCACGGTGACGGTCCCGAAATTCACGGGATCGGGCGTCAGCTGCACGGCGGGTATCGGGGCTGCAACCCCGGTGCCGTTCAGTGCCACGGTGGTGGTGGCTGGCGAGGCGTTGTGTTTGAAGGTCAGCGAGCCCGATGAGCCGCCCAGGGCCGTAGGCGTGTACGCCACGGCGACTGTGCAACTCTGGTTGGTTGCCAGGGTGGTGTTGGCCGCACAGGTCGTGCCGGTTGCGGCAATGGCAAAAGGCGCGGCTACGCTGGGCGCCTGCGTCAGCGTCAAATCGGCCGTGCCCTGATTGGTCAAGGTCACTGTTTGGGCAGCAGAAGTTTGCCCTTGCACCACATTGCCGAAATTCAGCACCGTGGGCGCCACTGCGGCAATCACCGTGCCAGTCGAGGGCGCGCCGTAGAGATGGCGGCAGGCTGCGATGTCGTCGGGCTGCAGAGTCTGGGATGGGTTGGGGGAGTAACTCGTCAGCGGCGGGCCGGACATCACGACATCGTCCACATCGGAGTGGGCAATGCCCATCATGTGACCCAGTTCATGGATGATGGTTTTGTTGCTGGCCCGGTAGCGCGAGGACAGCCAGACATCGCCTTCTACGGCTTGGCCGTTTGACGTACCCACGCCGCCTGTGCCTGCGACGCTGTTGTTGCCTGGGTCGTGCCAGCCGATCGTGTTCTGGCCATCATGGCTGCCATTGAGTGCCAGCCCTGGCAGATTGGTGGTCGTGCCCTTGTAGACAAAGCGCACATTGCACACCGTCTGCCATTGCTGCATGCCGTTTTGCAGCGCGGCAATGGCTGCGTCGGCGGAGGCATAGGCAGCGGGCCGGTTGGCATCGTTGTAGTACCACTGGATTTCTCCGCCAGCGAAGCCGGAGGTGACATGGTCGAACAGCTTGAACTTCTCCAGCAGGCCTTGCCAAGGGGCTTGATAGACCACGCGGAAGTCGCCTTGCTCGTAGATGTGAGGCGGCTGCGGCGATGGGCTTTCCTGCCCATGGGCCCCTGCCATAGGGAGCAGGGCGGCGCCGATGGCCAGCATGCCAAGTGCGCCAATATGTCTAGATGTCATGAATCTCCTCCGGCTGTTGCAGAAAAAAGCAATGGGCTGCAAGTGTAACAGTGGTCTTTGCATGCCAGCCCTCTTGGCACGACTTGGATTTTGAAAGCTGTGCGCCTGTGTAGATGGGGGCTGCGGCCTTTGTGTGGTGTTGGCTGGCGGCAAGAAAAAAACGCCGCGCAACAGGCATTGCGCGGCGTTTGGTCTGTCTGGGGTTGGAGGTTACGGCCTTCAGGGGGCGAGTCGCACCTCGACGCGACGGGCTTCGGCGTTGTCGCCGCTGCCTGTGTGAGACTGAGGCTTCTCCAGGGTGATGCGCTCCTGGGGCACGCCCAGCTCAAGCAGCGTGCGCTGCACGGCCTGAGCGCGCTTCTTGGCCAGCTCTTCATTGAAAGCGGCATTGCCCGTGGGGTCGGTGTAGCCGGAAATCACCGCGCTTTGCCCTGCGGCCACGGCGGTGACCACTTCGGCCAGCGCCTGGGCAGCGCCATCGGCCAGAGCATCGCTGGCCACGCCAAAGTAGAACTTGACCACGCCGCCTTCAACGGCCACGCGCGGGCCATCCTGTGCGGCGCTGCTGGGCTGGGCCACAGCTGGCTGTACGGCTGGCGAGGGGGTCTGCACGTCGGCGATGGGCGCAGGCACAGGGTTTACGGGGGCGGGCGCAGGGGCGATAGGCGTTGCTGGGGAGACGGCGCTGGCAGGGGTTGGCTGGGGCAGTACCACCACCTCCACGCGCTGGGCCTGCAGCCAGTCGGCGCTCAGGGGATCACTCTGCACTTCGGCCAGCAGCAGCTGCGATGCGGGCACGCCCAGGCTGCGCAGCAGCTCGTACACCTGGTGGCCACGCTGCTTGGGCAGCAGGGCATTGGCCGCTGTCTGGGACTGCGTGCCATTGAACGGCAGGATGTGCAGCTTGCCGCCTGCGCGCAGGCGCTCCAGCAGCGGGGCCAGAATGGGCTCGGCCTGTGCGCTGCCAGGTGCGGCCGCGCTGTCTTGTGCGAACAAGAAGGTGGCCATGGAGCCAGTCAGCTCTACTCTTGGCGTGTCGCCCGCTACCGCCACAGGGGCGCTGCCCGGGCTGACCGAGGCGCGGGTGCCTGGCACGACTGTTGCGCCGCCAGGGCCGACGGAGGCATGGGTGGCCTGCGGCTGAACCACAGGCGGCGGTGCAACGGCCTTGTTGCGCTTGAGTGCGCCGGCCGTGGCAAACCACAGCACGCCCGCGACGATCAGGCCGATGAGGGTGAAGACGAGAAACAGTGCAATGCGCGAATCCTTGTCGTTTTCCTGGGTCATGGTGTTGTCCTTGGCGCTGCGGGGGCGACAGGCGCCGAGCGCTGGTGAAAGTAATGAACAGGCCGGCGCACTGGCGCCAGGCGGCATGGCAGCGCGCATTGTATGCGCAGGGTGGGGGCCGGTTTGGGATGGCGTGGGCGGCGTTACTGGGCGAATGGGGCGAAGGGTAGCTGCAGGGCTGTGGCGCGCGCGTTGTCATGCAGCGGGACGTGCAAGGCCCAGGCGCCATCGGGCAAGGAGGTGATCTCTGGTGTGCTGCCAGGCAGGCGCAGCTCGGCGGGGCGCTGCGCGAACAGGGCCTGCCAGGCTTGCAGCGCCGATGCGCCAGCGGCAGGCGCAGGTGTGGGCTGCATGCGCAGCCACAGCAGGCTGGCGATGGCGCGGCGGGTGGCTTCGCGGTCGTGCAGGCGCTGCGGGTAGCTGGGCTGGGCTGCAAAAATAGGCTCGCCGGTGTTCCATAAGCAGGCTTTGGGAGCCAAAGCGCAAGCAGCTTGCCAGGCGATGGCCTGGGCGTGGGCGGCTCCCAGCGCGTGCAGCCGGGCGAAATCGGCCTGGGACAGCGCTTGCTGGGCCTCGGGCGTGCAGACCCAGGCATAACGGGGGGCGCTTAGGCGGCGCAAGGTGTGGTCGTGGCTCCACGCGGGCAGCAGCGCCACCAGGATGCGCTGCCAGCGCCTGATGCGGGAATGCTGCGGGCCGCTTTCCAGACCGCTGCCTTCTACGCTGCCTTCTAGAAAGGCGTCGCGCGCCCATGAGGGCAGAGGGTGGCGCAGGGCTCCAAGGCTGAATTGGTATTCATTGCGGGCGATGTCGCACAAGGACTGGGCGTGATCGGGCTGCGGGGCAAAGGCTTGTAGACAGTTTGAAGGCGCCTGGACTTGGGGCGCGTGGTAGAGCATGTCGGCCAGCAGCGCGGCGCTTTGGCGCAACTGCGCGGCGGCAACCATTTGGGCGATGAGGGTGCTGTGCGGGCCTTGCAGCAGGCGTTGCACGGTGTCGGTGTGTCGGCACAGGCCGTGCATGGCCTGTTCGGGCTGGCCGCTCCAGAACTGCACGGCGTATTGGGTAGCCGGGTAGAACAGGTGCTGGTAAGAGGGCAGCGGCGTGTCCATGCGCCAGACGAAGGGCTGGCTGACGTAGCCGTAGTTGGCCAGTGCGGCGATGCGCTGGAGCAGCGCTTGGTGGGCCTGGATTTGGGCCTGAAAGCGCGGCAGATCGGCGCGTACGCGCTGCAGGCAGGGCTGCTCATCCCAAACGCGGCACCAGCTGGCATGTTCCTGCGGCGTCAGCTCGGCAAAGCGCTCGGAAGGGGCTGGCCAGGCATCGCCACGGTAGCTGACGAAGTGCTCCACATCCTGCCAGGCTATAGCATGTTGCTGCTCTGCCGGGACGTCGCGCGCCAGCAGCCACAGGGCGGCAAAGCCGTCTTGCGGACTGGTCTGGGCAGAGTTGGCGGGCGTGGCGGCTGGATTGCGCAAGGCGGCCAGCGCATGCTGCTGCTCTGGCGTGGGGCCGCGCAGCAGCGCCCAGATGGCCAGGCCCGCCCACAGCAAAGCAATGGCCAGAGCCAGCAGGCCCAGGGCTTTGAGCAGGCGCGCCAGCCAGGTGCGCAGCCATGCCTGCGATTGCATGGATCGGTCGGATGGGGGCATGTTGGCGGCGTATTTGGGCACGGCGCACCAAGCGCTTCAGGCAGAGGGTGCGGCCACGGTGGCCCAGCTCTCGCCGGTGTCGAAGACCAGGGTTTTCTCCGGCCAGCGCAGGGCGGCGAGGTGGAAGCGGCTTTGGCGCGGGTCGTGCTGGCCTTGCAGGCGTTCGCTCCAGCGCGCGCCAGCGGAGAAGTCCACGCAAAAGACGTTGCCGCGCTTGCCGTGCCAGGCGTTGCCGGGGATGCCGGCAAACAGCGCGCTTTCGGCATGCGCGCCGGGGCCGGGGGCGTCAAAGAGCCGCCAGTAGTGGCCGATGACCACGGGCGTGGCCTCGTCGTAGGCGTTCCACCAGGGTTGGCGATCGGTGAAGCGCCATTTGCCGCCTGCGTAAAAGGGCTGGGCGGCGGCGGCTTCGACGCCGGTGGTAAGGATTTTGAGGGGGTTGTGGGTTTGCTTGAGCAGCTCGCGCTCGCCGTGCGCGCGCAGCAGCGGCGGTTGGTGCTGGCCATCTTCCAGGTCATGCGGCCAGGCGGCGCGCTCTTGCTGGATGCGGCGTTGCAGCGAGCCGCTGCGCGCCTGTTCGGCCGCTTGTTCTTCGAAGCGGTCGTACTGGCGGCGCGCCGTGCCCAGGGCAAAGCCGCGCGCGGCGGCAATGGGCGCGGCCTGCCAGGCGGCGTGCACCACGCGCAGGTCTTCGCGCTCCAGCGCCACGGGCAGGCGGTTGCACAGCGCGGCGTGGCGCTCGCGCTGGGCGGGCGAGGCGATGACGAAGGGGGCGTATTTGGCGCGGTCGCGCTCGGTGCGGGCGTCGAAGTACCAGCCTGCGCCGTCCTTGGCGTCTTCGCGGATGAGGTTGACTTCGTGATTGCCCAGCACGGCGGCGCAGCGCCCGGCCTCATAAACCTCGCCAAACCAGTCGAGCACGGCCGGGGTGTTGGGGCCACGGTCGCACAAATCGCCCACGAACACGAGGGTGCGGCCTTGCGGGTGGCGGCCCTGGCGGTCGTAGCCCAGGTGCGCGAGCAGGGCTTGCAGTGCATCCCATTCGCCATGCACGTCGCCAACGATGTCCAGCGGGCCACCTGGCAGGCGGCCCACCAGGCTGGGCGTTGGCGCGGCGGGGGCGGTTGGGGTGTCGATGGGGTTGGGGGCTTGGGCCATCAGGCGTGCTCCTCGACCAGGGCCTGGCCGCGCAGGGTGTAGGTCATGGCTTCGGTGATGCGCACGTCCAGCATTTGGCCGATGAGCGCGGCGCTGTCCACGCCCTGCGGGGCGGGGAAGTTGACGACGCGGTTGCATTCGGTGCGGCCCATCAGCTCGCTGG
Source organism: Vandammella animalimorsus (assembly GCF_002288875.1). Lineage (NCBI taxonomy): Bacteria > Pseudomonadati > Pseudomonadota > Betaproteobacteria > Burkholderiales > Comamonadaceae > Vandammella > Vandammella animalimorsus. Next base: position 3,832 of record NZ_NTBH01000017.1, on the reverse strand, counting down.
CGTCGCGCTTGGAGCGCCCTTCGATGAGCAGGCGCTGCACGCTGCCCACGCGCTCTTGGCTGATGCGCTGGATGTTGGCGTTGATGGCCGCCTGCACGGTTTGCAGGCGCTGGAGCTTGACCTCGTGCGGCGTGTCGTCGTGCAGATTGGCCGCGGGCGTGCCCGGGCGCGGGCTGTAGATGAAGGAGAAGCTGTTGTCAAAGCCGATGTCGTCGATGAGTTTCATCAGTTTGGCAAAGTCTTGCTCGGTCTCGCCGGGAAAGCCGACGATGAAATCGCTGCTCATGGCCAGCTCGGGGCGGATGGCGCGCAGCTTGCGCACGGTGCTTTTGTATTCCATGGCGGTGTAGCCGCGCTTCATGGCCATGAGGATGCGGTCCGAGCCGTGCTGCACGGGCAGGTGCAGGTGATCGACCAGCTTGTCGATTTTTTCGTAGGCGGCGATCAGCCGGGGCGTGAATTCGTTGGGGTGGCTGGTGGTGTAGCGGATGCGCTCGATGCCGGGGATTTCGGCCACGTATTCCAGCAGCAGGGCAAAGTCGGCGATCTCGCCGCTCTCGCCCATGGGGCCGCGGTAGGCGTTGACGTTCTGGCCCAGCAGGTTGATTTCTTTCACGCCCTGGCTGGCCAGATCGGCCACTTCGATCAGCACGTCCTCGAACGGGCGGCTGACTTCCTCGCCGCGCGTGTAGGGCACGACGCAGTAGCTGCAATATTTGCTGCACCCTTCCATGATGGAGACAAAGGCCGTGGCGCCTTCCACGCGCGCGGGCGGCAGGTGGTCGAACTTCTCGATTTCGGGGAAGGAAATATCCACCTGCGGGCGGGCTTGCACCTCGCGCTCGGCCAGCAGTTGCGGCAGGCGGTGCAGGGTTTGCGGGCCGAACACCACGTCCACATAGGGCGCGCGGCGGATGATTTCCTCGCCCTCCTGGCTGGCCACGCAGCCGCCCACGCCGATTTTGGCGCCAGGCTTTTTCAGCAGGCGTGCGCGGCCCAGGTCGCTAAAGACTTTCTCCTGCGCCTTCTCGCGCACCGAGCAGGTGTTGAACAGGATCAGATCGGCGTCTTCCATCCGATCGGTTTTTTCGTAGCCCTGGGCTTCGTGCATGACGTCGGCCATCTTGTCCGAGTCGTACTCGTTCATCTGGCAGCCAAAGGTTTTGATGAAGATTTTCTTTTTCATGGCAAGGCAATGGAACAGGTAATGAGCGCTTTTCCGATCGGGCGATCCCCCGAATGGGGGCTCTCAGCAGTGGACCCCAGCCGTGAGCCTGGGCAATGAATGCGTCGGATGCGAAACGGGATCAGCCCCGGTGTCAGCGGGCGTGGATCGGGGCGGCGATTTGGGGCAGGGCCAGGGTGGCGCTGTCAGACTGCTGAAGTCAGCGCCGGTCATCCATAAGGATGCGCGCGGCGCTTGGTTGTGGGGCAGTGGATGGCCGGACGCTTGCGCGCAATGGGGCATGCGGGCTTTAGGCCGGGGGAAGGGGCGAGCCCGCCATGATGCCGCCCGGGAAGGGATGCGGCAAAGCGCTCGACCCTCAACAGGGTGCGCCAGCTGGCGTGCTCAGCGCATCGTGGCCGTGCCGTGGCCAGTGATGGTGCCGTAGCCGCTGTGCGCGCCACTGGCCGAGGCCGGGCGCAGCGCATTTTTGGCCGTGCCCACGCCCAGCGGCCCGGGCTGCACCTCGTGCGGATCCTGCGTAGCCGGCCCGAACAGGCCGAACAAGCGTCGGGGCGGCATCTCCGCATCGCGCAGCACCCAGGCAGTCTGCACCATGCCAGTGGCCACTTCCACCTGATAGCGCACGCGCAGGCGCTGACCGGCCAGTTGCGCTGCGGGCACGATGTGATGGTGCTGGTTGTAAAGGCGCAAGCCAGGGGCCAGGCCAATGCGCTTGCCATTGAGACGCGCCGATGAGGCATCAATGATGACCAACGTGCCGTACAGCGCAGATTGGGGGAAGGTGCGGGCGGCTTGGGGGCTGTGCCCCGTTTGCAAAGGGGCGTGCTGCGCCTGGGCCGCCGGGGCGGCCAGCAGGGCTGCGGCAGACAAGGACAGCGCAATCAGCCAAGACGCTGCGCGGGGGCTGCGGATGGCGTGGGGGCGGGAACAGCGGTTCATGGTGTGTATCCAGAGGCTGATGGGGTGGGGCGGATATTGCTGGTGATGGGCCACAGGCCGGGCCACGTGGTGCGCGGCAATCACCGCCGGGCAGAACCTGTCGGGCGAAGCCTAGCGATGCAATCAGCCTGTGATTGTAGGGGCAGGGGCCGGCGGCGTCACGGCCCTGGGGAGCGTGTTGGATAGGCGCAGCAGACGCTGCCTCGGTAGCTTGCTCCGGCAGCAGGCGTGGCCGTCATTCATCGCTCAGCCTGGCAGACCAGCGTGCATCCAGGGCTGCAGGCGTGCGCCCCCAGTGCTGCTGCAGCTGGTCCAGCTCGCGCCGGCTTTTCTTGGTCGGCCGGCCATGGCGCAGCCCGCTGGCTGGCTCTGGTGCCAGCTGGCGCAACTGCGCCTGGCGCTCGCGCGCGGCAACGCTCTCGGCCGTTTCTTCATACAGCAACTGCGCCTGGGGCGCAGGGCCGCGCTGCTGACTCAAGGCCAAAATGCGCACCACCCGCTGCTGTGGGCCATGGCCGATGCACAGCACATCATCAATATGCACCTCACGCGCCGGCTTGGCTGCCACGCCATTGACCATCACCCGCCCCTTGTCAATTTGCTCGACAGCCAAAGAGCGGGTCTTGAAAAAGCGCGCGCACCATAGCCACTTGTCCAGCCGCATACTCTGGCGGGGTTCGGCATCTTGGCCCCTGGGCTGCGAGCGCGGGCTGCCACTGTGCTGGCGGGCAAGTTTGGACGTGCGGGCGGTTTTCTGCTGGGCCATAGGAAAAGAAACTTGGCAAGCCTTGAACAATGGGTATGAGGGTGCCTGCTGCGCTGCTCGCTGTGAGGCGGGGCTGACGCGTGCGCAATGTGTGCAGCCAGCGATGGCCGAGGCCCTGGATGCAGGCTCCACACAATGGCGCCCATTGTCAGGCAGCTTGCCCGCCACGGCAAAAACCTGTGCTAGAATGCGCGCTTTCCGACAAAGCAAGCGCTTTAGAGGATTATGCGGGAATAGCTCAGTTGGTAGAGCGCAACCTTGCCAAGGTTGAGGTCGCCGGTTCGAGACCGGTTTCCCGCTCCAAATTTCATCTTGCGCGCTCCAGCAGGGCGCGCGGCCTTATCAAGAAGGAGCCATTTGGCTCCTTTTTTATTTCTAGCTCTCTGCCTCTGTGTATTGAGCTATCCCTGGCGACACACAGGGGATTCGCCACCCTGAGGGCTTTCATGCTCTATAGCCCTGGGTTTAACTTCACTCTGTTTCTTTTGTATGTAATTTGCCTTTTCTCTGGCCCTGTATTTAGAATGCTGAAAAAAATCAGCATGGGGGGAATCCTATGGGGCGAGAGGGGCGCAAGGGATGCCATGGCGCGTGGCGTTGCGTTTGGTTGATCCTGTATCTGATGCTGTTTTGGCAGATGGCAGGCCCTGCATGGGCTCAGGCGGGGGGCGCTGTCTGTGCCGAAGTCAAAATCGTCATTGAGCAAAAGCTCTCCCTGGAGCGTCAGGCCTTTGATGCGCGCATGGTCATCACCAATGGCCTGCCCGATCAAAAGCTGCAAGACGTGCATGTCGAGCTGCTGTTCATGGATGGGAACCTCTAAAAACCGGGCAATTCCTGGACTTCCAGCCCCAACACTTCACGATCTGAAAAAAACCGGATCAAGAAGCCCTTTTTTAGAGCGCGTTTGAGCCCATTTCCCTCCTTTTCCTCACGCA
>NZ_NTBH01000016.1:0-20158 GCF_002288875.1 Vandammella animalimorsus | reverse complement strand
CCAAGTCTTCAAGCTTGCGCTCTCGACAGGCTTGGGCAAACAGGTCGAACTTCAGGGCGCTGCCAGGAGTGATCATGCTGAGCAATTTACTCGATCAAAAGTACAGGTGAGGTTTTGAGAGGTTCCCCATGCGCAATATCAAGGCACCCGTGCCGCCCCTACCCGAACAGAAAAGATTCGTCGCCCGCGTCGAAGCCTTGAAGAAACAGATTGCCAAGGCTCAAGCAGTGATCGACGGCACAGTCACCCGCAAGCGAGCCATTCTGCAGAAGTATCTGTAAGGAACGGTGACGATGATCGACTTCCAACCGCAATATGCCCTCTGGGACGAATTCCTCAGTGTCTGGCCTGCCTCCCGTCTGGCCACGATGAGCCTGGATGACTACAGCCAGGCGGGATCGAAAGACAGTTTCACCTACTGGATCGAATCGCGGCTGGATGAGCTGGGCAGTATCTGGGGCGGATCGGCGTTCAAGTTCGGCGTCTTCTCGCGCAGGGACACCGAGGAGAAGAAAAACGACGGCAAATTGAGCTATTCCGGCACGCACGGCTGGTATTCATCGCTGGGCGCCACGGCACAAGACGCATTCGAGAAGGTGCGCGACTTCGTGGTACAGCTGGCTGATTGGGCGGCTCAGGGCGACCTAGAAGCCATCGAGGCTTTCGAACATCTGGGCGAAGCCTTCAAGTGGAAGATCGCCTTCCACTACCAGAACCGGCAGGCGCCGGTGATCCTGAACATCTTCAAGCGTGCGCCGCTAGCCGCGTACACAGACGGCACGGCCAGCCAGAGCATGGCCGTCTTGCAGAAGGCTGCGCTCGCTAAGCGTCCGGCAGACACCGGCATTCTGGAATTCGGCCAGCAGGTGTGGGAGGCATGGAGCCAGAAAAATCTGGCGATCTGGAAGCTCTCGCACGGCAGCTTGACTGATGCGGAGCGTCAGCAGTGTCTGGACACTCACTTGGGTGTGATGGGCAAGAAAACCGGCAAAGAACAAGGCAAGAAGTTCGCCGAAGCCCCAATGGGCTCGTTGTTTTTCCTCTGCCACGGCAATAGTCCACGGCTCATTGCTCAATTTACTTCCGGCGTTGAACCCTGGCCTCAGCGCGCTGACTGGCTGCAACGCAGTTATCGCGTACTAAAGCCTGCACAGCGCACCGACCGCTACACCGTCAATTCAAAATACTGGTCACCGCAAGGCAATACGACTTTCTGGCAAGTCGGCGCGGACGATTTGCCGGAATTTGAATCCACTTTGCTCAAACCGTTCTTTGGCATCGATCTGACCGAATTGGTCTCACTGGCCGGTGAGCCGATAGAGGAGCCCCACCTGGACCATGTCGAGGCACCGCCGTCCAGTGCAACGCCATCCACGGGAAATCCATGTAACACAGCATGCTTCAACCGCATCTACTACGGTCCACCCGGCACTGGCAAGACTTTCACGCTGATGCGACTGCTCAAGAGTGATTACGAGTCGCGGGGCGCTGACATTTCAATGCAAGAGCGACAGGCGCAATTCATTGTCGAACACATCACAACGCTGAAATGGTGGGAGGGCGCTGCTGCTGCACTCCATGACCTGGGGGGCCGGGCGCGCGTACCGGAACTGGCGAAACACCCTTTCATTCAGGCAATTGCGAATGCAAAGGGGCGTAAAGGCGGCATCCAAAAAACGCTATGGGGCACCTTGCAGCACCATACTGTGCTGACATCTTCAACAGTAAACATCAAGTTGCGCATGAGCCCTGCCATCTTCGACAAGACCGCAGATTCGATTTGGCACTTCGCCGGTGAATGGGAGGATATTGGCGAAGACTTGAGGACTTTGGTTGAACAGTTCAGAACCGATCATCAAGGCGTTTCGACAATACAGCGCTACAGCTTTGTAACCTTTCATCAGTCTTATGGCTATGAGGAGTTTGTCGAAGGCCTACGGCCTGTTTTGACTGGGGATGACGATGAATCGGGTGAGGTGGGTTATGAAATCCGCTCCGGTGCATTCAAAGAACTATGCCGGAAAGCACGGCAAGCGCCCGATCAGCGCTTTGCGATGGTCATCGACGAAATCAATCGGGGCAATATCAGCAAGATTTTCGGAGAGTTGATCACCCTTATCGAGCCGGACAAGCGCGAAGGAATGCCCAATGCCATATCTGTCACATTACCGTATTCAGGTGAGAAGTTTTCCGTGCCTGCCAATGTGGACATCATCGGCACGATGAACACGGCAGATCGTTCGCTGGCATTGCTGGATACAGCGCTGCGCCGCCGTTTTGACTTCGTGCCGCTGCTGCCCGATACGCGCGCCGAGAAAATACCCAATGAGCCGGACAGTGCCCCGCTGGCTGGCTTGATGGTCACCACGCCAGCAGGCGAAATTGATGTGCGCCGTGTGCTGGAGCGCATCAACGAGCGCATTGAAGTGCTGTACGACCGCGAGCATTGCATCGGCCATGCCTACTTCACCCACCTGCGGAGCACGACAGATGGTGCGCAGCGGTTCGAGGCTCTGTCCAATACTTTCCGCAATCGCATCCTGCCGCTACTGGAGGAATACTTTTTCGAGGACTGGCACAAGATTCAACTGGTACTGGGCGACAACCAGAAGCCCGATACCGCTCAGTTCATCACCGAGCGCGATGCCGACGAGCGGGCATTGCACAACCTGTTTGGCGACAATCACGGCCTTGACAGCTACAGCATCCAGCGTCGCTACCAACTCCAGCCCTCGGCATTTACCAACCCAGCCAGCTACCGTGGTATTTACGAGCCCCTGGTTTGAGAGGGATCAATGGCTCATAGCCCAATCTACGAATTCGATGCACTGGTGGCTGCTGCTGTCGGTGTGACTGATGGTGTGGGGCTGCGCACGGTGCCGCCACCGGTGTTTTCCTGGCTGGAAACGCAGGCGCTGCGCCTGGCTGAGGCAGATGAAGCGCCCTGGCTGCGCCTGACCCAGCGACGCGGGCAACGCGCCGTACAAGTGAGCAATTTTGTCGGCGTGATACGGGCACCGGATGGTTATCAGATCGAAGTGTTGCCAAAAGTCGGCAAGGCGATTGGTGGGGGCGATGTTGAGGCGCGTCAATTGCTGATCGGAATGCTGCGCTGTCTGGGCGGCTTTCGCCACATCCAGACCAACAGCGCCAAGCTGTTCGCCACCCGCATGCCCTTGCTGGAGGTGTTCATCGCTGAATTCCTTCGCGCCGTGCAGCACCTCGTCAAACGCGGCCTGCGCAGCAATTACAGGACACAGCAAGACAACTTGTTTGCCCTGCGTGGCAAGCTGCAAATGGCGGCACACCTGCGACACAACCTGTGTCAGCGCGACCGCTTTTTTGTCGAGTTCGATGAGTTCTCGCCCAACCGACCGGAGAACCGTTTGTTGCACGCAGCGCTCAAACGGGCGCTCGCCTGGACAGGCTCGCAGGCCAACCAGCAACTGGCACGCGAGTTGTGCTTCGTGTTTGCCGACGTGCCGGCATCGGAACACCCTGCCACGGACTTCCAGCGAGTGCGCCTGGATCGCGGCATGGCGTATTACGAAGGGGCGCTGGCGTGGGCACGGTTGATCCTTGAAAATCAATCACCACTCACCGGCGCGGGTGAGCATCATGCACCGTCGCTACTGTTTCCGATGGAGGCCGTGTTCGAGGCCTTCGTTGCCAAGCATCTTGGACGGCAACTTGAGCAAGGCTTCACGCTGCGCACGCAGGCTCGCAGTCTTTCCCTAGTCAGGCACCTCGAACAGAACTGGTTCCGCCTGAAACCCGATCTGCTGGTACAGTCGGTAAAGGTCAATCGTATGGTGCTGGATACCAAGTGGAAGCTGATCGATGGCTCACAGGCCACGGGTTCAGACAAATACGGTCTGGATCAGAGCGACTTCTACCAACTCCACGCCTATGGCCAGAGCTACCTCGACGGCCAAGGGGACGTGGTGCTGATCTACCCGAGGACGGATGATTTGAACAAGGCGCTACCCGTGTTCGAGTTTCCAAAATCGTCAGGGCTGCGGTTATGGGTGCTGCCGTTCTGCCTGAAGGACAAGCGATTGCTGTTGCCCTCATGCGGCAGCTTAGATGAATTCCTTGCCCCGATGTCATCCCTGCCGAAGGCATTTCACAAACTTGACAGCTACCCCCAAGCGGCGGCGCAGATATGACCGAACTCCAAGCGCCACAACCCAGCGGATTTCTACTTTACGAAACTGGGGATGGTCGGACCTGTGTCAAGTGCCGATTCGTCGAGAACTCGCCGTGGCTCACGCAGGCGCTGATGGCCGAGTTGTTCCCAGAGCCAGGTGCCGGCCATCAACAAGCACCTGAAACTGTCACATCCGCTCCAGCAATGCGGGCCTGCAGAATGCGCTCGAAGTGCGCAGGGTCGTGCGGCTTGAGCAGGCTGGCCTGGCGCGGCAGATGGAAATCCCACAGGCGCGAGATCCAAAAGCGCAGCGCTGCGGCGCGCAGCATGTCCGGCAGCAATTGTTGCTCCAACGGCTGCAGTGGGCGCACGGCCTGGTAGGCCTGCAGCAGCGCCTGCAGCAGCTCGGGCTCGAAAGCGCCCGTGGCCCGGTCGATGCACCAGTCGTTGAGGGCCACGCCCAGGTCGAAGGCCCAGGTGTCGATGCCGGCGAAATAGAAATCGAACACCCCGCTCAGGCGCTCGCCGACGAACAGCACGTTGTCGCGGAACAGGTCGGCATGCACGGCGCTGCGCGGCAGCTGGGCGTACTGCGGCGATTGCGCCAGCACATTCTGGTGCGCCAGCTCGGCCTGCAACAGCGCCGCCTGGGCGCTGCTCAGGTGCGGCAGAATGTGCGGCGCCGTGGCGTTCCACCACGGCAGGCCGCGCAGATTGGGTTGCTGCAGCGGGAAGTCGGCGCTGGCCAGGTGCATGCGCGCCAGCACCTGGCCCAGCTGCGCGCAGTGCGCGGCCTGGGGCTGCAGTTGGCTTTGGCCGTCGAGTTTTTCGACCACGGCTGCGGGCTTGCCGTTGAGCGTGAACAGCAGCTCGCCGCGCACATCGGTTTGCGGCGCGGGCACGGCAATGCCTTTGCCGGCCAGGTGCTGCGTCAGGCGCAGGTAAAAAGGCAGTTGCTCATGCGTCAGGCGCTCGAACAGCGTCAGCACGTATTCGCCCTGCTGCGTGGTGACGAAGTAGTTGGTGTTTTCGATGCCGCCTTCGATGCCGCGCAGGGCCAGCAGGCGCCCCAGGTTCAGCTGATCCAGCAGGGTTTGCGCCTGCTCAGGGGTGACTTCGGTATAGACAGCCATGGGAAAAGCAATGTGCTCAAGGCCGCGCGCAGGCACAGGCTTGCGCCGCAGGGGCATGGGGCCGCGCGGGGGCTTATGGGGTTTTCGGAATGCAGTTTCAGAACTCGCCGAGCTTCCAGCGGCGCGGGCCGTTGGTGCCGTCGCTGGCGTGCCGCCCCATTTGGTGGCTCTGGTAGCGCTGGCTGCTGCCGGGCTGCACCTCATAGGTGGGCAGCTGGCCGGCTGGGGTGACGGTGATTTCCTGCGTCTGGCCACGCACGCGCAGCTCGTCCACGCGCGAGCCCGCATCCTGGTGCGAGATGCGCACAGCCGGCGTGCGCGCGCCAGCGGTCGGTGCAGCCGCGCTGCCGGCATCTGCTGCGCTGGCAGCCTCAGGCGCGGCGCCGGCGCCGGCACTGGAGCCGACGCCCCCAGAGACGACGCGCTCATACACCACGGGGGCGCCAGCGTCTGCGGCCTGAACCTGCTGAGCTACAGCCCAGGTGCCGCTGGCGGCCAGCACGGCGCCCAGCGCGGCGCGGCGCAAGGCAAGGCGAAGACGGGGGGAAGAAACAGCGGTCATGGCAGGCATTCGGTGGTGCGAAGGCTGTGTGGCATACGCATGGTGCGCGCCAGCCCTGGCGAAACAGCAATGGCGGCGATTGTAGGGCCTGTTGCGCGCCCAGCCACCCCCGGCCCCAGGCGGGAAAGCCTGCACAATACCGGCCCATGACTGCTGAGAACACCCTGGTGCTGGTCGATGGCTCCAGCTACCTGTACCGCGCTTACCATGCCATGCCCGATCTGCGCGCCGATCCGGGCAACCCGGCCAGCCCGGCCACCGGTGCGCTGCGCGGCATGATCAACATGCTGCAGGCGCTGCGCAAAGAGGTGCCGGCGCGCTATGCGGCCTGCGTATTCGACGCCAGCGGCGCGACCTTCCGCGATGCGCTCTACCCGGACTACAAGGCCAATCGCGCCCCCATGCCCGATGATTTGCGCGCGCAGATCGCCCCCATCCATGAGGCTGTGCAGGCGCTGGGCTGGCCGCTGCTGGCCATCGAAGGGGTGGAGGCCGACGACGTCATCGCCACGCTGGCCACACAGGCGGCCGCGCAGGGCCTGCAGGTGCTGATATCCAGCGGCGACAAGGATCTGGCGCAGCTGGTGAACGAGCGCATCACCATCTACGACACCATGAGCGGCAAACGCCGCGATGCCGCTGGCGTGCTGGCCGAGTTCGGCGTGCCGCCCGAGCGCATGATCGACTTCCAGACCCTGGTGGGCGATGCGGTGGACAACGTGCCGGGCGTGGCCAAGGTCGGCCCCAAGACGGCCGCCAAATGGCTGGGCGAATACGGCAGCCTGGAGCAGCTGCTGGCGCAGGCCGGGCAGATCAAGGGCGTGGCCGGGCAGAACCTGCGCGCGGCGCTGGATTGGCTGCCCACGGCGCGGCAACTGGTGACGATGAAGCGCGACGTGGCCGGCCTGCCCGCGCCGCAGGCGCTGGACATGCGCGCGCCCGACCAGGCGGCGCTGGCGGCGCTGTACCAGCAATACGGCTTCAAGTCGCTGCTGCGCGGCCTGCAGGCCCCAGCAGGCGGGGGCAGCAGCGCCAGTGCGGGCGCGGCAACGCCCGGCGCGGCGCAGGCCGCTGCGCCTGCGCCTGAACAACCTGCGCCCGCCGGCTACGACGGCCCGCTGCACTACCAGATCATTCAGGACTGGGCCAGCTTCGATGCCGCGCTGGCGCGCTGGCAGGCCGCCGAGCTGGTGGCCATCGACACCGAGACCACCTCGCTGGATCAGATGTGCGCGCAAATCGTCGGCATCAGCCTGAGCACCGCGCCGGGCGAGGCGGCCTACATCCCGCTGGCGCATGACTATCCAGGCGTGGGCCCGCAGCTGCCGCGCGATGAGGTGCTGCAGCGCCTCAAACCCTGGCTGGAAAGCGCCGAGCATGCCAAGCTGGGCCAGCACATCAAGTACGACCGGCACGTGTTTGCCAACCACGGCATTGAAGTGCGCGGCTACCGCCACGACACCATGCTGCAAAGCTACGTGCTTGAAGCGCACCAGCCCCATGGGCTGGAGAGCCTGGCGCAGCGCCACCTGGGGCGCAGCGGCACCAGCTACGAAGCCCTGTGCGGCAAGGGCGCGGCGCAAATCCCGTTCAGCCAGGTGGCCATCGAGCAGGCCGGCCACTACGCCTGCGAGGATGCGGATTTTTGCTTTGACCTGCACCGCGCGCTCTGGCCGCGCCTGTTGGCGGGCGATGACCTGCAAGGCATTTACGCGCTGGAGATTGCCACCAGCGAGGTGCTGTTCCAGATGGAGCGCGCCGGCGTGCTGGTCGATGCGCAGCTGCTGGCGCGGCAAAGTCAGGATCTGGGCCAGCGCATTCTGGAGCTGGAGCAGCAGGCCTACCAGCTGGCCGGCCAGCCCTTCAACCTGGGCAGCCCCAAGCAGCTGGCGGAGATCTTCTTCGACAAGCTGGGCATGCCCGTCATCAAGAAAACCGCCACCGGCGCGCGCAGCACCAACGAGGAGGTGCTGGAGACCCTGGCGGCCGACTACCCGCTGCCCGCGCGCATCCTGGAGCACCGCGGCCTGGCCAAGCTCAAGAGCACCTACACCGACAAGCTGCCGCAGCTGGTGCTGCCGGCCACCGGGCGCATCCACACGCACTATGCGCAGGCCGTGGCCGTGACCGGGCGGCTCTCCAGCCTGGAGCCCAATCTGCAGAACATCCCCGTGCGCACTGCCGAGGGGCGGCGCATCCGCGAGGCCTTCATTGCCGCGCCCGGCATGAAGATCGCCAGCGCCGACTACAGCCAGATCGAGCTGCGCATCATGGCCCACCTCAGCGGCGACGAGGCGCTGCTGCGCGCCTTTGCGCGCGGCGAAGACATCCACCGCGCCACCGCCGCCGAGGTGTTCGACCTGCCGCTCGATCAGGTCAGCGCCGAGCAGCGCCGCTACGCCAAGGTCATCAATTTCGGGCTGATCTACGGCATGGGGCGCTTTGGCCTGGCGCGCAATCTGGGCATTGGCCAGCAGGCCGCAGGCAACTACATCGAGCGCTACTTCGAGCGCTACCCCGGCGTGCGCCGCTACATGGAGCAGACCAAGGCCCAGGCCAAGGAGCAAGGCTACGTGCAAACCGTGTTCGGCCGCCGCCTCTACCTGCCCGAGATCAACTCCCCCAACGGCCCGCGCCGCGCCGCTGCAGAGCGCGCGGCCATCAACGCTCCCATGCAGGGCACGGCTGCCGATCTCATCAAAAAATCCATGGTGGCCGTGCAAGCCCTGCTGGAAAGCCAGCCGCACGCCACGCGCATGCTGATGCAGGTGCACGACGAGCTGGTGTTCGAAGTGCCCGAGGCCGAGGTGGACTGGCTGCGCCAGACCATCCCTGCCGTCATGGCCAGCGTGGCCGACCTGAAGGTGCCGCTGCTGGCCGAGATCGGCGTGGGCGACAACTGGGAACAGGCGCATTGAACGCCTGCTGCCCCCCTTTTCTTCATTCCCATTGCGTCATGCCCCTTGATACCCACTCCCTGCCCTTCGATGCCGTGCTGTTTGATTGCGACGGCGTGCTGGTCGACAGCGAAGGCATCACCAACCAAGTGCTGTGCCAGATGCTCAACGAAGCGGGCTGGGCGCTGGACTATGCGCAGTGCTTTGCGCTGTTTCACGGCCGGGCCGTGCGCGACCAGCGCGAGCGCATCGAGGCCGAGACCGGCCAGCCCCTGACCGAGGCCTGGATGGCCGACTTCTACGCGCGCCGCAACGCACGCCTGAGCGCCGAGCTGCAGCCCGAACCCGGCGCGCCGCAGGCCGTGCAGGCCCTGCACCGGCAATTTGCCGGGCGCATCGCCTGCGCCTCCGGCGGCGATCGCCACAAGCTCGACCTGCAATTGCAGAAAGTCGGCCTGTGGCGCTACTTCGAGGGGCGCATCTTCAGCGGCCAGGACCTGCCGCGCAACAAGCCCTTCCCCGACGTGTACCTGCAGGCCGCCGCAGCCGTGGGCGTGGCGCCTGAGCGCTGCCTGGTCGTTGAGGATTCCGTGCCCGGCAGCCGCGCCGGCCTGGCCGCCGGCGCCACCGTCATCGGCTACGACAAGAGCGGCCATTACACGCCAGCCATGCGCCAAGCCGGCGTGCAGCACTTCATCGCCCACATGGAGGAGCTGCCCCAGGCCGTCGCCGCACTGGCGCGCGCACTGGCCTGAGCGCCTGTTCACGCCCTGGCGCGCCTGCGCCTGCGCCTGCGCCTGCGCCTGCGCCTGCAGGCCATTGTCCATCCCCCTTCAACGCACTACACCGCCATGCACACCCATACCGATGCCCCCGCCGCTGCAGCGGCAGCCACAGCAGCCACAACAGCCACTGCCGTGGAAGCCGCCCTGCAGGCGCGCTATTCCGCGCGCGCCTTCACCCGCCAGGAGCCCGACCCCGAGCTGCTGCGGCGCCTGCTGGTGCAGGCCGGCCGGGCCGCTTCCGGCGGCAACCTGCAGCCCTGGCAGGTACTGGCCCTGCGCGGCGCGGCGCTGGCCGAGCTCATCGCCACGGCGCGCCAAGGCCAGGCCGATGAGGACGAGCGCCAGCTCTCCTACCCGCCCAGCCTGTGGGAGCCCTACCGCAGCCGCCGCTACAAAAACGGCGAGGACTTGTACGCCAGCCTGGGCATAGGCCGCGACGACAAGCCCGCGCGCCTGGCGCAGCTGGCCAGGAACTTCGAATTCTTCGGCGCGCCCGTAGGCATCCTGGTCTGCATCGACCAGCGCATGGGCCATGCGCAGTGGATTGACCTGGGCATCTACCTGCAATCGCTGATGCTGCAGGCCACGGCCCACGGCCTGGCCACCTGCGCCCAAGGCTTTTGGCGCCGCTACCAAGGCGCGCTCAAGCCGCTGCTGGGCCTGCCCGAGCACTACATGATCGCCTTCGGCATCGCCCTGGGCTACGCCGACGACAGCGCCCCCATCAACCAATGGCGCGCAGACCGCGCCGACCCGCAGCAGTGGCTGCAGATGCGCGGCTTTTGAAGCCGCGCCCATTTGGAGAGCAGTGGCTTTCTACGCTGCCGACACAACGCGCCGGGGCAGGCTGCAAGCCTGGCCGCAGGGCTCAAATGGCCAGCGGGTCCACATCCACCAGCCAGCGCAGCAGGCCTTTGGGGGCTTGGCTGCGGGCCTGGTGCAACAGTGCCTGCAAAGCAGCCAGATAGACCTGCAATGCCTTGCGCGATGGGCTTTCGAGCAGCATTTGCGCGCGTTCGGTATTGGCCACGCGCTGCACGCTCAGCGGCAGCGGCGGGTAGAGCGTGACCCATTCCTGCCCGGGCAGCCCCGCAGCGCGGGCCTGCTGGGCCACGTGGCGCAAAAAGGCCTGGGCAGCGTCCTGCGTTCGGGCATCGGCGCGCAGCAGCGCCTGGTAGACGAAAGGCGGCATGCCAGCCTGCTGGCGCTCGCGCAGTTGCTGGGCGGCGAAGCCGGGGTAGTCCTGCCGCGCCAGGGCGGCGTACAGCGGGTGGCCAGGCTCGTGGGTCTGCAGCCACAGCTCGGGCTGCGAGGCGCCGGCCTGCATATACTGGGCATCGCGCCCGGCGCGACCGGCCGCCTGCATGAGCAGCGCAAACAGGCGCTCGGGCGCGCGAAAGTCGCTGGAATAGAGCGCGCCATCGGGCTGCACCACGGCCACCAGACCGATGCGCCGAAAGTCGTGGCCCTTGGCAATCATCTGCGTGCCCACCAGCACGTCCACATCGCCGCGATGCACCTGGGCCAGGCTTTGCTGCAGCGCCCCCTTGTGGCGCGTGGAGTCGGCATCGATGCGCAGCACTTGCGGAATGCGCCCATCGCTGAGCACCAATTCGCCCAGCTCTTTTTGCAGCAGCTCCTGCAACTGCTCGGTGCCGCGCCCCAGCGGCGCCAAATCGATGCTGCCGCAGCGCGGGCAGTGGCGCGGCGCGGGGCAGGCCCAGCCGCAGTGGTGGCAGCGCAGGCTGCGCTCGGCCTTGTGCAGCACCTGGTGCGCCGAGCAGTGCGGGCAATCGCTTTTCCAGCCGCAGGCGCCGCAGCGCAGCACCGGGGCATAACCGCGGCGGTTGAGCAGCACCATGCATTGCTCGCCGGCTTCAAGCCGCTCGCGCATGGCCTGCAGCAGCGGCGGCGCCAGTGCGGCTTCGCGCGGCTGCTCGCGCATATCCACCACGCGCAGCGCGGCCAGCGCGCCACCGCCAATGCGCTCGGGCATGCTCAGGCGCTGGTAGCGGCCGCCAGCATCGCCTGCGCTGGCTGCGCGGCTGTTGTGCCAGCTCTCCAGCGAGGGGGTGGCCGAACCCAGCACCACGGGCACGCCCAGTTGCCGCCCGCGCCACACGGCCAGATCGCGCGCGTGGTAGCGCGCGCCTTCCTGCTGCTTGTAGCTGGGGTCGTGCTCTTCATCGACGACGATCAGCGCCAGCTGGGCAAAGCTGGCCAGCACAGCCAGGCGCGTGCCAAGTACCAGGCGCTGGTGGCCATGGTGCACAGCCAGCCAGTGGTTCAGGCGCTGCACGGGCGTCAGGCCCGAGTGCATGACAGCCACGCAATCGGCCCCCAGCCAGGGGCCAAAACGCGCTTGCAGCAGCGCCTGCCATTGGGGCACGAGGTTGATCTCCGGCACCATGAACAGCACCTGCGCCTGCGGCTGCTCACGCAGCAGCTGCTCGGCCAGTTGCAGGTAAACCTCGGTCTTGCCGCTGCCGGTCACGCCATGCAGCACGCTGGTGCCTGCGCCATGCTGGCGCAGGGCTTGCAGCGCGCCCTGCTGCTGGGGCGTCAGCGCCGGGGCGGGCAACGCCGGCATGGGGGCGGCGGCAGGGGCCGGCGCGCGCGCGGCCAGCTTGGCCAGGCGCTTGTGCCATTGCGCGGCACGCTGCTCCTGCGAAGCAGCAGGCAACGCCAGCAGGGCCATTTCACCCAGGCTGCGCTGGTAGTAGCGCGCAGCAAACTCAATCAAGTGGCACCAGCTTGGGGCCAGCGGCGGCTGCCCATCGAGCACTTCGAGCACTTCGCGCAACGCCTGGCCGTTGGGCAGCGGCGCGAGCTGTGTGGACGGTGTTTGGGCTTGGCCCTGTGCGACCAGCTCTGGCCAGACGATGCCCAGCACTTCACGCTGCCCCAAAGGCACGCGCACCAGCGTGCCCGGCGGCAGCGCGTTGGCACTGCGGTAGCTGAGCAAATGCCCAATGCCGCTGTGAAACGGCGCATCCACCGCGACCTGAATGGAATGCACACCAGCCTCCGGCACGGCGGCCCCGCTCTGTCCCGCCGTCATAGGGCACGTTTGCGGCGCACTGCCGCATGAAGGAGGCCTGCCCTCACCATGTGGATAAGTCTGTGCATAGCATGCTCGCAAGCCCGTTGCCATGGCATCAATGGCTTTGCCTCAGCACCTTCAAGCATGTTGACAAGCAAAGAAATTTCAATGAATTCATGGGGTTGCCGCCAACTCAAGCACACAGCAGGAATCCTCTGCCTTGGGGGGAGCCGCTGTGGGTAAAGTCAAAGGCCAATCCCCCTGCAGCGCCTGTGATGTCCGGTTGCGATGCCCTTGCCCCAACCCAAAACACGCGCAACAGCTTGATCGCGCAGCGATTTCAGGGATAACCCCCAATTTCTGTGGACAAGCTTGTGGAGAAGCTGCAGGCATCTGCCTTCAAGGCCTGTGAAATCAAGCCCTTGCTTAGCTTGCCTGCGATTTAAGCAAAGCTTTCACCCAATAAAAATCAATGGGTTATGGGCGATTTTTAAAAACATCGACTTACCAGGCTGCACTCAGTGCACGCATGGCTTGCGGTGTGCACAAAGCCCTGGGCCTGTCTGCCAGTCCATTCCGTCCAGCGCAACGATGGCCCCCCGCTTCAGCGCGGCATGGATGCGAACTGGCGCATGCGGCGCGAATGGCTGTGCACGGCTTCGACCAGACAATGCACATGCTCGGGCGGGGTGAACTGGCTGATGCCATGCCCCAGGTTGAAGATGTGCGTGGGCCCGCTGCTGGCCCTGTCTGTGTGGGGCGGTCCAAAATCCTCCAGCACACGCTGAGCCTCCCGTTCGATCGCCGCAGGTGGCGCAAACAGCACATTGGGATCCAAATTGCCCTGCAACGCCTTGCCCGGCTGTCCGGCCTGCCCGCCAACCAAGGCGCGAGCCTGGGCCAGATTGGCAGTCCAGTCCAGGCCCAGCACCTCGCAATCGAGCCCGGCCATGGCGTCCAGCCACAAGGCCCCGCCCTTGGTGAACACAATGCGCGGCACATCACTGCCATCGGGGCCGAGGCGCTGCAATTGCGCCAGCACGCGCGCTGTATGGGCCAGACTGAAGCTGCGGAAATGGCTGTCCGCCAACACCCCGCCCCAGCTGTCAAACAGCATCACCGCCTGAGCGCCCGCCTGGATTTGAGCGTTCAAGTAGGCAGCCACGGCATCGGCATTGATCTGCAGCAGCCGCTGCAGCAGATCCGGGCGGGCATACATCAGGGTTTTGATCTTGCGGTAGTCAGAGCTGCTGCCACCCTCGACCATGTAGCAAGCCAGCGTCCAGGGGCTGCCGGAAAAGCCGATCAGCGGCACCCGTCCGGCCAGCGCACGGCGGATCGAGGTCACGGCATCGAACACGTAGCGCAGCCGATCCATGTCAGGCACGCGCAGCGCGGCAATACTGGCCTCGTCGGCGGCGCAGCGCTCAAAGCGCGGGCCTTCGCCCTCGATGAAATGCAGCCCCAGGCCCATGGCATCGGGCACGGTAAGAATGTCGGAGAACAGGATCGCCGCATCCAGCGCATAGCGCTGCAGCGGCTGCAGCGTTACCTCTGTGGCGTAGTCCACATTCGTGGCCAACCCCATGAAGCTGCCTGCCTTGGCGCGCGTGGCCTTGTACTCGGGCAAATAGCGCCCAGCCTGGCGCATCATCCACAAGGGGGTGTAGTCGGTAGCCTGACGGCGGCAGGCACGCAGAAAAGTGTCGTTTTGAAGCGGCGCGAAAGTCATGGCCGAGATTGTCGCGCAGATCGGGCCCTGCTCAGACGCTGCGCCTGAGCTTCGTGCAGGTAAGATGGCAACGGCAGAGCCAAACCACAAAAACAAAGCCCTGCAATCGCTTGCAGGGCTTTGTTGGCAGGTCGGGTTGGACGCCAGTGCCATTCAATGCATCGGCATCAACCTATGGCATCACACCAGCGCGGCTTTTTGCACCAAGCGGGTGGCCACCCAGGTCTTGGTCTTGGAGATCGGACGGCTTTCGGTGATCTCGATGGTGTCGCCCAGCTTGTACTCGCCCGCTTCGTCGTGGGCATGGTACTTGCTCGAACGGATCACGATCTTGCCGTAGATCGGGTGCTTGACGCGGCGCTCCACCAGCACGGTCACAGTCTTGGCGCGCTTGTCGCTGACCACCTTGCCAACCAAGGTGCGCTTGAGGGATTTCTTTTCTTCCGTCATATGGGCTCCTTAGCTGGCTTTCGCCTGGGCTTGCTTCTGGTTCAGGATGGTCTTGGCGCGGGCAATGTCGCGGCGAGTGGTGCGCAGTGCCGACGTGTTGTTCAGCTGCTGGGTCGCCACCTGCATGCGCAGGCCGAAATGGGCCTTTTGCAGCGATTTGACTTCCTCTTTCAGGCCGGCGACGTCCTTCTCGCGCAGTGCCTGGGCCTTGCTTTGCTTTTCAGTCGATTTCTTAGCCATGTGGGTATCTCCTGAATCAAGCGCCCAGTTGGCGGGTCACGAAGGTCGTGCGCAGCGGCAGCTTGGCCGCGGCCAGACGGAAAGCCTCACGCGCCAGCTCTTCAGGCACGCCAGTGATCTCGTAAATCACCTTGCCCGGCTGGATCTCGGCCACGTAGTAGTCCGGGTTGCCCTTGCCGTTACCCATACGCACTTCAGCAGGCTTGGTGGAAATGGGCTTGTCCGGGAACACGCGGATCCAGATGCGACCGCCGCGCTTGACGTGGCGGGTGATGGCGCGACGCGCCGATTCGATCTGACGGGCCGTCAGGCGGCCGCGATCGGTGGACTTCAGACCGAATTCACCAAACGCTACCGTGTTGCCACGGGTTGCGATCCCGGTGTTGCGGCCTTTTTGCTCTTTGCGGTACTTGCGGCGAGCAGGTTGCAGCATGCTTATTCTCCTTTACCGTCCGCAGCTGTGGCGGGCGCGCTTTCAGCAGCGCGCTTAACGGCGGCAGATGCATTGGCACCGAGTGCCTCTGCGGGTTTGTCACTACCATCGACCGGCGCGGCATTGCTGCCGGCACCGCGACGACCGCCGCGGCCACCGGCCGGGCGACGGCCACGCGGACGACGCTCCTCGTCAGCGCGGGGCTCAGGGGCTGCGGGCAGGTCATTGCGGCCCAGCGTATCGCCCTTGTAGACCCAGACCTTGACACCGATGATGCCGTAGGTCGTGGAGGCTTCCGAGGTTGCATAGTCGATGTCGGCGCGCAGCGTGTGCAGCGGCACGCGGCCTTCGCGGTACCACTCGGTACGGGCGATTTCGATGCCGTTCAGACGGCCCGAAGACATGATCTTGATGCCCTGGGCGCCCAGGCGCATGGCGTTCTGCATGGCGCGCTTCATGGCGCGGCGGAACATGATGCGCTTTTCCAGCTGCTGGGTGATGCTGTCGGCAATCAGCTGGGCATCGATCTCAGGCTTGCGCACTTCCTCGATGTTCACAGCCACCGGCACGCCCAACATGCGGGTGAGCTCCTTCTTCAGGTTCTCGATGTCCTCACCTTTCTTGCCGATCACCACACCCGGACGTGCCGAGTAGATGGTGATACGGGCGTTTTTGGCAGGACGCTCGATCAGCACGCGCGAGACCTGCGCGTTCTTGAGCTTCTTCTTGAGGTAATCGCGCACCTCGATGTCTTCGGCCAGCATGCCAGCGAAATCGCGGTTGTTGGCGTACCAACGGCTGGACCAATCGCGGCTTACCGCCAGGCGGAAACCGGTTGGGTTGATTTTCTGTCCCATAGTCGTCCTCTGGCTTAGTAGCCCACCGTCACGTAGACGTGGCAGGTCGGTTTGCTGATGCGGTTGCCACGGCCCTTGGCGCGTGCAGTGAAGCGCTTGAGGGTCATGCCCTGCTCGACGTAGATGGTTTTGACGCGCAGCTCGTCGATGTCGGCGCCGTCGTTGTGCTCGGCGTTGGCAATGGCCGATTCCAGCACTTTCTTGATGATGCCGGCAGCCTTCTTCGGCGAGAACTGCAGAATGTTCAAAGCCTGCTCCACTTTCTTGCCACGGATCAGGTCGGCCACGAGGCGGCCCTTGTCGGCAGACAGGCGCACGCCACGGAGTACAGCACGTGTTTCAGACATGATTGGACTCCTTACTTCTTGGCTTTCTTGTCAGCAGGGTGGCCCTTGAAGGTGCGGGTGAGCGCGAACTCCCCCAGCTTGTGGCCAACCATCTGATCGGTAACATACACAGGCACATGCTGCTTGCCGTTGTGCACAGCGATCGTCAGACCGATGAACTCCGGCAACACCATGGAGCGGCGCGACCAGGTCTTGACCGGCCGCTTGTCCTTGCCAGCAACGGCTTTCTCAACCTTGGCCAGCAGGTGGTGATCCACGAAAGGACCTTTCTTGAGTGAACGTGTCATGGCGCCCTACCCTTATTTCTTACGACGCGACACAATGAAAGTCTGTGTCCGCTTGTTATTACGGGTCCTGTAGCCCTTGGTCAGGTTACCCCATGGATCCACAGGATGACGGCCTTCGCCCGTGCGGCCTTCACCACCACCATGCGGGTGGTCGATCGGGTTCATCACCACACCACGCACGGTCGGGCGAATGCCCATCCAGCGCTTGACGCCGGCCTTGCCAAAACGGCGCAGGCTATGCTCCTCGTTGGCCACTTCGCCGATCGTGGCGCGGCACTCGATGTGCACCTTGCGCACTTCACCAGAGCGCAAACGCACCTGGGCATAGACGCCTTCACGGGCCAACAGCGTGGCCGAAGTACCGGCCGAGCGGGCGATTTGCGCGCCAGCGCCAGGCTGCAACTCGATGCAGTGGATGGTCGAACCCACCGGGATGTTGCGAATGGGCAGCGTATTGCCGGCCTTGATCGGAGCCTCAGCGCCAGAGACGATGCTGGCGCCCACTTCCAGGCCACGCGGGGCAATGATGTAACGACGCTCGCCATCGGCGTACAGCACCAGCGCCAGGTGGGCCGAGCGGTTCGGGTCGTACTCGATGCGCTCGATCTTGGCTGGGATGCCGTCCTTGTCGTTGCGGCGGAAGTCCACCACACGGTAGTGGTGCTTGTGGCCGCCGCCCTTGTGGCGCGTGGTGATATGGCCGTTGTTGTTGCGGCCGGATTTCTGGTGCTGCGACTCCAGCAGCGGAGCGTAGCCCTTGCCCTTGTGCAGGTGCGCGCGGGAAATCTTCACCGCACCGCGCTGACCGGGCGTCTGGGGTTTGAGTTTGATGATAGCCATGGTTTACGCAGCCTCCCCGGACAGGTTCAGCGCCTGACCTTCCTTGAGACGCACATAGGCCTTGCGCACATGATCGCGGCGGCCGATGGTGCGCCCAAAGCGCTTGGTCTTGCCTTTGACGTTGACGACGGAGACGCCCTCGACCTCAACCTTGAACAGCAGCTCAACGGCTGCCTTGATCTCGGCCTTGGTGGCATCACGCAGGACCTTGAAGGTCACAGCGTTGGAGCTTTCGGCCGCGAATGTGGCCTTCTCCGAAACGATGGGAGCAACCAGCACCTGGTACAGGCGGCCTTCGCTGAACTGGCGCTCTTTGGGGGTCGGATTGATGCGGCTCATGCGAACATCTCCTTGAGCTTGTCAACCGCACCCTTAGTCACCAGCACCTTCTTGAAATGCACCAGCGAGAGGGGATCGACGTAACGGGGCTCGATGACATACACGTTGGCCAGGTTGCGCGATGCCAGGTAGAGGTTCTCATCAACCTCATCAGCGATCAGCAACGCGGAATCGACCTTCATGTTTTTGAGTTTGGAAGCGAACGCCTTGGTCTTGGGACTGTCGAGCTTGATGTCCTCGACAACGGACAGGCGACCATCAGCCACCAGCTTCGAGAAGATCGAAGCGATGCCAGCACGGTACTGCTTCTTGTTGACCTTGTGCGAGAAGTTCTCTTCGGGCAGGTTGGGGAACACGCGACCACCCCCACGCCACAGCGGCGAGGACGTCATACCGGCGCGTGCATTGCCGGTACCCTTCTGGCGGAACGGTTTCTTGGTCGAGTGTCGAACCTGCTGGCGATCCTTCTGCGCACGCGTACCCTGACGGGCATTGGCCTGGTAGGCCACGACGATCTGGTGGATCAGCGCTTCGTTGTAGTCACGACCAAACAGTGCCTCAGGCACATCACAGGTCGAGGCTTGACCTTGATCGTTGAGGAGCTCTACTTGCATCACTTCGCTCCCTTCACAGCAGGACGAACCGTCACAAAACCACCTTTGGCACCGGGAATGGCACCTTTGATGAGCAGCAGCTGGCGCGCTTCGTCGACACGCACGATGTCCAGGTTCTGCGTGGTCACCGTTTCATCGCCCATGTGGCCAGTCATGCGCTTGCCGGGGAAGATGCGACCAGGGTCCTGAGCCATACCGATCGAGCCAGGCACGTTGTGCGAGCGGCTGTTACCGTGCGAGGCGCGCTGCGAGCCGAAGTTGTGGCGCTTGATGGTGCCGGCATAACCTTTACCGATGGAGGTGCCTTGCACATCCACTTTTTGACCTGCGGCAAACAGGTTTGCGACCGGCACATTGGCGCCAGCTGCGTATTGACCAGCGGTTTCTTCGGTGACGCGAAATTCGCGCACGATCTCACCCGCCTCAACCCCTGCCTTGGCCAGATGGCCAGCCTCAGGCTTGGTAACACGCGACGCTTTGCGCGACCCGAAAGTCAGCTGCAGAGCGGTGTACCCGTCGTTCTCTTGGGTCTTGACCTGGGTCACGCGGTTACCCGACACATCCACCACCGTCACAGGGATGGACTCCCCGTCATCGGTGAAAAGGCGCATCATGCCCACCTTGCGGCCCAGCAACCCCAGGGAGTTACTCAGACTCATTGTTTTGCTCCAGAACTCTCACCGCAGCCACTGCAATTGGCGGCATGCGTTTGCCAGCCATCACATCCAGTCATGACGCCAGCGTGAGAGAAGGTTGTTGAAAAAATCTCCGCCCCAGACAAACCAAAAAATGGCGCCAATAGGCGAAGCCGGTGATTATAGCCAGCCAAAAAACAAACAGCAAGCTCCCCCCTGTGCCAGACGCTGAAGTCACACTCAAAACTGTCTGTCTGCCCCGCGCAGCAGGCTGCATTGCTGGCCGCACTATGAAAAAAGCCTGTGCCGCAAAAACGACACAGGCTTTTAATGACGCAGAGAGCGCGTTACTGCAGCTTGATTTCCACGTCCACGCCAGCAGGCAGGTCCAGCTTCATCAGTGCATCGACGGTCTTGTCGGTCGGATCAACGATGTCCATCAAGCGCTGGTGCGTGCGAATTTCCAGCTGGTCGCGGCTGCTCTTGTTGACGTGCGGCGAACGCAGGATGTCGAAACGCTTGAAGCGCGTGGGCAAAGGCACTGGGCCCTTGACGATGGCGCCGGTGCGCTTGGCGGTATCAACGATTTCGGCTGCCGACTGGTCGATCAGCTTGTAATCGAAGGCCTTGAGGCGGATACGGATCTTTTGCTTGCTCACGGTGTGACTTCCTTCTCACCTGAGAGTTAGGCAATGATCTTGGCCACCACGCCGGCGCCGACGGTACGACCGCCTTCGCGGATCGCGAAGCGCAGGCCTTCTTCCATGGCGATCGGGGCAATCAGCTTGACGGTGATGCTGACGTTGTCGCCAGG
>NZ_NTBH01000015.1:0-22501 GCF_002288875.1 Vandammella animalimorsus | reverse complement strand
GTTTGATGACCTGTCTGCGCCGCTCTTGCCGCGCTTCAGGGCTCAGCTTTCTCATGTCGATCATTTCCATAAGACATTATCTGCAGATTGAAGCTTTTATTTCAAGTTTTTTTATTTCTGATCAATAGAAATCTGCAAACTGCGATTAATAATAATATAGAACCTACAATGAAATCAATCAAAAAGGGGAGAAAAAAAGTAAAATTATTCTGAAATATTTGAGTAGACCATCTTTGCATTTTTTTACTTCTTCTGCCAATCCAAAGTGATATGAAAAATGCTGGCGGCGACATGTAAAATATCATGCGGTTGCTCACCTTAACCCCGAATCCAAAATCAATAAGTGCGAACACGAAAATCGTTATTCCCATGATACACAACCACGAAAACACAACCCCCCTCAAATGGGACTCATACTTAAGCCTTGAGTCATTGAACTCGTCAAATTTTTTTTTCATTAATTAACTCAACAACCACAATCACGAGAATCACCGTTCCAGTCTTTGATTGGATCTCCGATCGCCTTGTCAAGAACAAATCCAGCGACCATCCCATAAACAAGGTCTTTTTGCATTGAATCAATAGTCTTATTGTGTTTTTTGACTCTATCGGCAGCTATCTTCCTTTGCCGTTTTGCAGCCTTTGTGTGCAAGGAAAGACCCGGCGGCCTTGCCTTTTTCTTCAATAGGAGTCCTCCAATACCTTCTTTCCATCCAGGCAAGCCAATCATGCCAAACATTCCGCTCACCGTGATGTCCCATAAATCCAAATTGGTGAGACTGCATCCCATAAGCAAATTTTTACCCGTTTGAACCGCAAACTCCTCAAACGCGCCGCCTATGAACCTTGCAACCAGCACCGGCACAATTTCACCCGTAGGGTCAAACTGAACAGTTGGGGATGCTTTTGCATAGGCAAAAACATTGAAGTCCCCAACAAGCCCAATCGGATCACTTTGGATGTACCTCCCCCTTGCCGGACTGTAGTCCCTGAAGAAGTTCTGGTGCAGGCCTGTTTCCTTGTCCCAGTACTGCCCCGGGAACCTGAGGTTGATCTGGGTGCTGTTGTCCGCTTCGATGCCGGTATTGCCAAACGCTTCGCTGTAGCCCCTCCAGGTCTTGTTGCCGCTCTTGTCGGTCGCCAGGATCGGCGTGCCCAGGTGGTCTGTGGTGATGTAGTGGTAGCGCGTTTGGCTGCTCGTGAGGCTGCCGTTGTGGATGTCCGCTTGCCAGACCGGATCGGTGCTCCACAGCTCTTCTTCGGCATCGTGCGTGTTGGGGTTGAAGCCATACGCCTTGGTGATCTGCCCTGCTTCGTTGGCTTCGGCCATCAGCGCACTGTCGCCGTTGAGGTAGTAGGTGCTTTGGCTGTTTGGCCCTTCGGTGACGGTCTTGGCGATCCTGCGACCAAAGGGGTCGTAGCGGTAGCTGACCGTGAGGCTTGCTGCGCTGCTGGCTGCTGCGGTGTTGCCCTGGGTTCACAGAACTGTCCGCTGATTTGTGCATAGCATAAGGGATCAACGCGCCTGTTTGGGTAGGAACGAGCAAGAAACAGTGCAAAAAAGAGAAGAAATCACACGTGCGGATGCTGTGATGGCGCGCGCAACTACGGGTTTCAGCCTCGTTTTGTGAAAAAACGGGGTTGAAAACAGGCGAAGAAGTGTCGGCGGACAGCGGACGGGACAACTCATTCCCACCGTTTGTTATGAATCGCGCGGTCAATCCTTTCTAAGGTAAGCGGCAACCACTCGCCGCACTGTCTGGCAGTACTACCGGCAAAGGGAACAACCCAGAGCAAGGCACGGGCGAGCATGTTCTTTCCTCCGAATTCGTGCGGAAAGAATTTTCCGAAATCGAAATCACTCAGATCAACACAATAGTGCTCGGCTAACACTTCCATGCAAGCTTCCGCAATATCGCCATAGATCCCAAGATCGTGGTACATGCGTGTCCTGCCATTGCATTGCATGATCTTATTTTCCGAAACCCCGCAGCGCTTGAGGTATTCACGCAGTTCGACCGACAACTCGTTAGACATTAATATCAATCGCAAGAAAAATCGTCGTAAACCTCATAGATAACCAAAGCAACCCTTGCATAGGGAACTTTACGTAGGAATTTGGCAATCCTGTTTCGCGTACTAATGGAATACCAGCCACGTTTTGCCGCCGCATGATTTATCTGACTCAAACTCGAAGTTGCTGGGCCTGCTGGGCGTTGTCGCCGGTGAGTTAATAGGTGCTCTAATTGCTTTGCTCCTTCGGTGACTGTCTAGCAATCCTGCATCTATATTTCAATTGCATCCACAATCCCCTGGCATAACCACTTAATTAATCACAACACATTAACTCTAATACACATAAACGTACTCAGCATCATGTGAAAACGATACAATCGAACAATTCCTTTTTTTATCCCTTTTATCAGCTGATTAAAATTCACCTCATCTGAAAAAACATGTTCCTCACCGAAACAATCCAGATACCCAAAAGACCTTAAATGCGCAAGAGCATCACGCCTTTCAAGCTCCAAAACAAAAAAACAACATTCCGCTTTTGGCTGCCTTTTTCGCAATCCATTCAAAATCATTAACCCGCCCCATTAGCGAATGAAAAATCACCCCCCAAAAAACCTCCCTCATCTCAAATACAGTCAATATTTTTTTAATTGTCACTTTTTCAAGAAAATGCTTTACTAACTCTGCTGGCATCAAAGTGTTAACGAGACATTCTTCGTCAAACACGTCTGGCACTTTTAACGCGATCATTTAAAAGCAGCCACAAAAATTATCAGAGGCAGATGCCTCACCCCCCCAACCCTATTACACCAAATCCAAGACCCATGTCAATAAAATCATAAAGCTGATCTCCAATTTTCCCATCTTTATACAATTTTTTAAAATTTTTAATCCATTTATCCCCTTGGAAAGGCAAATGATGCGTTCCCAGTCCATTTTTCTTATGCCCCAAATGAAAATGAGGCACTCGATATCTTTTGTTATTTGTCCAGCTTCCTCTAGATCCCCATCTACCCAGTTCAGCTCGAAAGCCAAGATTTGCTCCACTTCTTATGATTCCGCCGACACCAGAGCCTATGGCTGCCCATGAAGCAACGGATCCCCAATTAATGCAGTCAATGCGCCCCCTGTTTTCCAAAACTGCCAACTAAAGTTCATAAGACCACCCACGATCCACCAGGATTTGGTTTTCATTCATCCTCAGGAGCAGGCTGCCAGGCTCCCTTAAGCCCTTTTGATTCAATAATATTTATAATCGCCAATTTTTTTTTTACAATTGGACTAACCACCCAAACACCAACCAAACCGGAAACAGGAGTGGGGTTGTAATTTTTCACTTCCTCATCAATTGCATCTCTGAAAAAAGAGCCCGGCAACAGCTCATGATCCACAATCAATTTTGAATATTTTTTTATAGCACGCAAAACATCTTTTGCCTTGCATTGAGAAATATAAGTTCCTCCCTCATACTCAAGAATAAATGTATACAGATTCATTAGCGCCCCTGATCCCTAGTGTGATGAGCTTCTCCAGTTTTATCTGCTTGCTTCTTGAGATGGTCAACCTGCCTCTTCAATTTTTCTAAATTTTTCTTATCTTCAGGTGTTTTGTTTGGTTTCGCCTTTAGGTCTTCAAGCTCTTTTTTCTTTTTCTCCCATTCTTCTTTTGCGCGCCTCTTCGATTCTTGATTTATGTGTGGATCATTTTTTCCTGTTTTTGGTCTTTTTATTTTAGACCCTTGAGCTTTAAACTTCCCTCCGAACCAATTAATCGGATTAGCACAGCCAAGCGCACAATCCTGCGCATTGTCGGTCAGCGTATTGGGCCAACAATCGACTTCGCCGGTCAGCGCGTCCACGATGGACGAACGCGCCGTGCAACTGGTCACACACCTGAAGTAGCTCCAAACGATGGGGGCTATCGGCACTTCTCCCGTGGGGTCAATGTAGCCCAGCGGGTCGCTACTGGCGTATTCGTAGGTGTTCAATCCCCCGAAGATGCCCAGCGGGTCTGACTGGGACGTATCTTCCCCTTAGCGGACTGTAGTCCCTGAAGAAGTTCTGGTGCAGGCCCGTTTCCTTGTCCCAGTACTGCCCCGGGAACCTGAGGTTGATTTGGGTGCTGTTGTCCGCTTCGAGGCCTGTGTGGCCGAATGCCTGGCTGTAACCTCTCCAGATCTTGTTGCCGCTCTTGTCGGTCGCCAGGATCGGCGTGCCCAGGTGGTCTGTGGTGATGTAGTGGTAGCGCGTTTGGCTGCTCGTGAGGCTGCCGTTGTGGATGTCCGCTTGCCATACCGGGTCGGTGCTCCACAGATCTGCTTCGGCATCGTGCGTGTTGGGGTTGAATCCATAGGCTTTGGTGATCTGCCCTGCTTCGTTGGCTTCAGCCATAAGGGCGCTGTCGCCGTTGAGGTAGTAGGTGGTTTGGCTGC
Source organism: Vandammella animalimorsus (assembly GCF_002288875.1). Lineage (NCBI taxonomy): Bacteria > Pseudomonadati > Pseudomonadota > Betaproteobacteria > Burkholderiales > Comamonadaceae > Vandammella > Vandammella animalimorsus. The sequence goes on along the minus strand of NZ_NTBH01000015.1, from coordinate 18,054 downwards.
TTTGCCCTTCGATGACGCTCTTGGCAATTCTGCGCCCTTTTCCCGTCAACGGCGGCAAGCAATGCGCGCGCGGTGAAGGCAATGAGCGCCTCGCACCCATCAGGACGAGCAACCGCAAGCACGTGCTTATGCTCTGGAGCTCCCATTGAAACGAACATAGCCTGATGTAAAAGGATTTTTACGTGTGCCAATGCGGAAAGGTTGGCGCAGATTTCGGGAGAACTGCAGAACAAAGAATAGGAGGAACGGGCCAGATCGGTGGCCCATGTGCATATGCTCTGACACACGCAAAACGGCGCAGACCCGAGCAGTGTTCGGAACGCGCAAAGAAAAACGCCCAACCGTGAATGGTTGGGCGTTTGTGTTTGGTGGCTCGGGGCGGAATCGAACCACCGACACGCGGATTTTCAATCCGCTGCTCTACCAACTGAGCTACCGAGCCAAGCCTCAGATTTTATCACTGTTTTTTTGCAGCAGCGGCCAAGCAGCGATATTTTTACTTGCCGCGCCCGATGCCCGATGGGCTGCTGCCCATCACGACACGCTGCTGTTGCGCCGCTTGCCCAGCTCTACGCCAAGCTGGCGCAGCTTGCGGTAGAGGTGCGTGCGCTCCAGGCCGGTTTTTTCCGCCACACGCGTCATGGAGCCGCCTTCGCGCGCCAGGTGGAACTCGAAGTAGGCTTTTTCGAAATGGTCCCGAGCTTCGCGCAGTGGGCGATCCAGATCAAAGTCCTGATGCTGCTCAGGCAATGTTTTTTCTGGCGGGATGGCGCGGATGATGTGGGCATCCGGGGGCAAGGTTGTTGCAGGGGCCTGGGGGGCACTCGCCTGGGCAATCTTGTCCATGGCGCTGCTGGCTGCGCTGACCATGGCTGGCGGACTTTTCTCCAGCGCCTGATTCACTGCCTTGAGCAGTTTTTGCAGGGTAATGGGTTTTTCCAGGAACGAGAACGCGCCAATGCGCGTGGCCTCGACGGCGGTGTCTATGGTGGCGTGGCCGCTCATCATGATGACGGGCATGTCGAGCTGACCGGCCAGAGACCATTCCTTGAGCAGGCTGACGCCGTCCGTGTCGGGCATCCAGATGTCCAACAGCACCAGGTCGTATTTGCTTTCGCCGCATGCCGTGCGGGCCTGGCCGGCGTTTTCCGCCAGGTCGACATGATGGCCTTCGTCGTTGAGTATTTCGGAGAGCAGGTCCCTGATGCCCAGCTCGTCATCCACAACCAATATGTTTGCCATTTTCTTCGGTAACCGTTTGTTTTCGAGTTCTCGCTGCGAGTGTCTCACGCGGGATGCGCTTGCGCCGCTGGCTCGAACGACAGCGATATGCGCGCACCCACGACCTCCCCCTGCTCGTTTTGCACATTGCCTAAATCAATCAGCGCGTGGTGCTCGTCGGCGATCTTCTTGACGACCGCCAGCCCCAGGCCCGTGCCCTTGGCCTTGGTGGTGACATAGGGCTCGAAAACGCGCTGGAGCATGCTGTCCGGAAAGCCGGTGCCGTTGTCCTCCACACACAAGCGCACTCGCCGCGCTGCCTCACTCCAATGGGTACTTACCATGATTTGCGCCGGCAATTCTGCACGATTCTCTTGGGCTTGCAGGCTTGCATCCTGCGCATTCTGTAAGAGATTGTGGATGACTTGGCGCAATTGCATCGCATCGCCCAGGATGGGCGGGCAGTCAGGTTCGAGCTGGGCCACGATGCCGAAGCTGGCGTTTTCCGTGCCGTAGAGCTGCAGCACATCATGCACCAGCGCATTGAGGTCCAGCACTTCGAGGCGCGCCGTGGGCAGGCGCGCATAGTCGCGAAATTCGTTGACCAGGCGCTGCATGGCATCGACCTGATCGACGATGGTTTGCACCGATTTTTGCAGGATACCTTCTTCCTTTTCGGGCAGCTTGCCTGTCAGGCGCATTTGCAGGCGCTCGGCCGAGAGCTGGATGGGGGTGAGCGGATTTTTGATTTCGTGCGCCAGGCGACGCGCCACTTCGCCCCAGGCTTCGGCGCGCTGGGCCGAGACCACGTCGGAGATGTCGTCGATCACCACCAGCCGGTTGCCATCGGGCAGCAATGCGCCACGGGCCACGATGCTGAGTGCGAATTCCTTGGCCGCCGCAGGCGCAGCGCCCTGTGGCGGCGCGTACAGCTCGTAGGTATGCTGCCAGTGGCCCACATCGCGCTCGCCGGCCAGAAAGCTGTCGAAGCGCTGGCGCACGGCCTGGGCAAATTCGTGCAGATCGGGCACCTCGGCCAGCTCCCGCCCGGCATAGGCGGCCAGCGGCGCGCGCAGTACCCGGGTCGCCCCCGGATTGGCCGAGACGATGTGGCCTTGAGTGTCGAGCACCAGCACCCCCGCCGTCAGGTTGTCCAGAATGGTCTGCAGCTGCTCACGCGAGGCGTCGAGCGCAGCCAGGCTTTTTTGCTCGGAGGCGCGCGCCGTGGCCAGCTGGTGGGTCATCAACGCGAAGGCGCGCGTGAGGCCGCCGAGCTCATCGTTGCGCGGCAAAGCCACCTTGGGGTTGAGGTTGCCCGCTGCCACCTCCTTGACGCCATCGGCCAGGATGAGCACGGGCCGCAGGATTTGGTTGCCCAGCAGCACGGCCAGCACGATGGCGCCAAATACCGCCAGGAACAGACTCAGCGTGAGCGTGCCGATGTACATGCGCCGCAGCCCGTGGCGGCCCTGCGCGCGCTGCTGGTATTCGTCATTGGCCTGGCGCACGGCAAAGGCATCGGCCACCAGCACCTGGGGCACGGGCACGGTGATTTGCAGAAAGCGCACGTCGTCCGTGCCCAGCTGCAGCGTGCCGCCAATGCCGCGCACCAGCACCAGGGTCTGCACCTGCACCAGCGCCTGGCCATCACTTTGGGCCTGCTCCAGGCCTTCGAGCGCGGCCCACTCGCGCTGCTCGCGCGCCAGGCGAAAGGCCTGGGCCGAAGGCCGATGCGGCAGCGCCGATCCAGGCGCACCGGTGCTGACGTCCACCTCGCCATTGGCGCGCCAGAGCACCACGTCGTCGGCATCGAATTGCTCACGGATCTGCTCCAAGGCAATGGCCAGCGAGGCCGGGCGCACCTGTTCGAGCTGGTTGGCCGAGTAGCGCGCCCGCGCCGTGGTGTTGACGACCCAGGCATCCAAGGTGGTGCTGGCCATGCCCACGCCGGCGCTCAGCGCGTTTTCCACACGCACGTCGAACCAGTTCTCGATGGAGCGCGAGACGAACTGGTAGGAAATCACATACACCAGCGCGCCGGGCAGGATGCCCACCACGCAAAACAGCGCAGCCAGCTTGATGAGCAGGCGGCTGCCGAACTTGTTTTGCTGCAAACGCCGGTACAGGCGCCAGCCGCCCCAGGCCAGGATCAGCAGCAGCAAGGCCGCCACCACGCCATTGAAGCCCAAGAGCCAAGGGTAGTACTGCTCGTAGAGGCCATGGCTGTCGGTGGCCAGGGCCAGCACGAACAGCAAGACCAGGGCAATGGCCATGATCACGGCCAGGATCACGCCCAGCGTCCAGCGCAGGCGGCGGCTTTTCTTGGCCGAGGAAGTGGATGCTGTCATTCTTCGTGATTCCCGCTGCGGCGCGCGCCCAGGCTGCGCACCGCCATGCATGCGTTACTGCGCGGCGCGTTTGTGCAGCAGCGCATAGAAAAAGCCATCGTGGCTGCCCATCGCGTCCGGCTCCTGGCCCTGGCCATCATGTGCCAGCTCCTGCGGCGGCGTCGGCAGCAATTGCAGCATGGGGCCCAGCAGCTCGACGTCGGCCTGCGCGCGCATGAAGCGCTCGATCTGCCCCTGGCCCTCGCAATGGAACACCGAGCAGGTGCAGTACAGCAAGCGCCCGCCGGGGCGCAGCAAGGGCCAGAGGCGCTGCAGCAGCAGGGCCTGGCGCTGCGCCAGCTCGGTCAAGTCCTCGGCGCGGCGCAACCAACGGATATCGGCATGTCGGCGCACGATGCCCGAGGCCGAGCAGGGCGCATCCAGCAGCAGCAAATCCAGCAGGCGATCGCCCAGCAGCGATTGACGCCAGCTCTGCGGCGCGCTGGCGTCGGCCACCACCACCTGCGCCTGGGCCTGGGGCAATTGCAGGCGCTGCAGGTTTTCTGTGATGCGCTGACAGCGCGCCGCATCCACATCCATGGCCAGCAACTGCATGGGCATGCCGCGTACCGCCGCCCACTCCAGCAGATGCGCCGTCTTGCCGCCTGGCGCGGCACAGGCATCGAGCACCAGCCAGGGCGCTGCCGCGCTGGCGGGCGGCGCAAACCCCTCCAGCAGCATGGGCGCGGCGCGCTGCGCAGCCGCATCCTGCACCGAGAACCAGCCTTGGTCAAAGCCAGGCAGCTGGCGCACATCCACGGCCTGGGCCAGCTCCAACCCAGCCTGCGCCACCGCTCGGGCCTGAATACCGGCCTGCTGCAGCTGCTGGGCATATTCCTGGCGTGACAACAGGCCTTCATTGACGCGCAGCGTCAGGGGCGCGCGCTGCTGATTGGCCTGCAGCACGGCCTGCCAATGCGCCGGGTGGTCCTGGCGCAGCTGGCGCACCCACCAGGCCGGGTGATTCCAGCGGGCTTGCTCATCGCCTTGCAGCGCTGCTTCCAGCTGCGCGCGCTCGCGCAGAAAACGCCGCAGGCAGGCATTGACGAAGCCGGCCTGCGCCGCCAAGGTACGCTGGTCGCGCATGGCCTGCACCGTCTGGTTAACCACCGTATGCGGGGCATAGGCCACCTCCTGCGGGGCCAGCAGCAAGGCCAGCGCCACCCCCAGCCGGGCCTGCACCGCGCGGCTGGGGGCGCGCCGCGCCAGCAGCGCAATCAGCCCCTGCGCCTGCCCCCAGTGCCGCAGCGCGGTGTAGAGCAGGGCCTGCGCGCCGGGTCGGCTGGCCGTGGCAGGCCAGCTGGCCACCACCTCACGCGCCGATTGGCCCTGCACAACCTGCATCAGCCCCTGGGCCGCAAGATCGATTAGTTCCGCCAGCGGCGGCTCACAACGTGGGGGGGGCGAGGCAAGAGTCGGCATGGCCGCATCATAAAAGCACCAACGCAGCCGCCGGCTGGCATCGCCCCGCATACAGCCACTTGGCATTGGCATGGCCACAGACGCGACAACGCCCGCTGTTTGCGGGCGTTGTCGTGGGTTGCGCGCAAATGCGAGCTCAAGGAGCCGCTATACCGCGCGTTCAAAGCCCCGCAGGGGGCTTTGCGTCAGGACTCATCGGGGCTGCTGCTGCCTTCTTCGTCGGCTGCAGGCTCATCGGCGCTGTTGTGTTCAGCGGCGGCTTCCTGCTCGGCGATGGCGCGGCGCTCGGCTTCGTCCATGGCGTCCTTGGCCTTGCGCGCCTGGTGGTAGGCCAAGCCAGTGCCAGCCGGGATCAGGCGGCCGACGATGACGTTTTCCTTCAGGCCGCGCAGCTCGTCGCGCTTGCCCATGATGGCCGCTTCGGTCAACACGCGCGTGGTTTCCTGGAAGGACGCGGCAGAGATGAACGAGTCGGTGGACAGCGAGGCCTTGGTGATGCCCAGCAGCAGGTTGGTGTAGGTCGCGGGGATCTTGCCCTCTTTTTGCAGCGCCTCGTTGGTGTTGAGGATTTCGCTGCGCTCGACCTGCTCGCCCTGGATGTAGCTGGACTCGCCCGGGTTCTCGACCACCACGCGGCGCAGCATCTGACGCACGATGACCTCGATGTGCTTGTCGTTGATGGGCACGCCCTGCAGGCGATAGACGTCCTGCACCTCGTCAACGATGTAGCGCGAGAGCTCCTCGATGCCCAGCAGGCGCAGGATGTCCTGCGGGTCGGCCGGGCCGTCGACGACCAGTTCGCCCTTGTTGACCACTTGGCCTTCGTGCACCAGCACGTTCTTTTCCTTGGGGATCAGCTCTTCCCAGACACCGCCTTCGGGGTCGGTGATCTGCAGGCGGATCTTGCCCTTGGTCTCTTTGCCAAAGGACACCGTGCCGGTGATTTCCGCCAGCGTGCCCTTGTCCTTGGGCGTGCGCGCCTCGAACAGCTCGGCCACGCGCGGCAGACCGCCGGTAATGTCGCGGGTCTTCTGGCCTTCGATGGGGATACGCGCCAGCACCTCGCCGGGGCCGACTTCCTGGCCGTCGCGCACCTGGATCAGCGCGCCAACCTGGAAGCCAATGGCCACGGAGTGGTCGGTGCCGGGGATCTTGACCTCATTGCCCTGGGCGTCAAGCAGCTTGACCTGCGGACGCACGACCTTGCTGGAGCCACGGCGCTTGGGGTCAATGACCACCAGCGTGGACAGGCCGGTCACGTCGTCGACCTGCTTGGCCACGGTCAGGCCTTCCTCGACGCCATCGAATTTCACCTGGCCGGCGAACTCGGTGATGATCGGGCGCGTCAGCGGATCCCAGTTGGCCAGGATGGTGCCGGCCTTGACCTGCTGATCGGGCTTGACGGTCAGCGTCGCGCCATAGGGCACCTTGTGGCGCTCGCGCTCGCGGCCGTGCTCGTCGTGGATGACGATCTCGCCCGAGCGCGCGATCACCACCAAATCGCCCTTGGTGTTGGTGACGTAGCGCATGGTGGCGTTGAAGCCGATGATGCCGTTGGACTTGGCTTCTACGCTGGAGGCAATGGCCGCGCGGTTGACCGCGCCACCGATGTGGAAGGTTCGCATGGTCAGCTGCGTGCCCGGCTCGCCGATGGACTGCGCGGCAATCACGCCCACGGCCTCGCCCAGGTTGATCAGGCCGCCACGGCCCAGGTCGCGGCCATAGCACTTGGCGCACAGGCCGTAGCGCGTGTCGCAGGTCAGCGAGGTGCGCACCTTGACTTCGTCCACGCCGGCGGCTTCCAGGTCGTCGAGCTGGTCTTCCTCCAACAGCGTGCCGGCGGCCACCAGCACCTGGCGCGTCTCGGGGTGCAACACGTCCTCAGCCGCAGTGCGGCCCAGAATGCGGTCGCGCAGCGACTCGATGACTTCACCGCCTTCAACCACGGCGCGCATGTAGGTGCCGTTGGTGGTGCCGCAGTCTTCCTCGGTGATGACCAGGTCCTGCGTCACATCCACCAGACGGCGCGTGAGGTAACCGGAGTTGGCGGTCTTGAGCGCCGTGTCGGCCAGACCTTTACGCGCACCGTGCGTGGAGATGAAGTACTGCAGCACGTTCAGCCCTTCGCGGAAGTTCGCGGTAATGGGCGTCTCGATGATGGAGCCATCGGGCTTGGCCATCAGGCCGCGCATGCCGGCCAGCTGGCGAATCTGCGCGGCCGAGCCACGCGCGCCGGAGTCGGCCATCATGTAGATGGCGTTGAAGGATTCCTGCTCCACCTCTTTGCCGTGGCGGTCGATGGTCTTTTCCTTGGCCAGCTGTTGCATCATGACCTTGGAGACTTCGTCACCGGCCTTGCCCCAGATGTCCACCACCTTGTTGTAGCGCTCGCCAGCAGTGACCAAACCGGAGGTGTATTGCTGCTCGATCTCCTTGACCTCGGCCTCGGCGCGGCTGACGATGCTGTGCTTTTGCGGCGGCACCAGCATGTCCTCGATGGCAATCGAGATGCCCGCGCGCGTGGCCAGCCGGAAGCCGTTTTGCAGCAGCTTGTCGGCAAACACCACGGTGTCCTTCAAACCGCACTTGCGGAACGCGGCGTTGATGAGCTTGGAGATTTCCTTCTTCTTCAGCGCCTTGTTGATGACTTCGAACGGCAGGCCCTTGGGCAGGATTTCCGACAGCAGGGCGCGGCCCACGGTGGTATCGCGCACCTTGGTGTTGGCTTCGAGTTCACCCGTGGTCTTGTTCTTGACCCATTCGGTCAGGCGCACGCCCACCTTGGCGTTGAGCTCGACCACACCCGCATCCAGCGCACGCTGCACTTCGCCGATATCGGCAAACACCATGCCTTCGCCCTTGCCGTTGATTTTTTCACGGGTGGCGAAGTACAGGCCCAGCACCACGTCCTGCGAGGGCACGATGGAGGGCTCGCCCGAGGCCGGGAACAGCACGTTGTTGGATGCGAGCATGAGCACGCGCGCTTCCATCTGCGCTTCCACCGACAGCGGCACGTGCACAGCCATCTGGTCGCCGTCGAAGTCGGCGTTGAAGGCCGCGCACACCAGCGGGTGCAGCTGGATGGCCTTGCCTTCGATCAGGATGGGCTCGAAGGCCTGGATGCCCAGGCGGTGCAGCGTGGGCGCGCGGTTGAGCAGCACCGGGTGCTCGCGGATGACTTCTTCCAGAATGTCCCACACCACGGGCGAGCCGCTCTCGACTTCCTTCTTGGCGGCCTTGATGGTGGTGGCGATGCCGCGCTGCTCCAGCTGGGCAAAGATGAAGGGCTTGAACAGCTCGAGCGCCATCAGCTTGGGCAGGCCGCACTGGTGCAGCTTGAGCGTGGGGCCCACGGTAATCACCGAGCGGCCGGAGTAGTCCACGCGCTTGCCCAACAGGTTCTGACGGAAGCGACCGCCCTTGCCCTTGATCATGTCGGCCAGGGACTTGAGCGCGCGCTTGTTGGCGCCCGTCATGGCCTTGCCACGGCGGCCATTGTCCAGCAGCGAATCGACCGATTCCTGCAGCATGCGCTTTTCGTTGCGCGCAATGATCTCCGGCGCCTTGAGCTCCAGCAGGCGGCGCAGACGGTTGTTGCGGTTGATGACGCGACGATACAGGTCGTTCAGATCGGAGGTGGCAAAGCGCCCGCCATCGAGCGGCACCAGCGGGCGCAGATCGGGCGGCAGCACCGGCAGCACTTCCATCACCATCCAGCCGGGCTTGATGCCGGACTTGCGGAACGACTCCAGCACCTTCAGGCGCTTGGAGTTTTTCTTGACCTTGGCCTCAGAGCCGGTCATGTCGCCGCGCAGGCGCTCAATCTCGGCCTCGATGTCGATGCCATCGAGCAGCTCCTTGATGCCTTCGGCGCCCATGCGGGCCTCGAACTCATCGCCGTACTCCTCGCGCTTGGCGTCGTATTCGTCCTCGCTCATGATGCTGAACTTCTTCAGCGGCGTCATGCCCGGCTCGGTCACGACATAGGCCTCGAAGTACAGCACGCGCTCGATGTCGCGCAGCGTCATGTCCAGCACCAAGCCCAGGCGGCTGGGCAGGGACTTGAGGAACCAGATGTGCGCGCAGGGCGCGGCCAGGTCGATATGGCCCATGCGCTCGCGGCGCACCTTGGTCTGCGTGACTTCCACGCCGCACTTCTCGCAGATCACGCCGCGGTGCTTGAGGCGCTTGTACTTGCCGCACAGGCACTCGTAGTCCTTGATCGGACCAAAGATCTTGGCGCAGAACAGGCCGTCGCGCTCGGGCTTGAAGGTGCGGTAGTTGATGGTCTCGGGCTTTTTCACTTCGCCAAAAGACCAGGAGCGGATCTTCTCGGGCGAGGCCAGGCCCACCTTGATGGCGTCAAAGTGGTCGTCGGGCGTGAATTGCTTGAACAGGTCGAGTAAGGATTGCATGGTGTGAACTCCTTTGGCTCATCAGTTGCGTTCGAGCTCGATGTCGAGGCCCAGCGAACGGATTTCCTTGACCAGCACGTTGAAGGATTCGGGCATGCCCGCCTCGATGGCGTGCTCGCCCTTGACGATGGACTCATAGACCTTGGTGCGGCCGGTCACGTCGTCGGACTTGACGGTGAGCATTTCCTGCAGCACGTAAGAGGCGCCATAGGCCTCCAGCGCCCAGACTTCCATCTCCCCGAAACGCTGACCACCGAACTGCGCCTTGCCGCCCAGCGGCTGCTGGGTGACCAGGGAGTACGGGCCGGTGGAGCGCGCGTGCATCTTGTCGTCCACCAAATGGTGCAGCTTCAGGAAGTGCATGTAGCCGATGGTGGTCGGGCGCTCAAAGCGCTCGCCGGTGCGGCCGTCGTACAGGTATGCCTGGGTGCGCGTTTCGGTCAGGCCCTTGGCCTTGGCCACATCGTCCGGGTAGGCCAGCTGCAGCATGTTCTGAATGTCCTGCTCGTCGGCGCCGTCGAACACTGGCGTAGCAAAGGGCACGCCGCTCTTGAGGTTGCGCGCCATCTCGATGATTTGCTCATCGCTGAAGGCGTCCAGGTCCTCCTGGCGGCCGGCCTGGTTGTAGACCTTGGCCAGGAAGGCACGGATTTCCTTGACCTGCTTGCCTTTTTCCACTTCCAGCAAGGCGGCAATGCGCTCTCCCAGGCCCTTGGCGGCCCAGCCCAGGTGCACTTCCAGCACCTGGCCCACGTTCATGCGCGAGGGCACGCCCAACGGGTTGAGCACGATGTCGGCGGTGGTGCCGTCGGCCAGGTAGGGCATGTCCTCGATCGGCACGATCTTGGACACCACGCCCTTGTTACCGTGGCGGCCGGCCATCTTGTCGCCCGGTTGCAGGCGGCGTTTGACGGCCAGATAGACCTTGACCATCTTCAGCACGCCCGGCGGCAGTTCATCGCCCTGCGTGAGCTTGCGGCGCTTTTCCTCGAACGAGAGGTCGAAGCTGTGGCGCGTGGCTTCGATGGCGTTCTTCATGCTCTCGAGCTGTGCGGCCACGGCCTCGTCGGCCGGGCGGATGTCGAACCAGTGGTACTTGTCCACCGAATCCAGATAAGCCGCCTCGATCTTGCTGCCCTTGGCCAGCTTTTGCGGGCCGCCGTTAGCGACCTTGCCCAGCAGCAGCTTGCGCACGCGGTCGAAGGCGTCGGCCTCGACGATGCGCAGCTGGTCGTTCAGGTCCAGGCGGTAGCGCTTGAGCTCGTCCTCGATGATTTGCTGGGCGCGCTTGTCGCGCTCGATGCCTTCGCGGGTGAAGACCTGCACATCGATCACTGTGCCCTGCGAGCCTTGATCCACGCGCAGCGAGGTGTCCTTCACGTCGCTGGCCTTCTCGCCGAAGATGGCACGCAGCAGCTTTTCTTCCGGCGTCAGCGTGGTCTCGCCCTTGGGCGTGACCTTGCCCACCAGCACGTCGCCGGGCTGCACTTCGGCGCCCACGTAGATGATGCCGGAGTCGTCCAGGCGGTTGAGCTGCTGTTCGGACAGGTTGGGAATGTCGCGCGTGATTTCCTCGGCACCCAGCTTGGTGTCGCGCGCCATCACCACCAGCTCCTCGATGTGGATGGAGGTGTAGCGGTCGTCGGCCACGACGCGCTCGGACAGCATCACCGAGTCTTCGAAGTTGTAGCCGTTCCAGGGCATGAAGGCGATCAGCATGTTCTGCCCCAGGGCCAGCTCGCCCAGGTCGGTCGAGCCGCCATCGGCAATCACATCACCCTTGGCCAGCCGGTCGCCTTTCTTGACGATGGGGCGCTGGTGGATGTTGGTGTTCTGGTTGCTGCGCTGGTATTTGATGAGGTTGTAGATGTCCACGCCCACTTCACCGGCGATGGCCTCGTCATCGTTGGCGCGGATCACGATGCGCGTGGCATCGACGTAATCGACCACGCCGCCGCGCTTGGCGGTGACCACGGTGCCCGAGTCCACGGCCGAGACGCGCTCGATGCCCGTGCCCACGAAGGGCTTTTCCGGGCGTAGCACCGGCACTGCCTGGCGCTGCATGTTGGCGCCCATCAGCGCGCGGTTGGCGTCGTCGTGCTCCAGGAAGGGCACGAGCGAGGCCGCCACGGAGACGATCTGTGCAGGGGAAACGTCCATGTACTGCACGCGGCTGGGGTTGACCAGGATGGATTCGCCCTTCTCGCGCGCCGACACCAAATCGCCGGTCAGGTTACCGTCCTTGTCCAGCTCGGCGTTGGCCTGGGCGATGATGTAGTCGCCTTCCTTGATGGCCGAGAGGTAGTCAATTTCATCGGTGACTTTGCCATCGACCACGCGACGGTACGGCGTTTCGATGAAGCCATATTCGTTCAGGCGCGCATACAACGCCAGCGAGTTGATCAGACCGATGTTCGGGCCTTCAGGCGTTTCGATCGGGCAGACGCGACCGTAGTGGGTGACGTGCACGTCGCGCACCTCGAAGCCGGCGCGCTCGCGCGTCAGGCCGCCTGGGCCCAGGGCCGAGACGCGGCGCTTGTGCGTGATCTCCGACAACGGGTTGGTCTGGTCCATGAACTGCGACAGCTGCGAAGCGCCGAAGAACTCCTTGAGCGCGGCCGAGATCGGCTTGGAGTTGATCAAATCGTGCGGCATCAGCGGCTCTTGCTCCGCCGTGCCCAGGCGCTCCTTGACGGCTTTCTCGATGCGCGCCAGGCCGGTGCGGTACTGGTTTTCGGCCAGCTCGCCCACGCCACGCACACGGCGGTTGCCCAGGTGGTCGATGTCGTCGACCTCGCCAATGCCGTTGCGCAAATCGACCAGGATCTTGACCACCGAGAGGATGTCCTCGTTGGACAGCACCATCGCCCCGTTCGGGTCGGGGTTGCCGATCTTGGCGTTGAACTTCATGCGGCCCACGCGCGAGAGGTCGTAGGTGTCCGGGTTGAAGAACAGGCGGAAGAACAGGGCCTGCACGGCGTCCTCGGTGGGCGGCTCGCCAGGGCGCATCATGCGGTAGATGGCCACGCGCGCCTGGTATTCGTCCGGGGTCTCGTCGGTGCGCAGCGTCTGCGAGATGAAGCTGCCGCGGTTGAGCTCGTTGGTGTAGATGCAGGGCAGTTGCTTGACGCCTGCGCTGCGCAGCTTCTTGAGCAGGGCTTCGGTCAGCTCCTCGTTGACCTTGGCAATGATCTCGCCGGTGTCGGGATCGACAATGTTCTTGGCCACGACGCGGCCCAGCAGAAAGTCCTCGGGCACGGAGATTTCCTTCAGCCCGGCCTGCTCCAGCTCACGGATGTGGCGCGCCGTGATGCGCTTGTCCTTGGCGACGATCACATTGCCCTTGGCGTCCGTGATGTCAAAGCGCGCCTGCTCGCCCTTGAGGCGCTCGGGCACCAGCTCCATGCGCGCGCCACTGTCCATCAAGGTGAAGTTGTCGTTGTCGAAGAAGTTCGCCAGGATGGCCTCGGGCGTCAGGCCGATGGCCTTGAGCAGAATCGTCACCGGCATCTTGCGACGGCGATCGACGCGGAAGTACAGCAGATCCTTGGGGTCGAACTCGAAGTCCAGCCAGGAGCCACGGTAGGGAATCACGCGCGCCGAGAACAGCAGCTTGCCCGAGCTGTGGGTCTTGCCCTTGTCGTGCTCGAAGAACACACCGGGGCTGCGGTGCAGCTGGCTGACGATGACGCGCTCAGTGCCGTTGATGATGAACGAGCCCTTGTCGGTCATCAGCGGCACTTCGCCCATGTAGACCTCTTGCTCCTTCACTTCCTTGACGACCTTGTTCTGCGCCGTCGAGGAGTCGCGGTCGTAGATGATCAGCTGCAGGCGCGCGCGCACGGCCGAGGCAAAGGTCAGCCCACGAGTTTGGCACTCGCGCACGTCGAAAGCCGGCTTGGCCAGGTTGTATTCGATGAACTTCATCTCCACAAAGCCATTGTGCGAGACGATGGGGAACGCCGAGTTGAACGCTGCCTGCAAGCCTTCATCCAGGCGTTTCTTGGGCGGCACCTCCGCCTGCAGAAATGCCGTGTAGGCATCCTTTTGCATCTGCAGCAGATAGGGAATGTTCAAAACGCTGTCGCGGCGCCCGAAGCTTTTGCGGATACGTTTGCGTTCAGTAAAGGAATAGGCCATGAGATCTCCGGTCTGAAGGGTTCAGGGGGATTCTTCGACGGTTGTACTTGCAAGCGCAGCTCCAGCGCGCAGGGCCCGGGTGTCGGGGGCGCAAAAGACGTGGCGCTCAAGTCTTGGCGGTTGGCCACTACCAACCATGGCTGACGGCGGTGCATTGCACACCACCCGACCAAGGTGCCTTGCTGTGTCGTGAATTCAGAAAGCACACCAAAACGCTCCACGAGGAACGCTTTCGTCTGCACTCTGCAGCGCGCTTGGGCGGGCCGGCAAGCAGGCTTGTGGCCTGCCCAGCCCAAAACGACAAGAGCCAGGCAGCTGCACTTTGTGCGCGCCTGGCTGTCGTCGCTCTGAAGCGATTACTTCAGTTCGGCCTTGGCGCCAGCTTCTTCCAGCTTCTTCAGAGCGGCTTCTGCATCGGCCTTGGGCATACCTTCCTTGACGGTCTTGGGTGCGCCATCGACCAGGTCCTTGGCTTCCTTCAGGCCCAGGCCGGTGATTTCGCGCACGGCCTTGATCACGGAGACCTTGTTGCTGCCAGCGTCCTTGAGCTCCAGGTTGAACTCGGTCTTCTCTTCTGCAGCAGCAGCGGCGCCACCGCCACCAGCGGCGGCAGGAGCAGCCATTGCAGCAGCGCTCACGCCAAACTTCTCTTCGATCGCCTTGACCAGGTCGTTCAGTTCCAGCACGGTCATGCTGTCCAGAGCCGTCAGGAATGCGTCTTTATCGAATGCCATTTTGAAATCCTCTTTGCAATTGATTCAGTTCATTGGGTTGCCAGCCTAGCGCCTGTGATGGTTGCAGCGCCCGATCGAAAAACCGACCGGCAGGCTCGGCGGGGGTCATCAGGCGGCTGCTTCTTCGCCCTTTTTCTCGGCCAGCGCTGCCAGCACGCGCGCTGTGCGCGACACGGGCGATTGCATCAGGCCAAGCAGCTGCGACAGCAGCACTTCCTTGGTGGGGATGCTTGCCAATTGCTTGACAGCATCGGCATCCAAAGGCTTGCCTTCGTATGCACCACCACGGATCACCAGCTTGTCATTGGTCTTGGCGAAATCGGCCACCACCTTGGCGGCGGCAACGGCGTCTTCCGAAAAACCATAGATCAGCGGCCCCGTGAGCTGGTCAGACACCACCTCGAACGCACTGCCAGCCACGGCGCGACGTGCCAGCGTGTTCTTCAACACGCTCAGGGTCACGTTCTGCTCGCGGGCCTTGATGCGCAGCTGTGTCAGATCAGCCACCGTGATGCCACGGTACTCCGCCATCACCAGCGTCTGGGATTTGGCGGCGAGGTCAGCCACCTGTGCGACGACTGCCTCTTTTTGACTGCGATTCAGACTCAAGGTCCTCTCCTTTCAATGCAATGCTGCTCTGCCCGACATGCCAAGCATTGCGGCATTGCGCCCAGTTAAGCGACCAACTGCCAGAGAATATCAGTGTGTTTCTCCACAGTGGGCACCATCTACGCTGGCCCGCCCCAAAAGTCATGCGACGCAGCAGGCGGCTTAAGCAAGGCCAGAAGCCCTACACCAGCGGTCTCGGATGACCTGCCAGCACCTTCGGTAAAGAGAGGCACCGGCAGCCCACCTGAACCTGCATCTTCAACGAGCATGAAGCCGTTGAAGATGCAGGAATTTTTTTGTTCGACCCAAGCCTGCCATACTCAGACAAGCCCAGGTCCGTCTCGTCCCAAAATCAGGCAGAGATGGTTTGCGTATCAACGCGCACGCCAATACCCATGGTCGAAGACACAGCCACCTTGCGCAGGTACACGCCCTTGGCGCCAGCGGGCTTGGCCTTGTTCAGCGCCTCGATCAGCGCCTGCAGGTTTTGCTGCAGCTTCTCACTCTCGAACGAGCGACGACCGATGGTGCCGTGGATGATGCCAGCCTTGTCCACACGGAACTGCACCTGACCGGCCTTGGCATTCTTCACGGCCGTGGCAACGTCGGGCGTCACAGTGCCAACCTTGGGGTTGGGCATCAGGCCGCGCGGGCCCAGGATCTGACCCAGTGCACCAACAACACGCATGGCATCTGGGGCGGCAATCACCACGTCATAGGGGATATTGCCGGTCTTGAACTCGGCAGCCAGCTCATCCATGCCCACCACGTCGGCACCAGCGGCCTTGGCTTCCTCGGCCTTGGCACCCTGGGCAAACACGGCCACGCGCGCCGTCTTACCAGTGCCATTGGGCAGCACCACGGCGCCGCGCACCACCTGGTCGGATTTCTTGGCATCCACGCCCAGTTGCACGGCCACATCGATGGACTCGTCGAACTTGGCAGTCGCCGCCTCCTTCACCAACGCAATGGCGTCAGCCCAGGGGTAGAGCTTGTTGGAATCGACCTTGCCCTGCAGGGCCTTTTGTTTCTTGGTCAGCTTGGCCATCTCACACCCCTTCCACAGTCACACCCATCGAGCGCGCAGAACCAGCGATGATGCGCACAGCAGCATCCAGATCGGCCGCATTGAGGTCGGCCATCTTGGTCTTGGCGATCTCTTCCAGCTGTGCACGGGTGATCTTGCCAACCTTTTGCTTGTTCGGGTTGGACGAGCCCTTATCCAGCTTGATGGCCTTCTTGATCAAGGTCGTCGCAGGCGGCGTCTTGATGATGAAGGTGAAGCTCTTGTCCGCGTAAGCAGTAATCACCACCGGCAGAGGCAAACCAGGCTCCATGCCCTGGGTTTGCGCATTGAACGCCTTGGTGAACTCCATGATGTTCAGACCACGCTGACCGAGCGCGGGGCCGATGGGTGGCGAAGGATTGGCCTTGCCCGCCGGCACTTGCAGCTTGATAAAGCCGACAATTTTCTTTGCCATGCAAAACTCCTATTCGGGTCCAACGCCTACTGCGCCAAGGCATCACCTTGGCGCCATCGGCTCCCCGATTGATTGAAAAGATCGCGCACAAGCAGCTGCGAGTGCAGCAAATTTTGCGGCGAACTGCGAATTATATGTGCAGATCTAAAATCCTGCAAGCTTACCGCTCCAAATAGGGGTGCCCCATGCGCAGCCCTTCGCCCCGACACTGCAGTCAATGGGCAAACAACATAAAAGCCCGGCATGCCGGGCTTTTGTTCTTGAGGCATTTGCCTTGGAGTGTCATGTCTTCTCGACCTGGGCAAATTCCAGCTCCACAGGGGTGGAGCGGCCAAAGATCATCACCGAGACGCGCAGACGATTGCGCTCGTAGTTGACCTCTTCAACGCTGCCATTGAAGTCAGCAAATGGCCCTTCTTTGACGCGCACCAACTCACCCACCATGAACTCCACCTTATGGCGCGGCTTCTCGCCATCGCCTTGCATGCGCTCAAGAATTTTCTGCACTTCGCGATCAGGGATCGGCGTAGGCTTGTTACGCCCGCCGCCAACGAAGCCCGTGACTTTGCTGGTCTGTTTGACCAGGTGCCAGCTCTCGTCATCCATCACCATTTCGACGAAGACGTAGTTCGGGTAGAGCTTGTGCTCAGTCGTCTTGCGCTGGCCATTCTTGACCTCGACCACTTCTTCAGTAGGCACCAGGATGCGACCGAATTTGTGCTGAACGCCTGCACGGGCTACCCGCTCAAGAATATTGCGCTCCACCGCCTTCTCCATACCGGAGTAGGCTTGCACGATGTACCAGCGCTTGCCGCTACCGGCCTCAGGCGTAGGCTGCTGCTCGCTTTTTTCCATTTCGGTCATCAGTCCCTCCAGCCCAACAGCAAATCAAAAATCACCCAACCCACCGTCACATCAGTCAACCAAAGGAATGTGGCCATGATCACGGCAAAGGCGAACACATATCCGGTCATTTGCATGGCCTCTTTGCGGGTTGGCCAAACTACTTTCTTCAACTCGTTCCAGGAGTCTTTCACATAACCGACGAAGTCGCGCCCCGGGTTAGACCACAGAAATACCAGAGCCGCCAACAGAAAGGCCACCAGCAGTCCCAGCCACTGCACCCAACCGCCATGAGCCTCCAGCATGTAAAAAGCCACGATGCCCCCTACCACCAGTAGAGCACTCACCAGCAACTTGACCACACTGGCGCCAGATCCGACGGTTTCCACCTGCGATGACACAGCCATTTCTCACTCCTTGGGCATCACGGGCCAAGCCCGAAACACCATAGACTCATACACGAAACCCGCCAACACAGGGCGGGTTTTTTAAATCAAACGCAAAGCAAACAATGGAGCCGGGTGGCAGGGGCAGTAGGAATCGAACCTACAACCTTCGGTTTTGGAGACCGACGCTCTGCCAATTGAGCTATACCCCTAAATTGTTCCTGTTTCTGCTACAGCGCTTGCTGCTTACCGGAGCAGAATCCATCGCTTGCTGCAGCGCCGCCTTGTCAGGCAATGATCTTGGCCACCACGCCGGCGCCGACGGTACGACCGCCTTCGCGGATCGCGAAGCGCAGGCCTTCTTCCATGGCGATCGGGGCAATCAGCTTGACGGTGATGCTGACGTTGTC
The DNA here is from genome assembly GCF_002288875.1 of Vandammella animalimorsus. NCBI lineage: Bacteria > Pseudomonadati > Pseudomonadota > Betaproteobacteria > Burkholderiales > Comamonadaceae > Vandammella > Vandammella animalimorsus. The sequence continues at coordinate 6 of NZ_NTBH01000015.1, read as the reverse complement.
GCCAGG
>NZ_NTBH01000014.1:0-29171 GCF_002288875.1 Vandammella animalimorsus | reverse complement strand
CCAAGTCTTCAAGCTTGCGCTCTCGACAGGCTTGGGCAAACAGGTCGAACTTCAGGGCGCTGCCAGGAGTGATCATGCTGAGCAATTTACTCGATCAAAAGTACAGGTGAGGTTTTGAGAGGTTCCCTGTAAGAGTGTAAGAGCCTGTTCTTGAAATCCACGCCATGCGGCGTGGGTTCTGAACTCTTAAAGCCTGCAAGCTTCGGTTTGCAGGCTTTTTGCTGTGGTTTTTGCCGGGGGAGGGGCTGCACGAATGACCGCCCCCTCGTGCGCGGCCAGCGTGTGGGCCTGCCCATGCATGCTATGCCGGTGCCGGTGCTTTGCGCAGCGCTGGGGGCGAAGGCCTCTCAAATGTCTGGCGTGGCACAGCCAGGCGCTGCCGCATCGTGCACACTTCAGCAGCGCGGCGTTTGCGCTCTTCACCGGGCAGCGCGCGCGCACCACTTTTTTGTATTGCACCATGTCCGCAGCTTCTTCCCATCCCCCCACCTTTATCGAGCCGCCAGCAGTAGGCCCGCTGGCGGGCGTGCGCATTCTCAGCCTGGCGCTGAATTTGCCCGGCCCGGCGGCATTGATGCGCCTGGCAGGCATGGGCGCGCATTGCACCAAGCTGGAAGCCCCGGCCCCAGCCGGGGCCAGCACCAGCGACCCCATGGGTCAATACGAACCCGCTGCCTACACACAAATGCATGCTGACGTGCAGCGCGTGCAGGCCGACCTGAAGTCGCCTGCTGGCCAGGCGCAGCTGCAGACCTTGCTGGAGCACTGCGATGTGCTGCTGACTTCCTTTCGGCCTGCGGCGATGAAAAAGCTGGGCGTGGATTGGGGCACTTTGCAGGCGCGCTACCCTGGGCTGTCACTGGTGCAAATCTTCGGCGCCGCTGGCGAGCGCGCCAACGAGGCCGGCCACGATCTGAGCTACCAGGCCGAGGCCGGGCTGGTGCCCGACTTGCACATGCCGCCATCGCTGCTGGCCGACATGGCTGGTGCGCTGATGGCTTCCGAGGCGGTGCTTCAGGCATTGCTGGCGCGCCAGGCCGATGGCCGGGGGCGCTGCATCGAAGTGTCCTTGCTTGATGCGGCCCATTGGCTGGCGCTGCCGAGGGTTTGGGGGATTTGCGCCCCGCAGGGCATGACAGGCGGCGCGCATGCGGGCTACCGCCTCTACCCTTGTGCCGATGGACGTGTGGCCATGGCAGCGCTGGAGCCGCATTTCGCCCAGCGCCTGTGGCAGCAGGTGTGCTCTGCGGCCGGGGACGCGCAAATGCCCAGCGCGCCGGGGGCTGAGGGCGACATGCTGGCCGCTGGCACGCACGAGGCGGTGGCCGCATTCTGCGCCGCGCGCCGCTGTGCCGAACTCGATGCAATGGCCCAGGCGCACGACATCCCCTTGTTGACCATGCCGGACTGAGGCCATGGGAAGCAGTTGCATGAAACACATCGGCATCCTGGCTACGACGGCAGAAGGCGCGGCGCTGACCTACCGGCAGATTTGCGCACTGAGCATGGCGCGCCTGGGCGGGCATCGCCATCCTGAAGTCTCCCTGCATGCGTTTTCGTTTTCGGAGTATGCGGGCAGTTGGGAGCAGCGCAAGCAGCGTTGGCCGCAGCTGGTATTGCGCTCGGCCGCCAAGCTCCAGGGCTGCGGCGCGGATTTCCTCATCTGCCCTGCGAACACGACCCACGAAGTCTATGCTGAGGTGGCGCCGCAGCTGCCCATCCCCTGGCTGCACATTGCCGAGCCCGTGAAGCGTGCGGCACAGCGGAAGGGGCTGCAGCGCCTGCTGTTGCTGGGTACGCAGGCGACCATGCAGGGGAGGGTGTACGAGCCGCGATTGGCAGGCAGCGGTATTGAGCTGCTCAAACCCGATGCGCAGGAAATCGACCAGGTGCACCGCTTCATCATGGAGGAGCTGGTGGCCGGCGTGGTCACACAGGCGGCGCGCAGCTACTTTCGTGCGCTGGCCGACAAGTACCACCGCGAGCAGGGCGCGCAGGCAGTGGTGCTGGGCTGTACTGAATTGCCGTTGGTGCTCGATGCAGAGGCTGGTGTGCCACTACTGGATTCCACTGCCTTGCTGGCCCAGGCGGCGGTGGAATATGCGCTGGAGTGGGGCTGAAGCGAGAGGGTGCTCTAAAAAGCTGGCCCCCACCAGGCCATGTGTGCAGAGGCCCTCTCTTGGGCCTGTGCTCAGCCCATTTGCGTTTGCAGATAGTTGGGCAAGCCGATTTTCTCGATCAGCGCCAGCTGTTGCTCCAGCCAGTAGGCGTGATCTTCTTCGGTATCGCGCAGCTGCCTGAGCAACATGTCGCGGGAGACGTAATCGCCTTGCGCTTCGCACAACTGCATGGCCGCGCGCAGGCGGTCACGCACTTCCAGCTCCGTGTCCAGGTCTTTTTGCAGCATTTCAGGCACTGTGTCGCCAGGGGTGAACTCCAGCGGGCGCATGTCGGGCTTGCCCTCCAGCATGAAGATGCGGCGCATGATGTCGTCGGCGTGCTGGGTTTCCTCTTCCATTTCGTGGTTCAGGCGCTCATAGAGCTTTTTCAGCCCCAGATCCTCATAGCGGCGCGAGTGGTAGAAGTATTGATCGCGAGCGGCGAGTTCGCCGCGCAGCAGTTGCACCAAGGTGTCGATGACTTTGGGATTGCCTTGCATGGGATTTTTCCTTGAAAAAAATGTCAGGGCGCCAAGGCATGCTGTGCCATGGCGCCTATGGCTTGTGTGGTACTCGAAAAGGCGCTTTGTGGGCCTTGCCCACTCACTTATTGCGTAGCTTGAATTGGAGCGCAGTATCGGCCTTCGTGCAGGGCCTGTGAAGACAAGCCCCCAGCCAGGCGGTATGCATACGGATAGGTATGCAAAAGCGCTTGAGATGCGTTCTTGTTCGATGGCGTTTACATGGCCGCAGGCTCTGGCATTTCGGTGCCTTGGTGCGGCCTTGGAGGCTGGCAATCTCCCTATAATTTTCTTTTTTTCAGGCGCAGTGGGCGCCATCGCCGCCGGGCTTTTTTGCAATGACTCGCAACGACCAAGATTTGACCTTGATCTCCCAGGACATGGAGGCCGTGGATGCAGTGATCGCTGCGCGGCTGACCACCAATGTTGCACTCATCGGCCAGGTGGCGCATTACATCATTTCCGCAGGCGGCAAGCGTTTGCGCCCGGCCATGCTGCTGCTGGTGGCCAAAGCCCTGGGCTATCAGGGCCGGCATCACCACGAGATGGCGGCGGTGATGGAGTTCATCCACACGGCCACCTTGTTGCACGACGACGTGGTCGATGAATCGACGATGCGCCGCGGTCGCCCCACGGCCAACCAGAGTTTTGGCAACCCCGCCAGCGTGCTGGTGGGCGATTTTCTGCACTCGCGCGCCTTCGAGATGATGGTGGCCACGGGCAACATCCGCGTCATGCAGGTCGTGGCTGCGGCCACCAACATCATTGCCGAGGGCGAGGTGCAGCAGCTCATCAACATGCACGATGCCTCGCTGGACGAGGCCGGGTATTTGCAAGTGATCCGCTCCAAGACCGCCAAGCTGTTCGAGGCCAGCACCCAAGTTGGCGCCATTCTGGCCGGCGCCGATGCGGCGCTGGAGCAGGCTGCTGCGGTGTACGGGCAGGCGCTGGGCACCGCCTTTCAGATCATCGACGACGTGCTGGACTACGACGGCAGCGCCCAGGAAATGGGCAAGAACGTGGGCGATGACTTGCGCGAGGGCAAGGCCACGCTGCCGCTGATCGTGGCCATGCAGCGCGGCGATGCGCAGCAGGCGCGCACCGTGCGCGAGGCCATTGAGCAAGGCTCGGTTGAGCAGCTCGAAGAAGTGATCGCCATCGTGCGCAGCACTGGGGCCTTGCAGGTGGCGCGTGAATGCGCTCAAGCCGAGGCGCAGCGCGCCTTGCAGGCCCTGACCGCCTTCCCGGACAACGCTTGCACCACTGCCCTGAAGGCTCTGCCGGAGCGTCTGCAGGCGCGCCGCAACTGAGAAACTGAATCGACCCCGCAGGAGCGCAGAGCATGCAGCTCTACAACTACTTCTACAGCTCGACCTCGTACCGAGTGCGCATTGCGCTGGCCCTCAAGCAGCTGCCGTTTGATTATTTGCCCATCAACCTGCGCACGCTGCAGCAGCGCACGCCCGAATATTTGGCGCGCAATCCGGCCGGGAGCGTGCCGTTGCTGATTGAGGATGACGGCTTTGCGCTGACGCAGTCCTTGGCCATTTTGGACTACCTGGAGCAGCGCCACCCGCAGCCGGCGCTGCTGCCGGCCGAGCCGCGCCAAAGGGCGCGCGTGCTGGAGCTGTGCCATGCCATCGCCTGCGACATCCACCCAGTGAACAACCAGCGAGTGCTGCGCTATTTGCAACAAGAGTTGGGGTTGGACGATGCGCGCAAAAACGCCTGGTACGCGCACTGGATTGCCCAGGGCCTGCAGGTGGTGGAGCATTTATTGGCGCAGCTGCGCAATCAGGGGCACGCAGGCCCTTATTGCCTGGGCGCGCAGCCCAGCTGGGCCGATTGCTGCCTGGTGCCGCAGGTGTCCAATGCGCTGCGCATGCAGTGCGAGACGGATGCTTACCCATTGACCATGGCGGTGTACCGGCACTGCCTGGAGCAGGCGCCCTTCCAGCAGGCCGCGCCCATGGCCCAGCCTGACGCGCCCATGCAGCAGGGCTGAGGCAGTCTGCTGCACCCGCCAGCAGAGCCAGGCAGGGCGCTTCTCTATCTACAATGCCCGTTTCTTTTCCTGAGAGATCGGAGACGGGCATGCCATTCATCGGCCTTGGGCTGCATTTGCTGGTGGCGCTGTTTTTTGCCGTGCACGCGGTGCGCACGCGCCAGCAGAGCTACTGGCTGTTCATCCTGTTCTCATTCCCGCTGTTGGGCAGCGTGGCCTATTTCTTCAGCATCTACCTGCCCAGCAACCAGCGCATGCAGCGCCAAGGGCGCAAGCTGATGGCCGCTGCCGGGCAGGTGCTGGACCCGGGCCGCGAGCTGCGCGAGGCGCGCCAGGCCTGGGAGTACACGCCCACCGCGCAAAATCGCATGCGCCTGGCAGCGGCCCTGCTGGCCGCTGGCCAGGCCGAAGAAGCGGCCAACGAATATGCGCAATGCCTCAGCGGCCCCTTTGCCAACGATGCCGACATCCGCCTGGGCGCGGCGCAGGCCTTTGCGCTGACTGGGCAGCCAGGGCGCGCCCTGGAGCATCTGCAATTCCTGCAGCGCGAGCAGCCAGGCTTTCGCCCCGAGGAAGTGGGCATCCTGCAGGCGCAGACGCTGGCGGTCAGTGGCGATGTGCCTGCGGCCTATGACCTGTTCGAGCAGCTGGCGCAGCGCCATGGCGGCTTTCATGTGCATGCCGAATACGCCATCGTCGCAGCCCAGCAGGGCGACCGGGCCAGGGCCGAGCGCCTCAGGCCCCTTATCGAGCAGGCCACCTCCCAATGGCAAAGGGCGCAGCGCGAACTCAATGCCGGCACCATGCAACGCCTCAATGCGGCCTACCGCAGCCTGGAGCAGCCGCCGGCGCAGGATTGAACAGGCCCTTGGTTTTTACCAGGCGCGTCTGCGGAGTTTGGATCGAAAACACCGCCGCAACACTGAATCTCAACAGCCCAACACACACTGAATCCAACCATGAACTTCTGGAGCGATGGCCTGCAGGCGCTGGAGCCCTACATCCCTGGCGAGCAGCCGCAGGTGGCCGATCTCGTCAAACTCAACACCAACGAAAACCCCTACGGCCCCTCGCCCCAGGTGATCGCCGCCATTGCGCAGGCCGCCCAGCAGGGGCTGCAGCTCTACCCCGACCCCTTGTCGCTGCGCCTGCGCCAGGCCATCGCGCAGCGCCATGCCAGCGCCGGCATTGATGCCGAGCAGGTCTTCGTCGGCAACGGCTCCGATGAGGTGTTGGGTCATGCCTTCCGGGCCCTGTTCGTGCGCCCTGGGCGCAAGCTGCTGATGCCCGACATCAGCTACAGCTTCTACAAGGTCTATTGCCAGTTGCACGGCATCGAGATGCAGCAAGTGCCGCTGCGCGAGGATTGGCGCATCGCCGTTGAGGACTATTTGGCCATCGACCCGGCCAGTTGTGCCGGCGTGGTACTGGCCAACCCCAATGCGCCCACGGGCATGGCCTTGCCGCTGCAAGACATCGAACGCCTGGCGGCGCATTTCACGCAATCGGCCGTGCTGATCGACGAGGCCTATGTGGACTTTGGCGCGCAGTCGGCCGTGCAACTGGTGGCGCGCTACCCCAATTTGCTGGTGGTGCACACCCTGTCCAAATCCTGGGCGCTGGCGGGCCTGCGGGTGGGCTTTGCCATGGCGCAGGCGCCACTCATCGAGGCGCTGGTGCGCGTCAAGGACAGCTTCAACTCCTACCCGCTGGGGCGCCTGGCCCAGGCCGGGGCCCAGGCTGCGCTGCAGGATTGGGACTACTACAGCGATTGCACGGCCCGCATCGTCGCCACGCGCCAGGCCCTGGCACAGGCCCTGCAGCAGCGCGGCTTTGAAGTGCTGCCCTCGTGCGCCAACTTTCTCTTTGTGCGGCATCCGCAGCATGCGGGCGCGCAGCTCTACGCCGGGTTGCGCGAGCGCCAGGTGCTGGTGCGCCACTTCGACAAACCCCGCCTGCGCGAGCACCTGCGCATCAGCATCGGCACGCCGCAGCAAAGCCAGGTCTTGCTGGCCGCGCTGGATGCCTTGCTGTAGCGCCAGCGTACCCATGCAGGCCGCGGCTGGAGTGTGTGGCCGCGCGTTGCCTGACCGGGCGCGCCGGGCAAGGCATAGGAAACATTCTTAATCTCACGTGCAACAAAACCGTGCGCAAGGGGGCTTGCATTGCCAGGCGCTGCGCGGCTTGGAACAATAGCGCCCGTTGCATGCAGGCCCGGCGCCTTGTGTGCCCGGGCGGCATGGCTTTTGATGGCCCGGTTCGCCATTTTTTTCAAGGACACGAACAGGAGCCCAACCATGACCGGCGACCCCCAAGTCATGCGCCATTTGCAGGCGCAGCTCAAAATCTTGCTGACCAATATCAACCAGACCTTCGTGCACTACCGCATGCTGCAGCACTGGGGCTTTGGCGTGCTGGGCAAGACAGAGTACAAAGCCTCGATCAAGGCCATGAAGCAGTCCGACGAGCTGATGGCTCGCATCTTCTTGCTCGACGGCCTGCCCAACCTGCAGGACTTGGGCAAGCTGCGCATTGGCGAGGACGTGGCCGAATTGCTGGAATGCGACCTGGCCCTGGAGCTCGAATCACAAGCCACGCTCAAGGCTGGCATCGCGCACTGCGAGCAGGTGGCCGATTTTGTTTCGCGTGATCTGCTGCAGGGCATGCTCGATGAGGTAGAAGAGCGCATCGATTTTCTGGAAACCCAGCAGTCGCTGATCGAGCAAACAGGCCTGCCCAACTATCTGCAATCGCAAATGGACGAAGGCGCAGGGCATTGATCCGCTGGCCTGCCCCAAGGCCGCCTTGGCTGGGGCAGGATGGCCAAACCATAACGGTCGACCCACGATCGAAACCAAAGAAAAAACTCCAAAAAACCTTGTATGGGCCATCGCAGCGATGGCCCATTTTTTTACCCTGCGCCTGCGCGCGCACTGACTGGGAAGGCTCAGTCGGACAAAGGCGCCTGCCCTGCCAGCAGCGCCCGCATGCCATCCTCGTCCAGTACGGGCACGCCCAAGGCCTGGGCTTTTTCCAGCTTGCTGCCGGCCTCGGCGCCGGCCACCAGGTAGTGGGCTTTCTTGCTCACGCTGCCGGCCACCTTGGCGCCGGCGGCTTCGAGCATGTCCTTGGCCTGCTCGCGGCTCAGGCTGGGCAGGGTGCCGGTGATGACGAAGGTCTTGCCCGTCAGCGGCAGCAGGGCGTGGGCGGCCGGTTCGCCCTCGGGCCAGGTGATGCCCACGGCGCGCAGCTGGGCCACCACTTCGCGGTTGTGCGGCTGGGCGAAGAAGGTGTGGATGCTGCCGGCCACCACGGGGCCGACGTCGGGCACTTGCAGGAGTTGGTCGGGGTTGGCGTCCATCACCGCGTCCAGCCGGCCGAAGTGGCGCGCCAGGTCCTTGGCCGTGGTTTCGCCCACGTGGCGTATGCCCAGGGCGTAGAGAAAGCGCGCCAGCGTGGTGTGCTTGGACGCTTGCAGCGCGTCCAGCAGGTTTTGCGCCGATTTCTCGGCCATGCGCTCCAGCGCGGCCAGCGGGGCCAGGCCCAGGCGGTAGAGGTCGGGCAGGCTGTGCACCACGTTGCCGTCCACCAACTGCTCGACCAGCTTGTCGCCCAGGCCCTCGATGTCCATCGCCTTGCGACTGGCAAAGTGCAGCAGCGCCTGCTTGCGCTGCGCCGGGCAGGAGATGCCGCCTGTGCAGCGGTGGTCGACCTCGCCTTCTTCGCGCAGCACGGCGCTGCCGCAGACGGGGCAGTGCGCGGGCATGGTGAATTCCAGCGCGCCGGGCGGGCGCTTGTCGGGCAGCACGGCCACGATTTCGGGGATCACGTCGCCAGCGCGGCGCACGATGACGGTGTCGCCCACGCGCACGTCCTTGCGGCGCGCCTCCAGCTCGTTGTGCAGCGTGGCGTTGGTGACGGTGACGCCGCCGACGAACACGGGCGCGAGCTTGGCCACGGGCGTGAGCTTGCCGGTGCGGCCCACCTGCACGTCGATGGCCTGCACGCGGGTGAGCTGCTCCTGCGCCGGGTACTTGTGCGCCACGGCCCAGCGCGGCTCGCGCGTGACGAAGCCCAGCTCGCGCTGCAGGGCCAGCGCGTCCACCTTGTAGACCACGCCGTCGATGTCAAAGGGCAGCGCGTCGCGCTGCGCCGCCACTTCGGCGTGAAAGGCGATCAGCTCTGCCGCGCCGCTGGCCTGGCGCGCCAGCGCCGAGACGGGAAAGCCCCAGGCCTTGAGTGCCTGCAGCGCCTGCCAGTGGCTGGCCCAGTCCGGCCCGCCTTCGGCCGGCGGCGTGACTTCGCCCAGGCCGTAGGCGAAAAAGCTCAGCGGCCGGCTGGCGGCGATGCTCGGGTCGAGCTGGCGCACCGCGCCGGCGGCGGCGTTGCGCGGGTTGACGAAGGTTTTGGCGGCCTTGTCGCCGGCGGCCATTTTCTGGCGCTGCGCTTCGTTCAGGGCTTCGAAATCGTCGCGCCGCATGTAGACCTCGCCGCGCACTTCCAGCACAGGCGGCATGGGCGGCACGGGCAAGGCGGGCAGCGCGCCGCCCTCGGTGTGCAGGCGCAGCGGCACCTGGCCGATGGTGCGGATGTTCTGCGTCACGTCCTCGCCGGTTTCGCCGTCGCCGCGCGTGGCGGCCTGCACCAGCACGCCGTGCTCGTAGCGCAGGCTGATGGCCAGGCCGTCGAACTTGGGCTCGGCCACGTAGGCGATGGGCTGGCCGGCCAGCGCGGCCAGGGCCAGCGCGTGCAGCGGCTCGGCGCGGTGGCGCGGGTCGCTGGCCTTGAGCTCGCAGCGGCGCTGCTCGCCCGCCAGGTGGTTGCGCACCTGCTCGTCAAAGCGCTGGGCGCCAGCTGGGCTGGTGTCGGTTTCGGTGCGGATGCTGAGCATGGGCACGCGGTGGCGCACGGGGGCAAAGCCTTCCAGCACGGCGCCGCCCACGCGCTGCGTGGGCGAGTCGGGCGTGCGCAGTTCGGGGTGCGCGGCCTCCAGCGCCTGTAATTCCTGGAACAGGCGGTCGTACTCGGCGTCGGGGATTTCGGGCGCGTCCAGCGTGTAGTACTGGTGGGCGGCGCGGTTGAGCTGGGCACGCAGGGCGGCGGCCTGCTGATGCAGTTCGGTATGGGCGGGCATGGCGTGCAGGCCTCAGCTGAAGAGCTGCATCGCAGAGGGGCTGCCGGCGGGGAAGCCGCGCGCCTCCAGCGCGTCGTACAGGCGCTCGATGTCGCTGCCGATGGAGTCCATGGCCATGGCCGGCAGTTTGCGGCCATCGGCGTCGGTGACATGGGCCTCCATGGTTTCGGCCAGTTCATCGAGAATGCCGCGCAGGCGCTCGAAGGCGTTTTCCGTGCGGTCGACGTTGGGCAAATCCAGGGTGATCAGCAGCTCGTGCACTGGCACATGGTCCAGATCATCGGCCATGGCGGCCTGGGCGTCGTAGCTGAGAACCAGCACTGGCGGGGCGTGGGGGGCGACGGCGGGCAGCACCAGGCGCCCGGGCGTGACCGAGGGTTTGAAGCCGTGACGGGCGGCACACTGCTGCACGTAGCCAGGGCTCCAGGTGGCACGCTTGGCCAGCAGCATCAGGTTGAGCACGGCGTCGTTCTGGGCTGCGAAGTGGTCAATCTCGCGCCCGCGCGCCACTTCGTGCAGCATGTCCGGGAAGTCCGGCGCGGCGCCGATGGCGTCGGCAAACTCCTGCGTCTTGAGCACGAATTCGGAAAACTCAATTTCGTTGAGCGCCCCTTGCCGGTTGGCCAGTTGGATGGCCGCTTGCAGCTGGCTGTACTTGGAGCCGGCGTGCGGCGCCTCCCATTGCCGGGTTTGTATGTTCAGACCTTGAATCAAAAACTGTTTTTTGCCGATGCGCCGCGTTGGAGGCTGCGCAGCCAGCGCGGCATCGCCGGAGATGGGCTTGTCCAGCGCCAGCTCGACCACGCTGAATACCAGGCTGTCGAACTCCAGGCCGGGGCTGCCTGGGGGCAGGGATTGCACAGGCATGGGCGCTGCGGCGTTTGTGGCGGGCGCTGTGCTGGAGGCAAGCGCGGCGCTGGACTGGGGCGCAGCCGTGGCTGGAGTGGCAGCTGCAGGCTCGCCGGATGCAGCGGCTTGGGCTGTTGTACCCAGGCCCTTGCCCAAGCCGAACAGGCCAGTGCCTGGCGCGTGCTCGGCGGGCGCGGCTGAACTGGTGGGCGCTGCGGGGCTCAGCGATGGCTCCTGCGGGCCATTGTTGGCGTCAGGCTGCGGTGCGAGGCCGGTGTCATCGAGCCCCGGCTCTTTGCGCGATGGCTGTGCGCTGGGGAGGGCATCCTTGGCAGGCCGACGGGCTTTTCGCGGCGCGTGGCGGATGTGGTGCCATTGGTTGTAGGCCACCACCGCCAGCACGACGACAATGCCCAGAACGATCAGAGTGGTTTGCAAGGAGCTCATAGTGGGCGCTATTTTATGGAAGGCGCCCACCCGCGCCGAGAGTTTGCTCAGAGCCTGTTCAAAATCTCGGCGCGATTGGGCAAGAAGCGGTTTGGGGTGGGCTGCAAGGCGCAAAACGCAGCCATAGCTGGGGCTATGGCGAGGCTTTGCAACGCAGCAGAGCGCCCAAATCCGCTCTCTTGACCGCCGTGCAAAGATTTTGAACAGGCTCTCAGGTTCTCAGGCGCTGCGCACAGGCGTGTTACCACCGGGCGTTTCTTCGCCACTGGCAGGGGCGGCCAGCAGCAGCTGGGCCTGGCGCGCGACCTGCACACATTCGCGCAGGTGCTGTTCGCCCAAATAGCGCAGTGCGGCATAGCCAATGCTGGCGGAAATGGCCTGCCCGGCCAGGGGCACGAACTTGGCGGCCTGCTTGCTGGTCATGCGCAGGCCGATGCGCGTGGCCAGTTTGACGATCATCTCCCGCGTGACCAACTTGCCGATCAGCACCGAGCCGACCATGGCGATGGCTTTTTGCACCTGCTCGCGCTTTTCCGGGTGCAGGGCATCGATTTGCTCGGGGCTCAGGCCGAATTCGCGGTTGATCTGCGGAATCAATTTGCTCAAGAGCGCCGCATCGGCGGCCCAATCCAGGCCAGGCACGGGCACGGAACTGGCCACAGCGGCCATCAGGGCCTTGCGGTGCATGATCTTGCGGCTGCGGCGCACGGCCTCTTCCAGCTGGGGATGGCCTTGGGCCAGCTCCAGCGCTGAGGGTGGGGTATTCAGGCGAGGGGTTTTCATCATGGCCACTCCAACTCCAATGCATGCCGTGGAGGCACTGTCGAGAAAAAGACAGAGGAGAAAAAGACAGAGGCCCGTGCGGGCCTCTGGAGGACAGGCGTTGAGAACGCGGCAAACTTACTTCTTTGCCACGACGCCCCAGATGAGCAACAAAATGATGGCGCCAATCACCGAAGCGATAAAGCCAGCGGGTTCGTCGGCACGGTAGAAACCGACTTGTGCGCCGAGAAAGCGGGCCAGGAAAGAACCGGCAATACCCAGCAGCGCAGTCATGATCCAGCCCATGGGGTCGCGGCCTGGCTTGAGGGCGCGGGCGATCAGGCCCACGATCAGGCCGATGAACAAAGTGCCGATGATGGCTGTGATACCCATTTGATTTTTCCTTTTTTGAAAATCCGCAGATGCGGGGGTTAATGACAGAAAGCCTGAGTTGGGCATAAAGCCCCGGTTTTTCAAGCATTGTTTTGTAAATCAATGTTTGAAAAATCCAGACCAGCCCTTGACTCAGTTTTGCTGGCGCGCAGCAGTTTAGTAGGCATGAAAAAAGCCCATGGCTTGTAGGCCATGGGCTGTGGAGGGCAGCAGTTTTCAGAATGGCCGTTGTGCGGCGGCCAGGAAGTTCTTCAGGCCACTTTCAAAAGCCAGATCCAAGCGGCCGTAGAAATCGGGCTCGTCAGGGGCCGAGCAGCTGGCCGTGCCGCCATGCAGGGTGCCGATGACGTGGCCCGATTGCGTGAACAGGGCCGAGCCGCTGCTGCCGCCCTCGGTGGTGCCATCGCCCCAGCGCACTTCGTAGTAGCGGCCGCGCCCGTCGATGGCGGCCTGGCAGCGACGCCCATCGCAGTTGGCGTAGTTCTGGGTTTCACCGCCGGAGATCTTGCCCAGTGTGCCGCTGGGGTGGTGCAGTGAGAAGACTTTCTGGATCGAGTTGTTCAGGCCCGCATCCCAGCCCGCCAGGTAGGTGCCGGCCGGTGCGGCGTCGTTGAGCACCAGCAGCGTGGCATCGAAGCCCTGGGCGACGTTGCTGGTGAACAGCAGGCGCGCGCCGCGTGTGCGGGTCGTGCGGCGCGCATCGAGGTAGGAACTGCCACAGTTGGCGGTGCGGAAGAACCAGTCGGTCTGCAGGCTGCCGGCCACCGTTTGCGAGCTGATGCAGTGGTTGGCGGTGATGAAGTAGGGGATGTCCGACTGGATGGCATCGTTGAGCAGTGTGCCTGTGCAGAAGTAGCCTTTGCCGTCCTTGACGAAGGACATGCGCGCCACGGCATCGCGCTCGGCGCTGCCGTTGGAGTAGCAGCTCATGTCCAGGTTGCAACTGCCTGCGCTGGGGATGCGCTCCTTGCTCAGGCCGGCGCGCTGCGCTGGCGTCGCTTGCAGCGCGGCATCGCTGTCGATGTCCACGAAGCGGCGCGAAATGTTGGGCAGCGCCAGTTGCAGTGCCTCGGCGGCGTTGCCGGCAGGCAGGACGATCTCCAGGGTCACTGCATCGCCGCCCAGGTCGGGCGACCACCAGGTGCGGGCAGCGTCGCCTTGCTCGCCGGCCTGGGCGTTCAGGCGCAGCACGGCGTTGATCTCTGCGCCCGTGGTTTCATAGCCTTGCGCCGTCTTGCTGTCTGGATAAAAGCGCAGCAGCGCGGCATCGGGCAGCGCCTGCACCAGCAGGCCCAGGCGAATGCCCAGGGCATCGGCGGCTTGCACGCGCAGCGCGGCCACTTGTTGGCCTTGCGCGTCCTGGCTCCAGTGCAGCAGGCTGGCCAGCTGCTGGGCCGTCTGGGCCTGTGCCACGGCTTGGGGGTGGGCGATCAGGATGGGGCCGCCCAGGGCGTCGCTCTGGGTATCTTTCTGATCTTGGGCCTGTGCATCCAGCGCCGGCAGCGCGATCTCTGCAGCCTGGCTGACGCCGGGGGCCATGTCGCTCACGGCGCGCAAGCCCGAGTCCTGGTGGCTTTTGTTGTGGTGGTAGCGGCCGTCAACCTTGGTGATGTTCAGCACCGGCGGTTGTGCGGGGGGCGGCGGCACGTAGCCGTCGTTGTGGTCGTCGCTGCCGCCACAGGCGGCCAGCACGGCGGCGCTTGCGGCCGCGATGAGCGAGATACGGAGTGTGTTGGACATGAGGCAGCTCTTTCTCAAGTGAATGGGGGCGACAGCGCTTGGGCCGGGCAGCGTGTGGCTCGGGGTCTGGCATTTCAGCGCCTGGCATGCACCGCCGGGGGCACCTTCCGTGGCAGGAGGATGCTGTGAGTGTGGCTGTGATTATGTCCCACGGCCCTGGCCGGTGTCGGGGCCAAGGTCGCCCGCCTGGGTGTAATGCCAGCGCAAAAGATGTGAGTGCCTGTTCAAAGACCCTGAAATCTGCCTGCTCCTTTGCTTGAGGCGCCAGGCTTTGGGAAAAGCGCAAGGCTTTTCAAACCTCCAGCCATTCCTTGCGGATGGCGGCGTCGGCGCGCAGTTGCTCGGGCGTTCCATCAAAGACGATGCTGCCGTGGCCCATGAGCAGGCAGCGGTCGGCGATTTCCAGGGCGATGGTGAGCTTTTGCTCGATCAGCAGCACCGAGACGCCGCGCTCGCGCAAGGTGGTGAGGAATTGGCCGACCTGCTCGACGATCTTGGGCGCCAGGCCCTCGGTGGGCTCGTCGATCAGCACCAGGTCGGGGTCGCCCATGAGGGCGCGGCACAGCGCGAGCATTTGCTGCTCGCCGCCGGAGAGCACGCCCGCCTCGGTGTGCTGGCGTTCGCGCAGGCGCGGAAACAGGCGGTAGGAGTCTTCAAAACTCCAGCGGCTGCTGCCCTTGTGCCCGCTTTTCTCGCCCAGCATGAGGTTTTGATGCACGGTGAGCTTGGGGAAGATGTCGCGGTTTTCGGGCACGTAGCCCACGCCCAGGTGGGCGATTTCATAGGGTTTTTTGCCCACCAGGTTGACGCTGCTGCCATCTGGGCGCTGCAGCAGGATCTGGCCTGTGCAATCGACCAGGCCCATGATGGCCTTGGCGGTGGTGGAGCGCCCCGAGCCGTTGCGCCCGAGCAGGGCCAGGATCTCGCCGCGGCGCACGTCGAATTGCACGCCGTGCAGGATGTGGCTTTTGCCGTAATAGGCATGCAGTTGGTCAATGCGCAGCATGCTCGCGCTCTCCTTGTGCGGGTTGGGGGGCTGTGCCCTGCAGGGCGGCGCTGGCCTGGTTTTGCGCCAGCACCGAGCCCAGGTAGGCCTCCTGCACGGCCGGGTTGGCGCGCACGTTCTCGGGCGTGTCAAAGGCGATGACCTGGCCATAGACGACCACGGCGATCTTGTCGGCCAGGCCGAAGACCACGCCCATGTCGTGCTCCACGGTCAGCAAGGTCTTGCCTTCGGTGACTTCCTTGATGAGCTCGATGAAGTGCGCAGTCTCGGTCTTGCTCATGCCGGCGGTGGGCTCGTCGAGCAGGATCACCTCGGCGCCGCCGGCGATGGTGATGCCGATCTCCAGCGCGCGCTGCTCGGCATAGGTCAGGTTCATGGCCAGCTCGTTGCGGCGCTTCTCCAGGTGCAGCCGGTGCAGCAGCGCCTCGGTGCGGGCATTGGCATCGTGCAGGTTGGCCAGAAAGCGCAAAAAGGTGTAGCGGTAACCGGTGTGCCACAGCAGGCCGCAGCGCAGGTTCTCGAACACGCTGAGCTTGGGAAAGAGGTTGCTGACCTGAAAGCTGCGCGCCAGCCCCAGGCGGTTGATCTCATAGGGCGTCTTGCCGTCGATGCGCTGCCCGCCCAGCCAGACTTCGCCGCTGCTGGGCTGCAGCCGGCCGCTGATGAGGTTGAACAGCGTGGACTTGCCCGCGCCGTTGGGGCCAATGATGGCCACGCGCTCGCCGCGCTGCACGGCCAGATCGACGCCGCGGATGATCTCGGTCTTGCCGAAGTGTTTGGTCAGGCCGCGCAGTTGCAGCGCATACGAAGTGGGGGTGTTCATGTGCTGGCTCCTGTTGGCCTGACTGCTGTTGGCGCCTCCCCGCGCTGGGCGCGCAAGTCGGCTTCGATCAGCTCTTGCTGGCGGTGCCAGACTTTGATGAAGCCGCGGCGCACCCACGCGAAGACGATGGCGCCCAGCACGGTTGCAGCCACTGTCAGCGCCCAGTGGGTCTTGTCCTGCACGTTGAGCGTCAGGCCCATGAACTTCAGCTCGGGGCTCATGATGGCGTTCATTTGCAGGTGGTAGACCATTTCGATCAGCGCGGCCAAGGCCACAAAGGCGGCAATGCCGGCCAGCGCCAGCGCCACATAGGGCAGCAGCAGCGGGCCGAAGCGGCCAAACTGCATGACGCGCACGTTGTGCATGACGATGCTGGCCACGCCGCCGGGGGCGAACATCACCATGAACAAAAAGGCCATGCCCAGATACAGCATCCAGGCCTGCGTCAGCTCCGAGAGCAGCACGGTGGCCAGCACCATCAGCACGGCGCCGATGATGGGGCCGAAGAACAGCGTGGCGCCGCCCAGGAAGGTGAACAGCAGGTAAGCGCCCGAGCGCACGGCGTTGAGGCTGTCCATGGCGGTGATGATCTCGAAATTCAGAATCATCAGCCCGCCGCCGATGCCGGCGAAAAAGCCCGAGATGATGAACGAGAGGTAGCGCACGCGCTGGGTGCTGTAGCCGATGAACTCCACGCGCTCGGGGTTGTCGCGCACGGCGTTGAGCATGCGCCCCAGCGGCGTGCGCGTGAAGGCGAACATCAGCACCGTACAGACGAAGCAATAGGCCGCGATCAGGTAGTACATCTGGATCGAGGGGCCAAAGGTGATGCCCAGGAAGGGCTGGCCCACCACGCGGTCGGTGGAGATGCCGCCCTCGCCGCCGAAGAACTCGGGGAACATCAGCGCCATGGAGGCCACCAGCTCGCCAATGCCCAGCGTGATCATTGCGAAGGTCGTGCCGGCCTTCTTGGTCGTGACGTAGCCAAACAGCGCGGCGAAGAAGGCCCCGGCCAGGCCGCCCACCAGCGGGATCAGCGTCACCGGCACGAAGAAGGCGCCGTCCCCGACTTTGTTGAGCACGTGGATGGCAATGAACGCGCCCAGACCGACGTACACGGCGTGACCGAAGCTGAGCATGCCGCCCTGGCCCAGCAACATGTTGTAGCTCAGGCAAATGATGATGAGGTAGCCCATCTGCGAGAGCATGCTCAGCGCCAGCCCGCTGGTGAAGACCTTGGGCGCCAGCAGCAGCGCCAGGGCAAAGCCGCCCCAGATGATGATGCGCCACTTGTTGAGCATGGGCACGTGGGCCGGCGCGGGCAGGTGCGCGCGTGCGTCGCCGGTCTTGGCAGTGGGGGTGTGGGTGGTGGTGTTCATGATGTCTCAACCCTCTCGTTTGCCCATCAGCCCGCGCGGGCGCAGGATCAGCATCAGCACCAGCAGCAGGTACGGCAGGATGGGCGCAACCTGGGCAATCGTCAGGCGCAGCACCGGGTAACCGAAGGTTTCGGGGCCGGCCTGCACGCCCAGGCTCTGCAACAGGCCCAGCAGCGAGTGGTCCATGGCCACGGCAAAGGTTTGCATGATGCCGATCAGCAGCGAGGCGATGAAGGCCCCGCCCAGCGAGCCCATGCCGCCAACGACCACGACCACGAAGATGATGGGGCCCACGGCCAGCGCCATGGCCGGCTCGGTGATGTAGGTGTTGCCACCGATCACGCCAGCCAGGCCGGCCAGCGCTGCGCCGCCGCCGAAGACCAGCATGAACACGCGTGGCACGTTGTGGCCCAGGGCCTCGACCATCTCCGGGTGCGTCAGCGCCGCCTGGATCACCAGGCCGATGCGCGTGCGCGTGAGCACCAGCCAGATCGACACCAGCATCAGCACCGCCACCAGCATGATGAAGGCGCGCGAGCGGGGGAACTGGGTGTCAAACAGCGTGAACAGCGGCCCTTGCAGGAATGGTGGCAGGCCATAGGGCACGGCCGCGCGGCCCCAGATCAGCTGCACGACCTCCAGCACCAGGTAGGACAGGCCGAACGTCACCAGCAGCTCGGGCACGTGGCCGAACTTGTGCACGCGCCGCAGGCAAAAGCGCTCGAACGCCGCGCCCAGCGCGCCAACCAGCAGCGGCGCAATCAGCAGCGCGGCCCAGAAGCCCACCGCATTGGAGATGACGTAGGCAAAGTACGCGCCCAGCATGTAGAAGCTCGCGTGCGCAAAGTTGAGCACGCCCATCATGCTGAAAATCAGGGTCAGGCCAGAGCTGAGCATGAACAGCAGCAGCCCATAGCTCAGCCCGTTGAGCAGCGATATGACGAAGAATTCAAAACTCATGGCTGGTCATCGGTGCGGGGGAGAGGGAAGGGCGCCAGGCCGCGCGCGGCCTGGCCGCAGCGGGCGCTGCACAGGGCAGCGCCTGGCCTGCGCCCCCATCAGGAGGGGCGCTTCATCTGGCAGGTGGTGGGCGTGCTGGCCTGCGCGGGCTCGAAGTACTGCACCGGCTGGAAGGCCAGGCCGGTGTTTTCCTGCGAGTAGGGCATGGCATCGCTGGCCTTGCTCCAGCGCGTGATGAACAGGCCTTGTTGCAGCTGGTGGTCGTCCTTGCGCATCGTCAGCGTGCCGTGCGCACCGGGGAACTCCAGCCCCTCCATGGCGGCGGCAACCTTGAGCGGATCGGTCGAGCCGGCCTTGTGCATGGCGTGCGAGAGCATGGCCAGGCCGTTGTAGACCGAGGTGGTGTACATGTCCTCCTTGAACTTGTCCTTGAAGCCCCGGGTGATCTCGCCGATCTCGCCGGGCAGGTTCATGTGGCTGTAGAACACCTCATAGACCTTGCCCTCGGCGGCCGAGCCAAAGGCCGTGGGCGAGCCGCTGGCCGTGCCGTAGTAGACGAAGAACTTGACGTCCTTGAGGCCTGCGTCGTTGGCGGCCTTGACCAGCAGCGACAAGTCCGAACCCCAGTTGCCGCTGATGACGGCATCGGCGCCGGATTGGCGAATCTTGGCGATGTAGGGTGCAAAGTCGCGCACCTGCGCCAGCGGGTGGAAGTCCTCGCCGACGATTTGCACATCCGGCGCGTACTCCTTGAGGTATTGGCGCGCATAGCGCGTGACCTGCTGGCCGTGGCCGTAGTTCTGGTTGATCAAATAAACCTTCTTGACCTCGCCTTGCTGGCCGATGAACTGCGCCAGCGCGCGCATTTTCATGGTCGTGTCGGCATCGAGGCGAAAGTGCCAATAGCTGCACTTCTCGTTGGTCATCTCCGGGTCCACGCCCGAATGGTTGATGAACACCACCTCCTTGCCCGGGTTGCGCGCGTTGTGGCGCTCCAGCGCCTCCATGATGGCCAGCGAATTGCCCGAACCATTGCCCTGCACGATGTAGCGAAAGCCCTGATCAATGGCCGAGCGCACCAGGCTGGCCGTCTCCTGCGGGCTGAGCTTGTTGTCAAAGCCCTGCACCTCGAACTTCACGCCCGCCGGGTTGTTCTTGCTCTGCGTATTGAAGTAGTCGCTGACGTACTGAAAGCTCTTGAGCTGATTGCTGCCGACCGAAGCCATCAGCCCCGAGAGCGGATCAATCCAGGCAATCTTCACCGTCTCACCCTGCTGGGCTTGGGCGCTGCCGGCCGCGCCCAGTGCGCACAGTGTGGTGGTGGCAGCAAGCACGGCGTGCCAGACGGCATTGGGGCGCTGCAAAGACATGGGGGCGATCTCCTTGAATCTTGAATGGTTGATGGGGCTGGCTGGGCAGGGCGCGCAGCATGGCGCGATCAGGGGTCTAGAGCGTGTTATGCACTTTTCGCCCCCCGCGCTCTAGCAAAGCAAGCCGCAAGGGTATCGACACGCAGGCAGCGCGGCATCGGGCAAACCCGCATCGGCGGCCCGATTTGTCACCTAAAAGACTGTTGGGCGTCGTTCTTGAGAGCCTGTTCAAAATCTTTGCACGGCGGTCAAGAGAGCTGATTTGGGCGCTCTGCTGCGTTGCAAAGCCTCGCCATAGCCCCAGCTATGGCTGCGTTTTGCGCCTTGCAGCCCACCCCAAACCGCTTCTTGCCCGCTCGCGCCGAGATTTTGAACAGGCTCTGAGCGGCAGCGCAGCCCCGGTTTGCACCGATACTTGGCAAAGGCCTTGCGCAGGCATCATGCGCAGGCTCTCCAGGCCTGTTTAGCCCATTCTTCACACTGCCCCCATGAACGACGCCTTGCTTCAAGCCGCCATGCCCGACCGCCTGCTCTACAGCCTGGATCTGATGGGCACCGTGGTATTCGCACTCAGCGGCGTGCTGCTGGCGCGCCGCCTGCACATGGACGGCTTTGGCCTGCTGGTGCTGGCCACAGTCACCGCCATTGGCGGCGGCACCATCCGTGACCTGGTGCTGGGCGTGCGCCCGGTGTTCTGGGTCACCCAGCCCGAATACCTGATGCTGATCGTGGCCACCTGCGTGCTGGCCGTGCCATTGCTGCGCCCGCTCTCGCACGAGCGTGTGGGCTGGCTACTGCTGCGCGCCGATGCCCTGGGCCTGGCCACCTTCACGGCCATCGGCGCCAACAAGGCCTTGCAGCTGGGCGCGCCGGGCATCGTCGCCGTGGCCATGGGCGTGCTCACCGGCGTGGGCGGCGGCATGATCCGCGACGTGCTCGCGCGCGAAGTGCCCATGGTGCTGTGCCGCGAGGTCTATGCCACAGCCGGCATCGCCGGCGGCCTGGTGCTGGTGCTCAGCCATGCCTGGTGGGGCGATGCGCGCTGGGCCATGCTGGCCTGCATGGTGGTCACGCTGCTCATCCGCCTGGCGGCGCTGCGCTGGCACTGGCATCTGCCCAGCTTCGGCGGTCTGGAGCGCCCATGACTGGAGCGCCTATGAGTGCCCGCGCGCGCCATCGTGTGCAAGAGGCCCGCTAATGCGCTGGTGGTCCTTTTTCTGGGTGCAACTGGCCGCCGCGCTGGCGCTGCTGTGGCTGAGCGGCCAGGGCTGGCTGGCGCTGCTGGGCGCCTGGTGCGCCGCCTGGCTGTGGTGGCTGTGGCAGGCTTGGCAGCAGGCGCGGCTGCTGCGCTGGCTGCGCCGCGATGGCCTGCCAGCCGAGTCGCCCGCGCCGTCAGCCGAGCAGCCAGCGCCGCGCCTGTTTGGCATCTGGGCCGAGCTGCAGTATTTCTGGCGCAAGCGCCAGCAACAGCACCAGCGCAGCCAGGCCCAATTGCAGGCCAACCTGCAAGAGCTGCGCCAGGCCATCCAGGCCACGCCCAATGGCGTGATGTTGCTCGATGCGCAATGGGCCATCGAATGGTTGGATGGCCAAGCCTGTGCGCACTTCGGCCTCGACGCGCACAAAGACCAGGGGCAAAACCTGCTGACCCTGGTGCGCGACCCCGAATTTGCCAGCTACTGCACCGTGGGCGACTTCCGCGAACGCCTGCACATGGACGGGCGTAGCCTGGACGCGCACGGCCTGCCCGGGCGCAGCAGACTGGCCGTGCAAATCTTCCCCTACGGCGAGGGCAAGCGCCTGCTGCTGTCGCAGGACGAAACCCATGTGCAACACAACGAAGCCATGCGGCGCGACTTCATCGCCAACGTCTCGCACGAAATCCGCACCCCGCTGACCATCTTCGCCGGTTACGTCGAAACCCTGCAAACCCTGCCACTGACGCCCGAGCAGTGCATGCACTACTACGGCCGCATGCGCCAACAGACCCAGCGCATGCAAGTGCTGGTGGAGGACTTGCTGACCCTCTCGCGCCTGGAAGGCAGCCCGCTGCCCAGCCTGGGCGAATTCATCGAAGTGCAAACCATGCTGCTGCGCTGCCGCGACGAGGCGCTGGCCCTCTCGGCCTCGCTGGCGGCGCTGCCAGCAGGCGCTGGCACTGGCGCTGGCGCTGCGGCAGCGTCGGCCACATCGACTGCGGCATCGACTGCCACATCGAACACCGGCGGCCAGCCCCAGCACCGCATCACACTGCACTACGCCGACGACAGCCAGGGCCTGCAACTGGACTTTGCGCCAGCCCAGCCCAGCCCGGCATGGCCAGAACAGCCCGGCCGCATTGCCGGGGCCGACAAGGAAATCCACAGCGCCTTCTCCAACCTGATCGCCAACGCCGTGCGCTACACCCCGGCCGGCGGGCGCATCGACCTGCACTGGCGCTGGCTGGCCGACGGCAGCGCCCGCTTTACCGTGCAAGACAGCGGCCCAGGCATCGCCGCCGAACACCTGCCGCGCCTGACCGAGCGCTTCTACCGCATCGACCGCAGCCGCTCACGCGGAACTGGCGGCACCGGGCTGGGGCTGGCCATCGTCAAACACGTCGTGCAGCGCCACGGCGGCCAGCTCCACATCCAGAGCACCCCCGGCAGCGGCTCACAGTTCACCATCGAACTGCCCGCCGCCCGCCTGCAAACCCCGGCAGCCCTGGCCGAACAGGAACAACAACGCGCCCAACGCGAACGCCTGCTGGAGCGCTGAAATATCGAACAGGTTTTGAAGGAAAGCCGGCCCAGGCCCGCTGCCCTCCACAGGCTCAGCCCGACAGCAGCCACAGCCGCAGCTTGGCGCGCAGCCACTGGGCGTGCGACTGCGTCAGTTCGTTGCTGGCCTCTTGCCAGTCCAGCAGGGCGCGGTGCAATGCCACGGCGTCGAGCACGCCGTGCTGGTACAGCGCCTCGTTGGACTGGACCACGCGCTGGCTGATGGTGTAGAGGCGGCTGGCTGCCCCCAGCCGCAGCAGGCTGGTTTGTGCCTGGGTATAGGCCTCCAGCAGCTCGCGCTCGGCCTCCAGGCGGGCGGCATCCAGCGCCATGCGGGCGGATTCTCGCGTGGCCGTGGCGCTGCGAATGCGGTAAGTGCTGGCAAAGCCTTCCCACAGCGGGATGGTCAGCGTCAGGCCGGCGCTGTGCTCACGGCTGCTGCGGCCCAGCAAAGGCTGGGCCGGGCGGCCGTTGCGATAGTGGCCGTAGGTGGCATCCAGCCGGGGCATGGCCTCCGATTGCACGGCCTGGGCGCTGGCGGCGGCGGTTTCCAGCGCGGCGGCCGCTTCGAGCACGGCAGGGCTGGATTCGCGGGCCTGCAGCAGCCATCGCGGCAGGCTGCGCTGCAGGGTCTGGGCAATGGCGGCTGGCTGCGGGGCCTCTGGCCCGGCCATGGCCTGCTGGCTGGGCCAGGCCGCCAGCTCCTCGGGGATGTCCTCCAGCACGATGGGCTGCAGTGGCGCCAGTCCGGTGAGGCTGCGCAGGCGCTGCGCCAGCATGGCCAACTCGGCCTGGATTTTTTCGCCCTCCAGCTCGTGGCGCGCACTGCTGGCCTGGGCTTGCAGCAGGCCATGGTTGCTCTCGGCCCCCTGGGCATGGCGGCGCTGCACGGCGGCGGCGATGGCCTGCCCGGTCTGGGCGATGTGCTGCTGGCGCCGCCACTGCGCCTGCGTGGCCTGGGCCTGCACGTAGGTGTCCAACACGTTGGCGGCAATGCTGCGGATGGCCCCTTGCTGCGCCGCCAGTGCGGCGCGCAGCTGGGCCTGTGCGGCGCGGCTGTGGGCGCTGCGTGCGCCGAAGTCGAACACCCGCCAGGACAGCGTCAGGCTTTGCGTGCTGGCCCACATCTTGGCGCTGCTCTGGCCGCCATCCATGCGACTGCGGCTGTATTGGCGCGACAACGAAGCCGATGCCTGCGGCCACTGGCTGCTGCGCGCCAGCCCCAGCTGGGCACTGGCGCGGGCGATGTTCATCCAGCTGGCGCGCACCTGTGGGTTCAGGCACAGGGCCAGGCGCAGCGCCTGCGCCAGCGGCAGCGCCATGGCTGGGTCGGTGGATTCGGCGGATTGGGCCTGGGCGTCGGTCGCGGCGATGAGCAAGGCGCCCTCGGGCAGTGGCTGGGCGGCCAGGGCCTCAGCGCCCTGCGCCAGCCGGTCGTGGCGCTGCAGGGTGTCACCAGGCGCAAAAGCCCCCAGCGCCTGCGAGGCCGCCAGGCAGTCGAGCTGCGCAGCAGGCAAGCTCGGCACGCCTTGCGCCGAGCGCAAGGCTGCCTGCGGCAGGCGCGGCGGCGTGAGCAGATCCTTGCCCCAGGGCTGCTGCCATTGGGCAGGGCGGGCGCCCAGCGGATCCTCCATGGGGGCGATCCAGCGCCGCCAGCCATGCTCTTGCTCTTGCCAAGCTGCGCTGCTCGTGGTTGTGCTTGCCCCTGCATGGCTTTGGGCAGCAGGCGCAGGCACGGCGCTTGTTGTGTGGGTTGGGGCGGCATCGGCGGCGCTGTGCGCTGGTGCAGCCCGGCACAGCGCCGGGCGGAGCTGCTGGTTCGCCTTGCCCGCCTGCGCCGGCTCGGAATTGGCACAGGCCGGCCTTGCTGGCGCAGCCGCCCATGCGGGGCCGGGCAGGCACAGGCCGGCGGCCAGCACAGCGCAGCAAAGCGCGCTGGCCGCAGCGACCGGCCTGATGCGAGGCGACTGCGACAGGGGCTGCGGCAGGGGCTGTGACAGGGGCGGGGCGTCAGCGTTCATCCAGGGCCTCATGTGCGTGCTGCATCAACGGGCTGAGCACGTATTCGATCACGCGCCGCTCGCCGGTCTTGATCTCGGCCGTGATGGCCATGCCCGGCACGATGGGGGCCTGCCGCCCCTGCACCGGCAGGCTTTGCTGCTCCATGGCGATGCGCACCGCATACAGCAGGCCGCGCTGCTCATCGGCAATGGCGTCGCGCGAGATGTGCTGCACCCTCCCAGGCAGCGTGCCGTACTTGGTGTACTCGAAGGCCTGCACTTTCAAGGCCACGGGCTGGCCGACGGCGAGAAAACCCACGTCCTTGTTTTCGACGAAGGCCTCGACCTCCAGCGGCCCCTGCTGCGGCACGATCTGCATGATGGGCTGCGCCGCTGGCACCACGCCGCCCAGCGTGTGGATGGCCAGTTGCTGCACCGTGCCGTCCACCGGCGCCGTGATGTGCAGCAAGGCGCTGCTGGCGGCGCTGCGCTCGATGTCCTGGCGGGCCGCATCGATCACGCGCCGCGCCTGGGCGATCTCGTCCATGGCCTGGCGGCGGGTCTGCGCCAGCAGCACCTGGCGCTGGTTGCGCGCATCGTTCAGTCGCGCCTGGATCGCCAGCGCCGCCTGCTGGCGCTCCTGCCAGGCATCTTGCGAGACATCGCGCGACTGCGCCAGCTTGCGGTAGCGCTCGGCCTGGCTGCTGGCCAGCGGCAAGGCCTGGCGCTGGATGCGCAGCTCATCGTCGAGCAGGCGCAGCCGGGCCGCCACGTCCTCGTACTGCGCCAGCACATGCCGCGCCGCCTCGGCATGCTCGGCCTGGGCAACGCGCGCCCCATGGGCCGCGTTGATCGCCTGCAGCGTCGGCAGGCGCGGGCGTCGGCCCAGCTCCAGCGCCTGCAGCAAGGCCTGGTTGCGCGCCTGCACCAACGCCGCCTGATTGAGCTCGTTGTGCGCCTTGCCCTGCTCGGCCTCCACCAGGCGCGTATCCAGTTGCAGCAGCAAATCGCCCGCGCGCACCGATTGGCCCTCGCGCACGCGCAGCTGCGCCACCCGCCCCGTTTCCACCGCGGCTACCGTCTTGGTGCGCTCGCTGAGCACCACCTTGCCCTCGGCCTGCACGATGATGTCCATGCGCCCCAGCAGCGACCACAGCAGCACCGCCAGCGCCAGCAGCATCAGCAGCCAGGCGATCAAGCGCAGCGTGGGCGAGACGGGCCGCTCCTGCACCGCCAGCGCAGCGGGCAGGAACTCCGCCTCGTCCTCGTGCAGCAGGCCTGCCGGCCGCTGGCGCCGGTGTCGCCAGTGAAAGGCCAGCACCCGCCCATACCGCCCCCACAAGGCCGCCCAGGCCCCCAGGTAGTGGCGCAGGCTCATGGCGCGCCCTCTGGCCCGCCGGGCGGGGGCGCGCTGTTGCCGCGCCGCAGCACCACCACGCGCTGCGCTGCCTGGGCTGCGGCGTTTTCGCTTGCGGTTATTGCTGTGTTTTCTGTTTCGTTTGGGGGGAGGCCAGGGGGCGCGCTGGCTGGCGCGGCTTTGCCTGCCGCAGGCCCGGCGCCAGGCCCATCATCAGGTACACCGTCAGGCCCGGCACTGGCCTTGTCGCCCGGCGCCGGCCCCTGCTGCAGGCGGTACAGGTGCGTGTAAATGCCCTGTGGGTTTTGCAGCAGCTGCTCGTGTGGGCCGATCTCGGCGATTTCGCCGCGCTCCATCACCACGATGCGATCGGCATGCCGCACTGCCGAGAGCCGGTGCGCAATGATCAGCACCGTGCGCCCCTGGCAGATCTGCTGCATGTTGTCCTGGATGATGCGCTCGGACTCATAGTCCAGCGCGCTGGTGGCCTCGTCGAAGATCAGCACGCGCGGGTCGCCCAGCAGGGCGCGCGCAATCGCAATGCGCTGGCGCTGCCCGCCCGAGAGATTGGCGCCGTGCTCGCCCACCTGCGTGTCATAGCCCTCGGGCAGCTCACAGATGAAATCGTGCGCCCCGGCCAGCCGCGCAGCCGCCATCACCGCCTCGATCGGGCAGGCCGGATCGGCCAGCGCGATGTTCTCGCGCACGCTGCGGTTGAACAGCACGTTCTCCTGCAGCACCACGCCGATCTGGTGGCGCAGCGAGGCCGTGTCGGCAAT
The DNA here is from genome assembly GCF_002288875.1 of Vandammella animalimorsus. NCBI lineage: Bacteria > Pseudomonadati > Pseudomonadota > Betaproteobacteria > Burkholderiales > Comamonadaceae > Vandammella > Vandammella animalimorsus. The sequence continues at coordinate 2,728 of NZ_NTBH01000014.1, read as the reverse complement.
GGCAATGTCCTGCCCATCGACCAGCACCCGCCCGCGCTCGGGCACATACAGGCGCTGCGCCAGCCGCGTCAGCGTGCTCTTGCCCGAGCCCGAGCGCCCGACGATGCCGATCACCTCGCCCGGCGCCACCTTCAGGCTCACGCCGCGCAGCACCTGCGCCGCATCGGGACGGTAGCGAAACGAGATCTGATCGAACTCGATCGCCCCGGCCAGGCGCGGCAGCCGCGTGCGCTGCGCGCCGGCCAGCTCCGTGGGCGTGTTGAGAATGTCGCCCAGCCGCGCCATGGAAATGCCCACCTGCTGGAAGTCGTTCCACAGCTGCGCCAGCCGGATGATGGGCGCAGCCACCTGGCCGGCCAGCATGTTGAAGGCAATCAACTGCCCCACCGTCAGCTGCCCTTGCAGCACCTGCCGCGCGCCGATCCACAAAATCCCCACCGTCACCAGCTTGCTCACCAGCATCACGCTGTTGCCCGCCAGATTGGCAATATTGGCGGTGGACAGCGAGGCGCTCACATACCCGGCCAGCTGCCGGTCCCAGCGCTCCTGCCAGCGCGGCTCCACCGCCATCGCCTTGATGGTGTTCACCCCCGCGATCGACTCCACCAGGAACGCCTGATTCTCCGCCCCGCGGTTGAACTTCTCATTCAAGCGCGCGCGCAAAATCGGCGTGAAAAACAGCGACAGCAGGAAATACACCGGGATCGAGGCCAGCACCACCAGCGTCAGATCCACGCTGTACCACAGCATCACCGCCAGAAACACCACCGAGAACAGCCCATCGAGCAGCACCGTCATCGCCTGGCTGGTCAAAAACGCGCGAATGCTCTCCAGCTCGCGCACCCGCGCCACCGAATCGCCCACGCGCCGGCTCTGGAAATACGCCATCGGCAAGCCCAGCAAATGGCGAAACAGCCGCGCGCCCAGCTCCACGTCCATCTTGCTGCTGGTGTGCGCCACCACATACGTGCGTATGGCCCCCAGCAGCACCTCGAACACCGTGGCCAGCAGCAACCCCACGGCCACCACGTTCAGCGTCTGCATCGCGTGGTTGACCAGCACCTTGTCCATCACCACCTGGAAAAACAGCGGCGTCACCAGCGCCACCAGCTGCAGCACCAGCGACACTAGCAGCACCTCGCCCAGTAGGCCGCGGTATTTGACCAGCGCCGGGATGAACCAGCTGAAATCAAAGCGCGCCAACTCGCCCGCATAGCTGGCGCGGCTCGTCAGCAGCACCGCCTCGCCCGTGCCCAGGGCCAGGAACTCCTGCTGCGTCAACACCTGGGGCGCTTGTCCTGGCCACTGCACCAGCATGCGCAGCCCCGCCGCCCCTGCCGCCCCCGCCAGCCCTGGCGGCGCAGCCGTTACCTGCTCGGCCTGGGCGCTCGCGGCTGGCGCCGGCGCCGTTCGCGCCCAGACGAAAAAACGCCCATCGGCCGCCGGGCAAATCGCCGGCAGCGGAATGAACGGCAGGCGCTCGGGCCGCAGCCTGTGCCGCCGGGCCTTGAAGCCCACCGCCTGCGCGGCCAGCAACAAAGTGCGCACATCCGCCACCGCGCCGAACTGGTGGCGCAACTGCGCCCGATCCAGCGGCATATGGTGCAACTGCGCCACCAGCTCAAGGCATTGCAGCGCATCGTCGGCAGGCGCGGCGGGTGCGGCGGATGCAGAGGGCGATGAGGCGTGCATGGCGGAAAGCTCGAAAATCCATTCAACCCAAGAGCGGGCAACAATCAAAGAGAAACCACTGTAACCGAGTGCGCAGCCAGCAAAAGAGAAATGGATGGGTTTTCTTTTTATTTGTCAAATTTTCACAATCTACCGCGCCAGGCACGTCAAGTAATTCACATTGAATTGACGCTTCTGTCTAGGGTAAACCATGGCGGCGTACATCTTTGACGATGTTTGACATTAACCCTCTGTACCCACTGGCAGCGACGGGCTATAAAAACGTAACGAATCGCAGGTGAAAGAAAGATCTCATGGTTGTCATTCCCATCGTCTTCATGTGGCTGTGCTATTTGGGTCTGAGCCTTTGGCTGGCGCGGATCTTCAACAAGATGGCGCGGGATGAAAAGCACCGTTTCAGGTATCCAGGGCTGATCGTGATGCTGATCATGTGGCTTCCGGTGCTGTGGGATGCGCCTTTGCAGGAGATGAAATACCGCAAGCTGTGCCGGGAGGAGGTGGGCTTGAGGGTGTTCAAGACGCCGGAGCAATGGGACCAGGAGCATGGGGGGCTATTGAAGACTCTGACTCCTGTGGAAGGAAGTAAAAGCATATCTATTAGGAAAGATTATCGTAGATATTTTTTAAATGAGAGATTTGCATTTGACTCTGTGTCAACCCCGATAGGCTATAGACTGATTGAAAGAAGGAAGGAGGTTATTGATTTGATTGATGGAGAGGTGATGATTAGGTTTTTAGACTTTGATGCAGGCCCTTTGCATCATATTCCAAGTTTCGGGAGAATATGGCTGAATAAGCCTAGTTGCAGGCACAACAAAGAAATTCCTAGGAGCTCGGAAATATTGAGTATGAGGTCAAAATTTTCTAGCATGGAGTCGAAATTTAGAGGGAGATAAAAATGGAATTTTTAAAAATGAAACTTTCTGCGCATGAAGCGGCTCTGTTGTCTGAAGCATGTTATACAGACTTTGATCCTGGTGATGATGGGGTTTTGAGTAATGATGAAATTAAAGGGCAACTAGTTGGAAAAGGTTTC
>NZ_NTBH01000013.1:0-67569 GCF_002288875.1 Vandammella animalimorsus | reverse complement strand
GGCCTTGCCTGGGAGCAGATCTTCGATCCGCTCCCATTGGGTTTGGGTCAATTCGTAGCGGCTGGGCCGCGGATGCTTGGTCTTGGACATCCGCCGAAGATACCGGATGAATGTCGATTCGGCCTAGAGCGTGTTATGCACTTTTCACCCCCCGCGAGAGCCCCCCGACGTGTGCAGTGCAAGGCGCCGTTGCCGCCGCAGCCCGGTGGGCTGCAAGGCGACGGCAACGCCGCAATGCGCATGCCGGGGCGCTCTCCCTGCGGGCTGACCCCAAAACCATGCACTCGCCGCGTTGGCCCGCTTGCCAAGGCAGCCAGCCTTGGCCGCGCGCGCCGCCTTGCGATTACACGGTTTTGGGGCCAGCGCGGGGGGCGAAAAGTGCATAACACGCTCTAGCTGCCCAGGGCCTCGAACACGCGCTGGGTGATGGCCTCCACGCTGCCCACGCCGCTGATCTTGCGGTACTTGGGTGCCTTGGCCGGCTCCTTGGCGGCCCAGTCGGAGTAGTAGCTCACCAAAGGGCGGGTTTGCGCATCGTAGACCTCCAGACGTTTCTTGACGGTTTCTTCCTTGTCGTCATCGCGCTGGATCAGCGGCTCGCCAGTGACGTCGTCCACCCCCTCCACCTTGGGCGGATTGAATTTGATGTGGTAGGTGCGACCGCTGCCGGGGTGCTGGCGGCGGCCCGTGGCGCGCTCCATGATGTCGCCAAAAGGCACGTCGATCTCCAGCACGTAGTCCAGATCGACGCCAGCCTCTTTCATGGCATCCGCTTGCGGAATGGTGCGCGGGAAACCGTCAAACAAAAAGCCTTTGGCGCAATCGGGCTGGGCGATGCGCTCCTTGACCAAGCCGATGATGATGTCGTCGCTGACCAGCTGCCCGGCGTCCATCACGGCCTTGGCCTGCAGGCCCAGAGGCGTGCCGGCCTTGACGGCCGCACGCAGCATGTCGCCAGTGGAAATTTGCGGGATGGCGAACTTCTCGCAGATGAATGCGGCCTGTGTGCCCTTTCCGGCACCGGGTGCGCCGAGCAAAATCAGTCTCATTGGATTGTTCCTTCGTTGTGTTGGGCCAGACTGCGCATCACAGGTGTACGCAGCCAATGCCCTGAAAAATGCCGCCCGAGCATAGCATGGGGCCCATGGGCCTCAGGCGCAGCCCGGCCATGAATTTTGCCCGTGGATACCCGCAGGCTCAGAGCCGACTGGCCGCCGGGGCGGCAAACAGCAACACGGCTTCGTCGCTGGTAGGACGCTCGATGCGCGCCTGCAGGCGCCAGCCGGCGCGCTGCAGCGCCGCCTGGCTTGCCGCACTGGCCTGGGCCCCGACCAGGCTCAGCGGACAGGTCTGGGCGCTGGCCGGTGCCTGCGCCGCCGGGCCGTTGGCGTCGGGCTGGCGCAAGGGCCAGCCGGCCTGGGCCCAAAAGGCTGCCAGCTGTGGTGTGCTCAGATCGTAGGCCCACAGGCAGGGCACATCTTGCGGGATATGGGCGGCGAGCTTGTCGATCTGCGGCTGGTAGGAGCGGCCATAGTCCAGCATGGGCAGCCACAGCGTCATGACCAGCGTCAAGCACCAAGTGGCGCCGCCAGCGGGCAGCACCAGGCTCTTCCACAGCGCAGAGCGGTGCCGCCCGGTGCGCCAAGCGATCACAGCCAGCCAGATGGCCGTGCTCAGTGCCGCCAGCCCGAAGGCCAGCGCCGAGAACTGCGGCACATACTCCGGCGCCAGCTTGGCCACATTGGCCGCAGGCTTGGCCGGCAGGCCGGTTTGCGTGGCCGTCCAGATCACCCAGATGGCCACGCCGCAGGCTGTGAAGAACAGCAGCGTGAACCAATCAATGAGCGAAGACAGGGTGCGGCGCATCGTTGGCAGTGCAAACGCCGCCAACGTGGCGGCCATGGGCAGGCTGAGAAACAGCGTGCGATCGCGCGCCGAACCCTGCGCACAGGCCGCCAGGGCCAGGGTCAGCAGCAGCCAGAGCAGAGGCAGAGCCAGGTGCAGGCTGGGTTGGGCGCGCAGCCAATGCCGCCGCCAGCGGTACAAAGCCCAGCAGGCCAGCGGCCAGGCGGGCCAGCCAAACCAGATGAGCAGGCGCGCGAAGCGCAGCCACTGCGCGCCATCCAGCCCCGGCCAAGCCAACGGCCAGGCCGCGCCGTACCAGCTGGCCTGCGCCGCAGCGCCGAGCGCAGCCAATAGCGCCAAGCCACCCAGCAGCGGCAGGGGCAGTGCAGGGCGCACTGGAGCCCCTTTGAGTTGCCAGGCCAACAGCGCGCTTAGAAGCAACACCGGCCCCAGCCAATAAGCCCCGCCGCCCAGCAGCAGCACGGCGCAGGCCAGCGGGGCCAGAGCGCAGGCCAGGCGGCGTCGCGCTTCGGGCAAGGCCAGGGCAAGAAACAACAGGCTGGCGCCGCCCAGCTGCACGACCGTGGCCGTGGTCTCGTGCGAAAACTGCATCAGGCCCAGACTGGCCACCAGCGCCAGCACACTGCCATCGGCAATGGCGCGGGCGTAGGCCACGGGCTCGGCCTCACCGCCAAAGGCAAAGGGCACGGGCTGGGCTTCGGGCCGTCTGGCTAAGTAGTAAGTGGCGTACCAGACGGCGGCCAGGCTGATCAGCATCAGACCCATGAAAGGCAGGCGCACGGCCAGCGTCGGGGCCAGCCAGTCCGGGCGCAACAGCAAGGCCATTGCGCCCAGCCAGACGGACAAATGCTGCGAGGCATAACTAAGCCCTTGGCCCAGCAACTCCGGCTGCAGCCAGCTGCTCTGGCCCTGAGCCAGCGCCTGCATGTAGCCGTAAGCGGCCATGTCCTCGTTCTTCCAAGGGTGGCGACCAATAAAGCCCGCGCAGACATACACCAGGCTCAGCGCCCAGAGGATGGCGCGCGCCAACGGGCGCACGGCGCTTTGGCTGACGATGGCGGGCGAGGGGGGCAGAGCGCTCACGCGAAGAAGCAGTCGTGACAAAGGCAGGGGGCTAAGAGTCTGTTCAAAACCTCTGCCTGATTGGTAAGAGGGCGAATGGGAAGGGCCATGGCGTGCGCAAAGCCCATCCCGGGCGCGACCATCCCGGGCAAGATTGTGCCGCACATCCCGCACGCGCCCCTTGGCGGTCGGGCCGCAAAAAAACAGCGCGGCCACATGGGCCGCGCTGCTGGGTGGGGCAAAGCAGGGCTTACTTGGCGCCCAGCTTGCCGAAGCGGTTGCGGAAGCGCTCGACGCGACCGCCCATGTTGTCCACCGACTTCTGCGTGCCGGTGTAGAACGGGTGCGATTCGCTGGAGGTATCGAGCTTGAACAGCGGCAGCTCACGGCCATCGTCGGTGGTGCCGGTCTCCTTGGTGTTGACGCAGGAGCGGGTCACGAACTTGAAGCCGTTGGACAGATCAACGAACAGCACTTCGCGGTATTCGGGGTGGATGCCTTCTTTCATGGCGAAATCTCTCGGGTTTTTCTCTTGCAATTGGGATAAGGGCAAGAACCTCGCGCCAGCCACATGCGGCACCCATTGCCACAGCACTTGGCACAGAAAACGCGCGATTATCGCATGTTTTATCCAATGGGCGGGGCGGGCTTATTCCAGCTCGGCGATCAGTTCGACTTCAACGCAGGCGCCCATGGGCAGCTGGGCGACGCCGAAGGCGCTGCGTGCATGCACCCCTTTGTCGCCCAGCACTTCGACCAGCAGCTCGCTCACGCCGTTGGTGACCAGGTGGTGCTCGGTGTAATCGGGCGCGGAGTTGACCAGGCTGAGGACTTTGACAACGCGCTTGACCCGCTCCAGATCGCCGCCTGCGGCAGCCTGCAAGGTGGCCAGCAGGTCAATGCCCACGGCGCGCGCGGCGGTCTTGCCTTCCTCGGTACTCATGCTCTTGCCCAGCTGCCCGACCCAGGCCTTGCCGTCTTTTTTGGCGATGTGGCCACTGAGGAAAACCTGCTTGCCGCTTTGTGCGTACATCACATACGCTGCCACCGGGGTGGCAACGGCGGGCAGCTCGATGTTCAGGGCTTGGAGCTTTTCGTAGATTCCCATGACTTGGACCTTTCTGGTGAGGGGAGTGCCTTTGGCTTTGGCCTGGTGGCGGTAAGCCCCCATGGCCTGGGTGGCACAGTGGTGGGGTGCTGCCGCTTGTGATGGATGCAGCAGCAAAAAGGAGGGGGCTGGAAGCGGGCGAAATGATACGGCATGCACCATGGGCCGCTTGGGCAGCAGGCGCTGCGCCCGGCCCGGCCATGGGGCCAAAGGCATGCCGCGCAGCGCCTGGTGTGGGCCCAGCGCAGTGCGTGTGAACAGCTTGGGGAAAAGGCAGCGGCAGGCCGTGGCGGCCAGCAGCGCCGGCCTGGCGGATGCTGGGCCGGCCGGCGCTGGCACGTGCCGAGCCTGGGCCTTGCTGGGGGCCGGCTGCGTGGGGCTGGCGGTGCAATTGCGGCAGCCGCAGCTGTGGGCCTGGGGCGCATATCTGGCGCTGCTGTTGGCGGCGTTGATTTTTTTGGTCGCCTTGTGGCGCCTGGGGCGCAGGGGCCTTGCCCGCAGTGCGCTGTGCATGCTGGCGGCGGCTGCGCTGGGTTTTGGCTGGGTGGGGCTGCGCGCGGCGTGGCATGCCCAGGGGGCCTTGCCGCCGCATTGGGATGGCCTGGAGCTGGAGGTCACCGGGGTGGTGTCGTCCTTGCCGCGCCAGCAGGCCGATGTGCTGCGCTTTCGCTTTCAGCCCGAATCGGCGCGCCGCGCCGATGGCCAGGCGCTGGCGTTGGTGCAGCCGCTGGAGGTGGCCTGGTACGCGCCGCCGCAGGCCAGGGCCGGAGTCTGGCGTGATGCGCGGCAGGGCGCGGCGGTGCAGGCCTTGGCCCCATGGCCGCCAAAGGTTCGTGCGGGTGATCGCTGGCATTTGCCGCTGCGCGTGCGCGCGCCCAGCGGGCTGCGCAATCCGCTGTTGTTCGATTACGAGCAATGGCTGTGGCAGCAGGGCGTGCAGGCCACGGCCAGCGTGCGCCAGCAAGGGGCACAGGATGCGCGCTGGCTGGGCGATTCGGGCGGCTACCGCCTGCAGCGCTGGCGGCAGGCGGTGCGCGACCGCATCGTGGCCTTGCCAGCACCGGCCTGGGCAGGAGAGCCTGCCGACGTGCCGGCCAGCGTGCAGGGTGATCACCAGACCCTGGCCCAGGGGCAAGACCCGACGCTGTGGCAGCGCAGCGCCGGGGTGCTGGCGGCTTTGGTGACGGGCGATCAGCGCGCCATCGACCAGGGCGATTGGCAGGTGTTTCGCAGCACCGGGGTGGCGCATTTGATGGCCATTTCCGGGCTGCATATCACCATGTTCGCTTGGCTGGCCATGGGGGCGGTGGGCTGGCTGTGGCGCAGCTGGCCACGGCTGATGCATGCCGTGCCGGCGCCAGTGGCCAGTCTGTGGGGCGGTTGGTTGCTGGCGGCCTGCTATGCGCTGTTCAGTGGCTGGCAGCTGCCGGCGCAGCGCACGATTTGCATGCTGGGCGTCTGGGTGCTGCTGCGCAGCGCTGGCCTGCTCTGGCCCTGGCATGCCACGCTGGGTTTGGCGGCGCTGGCCGTGCTGTTGTATGACCCTTGGGCTTTGCAGCAGGCCGGATTCTGGCTGAGTTTCGTGGCTGTGGCGGTGCTGTTGGTGCTGCCGGGGCAGGGCAATGGGGCAGGCAGCGCTGGGGTCGGTGCGCTTGGCGGGCCGGTGCGGCGCTGGGGGGTGGTGGTGGCTGGGCGGCTGCGCCAATTGTGGCAGATGCAATGGCGCCTGTCGTTGGTGCTGGCACCGCTGACGCTGGGCCTGTTTGGCCAGCTCAGCTGGCTGGGCCTGCTGGCCAATCTGCTGGCTGTTCCTCTGGTGACTTTGCTCATCGTGCCATTGGCCATGCTGGGCAGCCTGCTGGCGGCATGTTGGCCTGTGCCTCTGGAGGCCGCTGCCTGGTTGATGGTGCATCTGTTGCAAGGCCTGCAATGGCTGGCCAGCTGGCCCATGGCCCAATGGCATGCCCCAAAGCTGCCGTGGTATTGGGCGCTGCTGGGCCTGGCCGGCGCCTGGATGGCGGTGGGGCGCTGGCCAGCCTGGCTGCGCTTGCAGGGCCTGATCTGGCTGCTGCTGATGCTGGCTTGGCGACCATCGCCCGTGCCTTGGGGGCATTTCCGCCTGCTGGCGCTGGACGTGGGGCAGGGCGGGGCCTTGCTGGTGCAGACCCGGCAGCACACGCTGCTGTATGACGCGGGGCCCAGTTACGGCGGCGGGCGCGACGCCGGACACAGTGTGGTGGTGCCGTTGCTGCAGGCCCATGGTTTGCAGCCCAATGCGCTGGTACTCAGCCACGGCGACAGCGACCACGTGGGTGGCGCTCGCAGCGTGCTGGCGGCGTTCGACGTGGCGCAGCTGTATGCGCCGGCCATGCCGCCGCCACACTGGCCTGCGGGGCTGGCCAGTGTGGCGCAGCAGGCCAGGCCGTGCCAGGCAGGCCTGCAATGGCAATGGGATGGCGTGACGCTGGCCTTTATGCACCCGCCGCCTGGGGCGCGCTGGCTGGAGCGCAATGCCAGCAGTTGCGTGCTGCGCATCACGGCCAGCGATGGGAGCAGCGCCTTGCTCACCGGCGACATTGGCCGCCTGCAGGAGCAGGCGCTGCGCCTGGCGCTGGGGGCGCAGTTGCGCGCCGATTGGCTGCAGGTGCCGCACCACGGCAGCCGCACTTCCTCATCGGCGCCTTTCATTGCCAGTGTGGCGCCGCGTTTTGCCGTGGCACAGGCCGGTTACCGCAACCGTTTCGGCCACCCGCACCCGGAGGTGGTGGCGCGCTACCAGCAGCAGGGCGTGCGGTTCGTGAATACGGCCGATTGCGGCGCGGCGCTGTGGCAGTCCAGCGCGCCGCAGCAGCTGCGCTGCGAGCGCGAGGCCAACCAGCGCTATTGGCATCGGCCTCCGAGGTGAGAGCCTGTTCAAAATCTTTGCACGGCGGTCAAGAGAGCGGATTTGGGCAGCTCTGCTGCGCCCGCAAAGCCTCGCCATAGCCCCAGCTATGGCTGCGTTTTTTGCCTTGCAGCCCACCCCAAACCGAGTCTTGCCCACTCGCGCCGAGATTTTGAACAGGCTCTGAGGAGGCCAGTGCAGCTCAGGGCCTGCCCTCAAAAACGAAAGCCTGGCGGGGCGCTGCCGCCGCCCGAGCTGTTGGAGGCGTTGGTCGCCGCAGGCTGCTGTGTAGCGGCGCTGCTCAGCGGCCGGGGCGCAGGGGCGCTGTAATCGGCAGGCAGCTCGGATTGGGCTGGGTAGCCGGCGGCATCCAGGTACTGGGCCCATTGCGAGGCGCTGAAGCCATCGAGCGTCTGGCGGCCAATGTGTAGCTGGGGCAGGGATTCGATGCCCAGGCGCGCTGCGGTTTGCTGGTCCTCGGGTGTTTTGATGCTGTATTCCTGAAACGGAATGCCGCGCTCTTGCAGCCACTTGCGGCCGTTGTTGCAGGCCGGGCAGTTGGGCATGACATACAAGGAAACGGGGTAGCGGCGCATGGCGGCCTGCAGGTCGCTGCTGGCCGCCGGGTTGCTGCCTTCGGCCGTTTGAGAGCTGCCCTTGCCCGATAGCGATGGCGCGCCGGCTGCGGGCGGCTTGTCGGTGTAGAGCGTGCTGCCGCTGGCGCTTTTGCTGCGGTAAACCTCCTGCGCGCAGGCCGGCAGGCTGACGGCGCAGGCCAGCGCCAGGGCCGCCAGGGCGGCGGCGCGGGGTGGCAGATGGGCCATGGTGATTCCTCCTCAGTTTTGTTGTGATGCGGCGCCATTCTGCCAGCCCGGTTGCCGGTGATGGCTTTCAGCTCCAGCGCAGCGCCGACAGATCGTTGACGAAGATGGGCATGTCGCGCCACAGGCCGCGGATGTCCTTGTGCGCCACGGTGACCCACTGCGGCTGGTAGAGGAAGGCGTTGACGCAGTCCTCGGCCAGCAGGCGCTGGGCCTGGCCAAGCAGGCGCGCGCGCTCGGCCGGCTGGGTAGCGCTGCGTGTTTGCTCCCAGATGTCGCGGAAGGCCTGGGAGTCGTAGCCCCAGTAGTAGTCCGGGTTGGCATAGTTGCCCAGATCCAGCGGCTCGACGTGCGAGATCAGCGTCAGGTCGAACTGGTGCTGGCCCATGGTGTTGCGCAGCCATTGCGCCCATTCGACGTTTTCCAGCTGGGTCTGGATGCCGACCTTGGCCAGCATGGCGGCGATGACGATGCCGCCCTGGCGCGCATAGGGCGTGGGCGGCAGCGTCATGCGCAGCTTCAGTGGCGTCTTGACGCCAGCCTCCTTGAGCAGGGCCACGGCCTTGTCCGGGTCGTAGGGGTTGATGCCGGTGGTGTCCACATAGCCGAAAGCGCCGGGCACGTAGTGGCTGCCGATGGGCACGCCATAGCCGCTGGCGGCGCCTTCGATGACCTGGCGCCGGTCGATGGCCGCAGCGATGGCGCGACGCACGCGCACGTCGCCCAGCGGCTTGCGGCGGTGGTTGATGGACAGGATGGTCTTGGCGCGCGAGCCGCTGACCAGCACCTGGAACCTGGGGTCTGATTTGAATTGCTCCACGCCGCGCTGCGCCACGCGCGGGAAGCAGTCCACATCGCCGGCCAGCAGGCTGGCCACGTGGGCCGCAGGGTCGGCGATGAAGCGGAAAGTGGCCGTCTTGATGGGCAGCTGCGCCGCGCGCGGCGAATCGTCCCAGCGCTGCAGGGTCAGCGCCGTGCCGCGATTCCAGCGCGCCAGCCGGTAGGGGCCGGTGCCGACGGGGGCGCTGGCGTTTTTCGCCACGCTCTGAGGCTCGACGATGATGGCCGTGGCCTGGCCGAGCACGAACAGCAGATCGGGCTCAATCACTTCGTTGCGGATGCGTACGGTGTACTCGTCCACCACATCGGTGCTGAGCTTGGCAAAACGCGCTTTGTCTTTGTTGGTGCTCTTTTCCGCCTTGGCGCGATCGAAGCTGAACTTGACCGCAGCGGCATTGAAGGGTTGGCCGTTATGAAACTGAGCATCACGGCGCAGGCGGAAAGTGTAGGTATGCAGATCGGGCGAGACTTCCCAGCTTTCGGCCAGCAGCGGGGCTACGCTGCCGTCGGGGTTGATCTTGGTCAGGGTCTCGTAGATGTTGTAGAGCGTCACTTCGCTGACAGCCGCAGCGGCGCTGATTGTGGGGTCCAGCCCGGGCGGCTCCAGCACCATGCCGATGGTGATGCTGGACTTGTCGGCCTTGTCCGCGCCAGCGCTGCGCGGGGCGGCGTGCAGGGCTGTGAGCGGGCTGGCTGCGCCAGTGGCGGCCAGCCAGGCGGCGCTGGAGGCCAGAAGGGTTCGCCGTTTCATCATTGCGATGGTCTCTCCAAAATCAGTGGGGCGCGCATTATTCCATGAGCGCTGCATGGGCGCTCAAGGGACTGAAGGCTCAGCCCTGACTACGCAAGGCCAGCAGCCAGCGGTCCAGAATGCCTGCCACCAGCGCGGGTTGCTCCAGCGTGCTGAGATGGCCGCATTGGGGCACGATGTGCAGCTGCCGCAGCGGCGCGGCGGCGGCGCTGCCGCTGGCCTGGCGCGCCTGGTCGCCGGCCAGCAGCGCGGCGTGGATTTCCTCGGCCAAGGCCGGCGGGGTGAGCTGATCCTCAGCGCCGACCAGCACCAGGCTGGGGCAGCGGATGTGCGCCAGGCTGGGGCGCGAGTCGCAGCGCTGCATGATGGCCGTTTGCTGGCGCAGGTAGGCGGCCACGCCAGTGTCCTGCGCCATGGCTTGCACTGCGGCGCGCAGCGCCTCATCGTCGGCGCGGCTGGCATGTACGGAGCGCGGGAAATTCAGCTCGATGGCCAGGGCCAGCTTGTCCTGGCGGGCCAGCTCCATCACGCGCAGGCGCAGCGCGCGGGCCTCATCGCTGTCGGCGCGCGCCGAGGAGTCGAGGATGGCCAGCGCAGCCACCCGCTCGGGCGCCTGGCGCAGGATTTCAAAGGCAATGTAGCCGCCCATGGACAGGCCCATGAGCACGAAGCGCGGCGGCGCATCGCGCAAGATGGCGCGGGCCATCTCGGCCATGCTGTCGTGCTCGGTGGTCTGCGCCAGCGTCACCGGGCCATGGCGCCACAGCGTGGGCAGCTGCGGGGCAAACAGGGCGGGGGAGCAAGCCAAGCCTGGCACCAGCAGCGTGGGCAGGGTGTTGGCGATGGCTGGCGGCAGTGCGGGTGATGAGGGTGAGGTGGTGCTGGTATTCATGCGTTCATGCAAGGGCTGCGGCCAATTGCGCGGCAATTTCTGCGATGGAGTCGAAATAACCATCGGCGGCAACCTGCTCGATCGGCTCGCCATGATTGAAGCCGTAGCGCAGCAGGGCGATGGCGCAGCCGGCTGCGCGCGCGGCAGCGGCGTCGTTGGCTGAGTCGCCAATCATCAGCACCTGCTGCGGCGCCTGGCCCAGGCGCTCACAGGCCTGCAGCAGCGGGTAGGGGTCGGGCTTGCGCCGCGCGAAGCTGTCGCCAGCGTAGAGAAATTCGATCTGCCCGGCCAGGCCGGTGGCGTTCAGCAGCGGTCGGGCCAGGCGCATGGGCTTGTTGGTGACCACCGCCATCGGCAGGCCCAGCGCCTGCAGGGCCTGCAGCCCTTCGCGCACTCCAGGGTAGACCTTGGCATGTTCGTGGCCGGCATTGTCATAGCCGATGAAATACAGCCGCATGGCCTCATCGAAGCGCTGCGCCACGGCCTGCTCGTCATGCGGCAGACCGGCTTGAGCCAAGGCACTGGCCAGGATGCTGCGCACCAGGTGCTCAGAGCCCTTGCCGATGGTGCGTGCAATGGTGGCGCGCGTGGTGGGCGGCAGCTGCAGGCTGTGCAGCATGTGGCCCAGGGCCAGCTCGAACTCATCCAGCGTATCGATCAGGGTGCCGTCCAGATCCAGCAGGACGGCATGGATGGGGCGTGCGCCCAGCTGGGCGCGGGCGCTGCGGTGCGTGTGGCTCATGGCAAGCGGGGGCGGGCGGGTGGCGGCGAGTGGCGGCGTTTTGGCGCAAAAGTCTCATGGCGGCCTCATGGCGGCCGGGCTGCGCCGGGCGGCTGGCGATAATACGGCAATGGCTGTTGTAACCCTGAACAAAACCCCCTGGCACCACCATTTTCTGGGCGTGTTCCAGCGCTTTGATGGCTGGCTGATTGCCGCCATTTTGTTTTTGGCGGCCCTGGGGCTGATCGCCATGTATTCAGCCGGCTTCGACCATGGCGCGCGCTTTGGCGACCACGCGCGCAACATGGCGCTGGCTGCGGCGATTCTGTTCGTGCTGGCGCAAATCCCGCCCCAGCGGCTGATGGCGCTGGCCGTGCCTTTGTACCTGGCCGGGCTGCTGCTGCTGCTGGGGGTGGAGTTCTTCGGCATTGCGCGCAAGGGGGCGCAGCGCTGGCTCAACGTCGGCGTGGTGATCCAGCCCAGCGAGATCATGAAAATCGCCGCGCCGCTGATGCTGGCCTGGTGGTTCCAGCTGCGCCCCACGCCGCTGCGCGCCACGGATTTCGTCGTCGCCATGGCGCTGCTGGCCCTGCCTGTGGGGCTGATTCTGCGCCAGCCCGATCTGGGCACGGCCCTGCTGGTGCTGGGCGCCGGGCTGGCGGTGATTTTCTTTGCCGGCCTGCCCTGGAAGCTGGTGTTGCCGCCAGTGCTGCTGGCGCTGCTGGGCGTGGCGGCCATCATCGGCTTTGAGCCCTACCTGTGCCAGGACGGCGTGGATTGGGTGGTGCTGCACGATTACCAGAAAACCCGCGTCTGCACGCTGCTGGACCCGTACAACGACCCGCTGGGCAAAGGCTTTCACATCATCCAGGGCATGATCGCCATTGGCTCGGGCGGCATGTGGGGCAAGGGCTTCATGGCTGGCACGCAAACCCATTTGGAATTCATCCCCGAGCGCACCACGGACTTCATCTACGCCGCCTTTGCCGAGGAATTCGGCCTGCTGGGCACGCTGGCGCTGCTGCTGGGCTTCCTGTTTTTGATCTACCGCGCGCTGTGGATCGCCCTGCGCGCCAAGACGCTGTTCGGCCGCCTGATGGCCGCAGCCGTGGCGATGATTTTCTTCACCTACGCCTTCGTCAACATGGGCATGGTGATGGGCATCCTGCCCGTGGTGGGCGTGCCGTTGCCTTTCATCAGCTATGGCGGCACAGCCATGGTGACGCTGGGCCTGGCGCTGGGCATTTTGATGTCCGTGGCCCGCGACGCCGCCATTGTGCCGCCGACCATCGAGTTCTCGGCCCGGCGTTTGTGAGTGCCTGCCCGCGAATTCCTCGCGCCGCGTTTCCCCCAGAGTCGGGCCACTTCTGGCCCATGCGCACAGAGAATTTGAACAGGCACTGAGTGCCTGGTCTTGGACGCGATGCAGGGTCGCCTGGCGGCGCAAGCCCTGGGGCATGGCAAGCGTGCAAGCGCGCAGGTGCGCCCGGATAGGGCGCCGAGACAGGCCCTGGGCCTGGCGTGCACCAAAGTGAAGCGCGCGCCCTATCCTGGTGCGCAGCTGCGCCAAGATGCACGCGCAGGTGCGCGCTGCCATCTGCCCAGGCTGTGCGCTGGGCACAAGGCAGAAAGCCGCGCCTGTACAGGGCGCGGCGCCTGTTTTTGCTGCTTGCCTGGGGCCAGGCTGCCGCCCTGGCACGAGTTTTGCGATGGATGCACTCCGAACCCACTGAGTTTCCCCAGCGAACAGGAGTGCCCCATGGCAAGAACAATCGACGACGTTATGAAGATGGTGCAGGACAACGACATCAAGTTCGTTGATTTCCGCTTCACCGACACCCGTGGCAAAGAGCAGCACGTCACCGTGCCGGTGTCCCATTTCGATGAGGACAAGTTCCACAGCGGCCATGCGTTCGATGGTTCTTCGGTGGCGGGCTGGAAGGGCATTGAAGCCTCGGACATGTTGCTCATGCCCGACCCCGGCACTGCCAACATCGACCCTTTCTTCGAAGAGCCCACGCTGCTGCTCACCTGTGACGTGGTGGATCCGGCCGACGGAACTCCCTACGAGCGCGACCCGCGCAGCATTGCCAAGCGCGCCGAGGCCTATCTGAAAGCTTCCAGCCTGGGCGACACCGCCTACTTCGGCCCCGAGCCGGAGTTCTTCCTCTTTGACGGCGTGCGCTGGGAAAACAGCCCCGGCAAGGCTGGCTTCGAGATCGAGGAGTACGAAGCGCCCTGGAACACCGGCGCGCGGCTCGAAGGCGGCAACCGCGGCCACCGCCCCACGGTCAAGGGCGGCTATTTTCCTGTGCCGCCGGTGGACAGCACGCAGGACATGCGCGCCGAAATGTCGTTGGTGCTTGAGTCACTGGGCATCCCCGTGGAGGTGTTTCACCACGAAGTGGCTGGCGCAGGCCAGAATGAAATCGGCACGAAGTTCAGCACCCTGGTTCAGCGCGCGGACTGGACGCAGCTGCAAAAGTACGTCATCCACAACGTGGCCAACCTGTACGGCAAGACGGCCACCTTCATGCCCAAGCCCATCGTGGGCGACAACGGCTCGGGCATGCACGTGCACCAATCGGTCTGGAAGGACGGCAAGAACCTCTTTGCCGGCGAGGGCTACGCGGGCCTGTCGGACTTTGCGCTGTACTACATCGGCGGCATCATCAAGCACGCGCGCGCGCTCAACGCCATCACCAACCCCGGCACCAACAGCTACAAGCGCCTGGTGCCCGGCTTTGAAGCGCCGGTCAAGCTTGCCTACTCGGCCAAGAACCGCTCGGCCTCCATCCGCGTGCCCTTTGTCAGCAACCCCAAGGCGCGGCGCGTGGAAGCGCGCTTTCCCGATCCGCTGATGAACCCCTACCTGGGCTTTGCCGCGCTGCTCATGGCCGGGTTGGACGGGGTGGAAAACAAAATCCACCCCGGCGAGGCGGCCACCAAAGACCTGTACCACCTGCCGCCCGAAGAAGACGCGCTGATTCCCACCGTCTGCCACAGCCTGGACCAGGCGCTCGAAGCGCTGGACGCCGACCGGGCTTTCCTCACCAAAGGCGGCGTGTTCACCGACGCCATGCTGGATGCCTACATCGAGCTGAAGATGGGCGAAGTCACGCGCTTTCGCCAGGCCGTGCACCCGCTGGAATTCGAGATGTATTACTCGCTGTAAAGCCCTGGCGGCAAGGCTTGGGCCGCAGCGGCATTGCCAGCCGCCGCCAATCCGACCCACCGAAGCGCCCCACCGAAAACCGAACAAGAAGGAGTACGCCATGAGTCAGGCGTCTGAAGCGCAGCCACTGCGCCAGCAGGGTTTGTATGACCCATCCCACGAACACGATGCTTGCGGCGTGGGCTTTGTGGCCCACATCAAGGGCGCCAAAAGCCATGCCATCGTCACCCAGGCGCTGCAAATCCTGGAAAACCTTGACCACCGCGGCGCGGTGGGCGCCGACCCGCTGATGGGCGATGGCGCGGGCATTCTGATCCAGATCCCCGATGCGCTGTACCGCGCGGAAATGGCCGCGCAGGGCGTGGCGCTGCCGCCTGCGGGCGAGTACGGCGTGGGCATGGTGTTTCTGCCCAAGGAACACGCCAGCCGCCGCGCCTGCGAGCAGGAGCTTGAGCGCGCCATCAAGGCCGAGGGCCAGACGCTGCTGGGCTGGCGCGACGTGCCGGTAGACCGCGCCATGCCCATGAGCGCGGCGGTGCGCGAGAAGGAGCCCGTGATCCGCCAGGTCTTCATTGGCCGCGGCGGCGACGTGATCGTGCAGGACGCGCTGGAGCGCAAGCTGTACGTGATCCGCAAGACCGCCAGCGCCGCCATCCAGCGCCTGGGGCTCAAGCACAGCAAGGAATACTACGTGCCCAGCATGAGCAGCCGCACCGTGATCTACAAGGGCCTGCTGCTGGCCCACCAGGTGGGCACGTATTACCTGGACTTGCAGGATGCGCGCTGCGTCTCCGCCCTGGGGCTGGTGCACCAGCGCTTTTCCACCAACACCTTCCCCGAGTGGGCGCTGGCGCACCCCTACCGCTACGTGGCGCACAACGGCGAGATCAACACCGTCAAGGGCAACTACAACTGGATGCGCGCGCGCGAGGGCGTGATGCGCAGCCCGGTGCTGGGCGATGACCTGCACAAGCTCTACCCCATCAGCTTTGCCGGCCAGTCCGACACGGCCACCTTCGACAACTGCCTGGAGCTGCTGACCATGGCGGGCTACCCGCTCAGCCAGGCCATGATGATGATGATTCCCGAGCCGTGGGAGCAGCACGCGGGCATGGACGCGCGCCGCCGCGCCTTCTACGAATACCACGCGGCCATGCTGGAGCCGTGGGACGGCCCGGCATCCGTGGTTTTCACCGATGGCCGCCAGATCGGCGCCACGCTAGACCGCAACGGCCTGCGGCCCTCGCGCTACTGGGTCACCGACGACGACCTGGTCATCCTCGGCTCCGAAGCGGGCGTGCTGCCCATTGACGACAGTCGCATCGTGCGCAAATGGCGCCTGCAACCGGGCAAGATGCTGCTGATCGACCTGGAGCAGGGCCGCATGATCGACGACGAGGAGATCAAGGCCGGCGTGGCCGGCGCCAAGCCCTACCCGCAGTGGATCGACAACCTGCGCGTGCGCCTGGACAGCGTGCCCGCCCCGGCCGCTGTGGCCGCCGCGCCGTTGCCTGCGCACGCACTGGCGCTGCGCCAGCGCCAGCAGCTGTTCGGCTTCACGCAGGAAGACCTCAAATTCCTGCTCGCGCCCATGGCTGCACACGGCGAAGAAGGCATTGGCAGCATGGGTAACGACAGCCCGCTGGCCGTGCTCTCGCCGCGCAGCAAGCCGCTGTACAACTACTTCCGCCAGCTCTTCGCGCAGGTCACCAACCCGCCCATCGACCCGATCCGCGAGGCCATCGTGATGAGCCTGGTGTCCTTCATCGGCCCCAAGCCCAATTTGCTGGACATCAACCAGGTCAACCCGCCGATGCGGCTGGAGGTGCGCCAGCCCGTGCTGGACGCAGCCGATATGGCCAAGCTGCGCGACATTGCCGCGCTCACGCACGGCAAGTTCAAGAGCGCGGTGATCGACATCACCTACCCGCTGGCCTGGGGCCGCGACGGCGTGCAGGCGCGCCTGGCCTCGCTGTGCGCGCGCGCCGTGGACGCCGTGCGCGATGGCGCCAACATCCTCATCGTCAGCGACCGCGACGTGGCCGCCGACCGCATCGCCATTCCGGCGCTGCTGGCGCTCTCGGCCATCCACCAGCACCTGGTGCAGGCGGGCTTGCGCACGGCCACCGGCCTGGTGGTGGAAACCGGCACCGCGCGCGAGGTGCACCACTTTGCCGTGCTGGCTGGCTACGGCGCCGAGGCCGTGCATCCCTGGATGGCCATCGAAACCCTGCACGACATGCATCAGCCCCTGACGGGCGCGCTGGCGCCTGAAAAGGCGGTGGCCAATTACATCAAGGCCGTGGGCAAGGGCCTGTCCAAGATCATGTCCAAGATGGGCGTGAGCACCTACATGAGCTACTGCGGCGCGCAACTGTTCGAGGCCGTGGGCATCAACGCCGAGACGGTCAGCCAGTACTTCACCGGCACCGCCAGCCGGGTGGAAGGCCTGGGCGTGTTCGAAATCGCCGAGGAAGCCATCCGCCTGCATCAGGCCGCCTTCGGCCACGATGCGCCTGCCTCCGGGCCTTCCGCCGCGCCGCGCATGCTGGATGCGGGCGGCGAATACGCCTGGCGCGCGCGCGGCGAGGAACACATGTGGACGCCCGACGCCATCGCCAAGCTCCAGCACAGCACGCGCGCGGGCAGTTTTGCCACCTACCAGGAATACGCCCGCCTCATCAACGACCAGAGCCGCCGCCTGATGACGCTGCGCGGCCTGTTCGAGTTCAAGACCGACCCGGCGCGCGCCATCGCGCTGGAAGAAGTCGAGCCTGCCAGCGAAATCGTCAAGCGCTTTGCCACCGGCGCCATGTCGCTGGGCTCGATTTCCACCGAGGCGCACGCCACGCTGGCCGTGGCCATGAACCGCATTGGCGGCAAGAGCAACACCGGCGAAGGCGGCGAGGACGAGCGCCGCTACCGCCAGGAGCTCAAGGGCATCCCCATCCGCGCGGGCGAAACCCTGGGCAGCGTGATCGGCGCGGAAAACGTCGCGGTGGACTTGCCGCTGCAAGATGGCGACTCCTTGCGCAGCCGCATCAAGCAAGTGGCCTCCGGGCGCTTTGGCGTCACCGCCGAATACCTGGTCAGCGCCGACCAGATCCAGATCAAGATGGCCCAGGGTGCCAAGCCCGGCGAAGGCGGCCAGCTGCCCGGCGGCAAGGTGTCCGACTACATCGGCCGCCTGCGCCACAGCGTGCCCGGCGTGGGCCTGATCTCGCCGCCGCCGCACCACGACATTTATTCCATTGAAGACCTGGCCCAGCTCATCCACGACCTGAAGAACGTGGCCCCGCACGCGGACATCAGCGTCAAGCTGGTCAGCGAAGTGGGCGTGGGCACCATCGCCGCTGGGGTGGCCAAGTGCAAGGCCGATCACGTGGTCATCGCCGGGCACGACGGTGGCACCGGTGCATCGCCCTGGTCCAGCATCAAGCACGCGGGCAGCCCGTGGGAGATTGGCCTGGCCGAAGCCCAGCAAACCCTGGTGCTCAACCGCCTGCGCGGGCGTGTTCGCGTGCAGGCCGACGGCCAGATGAAAACCGGGCGCGACGTGGTCATCGGCGCGCTGCTGGGGGCCGACGAATTCGGCTTTGCCACCGCGCCGCTGGTGGTGGAAGGCTGCATCATGATGCGCAAGTGCCACCTCAACACCTGCCCCGTGGGCGTGGCCACGCAAGATCCGGTGCTGCGCGCCAAGTTCGCTGGCAAGCCCGAGCACGTCATCAACTACTTCTTCTTCGTGGCCGAGGAGGTGCGCCAGATCATGGCCCAGCTGGGCGTGCGCACCTTTGACGAGCTGGTGGGGCGCAGCGACCTGCTGGACATGCGCCAGGGCGTGGCGCACTGGAAGGCCAAGGGGCTGGACTTCTCGCGCCTGTTCGCCCAGCCCAGCGTGGGCGATGAGGTGCCGCGCCGCCACGCCGAAGCGCAGGACCACGGCCTGACCAATGCGCTGGATCACCGGCTCATCGAGCGCAGCCGCCCGGCCCTTGAAAAAGGCGAACGCGTGCGCTTCATCGAAGCCGCGCGCAACGTCCACCGCAGCGTGGGAGCCATGCTCTCGGGCGCGCTCACCCGCCTGCACCCGGAGGGCCTGCCCGATGACAGCATCCACGTGCAGCTCGAAGGCGTGGGCGGCCAGTCCTTCGGCGCCTTTCTGGCGCGTGGCATCACCCTGTACCTGATCGGCGAGGCCAACGACTACACCGGCAAGGGCCTCTCGGGCGGCCGCATTGCCGTGCGCCCCAGCCTGGACTTTCGCGGCGAGGCCGCGCGCAACACCATCGTGGGCAACACGGCCCTGTTCGGCGCCACCAGCGGGCAGGCCTTCTTCGCTGGCGTGGCTGGCGAGCGCTTTGCCGTGCGTCTGTCGGGCGCCACGGCGGTGGTCGAAGGCGTGGGCGACCACGGCTGCGAATACATGACCGGCGGCACCGTTGCCGTGCTCGGCAAAACGGGCCGAAACTTCGCCGCCGGCATGAGCGGCGGCGTGGCTTACGTCTATGACGAAGATGGCCTGTTCGCCAGCCGCTGCAACACCGCCAGCGTCAGCCTGGAGCGCGTGCTGCCGCACGACGAGCACGAGGCGTGCATCGACCGCGCCATCTGGCACCAGGGCCAGAGCGACGACGCCCAGCTGCGCGCCTTGCTCGAAGCGCACCACCGCGCCACCGGCAGCCGCCGCGCGCGCGAGCTGCTGGACAACTGGCAGGCCGCGCGCAGCCGCTTCGTCAAGGTCTTCCCTCACGAATACCGGCGCGCCCTGGCCGATCTGCACGCGCGCCGCCAACGGGTGCCCGCCCTGGCCGCTGAAGCCGCTCCCAAGGACGGGTCAAAGAACAGCGCCAAGGCTGCCCCCCGCGCCAGCGGCCAGCGGGCCTGAGCCTGTGCCTGCCTGCCCGCACCCACCAAAAAGGAACCACGATCATGGGAAAACCCACCGGCTTTCTGGAATACCAACGCATCGAGCCCGGCTACCTGCCCGTGCAGGCCCGGCTGAAGCACTACAAGGAATTCGTCATTGCCCTTGACGACGCCCAGGCCCAGACCCAGGGCGCGCGCTGCATGGACTGCGGCACGCCGTTTTGCAACCACGGCTGCCCGCTGGGCAACGTCATCCCGGACTTCAACGACCTGATCTACCGCCAGGACTGGGCCAGCGCGTTGGAGGTGCTGCACAGCACCAACAACTTTCCCGAATTCACCGGCCGCATCTGCCCTGCGCCTTGCGAGGCCGCCTGTACCCTCAACATCCACAACCAGCCCGTAGGCATCAAATCCATCGAGCAGGCCATCATCGACCACGCCTGGGAAGCCGGGGCGGTGCCGCCCCGGCCTGCGGCCCGCAAAACCGGCAAGCGCGTCGCCATTGTCGGCGCCGGCCCCGCCGGGCTGGCCGCCGCGCAGCAACTGGCGCGCGCCGGGCATGCTGTCACCCTGTTCGAGAAAAACGACCGCCCCGGCGGCCTGCTGCGCTACGGCATCCCCGACTTCAAACTCGACAAAAGCCACATCGACCGCCGCATTGCGCAAATGCAGGCCGAAGGCGTCACCTTCCGCACCGGTGTGCTCGTTGCAGGCCCCGACGGCCTGGGCGCGGGCAGCAAAGTCACCAACTGGGCCGGTGAAACCATCGCTCCCGAAACCCTGATGGCCCAGTTCGACGCCGTGCTGCTCACCGGCGGGGCCGAGCAAAGCCGCGACCTGCCCGTGCCCGGCCGCGAGCTGGACGGCGTGCATTTCGCCATGGAGTTCCTGCCCCAGCAAAACAAAGTCAACGCGGGCGACGCGCTGCCCGGCCAGATCCGCGCCGAGGGCAAGCACGTCATCGTCATCGGCGGCGGCGACACCGGCAGCGATTGCGTGGGCACCAGCCGCCGCCAGGGCGCCGCCGAAGTCACCCAGTTCGAGCTCATGCCCATGCCGCCCGAGCAGGAAAACAAAGCCCTGACCTGGCCCTACTGGCCCCTCAAGCTGCGCACCAGCACCAGCCACGAAGAAGGCTGCACGCGCGAATTCGCCATAGCCACCAAGGCCTTCGTGCCCGGCAAAGGCAAGGACAAAGGCCGCGTTGCCGCCGTCAACACCGTGCGCGTGCAATGGCAAGACGGCCAGATGCGCGAAGTGCCCGGCAGCGAGCAAATCCTCAAGGCCGACCTGGTGCTGCTGGCCATGGGCTTCGTCAGCCCCGTGCCCAGCGTGCTGGCCGCCTTTGGCGTGCAAACCGACGCGCGCGGCAACGCCCAGGCCAGCGCCGAGCCCACCGGCGGTTACGCCACCAACGTGCCCAAACTCTTCGCTGCAGGCGACATGCGCCGCGGCCAATCGTTGGTCGTCTGGGCGATCCGCGAAGGCCGGCAAGCCGCCCGCGCCGTTGACGAGTTCCTGATGGGCTTCAGCGACCTGCCTCTTTGATGCATTCGAGGATCGCCCTTTGGGCGACAGGCGTGAAGCGCCGCCTGGCCTGCGGCGCGAGGATCAGCTGCCGTCATCCAGCCCCAGCGCCTGGAGCTTGCGGGTGAGGGTGTTGCGGCCAATGCCCAGGCGTTGCGCGGCTTCGATGCGGCGTCCCTGGGTGCTGGACAGGGCGGCGCGCAGCAGTTGCGCTTCTGCGCGGTGCATGAGCTGTTCCCAGACATTGGGCTGGCCCTGGGCCAGCAGGGCCAGGGCATGGCCGTGCAGGGCTTGCTCCCAGGCCGTTTCATGGGGGGCGCTGGCAGCGCTGCCAGCGTTGGTGGCAGTGTTGCTGCCGTTGCCCGATGGCAGGGCATGGGCGGACTCGGGCGTTGGCTGCGCCAGCGGCGTCGCCTGCGCTGCCAGCACCTCGGGCGGCAAGTCCTTGGCTTCGATGACGGTGGCGGGGGCCATGACGCTGAGCCAGTGGCAGATGTTTTCCAGCTGGCGCACGTTGCCGGGGAAGTCGAAGCTCTCCAGCTGCCGCAGCGCGCCTGGGCTCAGGCGCTTGGCTTCCATGCCCAGTTGCTGGGCGCTGGCGCGCAGAAAGTGCTGCGCCAGCGGGGCGATGTCTTCGCGGCGTTCGCGCAGCGGCGGCAGGCGCAGGCGGATGACGTTGAGACGGTGGAACAAGTCGGCGCGGAAGGCGCCGGCGGCCACGCGCTGCTCCAGGCTCTGGTGCGTGGCGGCGATGACGCGCGCCTGGGCCTTGATGGGGCTGTGCCCGCCCACGCGGTAGAAGTGCCCGTCAGAGAGCACGCGCAGCAGGCGCGTTTGCAGCTCCAATGGCATGTCGCCGATCTCGTCCAGAAACAGCGTGCCGCCCTCGGCCTGCTCGAAATGTCCTCGCCGCAGGGCCTGCGCGCCGGTGAAGGCGCCGCGCTCGTGGCCGAATAGCTCGCTTTCCAGCAAATCTTTGGGGATGGCGGCGGTGTTGATGGCGATAAAGGGGCCGTCCGCGCGCGGCGAGTGCCGGTGCAGTGCGCGCGCCACCAGCTCCTTGCCGCTGCCCGATTCGCCGGTGATGAGCACCGTGGCATGGCTGGCCGAGAGACGGCCAATGGCGCGAAACACTTCTTGCATGGCGCTGGCCTGGCCCAGCATTTCAGGCGCGGCGGGGGCGGGCGGCTGGGTTTGCGGGGGGTGCGGGTTTTTCTGCATGGCGCGGCGGATCAGCGCCACGGCCTGCGGCACGTCGAAGGGCTTGGGCAGGTATTCGAATGCGCCGCCCTGAAAGGCCGCCACGGCGCTTTCCAGATCGGAATAGGCGGTCATGATGATGACCGGCAGGCCGGGCAGCCGGGCCTTGATCTGCGCCAGCAGCTCCAGCCCGGAGCCGCCGGGCATGCGGATGTCGCTGACCAGCGCCTGCGGCGCCTGGCCGGTCGCGTCCTTGGCGGCCTGGGTCAGCGCCTGAAGCGCCTCGCCTGCATGGCTGAAGCTGCGCGTGGGCACGCGCTCGCGCGCCAGCGCTTTTTCCAGCACGAAGCGGATGGAGGGATCGTCGTCCACGATCCAGACGGAGGGCGGGGCAGTGGCAGCGTGGGCGGTCATGGGCCGGGGTGTCAGGGCAGGGGAAGGAGAAGGCAGAAATCGGTCTGCCCGGGCTGGCTGTGCAGCTCGATCAGGCCACCGTGCTGTTGCACGAAGGTTTGCGCCAGCGCCAGGCCCAGGCCGGTGCCATCGTCGCGGCCCGAGACCAGGGGCAGGAACACCCGGCCGCGAATGGCCTCGGGCACACCGGGGCCGTTGTCGATGATGTGCAGCCGCAGGGCCAGCCGGTGGCGGGTTTTGCCGATGGTGATTTGCCGTGCCACGCGGGTTTTGAAGCGAATCAGCGCATCGCCTGCCGCGCGGCGCGCGGCCAGCGCCTGCGCGGCATTGCGCGTGATGTTGAGCACGGCCTGGATGAGCTGTTCGCGGTCGCCATGCAGGGGCGGGATGGAGATGTCGTAATCGCGCTCCAGCCGCAGCCCCTGGGCAAACTCGGCCAGCACCAGGGCGCGCACGCGCTCGCATACTTCGTGGATGTTGACGGGCGCCAGCCGCTGGCGGTGGCGGTGCGGCTCCAGCAGGCGGTCCACCAGCGCTTGCAGGCGGTCGCACTCGTGGATGATGACCTGGGTGTACTCGCGCAGGCTGGGGTCGTGGTTTGTTTCCATCTCCAGCAGCTGTGCCGCGCCGCGAATGCCACCCAGCGGGTTCTTCACCTCATGCGCCAGGTTGCGCAGCAGCTCCTTGCTGGCTTGCGTCTGGTCCAGCAGACGCTCCTCGTGGTCCTGCCGCGCTTGCTGGGCGCGCGGCAGGCATTCGAGCAGAAACTCCCCCTCGCACTCGCCTGCGGAGATGGTCACGTGCACCGGCAAGGCTTCGCCGCCGGGGCCGTGCAGCTCATCGTCGTAGCGCAGCGAGGCGAACGCCTGCTGTGCCACCCCTTGCAGCGCGCCGCGCAGCGCCGCCGCATCGCCAGCGAGATGAAACACCGGTTGCCCCACCAGGTGCTGACGCGAGAGGTGCAGCGTATCTTCCAGCGCGGCGTTGACGAACAGCACCCGGCCGTTGCCATCGACCACGGCCAGCAGCGTGGCCAGGGCGTCGAAGGCTTGAAAGCGCCCGATGCGGGAGCGAGGGGCAGATGAGGGCATGTCGAAGGGCGGGTGATGGATCTTTGCGGGCCCACAGTGCTTGGGGACGAGGGCAGACTCAGCGCATGCCGATGGGCAGCTCCTGGCCTGGCAGGTGGTAGGTGCTGTGCAGTTCTTCTTCGGGCAGCAGGCTGTTCCAGGCCGTGGGCAGGAAGGATTCGGGCGGCAGTTGTGACAGGCCGTCCTCCTCGCCCAGCACGTGGTGGCCGGCACGGATGGATTCGATGTCGCCCAGCTCGTCGTGGAAGATGGTCACCACGTTGGATTGCTGCAGGCGGTCGAACATGGTGCGCGAGACTTCAAAGGCGCGCATCAGGCGTCGCTCTTCAAGTTCTTGGGCGTTCTTTTTCGAGCGCGCGCCCAGCAGGCGGATCAGGCTGGCCCACAGCGCCATGATGAACAGATCCAGCAGCAGCAGGGCGCTGTAGACCAGGGCGATGATGCCCATGCTGCGCAACAGGTGCGCCAGCATGCTCAGCCAGCCGCCGTGCTCTTTCTCGGGGTGGCCGCCGATATAGAGCACGGTGGCGTAGATCAGCCCGGCCCAGATCAGCAAGGTGATGAGGGTTTCGATGGCATAGCGCGGCGAGCGCGTGTCCGGTTGCAGCACCAGGCGCTGGTGCGTCAGGTACGGTGGCAGCGCTGCCGGGCCGATGGCCGGCGGCAGGTTGCGGTAGTGCTTGTGGCGGCGGCTTTCAGCCATGGGCAATCCCCCTGTCGGGGCTGGTCCAGCGGGCGCGCCTTTGGCTTTTGCGCAGCATGACCTTGGGGTAGCTGGCCAGGGAGGTGAGAAAGCCGATCAGCCAGAACGCGGCCGGGTACCAGACGGTCCAGATCAGCGTGCCGCCGTGGCCGCGTTCGTAGCGGCGCTCGATCAGCAGGCTGACCAGCATCTGGATCAGGCAGGCCAGCGCCAGGATGACGCCGGTGAAGGCCGTGGGTGCCAGCGCCGGGTGGTGCCAGCTGGCCGGCAGGGGCAGCAGCCAGTCCACGATTTGGAACAGCAGGGTGTAGAACAGGCAGAAGGCCCAGAAGGTGGACAAGGCAAACTCGGCGGCCAGGCCCCACATGTGGCGGTGTTTCCACTGCGCCAGCACAGGCAGGTTCTTGATGAACACTTCGGCGCCGCCCTGTGCCCAGCGCAGGCGCTGGCGCCACAGGCCCTTGATGGTTTCGGGCATGAGGATCCAGCACAGCGCGCGCGGCTCGTAGAAGGTGCTCCAGCCGCTCATTTGCAGCTTCCAGCTGATGTCGATGTCCTCGGTGATCATGTTGCTGCTCCAGTAGCCGGCCTGGTGCAGGGCGCGCTTGCGGAAGGCCGCAGCCACGCCGGAGACGGTGAAGATGCGACCGTAGATGCGCTGCGTGCGCTTGATCAGGCCGATGATGGAGGAGAACTCGCCCACCTGGATGCGGCCGATGAGGGTGCTGCGCGTGCGGATGCGCGGGTTGCCGGTGACGGCGCCCACGTGCGCCAGGTGCAGCATGGGCGCGACCATGTAGGCGGCGCTGTCGGCGGCCAGCATGGCGTCGCCGTCGATGCAGACCAGGTATTCGCTGCGCGCGGCCAGTGCGCCCATTTGCAGCGCGATGGCCTTGCCCTGGTTGCGCGCCAGGTGGATGACGCGCAGCTTGGGGTTGAGCGCTGCCATTTCGTTGAGGATGCGGGCCGTGCCGTCCTTGGAGCCGTCGTTGACGGCGATGACTTCGATGTGGCGGTAGCGCTGCGTCAGCGCCGCGCCGATGGTGTCGCGCACATGCTGCTCTTCGTTGAAGCAGGGCACGATGATGGAGATGAGCGGGTTGCCCGGCAGCTGCGGGGGCGGCATGCGCTCGCCCCAGGGCCAGTGGCGCTCCCAACGCCACCAGAACAGCAGCCCGCCGGAGACCCAGATGCAGGACATGAACAGCGGGTAATAGAGCACGAAGCTGAGCACGGCCTCCAGGCTGAAGAGCCAGGCGGCCAGCAGCGGGCCCAGCAGCATGGCCAGCAGCGCGGGGATGGTCAGACTGCGGCGATTCATGGCGCGGGGAACCAGTACAGCGAGAAGTGGCGGCGCAGCATGCCCTGCGGCGGGTGCTCGCCGATGAAGTCGTCGGGGTAGTAGCCCAGGTGCTGCGCGCCCTGCATGCTCAGGCGGCGCAGCCATTGCGCCAGCCGCTCGGGGGCGATGGCGCGCTCGGCGCCGCTTTTGCGCCAGTCCACGCTCTGGATTTCAAAGATGGTTTTGTCCAACGCGCCTGGGATGCGGGCGGCGCTGGCCACGACCTGATCCAGCCAGGGCAGGATTTTCGCCTCGGGCACCTGCTCCATCAGTGGCATGACCATCGGCGCGACCCAGTCGTAGGCGGACAGAGCCTGCTGGTAGTTTTGCGCGAACCAGCGCTCGCTCTCGGGCTGCAGCAGGGTATTGACGTAGAGGTTGCGCGCGCTTTGCACGCCAGCGCCGCGGATGGCGCGCACGGTGTGCATCAGCTCCAGCGTGAAGTCGGTCAAGGCCTTGGTCTTGAAGCGCATCCAGCGCTGCTGCTCGGGCTGCGAGGCATCGGTCTTGGGGAAGGGGCCTTCGAAGCCGGCGGCGCGGTAGGCCGCCAGCGCCGGCGCGCTCACGTCCTCATCCTCGCGCAGCAGCGCGTCGTCGTGGAACACGATGCCGGAGAAGGGCGCGTGCCAGGCCAGATCGGCATACAGGGTCTGGATGGCCTGGCGCACGCGCGGATCGAACAGCGACAGGCGCGGGTAGTCCTGCCCGCTGTCGTGCGGCGGCGGCGTCTTGCCCTGCAGCTGGTCGGGCTGCGGCGGCTCGGCGCGGGCGATGCGCGGGTAGCTGCTGTCCAGGTTGAAGCTCAGCACTGGCATCCAGGCAAAGACCTTGACCCCGGCGCGCGAGCGCAGCTGCCAGGCCACGCGGTTGAACAGGTCGGCGCGCATGGGCAGCACGCGATTGGGGAAGTACACGGAGCGCACCAGCCCGTCGCCTTCGGGGTCGGCAAAGGCCTGCAGGTATACGGTGGTGATGCGCAGGTCGTGGATGCGTTGCACCAGCTGGCTGAGGTTTTTCTCCTGCTGGGCGGGGTCGGGGTCGTAGATGTAGTCCAGATCGACGTGGGTGATGCGCTGCGGGCTGCGCTGCTGGATGTTGACGATGGCCGAGGCGAACTGCTCCAGGCTCTGGTCCTCGCCCACCAGAAAGCGCGGGATGTTGTCGAGCTGGCTGGCATGGGCCAGCCCTTCATCAAGGCTGAATGAAAGACGGTAGCCCTGGGCCTTGGCCAGCGCCCAGGCCTTGCCATTCATGGCGCCGTAAGGCCAGACCCAGGCGCGCGGGGCCTGGCCGGTGGCGGCTTCGATGTTGCGGCTGATGGCGCGGATGTCGGCATCTAGGCGCTGCTCGAACTCGGCCGGGGTTTCATAGCGTTGGCGGCTCGGGTCGTAGCGCAGGGTGGCTGCCGCTGGCTGGGTGTTGCCCTGCGGGTTGGCCACATGGCCGAAATGCAGGTTCTGCGTGTGCGCGGCGATCTCCACCAGGCCGCTGGCGTGCATTTCGCGGATTTCTTCCCAGTTGCTGAAGTGTTTGCGCGGCACGTTCAGGCCGCCGAAGTCGATCTCCGGCTGTGTATCGGGCGCGCCGACCCAGTGCCCAACCGGGGCCAGCAGGGCGGGCCATTGGTAGCTCTTGAGCAGCGGGAAGACGCGGGTGTAGAAGCTGCGGTAGCCGTCGTCAAAAGTCAGCAAGATGGCCTTGGGCGGCAGCGGCGTCTTGCCCTCGTGCGCATCGAGGATTTGCTGCACGGATACGGCCTGGTAGCCGTTTTCGCGCAGCCAGGCCAGCTCGGCCACGAGCTTGTGCGTGGTCACGGCCAGAAAGCGCTGGTCGGCCTGGATGTCATCCACATCGTGGTAGGACAGCACGATGAAGCTGTTGTGCGGCCAGGGCTGCTCGCGCGCGGGCAATGGGCGGCTTTGCACGGCGCTGAACACCGGCTCGCCCGCATGGGCCCGCTGCGCTGGCAGCAGCATTGCGGCCAGAGCCAGCAGTGCGAAGACGGCTGCGGCGCCGAGCCAGCGCAAGCCAGTAGCCCTCACGGCAAGACGCATGGCAGGTGGGGTCGGGGCAAAACAGAACATGGCAGTCGATACAAAGGGTAGGGGCAGGCAACGCCAGGTTGCTGCCTGCTCTGGAGTTAAGCGGATGCCACTTGCGTGGGCTTGGGCGGCCCGCGTCAGAACCGGTGCGAGAAGCCGATGTTGAAATACAGCGCTCGCTCGCGCACGCCGTCATAAGGGCGCCAGCTCAGGCCGGTGTTCCAGTCCAGCGAGGTGGTGTCGTTCCACTTCCATTGCTGGCCATAGCGCAGACGTTGATACCCGCCGCTGCCAAAGCCGTGCTGGCTGTAGCGCCCGGCAGCCAGGTGCAGCTCGTGACGCCAGACCTGTTCATAGCGCCGGTGCAGGATGTGGTAGGCCGTCAGGCCAGGCAGGATGCTCCAGTCGCGCTGCGGGGCGAAGTAAGGCCCTTGGCCTGGGCGGGTGTTGCGGCTGTGCGAGAGCTCCAGCCCGGCATCGAGTTGCAGGTGCGCGGCAGTGAACAGGCGCTGCTGGCCGTCGATGAAATAGCTGGTGCGGCGGTTGCCGTCGCTGAAGTCCATGGCCTCGGCCGTCAGGCCCAGGCGGGTACTTTCGTGCGCGCGCCATTGCAGGCCCAGGGCCAGTTCATCGGCGGTAATGCCCGCGCGCAGCGCGCGCAGCGGCGTCTCGATGCTGTTGCGCGCAGCGCGGCCCTGCAGCTGCCAATGGTCGTCCAGGTCGTGGCGCGCGGTCAGGCGCAGGCCAGCGTGGGTGCGTTGCGCAGCGCGCAGAGCGGAGAGCTCGAACTCGGCCTGGGTATCACGCCAGTGCCATTGGGCGCCAGCGGCCAGCTGGTGGTAGCGGCCCTTGCCTTCCAGGTAGTTGCCGCTGCTGTGGCGCGCGGCGGCAAACAGGCGCCAGCGCTCGTGCAGCGGCGCCGAATAGCCCAGCAGGGCGTAGCGGGTGGCGCCTTCGCCGATGGCAGTGGGGCTGTCCGAGTCGCGGTATTCGGCGTTGAATTGCACCATGGGCATGCGCGCCACCTGCCACTGGCGCAGGGCGCGCTGCACGCGCGGCTCCTCTGGGTAGCGCTGCTGCGCGTGCTCCAGCAGGGCCTGGGCCGTGGACCAGTCCTGCAGCTCCTGGGCCACGCCGGCTTGCTCCAGCAGCAGGCCCAACTCATGCCCATCGCCGGAGGTGTGCTGGATGATTTTCAGCTCCTCGGCGGCGCGGCGCGGCCAGCCGCGGTTGCGGTAGGTGCTGACCAGGCCCATGTGGGTGTGCGAGTCGCCCGGCCCCAGGGCCATCAGCTCCTCGAACTGCGCCTGCGCCTGCGGCAGCCGGCCAGCGTACAGCTCGGCGGCGGCCTGCTCGCGCCGCGTGGCGCTCCAGTCGGAGCTGGGCAGCGGGTTGGGGTTGCCAGGGATGCGGCTTTCGGGCGAGGTCTGTGCCAGGTGCTGGCGTGCCAGTGCGCGTGCGGCGTCAAGCTGCTCGGTTTCCACCCGTGCATAAAGCCGACCCGTGAACAAGTCCTGGGGTTGCGGGGCCGCGCCGGCGGTGGCGGCCCGGCGCTGGGCAATGCCGTCGTAGATGCGCAGCGCCTCTTCAGGCTGGCGGGTTTCGAGCAGGGCTGCGCCAACCTGCATCAGCGCGTAGTCCGGCAGCTCTGGATCCTGGGCCTGCAGCGCGGCGTATTCGTCCAGCAGCGCCTGGGCCTGGCGAGCCTGCCACAGCGCAACGAGGCGATCGGTGCGCACGCGGCGGATGTCGCGCTGCAACGCCTGGTGCTCGGCCGAGCCAGGCGCGCTGGCCTGCAGCGCCTGCTGCCATTGCGCCAGCAGCTGGGCGTAATAGTCCAGCGTGCGGCGCTTGCGGGCCTGGTCTTCGGCGTGGGTGCCGCTGGCGGCTTCGCCAATGCGCACCAGCTCGGCGCCGTAGTCGGCCTGCAGGCTGCGCACCAGGGCGGCGTCGGCCTCGGCAGGGCGGGCGGTAGTCAGGTATTGCAGCGCGCGCTCGGGCATGCCTGCCGCGCGCAGCGCATGCAGGTAATGGTTTTGCGCCTGGGCGTTGTCGGGCGCCAGCTCGATGGCGGCGCTGGCGTATTGCAGCGCGTCATAAGGCTGCTGCGTGATGCGGGCCACGTAGCTGCGCGCCAGCAGCAGCGGCAGGCGCTGCTGCGCGAATCGCTGTTCAAAGGCATCGAGCTGGGCGCTGGCCTGAACCGCATGGCCGCCTTCGGCCAGTGCGTAGGCGGCGGCCAGGTACCAGTCGCTGTGCTCAGGATCGCGCTGGATGGCCGCATCCAGCAGCGAGGCGGCCATGTCCCAGTGCTTGAGGTTGCGGTAGGCGCGCCCCACGGCGGCCAGGCTGGCGGGCTCGAGCCGCACGCGCTGGCGGTGCTGCTGGTAGATGGCCAGGGTTTGCTGATCCTGGCCGGCCCAGCCGCTGATGAGAAGCCAGTCATTGACGTGCCGAGCGCTGAGGTTGCCCGGAGGCTGTGCGGCAAAGTGCGCCAGTGCAGGCGCGGTCTGGCCTGCGCGGGCCTGATGGATCAGGCTGTCGTAGTGGGCATCGGCCAGTGCGGGCACGGCGGCGCAGCCCAGCGCCGTTGCTGCGGCAAGGCTGCGCAGCAGGCGACTTGATAGAGAGGGAATTCGTCGAGACATGGGGCATTGGCCGCAGCTGCGGTGGCTGCCAGGCCTGCGGTTATTGATTGGCACCGCCGCGCGGAGTGTCATTGCCGGAATGCGGCGCGGTCGCTCAATGACTGTTTATACCTGCAAAAGCTTTTGCGGGCTGAACCCAAGCTGTTGTGTTGGGCCTGCATGGTCTGGCGAATGTTGCGTTTGTCGTCAAACTGGCGGGGGCTTGGCCTTTCGGGAAGGCAACAGCTCGGGCTGGGCCGCGCGGGGCGTGGGTTGCAGCGCCGTGGCTGCGGCGCTGGCCGGCTGGGGGCGCCACTGCGGGCCAATCAAGCGCGCGCCGTGCACTTTTTTGACGGCCACGATGAAATAGACGCCGCTGAACACCGGCAGGCGATCTTGCAGCAAGCGGTCGATCCATGCCAGGCGCTCATACCACTGTGGCCGGTGGCCGTTGGGGATGTGGCAGCCGAAGAACTGCTCCTGCAGCTCCAGGCCCAGCAGCGTCAGCCAATCGCGCAGACGCTGGTGGCCAATGGCCGCGCTGGCCGGTTGCACGCGGCGCGGCGCACGCGCGCCCAGCAGCAATCGCGCCGGGTTGAAGCCGCTGATGATGAGCCGACCTTCCGGGCGCAAAGTGCGCGTGGCCTCGCGCAGCACGGCGTGGGGTTGGCAGCTGAGCTCCAGGCCATGCGGCATGACGATCAGATCCAGCTGGTTGTCTGCAAAGGGCAGGGCCTCGGGCGCGGCGTACAGATCGGCCGCTGCGTCGCCGCCGGGCCACTGCGGCGCCAGCCGCCAGGTGTGCGCAATGCGGCTGGTCTGCAGCGCGGCGATGCTGGCCACGCCGATGTGCAGCGCGTAGTAGCCAAAGACGTCCTGCACGGCGTGCGCATAATGGCACTGCTGCCACTGGCGCACGTACAGGCCGGCGGCGCTTGTCTGCAACCATTCGTCGAAACGGGTCTGTGGCATGGCCATGGGAAAACAACTGCATTGGCGCGCGATCGAGGCGCTTTCCGATAACTACATCTGGCTGTTGCATGAAGCCCAGGAGCCGCGCGGGCCGCAGGCGCAGGCCGTGGTGGTGGACCCTGGCGATGCCCAGCCGGTGTTGCGCTGCCTGGCGCAGCAGGGCTTGGTGCTGCAGGCCATTGTAGTGACCCACCACCACGCCGATCACACGGCCGGCATTGCCGCGCTGCAGGCCGCGCACCAGGTGCGCCACGGCGCGCCGCTGCCGGTGTATGGGCCAGCGGCGGAGGCCATTGCTGGCGTGAACCGGCCCGTGCAGGATGGCGATGCCGTTGAGCTATTGGGGCTGCGTTGGCAGGTGCTGGCCGTGCCAGGCCATACGGCCGGACATGTGGCCTACTTCGTGCCGGCCGCGCCCTTGGCCGAAGGCCTGCGGCCCATGCTGTTTTGTGGCGATACGTTGTTCTGCGCCGGTTGTGGTCGCCTGTTCGAGGGCACGGCCGAGCAGATGCTGCATTCGCTGCAGCGCCTGGCGCAGCTGCCTGCAGATACGCTGCTGTGCTGCGGCCATGAGTACACGCTGGCCAACATGGCCTTTGCACAAGCGGTTGAGCCTGATAATGTGCAGTTGGCCGCCGCCTTGCAGCAGGCGCGCGCGCTGCGCGCGCAGGGTCAGCCCACGCTGCCGGCCATGCTGGGGCAGGAGCGCCAGATCAACCCTTTTTTGCGCAGCCGCGAGCCGGCCGTGCGCCAGGCTCTGAGGCATTTTCTGCAGGGCCAACAGCCCGTTGAGGAGCCGCCGCCGCAAGACGATGCGCAGTGGTTTGCGCTGCTGCGGGCCTGGAAGAACCAATTCTGAAGACAGTGAGCGGTGTGAATTTCGTAACGGTATGGGCGCGCGTGCGCTTTGGGCTGGCCTTGGCAGGGGCCTGTGTGTTGGTAGGCTGCAGCACGGTGCAGGCCCCGCTGGGCGATGACGCAGCGCAGGCGCGAGCGGCGCAGTCCGGCGAGCTCTCGCCCATCGAGCATGGCCGCTTGCAGTCCTTGCGCGTCAATGGCCTGGAGCCGCCGCGCGACGTGTGGCAGCGCATGCGCGCGGGCTTTGCCATGCCCGATCTGCAATCGCCGCTGGTGCATGACCGCGAGCAGTGGTATGCCAGCCGGCCCGACACCATGCTGCGCATGAGCGAGCGCTCGCGCAAATACCTGTTTCACATCGTTGAGGAGCTCGAGCGCCGCGGCATGCCCACTGAGCTGGCGCTGCTGCCTTTCGTCGAGAGTGCCTACAACCCCGGTGCCGTCTCCAGCGCCAAGGCCGCTGGCATGTGGCAGTTCATGCCGGCCACGGGCACCTATTTCGAGCTGCGCCAGAATGCCTTCCGCGATGACCGGCGCGATGTGCTGGCCTCCACGCGCGCTGCGCTGGATTACTTGGAAAAGCTGCACGGCATGTTCGGCGATTGGCACTTGGCGCTGGCGGCCTACAACTGGGGCGAGGGCAGCGTGCAGCGGGCCAGGGCAAAAAACCAGAACCAGGGCCTGGGCGTGGGCTATCTGGACTTGCGCATGCCCGAGGAAACGCGCTGGTATGTGCCCAAGTTCCAGGCGTTGAAAAACATCGTGCGCGATCCTGAGCGCTTTAACGTCGTGTTGGCTGATATCGGCAACCATCCCTATTTCGAATCGGTGGAAATCCGTCGTGACATCGATGTGGCCCGAGCCGCGCAGCTGGCTGGCATCAGCGAGGCGGATTTCCGGCTGCTCAACCCAGCGCACAAGGGCCCGGTCATTTTTGCTGCGGCCACCTCGGAAATCCTGCTGCCCTGGGACAATGCCGAGTTCTTCAAGAACAACCTGGCCCAGCTGCGCGATGCGCGCCTGGCCAGCTGGACGGTCTGGACTGCGCCGCAGCGCATGGAAGTGGCCGACGTGGCCAAGAAAGTCGGCGCCGACGAGCAGGCCATCTTGAGCGTCAACCGCATCCCCAAGGGCATGCTGATTGAAGCGGGCGCAGCCCTGCTGGTGCCGCGCTCGGCCTCGCTGCTGGTGGATGTGGCCGCCGAGATTGCGCAAAGCGGCCAGCTCAAGCTCGCCCATGCACCCAGGCCGCAGCCCGCGCTGCGCCGCAGCAGCGCAGTTGTTGTGCGCAAAGGCGATACCCTGGATGCTGTGGCGCGCCGCCATGGAGTCAGCGTCAGCGACCTTTACAAGTGGAATCAGCTGGGCCGCAATGCGCGCCTCAAGGCCGGTCAGAAGCTGGTGCTGTACCAGGCCGCCCCCCTGGGCGTGCGCAATGCCAAGGCCGCAGCCAGCGCGAAAAGCAATGGCAACGGCAATGGCCGCAAGGCCGCGAACGGTAAGGCCACGGGTGGCAAGACTGCGAACAGCACTGTGAACAGCAAGGCCAATGCTGCCAACGCCAAGTCGCCTGGCAAGGCCGCCAGCAAGGTAAACAGCAAAGCCACCAGCAAGGCCGCTGGCGCGAGCAAGAACGCCAGTGCCAACAAGGCGGCTGCAGGCAAATCATCGACCAGCAAGCCAGGCACCAAGGCCCAGGCCAGCCAGGCGCGCAGCAGCAAGGCCAAGACCAGCAGCGCCGCTAAGCCGGGCAGCACAGGCAAGACCGCCCAGGCCAAAAGCAAAAGCACGCGCCGCTGAGTCAGGGGCGGCACTGCGGCTGGGGCAGGGCGCGCCCAGGCCAAAACAAAACAAAAAACGCCAGCCGCGCGCATGCACGGCTGGCGTTTTTTGTGGGCCGGCGGCTGGCTTGCAGCAGGCGCTCAGTGGCGGAAGTGGCGCACGCCGCTGAAGACCATGGCCACGCCGCGCTCGTTGGCCGCGTCGATCACCTCCTGGTCGCGCATGCTGCCGCCGGGCTGGATGACGCACGTTGCGCCGTGGTCAATCACCACGTCCAGCCCGTCGCGGAAGGGGAAGAAGGCGTCGCTGGCCACGGCCGTGCCCGCCAGCGATAGGCCGGCGTGCTCGGCCTTGATGCTGGCGATGCGCGCCGAGTCCAGGCGGCTCATCTGGCCTGCGCCAACACCCATGGTCATGCCGCCCTTGCAGAACACGATGGCGTTGCTCTTGACGAACTTGGCCACCTTCCACGCGAACAGCAGGTCTTGCAGCTGCTCGGGCGTGGGCTGCTTCTGGGTGACGACTTTCAAATCGGCCAGCGCCAGCGCGTGGTCGTCGGCGCTCTGGATCAGCAGGCCGGAGCCCACGCGCTTGTATTCCAGCCGGTTGGCGCAGGTGGGCGCGCCCTCGGGCAGCGCGATTTGGAGCAGGCGCACATTGGTCTTGGGCTTGAAGATTTCCAGCGCCTCGGGCGTGAAGGCAGGCGCCATCAGCACCTCGACGAATTGCTTGACGATCTGCTCGGCCGCCGCGCCGTCCAGCGGGCGGTTGAGCGCGATGATGCCGCCGAAGGCGCTGGTTGGGTCGGTCTGGAAGGCCTTGGCGTAGGCCTCGGCCGCATCCTTGCCCACGGCCACGCCGCAGGGGTTGGCGTGCTTGACGATGACGCAGGCCGGCGCGTCGAATTGCTTGACGCATTCCCAGGCGGCGTCGGCGTCGGCGATGTTGTTGTAGCTCAGCTCCTTGCCTTGCAATTGCTGGCCGGTGACGATGCTGCCGGGCACGGGCTGCGGGTCGCGGTACAGCGCGGCCTGCTGGTGGGCGTTTTCGCCGTAGCGCAGGTCTTGCACCTTGATGAAGGCGGGGTTGCTTTGCGCCGCGAACGCCGTGCGGGCGGGCGTGCCGTTGATCTGGCTTTCGTCGAAGGCGATGGACGAGAGGTAGTCGCTGATGGCCGCGTCGTACTGCGCGATGCGGTTGAAGGCCGCCACCGACAGGCCAAAGCGCGTCTTGTCGCTGAGCTGGCCGCCGCTGGCCTGCAGCTCGGCCAGCACGGGGGCGTACTGGCTGGCATCGGTCAGCACGGCCACGTGCTGCCAGTTCTTGGCGGCGCTGCGCACCATGGCCGGGCCGCCGATGTCGATGTTCTCGATCGCATCGGCCAGCGTGCAGCCGGGCTTGGCCACGGTGGCCTCGAAGGGATAGAGGTTGATGACCGCGAGGTCGATGGTGCCAATGCCATGCTCGGCCAGCGCGGCCATGTGCGCGGGCACGTCGCGCCGCGCCAGCAGGCCGCCGTGCACGGCCGGGTGCAAGGTCTTGACGCGGCCGTCCAGCATCTCGGGAAAGCGCGTGAGCTCGGCCACCTCGGTCACGGGCAGGCCGCTTTCGGCCAGCAGCTTGGCCGTGCCGCCGGTGGAGAGCAGGCGCACGCCTTGCGCATGCAGCGCCTGGGCGAATTCCACAATGCCGGTTTTGTCAGAGACGGAGAGCAGGGCAGTCAGAGTCATGGGCTTCGAACGCAATATGGGGGGCAGAAAAAGCTGCGCATTGTAGGAGCTGTGGCGGCGCGCCCTGCCGGGAGGTGGCGCCAACAGGCCGCACAATGCAAGCTCAATGGCCAGCGAGCGCCCGCCTTGTGCCTTGCAGTCGGAGTGGCGCTGGCCAACCCCTGTCCCGTGATGGAGAGTGCCAACGTGAATTCAAGCCCAGCCCATAGTGCAGACCTGCCAGCCGATCAACTGCTCAGTGCCGATCCCGTGGATTGGCCTGTGGCCCCAGAATGGATGCCGGCCACCAGCGCATTCTTTGGCAGCGCGAAAGGCCAGGCGCTGCTGGCCTTTTTGCAGCAGCGCCTGGATGCGGGCGCCAGCATCTTCCCGCCGCAGCCGCTGCGCGCCCTGGAGCTGACGGCGCCGCAGGATGTGCGCGTGGTGATTCTTGGGCAGGACCCTTACCACGGGCGCGGCCAGGCAGAGGGCCTGGCCTTTTCCGTCGCGCCGGGCGTGCCTCTGCCGCCTTCGCTGCGCAACATCTTCCAGGAAATGCAGCGCGACCTGGGCGTGGCGCCGCCAGCCTTTCCGCAGCCGGGCGGCAGTCTGGTGCAGTGGGCCAGAAATGGTGTGTTGTTGCTCAACACCTGCCTGACGGTTGAGGAAGGCCAGGCCGCCAGCCATGCCGGCAAGGGTTGGGAGGTGTTGACCGACGCGCTGATTGCACAGGTGGCGCAGGGGCCGCGGCCGGTGGTGTTCATGCTGTGGGGGGCGCACGCGCAATCCAAGCAGGCGCTGATCCCGCCCGATCGGGGCCACCTCGTACTGCTGGCCAATCATCCCTCGCCGCTGTCGGCCACAAGGCCACCCCGGCCTTTCATCGGCTGCGGTCACTTCAGCGCGGCCAAGGCATTTCGACAGCATCAGGCTTCTGCCAGCCAGGAACAGCCTTGAGCGCCTGTTTCAAAAGCTTTGCGCTATGGCGCGCAGGCATGAAAAAGCGCTGCCATGTGTGCCACGGCAGCGCTGGGAAAACAGTGTCTGCTTCGATCCGCTGGACCGGCAGCCTGAACCGGAGGATCAGGTGGGTCCGGTCAACCTGGCGTTGGGTTCATCTGACGCGAGACGATCACGCTCACCAGATGATGTTCCAAACCCGAGCTCAATGAGCATTGGTTCAAGGAAATATAAAGCCCAGCAGTGAAGCAGACGAAGATATTTTACGGCAATTGGCGCGGGGGGAACCCATGCTCATTGGGCCAGGGGCGAGGCATCGGGCGTTGCGCTACTGTTCTCTGTAGCCTCGCCTGAGGTTGCAGCATCCGCTGGTGCTTGCGCAGGCGTGGCCAGTTGGGCTAGAACGCCATCGAGCTTGCCGACCAAAGCTTGCAGGGCCTGTGATTGCGCCAGAGCCAAGCCTTCTTCGTGGTCAGTGCCACTGCTGGGCGACGGCGTTGGCATGGCGTGCGGCGACTGGGCTTGCAGCCGTTGTAGTTGCTCGCGCAGATCGGCCAGCTCGTAGGCCAAATTCAAGGCTGCCAAAACTGCAATGCGATCGCGCGCGCGGACTTTGCCAGTGTCATGAATGCGCGTCATGGCCAAGTCCACGGCACGCACGGCTTCGTGCAGCCGATCTTCCTGCCCCTCTTTGCAGGCCAGTGTGTAGCTTTGCTGCAGGATCTTGACTTCAACCTGATTCATTGTCCGCTCTCCAGTGCGGTTTGGATGGAGGGCAGGCGTTCGAGGAGGGCGTCGAGCCGGATGCGGGCCGTCTGCAACCGCGCCTGCAGCGCATCGCGCTCTTGCGCCAGGCTGTGCAACTCTTGGCGCAGGCGAAGATTGTCGCTTTCCTTGGCGTCCAGGTGCGCCAGCAGCTGGTCGATTTGCTGGGCCAGTCGGGTGGTCAATGCGTTGGGCGTTTCCATAAGGCGGTGATTGTAGTGCCAGGGTCTGCGCAGGCCATCAGGATCGCGTCAGAGTTGCCCAGGCCCACTCTTACAATCGCCCGCGCCGATGAGCCAGCCGCTCTCGGACAAAGTGTTTTTCAGCGAAGAAATGGGGATGCATGCAGACATTTCTGTGGCACGACTACGAGACTTTCGGCGCCGATCCACGCCGCGATCGCCCGGCACAGTTTGCGGCCATCCGTACCGATTTACAGCTCAATGAGCTGCAGGCGCCGCTGGAGTGGTTTTGCCAGCCGCCGCAGGATTACCTGCCCGATGCCCAGGCCTGCCTGATCACGGGCATTACGCCGCAGCGCGCCTGGCAGCAGGGGGTGAGCGAGGCGGTGTTTGCCCAGCGCGTGCATGATGCCTTCTCCCAGCCGGGCACCATCGGCGTGGGCTACAACACCATTCGCTTCGACGATGAGTTCACGCGCTTTTTGCTCTGGCGCAATCTGCGCGACCCCTATGCGCGTGAGTGGCGCGATGGCAATGGCCGCTGGGATTTGTTGGATGTGGTGCGCATGGCCTATGCGCTGCGCCCCGATGGCCTGCAGTGGCCGCTGGGCGATGATGGCCGGGTCAGCTTCCGGCTGGAGGCCTTGACCGCGGCCAACGGTCTGGCGCATGAAGCGGCGCACGATGCCGTCTCCGACGTGCGCGCCACGATTGCACTGGCGCGGCGCTTGCGTCAATGCAATGAGCGCCTGTTCGACTTCGCGCTGCGTTTGCGCGACAAGCGGGCCGTGGCCCAGGAGCTGGGCCTGCCCGCAGCGCCGGCGCAGGCGCGGCCCTTCGTGCATGTTTCGGGCATGTTCCCCGTAGAGCAGGGCTGCATGGCGGTGATGTGGCCACTGGCCAGTCACCCGCACAATCGCAATGAATTGATTGCCTGGAACCTGGCGCACGACCCCAGCGAGCTGGCCGAGCTCGATGCCCGAAGCATCCGCCAGCGGCTGTTTACGCGCCAGGCCGACTTGCCCGAGGGCGTGCAGCGCCTGCCCATCAAGACGGTGCACTTGAACAAGTCGCCCATGGTGGTGGGCAATTGCAAGGTGCTGACGCCGGCGCTGCAGCAGCGCTGGGGGCTGGATTGGGCGCAGATCGAGCGCCATGCGCAAGCGGCGCGCGCGCTGCCGGACATGAGCGCGGTGTGGGCCGAGGTCTTTCAGCGCCCCGCAGCGCCGGCGCAGCCGCTGCCTGCGGAGCAGGATTTGTACGGTGGCTTCGTGGGCGATGCCGATCGCCAGCGCCTGGGGCGGCTGTTGCAGCAGCCGGTGGCGCAATGGCCCGCTGGCGAGCGCGGCATGGGCTTTGACGATGCGCGCCTGGATGAGCTGGTATTTTTCTACCGTGCCCGCAACTACCCCGATACCTTGGACGAGGCCCAGCGCCGACGCTGGGAGCTGCACCGCAAGGCGGTTTTGATCGACGGCGCAGGCGGCGCCCGCACGGCCGAGCAGTTGATGGAGCAAATCGATGCTTTGTCAGACACGGCGACGGATGAGCAGCAGGACATCCTGGGGGCGCTGTATGAATGGGCCGATGCCATCGTGCCCGAGGCGTGAATGGATCAATCATTTGAATCATTTGATTTGTGCAGACTTGGCTTGTACAGGCGCTGCCGCAAGCACACGACGACACCATGAAACTGAGCTTTACCAAAATGCAGGGTGCGGGCAACGACTTTGTCGTGCTCGATGAAACGCAGCGGTCGCTGGGCCTGAACGCGGCGCAGTACCGCTGGCTGGCCGATCGACGCTTTGGCGTTGGGGCCGATCAGATTCTGACGGTGCGGCCTGCCCCGTCAGCCCAGGCCGGCCAGGTCGACTTCGAATACATCATCCACAACGCCGATGGCGGCGAGGTGGAGCAGTGCGGCAATGGTGCGCGTTGCTTTGCCCGCTACGTGTTCGACAAAGGGCTGACGCCCAAAAAGCACATTCGCGTGCTGACCCGCGCGGGCGTCATCGCCCCGCAGTTGCAGGAAGACGGCCGCGTGACCGTGCGCATGGGCTGCCCGCGCTGGCAGCCAGGGCAGATCCCCTTCGATGCCCTGGGCCTGCGCAGTCGGGCCCAGCATCAGGACACCCTCTGGTGGCTGCCGCATGAGCCGCAGGCGGTTGACGCGCAGCGCGGCGATGACGGCTTGGGCGCTTGGCTCAGTGTCGTATCCATGGGCAATCCGCATGCCGTGCAGCGCGTGGCCTCGGTGCAGGATGCGCCGGTCGCAATGCAGGGGGCCTGGATTGAGCAGCACCCGCGCTTTGCCCAGCGCGTCAACGCTGGCTTCATGCAGGTGCGCAGTCGCCGTGAGATTGACTTGCGCGTGTACGAGCGCGGCGTGGGCGAGACCTTGGCCTGTGGCACGGGCGCATGTGCGGCAGTGGTCAGCGGCATCCGCCAAGGCTTGCTCGACACTTGCGTTGATGTCCACATGCCCGGCGGCATGCTGACCATAGAATGGCGCGGCGGCGCGGCCGATGAGGTGTTGATGACTGGCCCGGCGCAGACCGTTTTTGAAGGCACTATTGAGATTCCAGACAGCGTATGACGACTACCTCGCCCGTGCAGCACGCAGGGCTTGCCACTGAAGAGGATGTGGCAAGCTACCTGATCAGCAATCCGGAATTCTTTGAGCGCTTTGCCGAAGTATTGGGCACCGTGCAATTGGCCAGCCCGCATGGCGGCAAGACCGTCAGCCTGCACGAGCGTCAGACGATCATGCTGCGCGACAAAATCAAGGGCCTGGAGGCCAGCATCGTCGAGATGATGGGCTACGGCAGCGAGAACGCGCAAATCATTGAAAAAGCCCATGCCTGGACGGCCGCCATGCTGCGCGAGCGCGATGGCGCCAAGCTGCCTGCGCTGCTGGCCCAGCAGCTGAAGGAGTTGTTTGCAGTGCCGCAGGTGTACTTGCGTCTCTGGGATCTGGCACCGGCCTATGCCGATCTGCCTGAGGTGCAGCGCGTAGTGCCCGAAAGCAAGCAGCACATTGCCAGCCTGGCCAAGCCTTACTGCGGGCCTCGCGGCAGCATTGAGGGCTTACAAAGTCTGGCAGGCGAAGGCAGTGACCTGGCCGAGGTGCAATCCATTGCCATCCTGCCGCTGCGTGCAGGCGCTGCGCAGGCGCAGCAAATCACCTTCGGTTATTTGCTGCTCACCTCCCCCGACAGCCACCGCTTCACCCAGGACATGGGCACGGATTTGCTCACCCGGCTGGCCGAGCTGGCCAGTGCGGCCATGCAGCGCTTGCTGCCCGATGAAACCATCGGCTGGATCCAGCACCAGGAGCGCCTGGCGCGCCAGCAAAGCGGGCAGGCTGAACTGCCGCTGGAATAAACCCGCTGCCGCTTGCCTGTTGCGCGCGCTCATGCCACCTCGCCAGCGTGTACCCAGCCGACCGCAGGGCGAAGATGCACTGCCCGAGGCTTTGCCGCACAGCGCCTTGCGCTATTTAGAGCACGTGCGCTTTGAGCGCCGCCTGGCCGAGCGCACCTTGGCGCTCTATACCGAAGATCTGCGCAAGCTGCAGCAGGTCGCTGCAGCGCAAGGGCTGGACGTGTTGACCCTACAACCCTTCCACATTCGCCAACAGGTGGCGCGCATGCACAGCCAGGGGCGCAGCGCGCGCGGAATTGCGCTGATCCTCAGTGGCTGGCGCAGCTTTTACCGCTGGGCCGTGTTGCAGGGGCTGCTGGAGGTCAATCCCGTGCAGGACGTGCGCGCACCCAAATCGCGCCGCCCCTTGCCCAAGGCGCTAGGGGCTGATGAGGCGGTGCAGCTGGCTGCATTCCGGCAGCCGATGGTCGATGCAAATGGCGCGGCGCAATGGCTGGAACTGCGCGATGCCGCAATGACCGAGCTGCTCTACAGCAGTGGTCTGCGCATTGGAGAGCTGCTGGGGCTGGATCTGTGCGCCAGTGCTCAGGCGCAGCAACAAGGGCGTGGCTGGATCGACTGGCAGGAAGCTGAGGCTCACGTCATCGGCAAAGGTCAGAAGCGACGCAGCGTGCCCATTGGGGCAGCGGCCATGCGGGCATTGCTGGCCTGGCAGCAAGTGCGCGATCCTGCGCGGCAATGGCCGGGGCAAAACGCCTTGTTCATCAGCCAGCGCGGTGCGCGCATGAGCCCGCAAAGCGCCTGGCAACGCCTGCGTCAACGCAGCCAGGCCGCAGGCATGGCCATGCCGGTACACCCCCATATGCTGCGCCATTCATTTGCCAGTCACGTATTGCAATCGAGTGGCGATTTGCGGGCCGTGCAAGAGTTGTTGGGCCATGCCAACATCAGCACCACTCAGATCTATACCCGACTGGATTTTCAGCATCTGGCTCGAATCTACGATGCGGCGCATCCGCGCGCGCGCGCGGGCGGCGTGGATGTGAAGGCGGGCTTGGATGCCGCTGGAGATCAGGCTCAGAGCATAGATAAGGCCCAGAAGTAGCTGCATCTTCACGCACCCTTTAAAACGCCGTTGGCGCTGCGATTGCGGATGGGGTCTAGGCACATGTTTTGAAAAGCATTTTCATGTCTCAGACATTGCAAAGGCAGTCGGTTGAATTGGTTTCATTCTTGTAAAAAAGAGTAGAATCCACGAGCCTGTCAGGGTATTAAGCTCAGTACTTTGGCAGCGGTTTGGGCGCCATTGCGCAGCATGCAAAAAGAGGTGGCTTTCTCTTCTGGATGCAGACTACGCCACTGGCACCGAACAAATCGAACGGCAAACTGACGGCATCCCGCACCCGGCTGGGCGCGGGATGCCGTCGTGCCAAAGCCCCATTCCTGAGGTGTGTATGAAGAAGTTGACCCCCCTCGCGGCGCTGTTGCTGGTGCCGCTGTTGCTGACCGGCTGCGACTGGACGTTGATCAAC
The DNA here is from genome assembly GCF_002288875.1 of Vandammella animalimorsus. Taxonomy (NCBI): domain Bacteria; kingdom Pseudomonadati; phylum Pseudomonadota; class Betaproteobacteria; order Burkholderiales; family Comamonadaceae; genus Vandammella; species Vandammella animalimorsus. The sequence goes on along the minus strand of NZ_NTBH01000013.1, from coordinate 25,487 downwards.
CCGTCTGGCTATGTGGCCAAGCAGCAGAGCAATCTGATGATCTTCTCGGTGCTCGTGATGCTGCTGGTGATCGTGCCCGTGATGTTCCTGATCCTGTTCTTCAGCTGGAAGTACCGTCAAAGCAACCAGTCTGGCACCTATGATTCGGGCTTCTACCACTCCAATAAGCTGGAGGTGGTGATCTGGGGGGCGCCCATCTGCATCATCATCGTGCTGGCGTTGGTGACTTGGGGTTCGACCTATCTGCTCGATCCCTATCGCCCGCTGGTGCGCATCGATAGCCAGACCAAGATTGCCGGCATGGAGGAGAACCTCGGTGCGGTCAAGACTCTGGCAACCCGCTTCATCGACCCCAAGCGCAGCGACGAGGCTGTGGTTGAGACCACGCCGCTGGAGATTGAAGTGGCTGCTCTGGACTGGAAGTGGCTCTTCATCTATCCAGAACAGGGCATCGCTACGGTCAATGAGTTGGCAGCGCCGGTCAACCGCCCCATTCGCTTCAAGATCACCTCGGCATCGATGATGAATTCGTTCTTCATCCCTGCCCTGTCGGGGCAGGTCTATGCCATGCCTGCGATGCAGACTCAGCTCAACGCGGTCATGAACCGCGAGGGGAAGTTCAAGGGCTTTTCTGCCAACTACACTGGCCATGGCTTCAGCCAGATGTACTTCTATTTCCACAGTCTGAGCAGTGCAGGTTTCGATCAATGGGTCGAAAAAGTGCGCAGCTCCACCAAGGTGCTGGACCAGGCTGAGTACATGGCGCTGGATCAATACAACCAGAAGGACGAGCGCGGCCACGTGCAGTACTTTGGCATTCGCCACTATGGCTCGGTGCAGCAAGGCATGTATCACGCCATCCTGAATCTGTGCGTGATGCCTGGCGCGATGTGCATGGACGAAATGATGGGCATCGACCTGGCCGGCGGCGCAGGGATCGACAGCCTGAACAACCTCAAGCGCCTGCGTTACGACATGCGTCGTACGACCAAGGCCCAGCTGGATCTGGCTGAGTTCTCCGGCATGATGCCTGGCGACCTGGTCTGCACCAGCGACAGCGCTGCCGTCGACTTCGTGCGCGCCACCCGCAAGTTGCCTGCACTCAAGCCAGTCATGCCCACAGCCCAAGTGGAGCAGCCTGGCAGCGTGCAAGGGCAGAAGCTCAGCCGTGATGGCTCCATGATTGCGCCCATTCTCTGAACTTAGAAAGCCAGAAAACCCATGTCTGCTGCAATTCTCAATGAGAACGTCCATCCGCTGCTGGGGCGGATCACGTTTGATCATCACACCTTCCCCATGCTGCACGAGCCCATCATCATGGCGACCTTTGTGGCCGTCGTACTGTTGGGGGTAGTGGCCCTGGCGCTGCTCACCAAGTTCAAGGTCTGGGGCTATCTGTGGAACGAGTGGTTCACCTCGATCGACCACAAGAAGATCGGCATCATGTACATCGTGCTGGGCATTGTCATGCTGCTGCGCGGTTTTGCCGATGCGCTGATGATGCGTATCCATCAGGCCATGGCCTCCTCCGGGGCCAGTGAAGGCTATCTGAACGCCCACCACTACGACCAGATCTTCACGGTGCATGCCGTGATCATGATCTTCTTCGTGGCTACGCCCATTTTGGTCGGTTTCTTCAACTACCTCGTGCCGCTGCAAATTGGCGCGCGCGACGTGGCTTTCCCCTTCTTGAACAACCTGGGCTTCTGGCTGACTACGGCTGGCGCCGTGCTGACCATGATCTCGCTGTTCGTGGGTGAGTATGCGCAGACTGGCTGGCTGGTCTATCCGCCGCTGTCGGGCATTGATTACAGTCCTGGCACGGGGATGGACTACTACCTGTGGTCCCTGAACATTGCGGGCATCGGCACCACACTGGGCTCGATCAACATCGTCGTGACCATCATCAAGATGCGCGCCCCTGGCATGACCTGGATGCGCCTGCCGGTGTTCGTCTGGACCAGCCTGGCATCGAACATCCTGATTCTGATGATCTATCCGGTGCTGACGGCCGCCTTCGTGCTGCTGACGGCTGACCGTTACTTGGGTACGGCCTTCTTCACCACCCAGTTGGGCGGCAACCCGATGATGATGGTCAACCTGGTGTGGATCTTCGGCCACCCCGAGGTGTATGTGCTGGTGCTGCCGGCGTTTGGCATCTTCTCCGAGATCGTGCCTGCGCTGACGCGCAAGCGCCTGTTCGGCTACACCTCCATGGTCTATGCGACCATGATCATCCTGCTGCTGTCCATGCTGGTGTGGCTGCACCACTTCTTCACCATGGGCTCGGGCGCCAGCGTCAACGCCTTCTTCGGCATCATGACCATGATCATCTCGATCCCGACCGGGGCGAAGATCTTCAACTGGCTGTTCACCATCTACAAAGGCCGCGTGCGCTTTGAAGTGCCCATGCTGTGGACCATCGGCTTCATGCTGACCTTCGTCATCGGCGGCATGACTGGCGTGATGCTGGCCATCCCCGCGGCCGACTTCATCCTGCACAACAGCCTGTTCCTGGTGGCGCACTTCCACAACACCATCATCGGTGGCGTCGTGTTCGCGCTGTTTGCCGGCCTGACCTTCTGGTTCCCCAAGGCCTTCGGCTTCAAGATGAACGACTTCTGGGGCCGCGTGTCCTTCTGGTGCTGGCTGATCGGCTTCTGGGTTGCTTTCACGCCGCTGTACATCATGGGCCTGATGGGCGTGACCCGCCGCTTGAGCCAGTTCGAAGACGGCTCGCTGCATGCTTATTTCGTCGTGGCCTTGATCGGCGGTCTGCTGATCCTGGTGGGTATCGTGGCCTTCGTGCTTTCGATTGCCGTGGGCTGGCTGCAGCGCGAGAAAACCCGCGACCTGACCGGTGATGCCTGGGGCGATGGCCGCAGCCTGGAGTGGTCCACTTCGTCGCCCCCGCCTGAGTACAACTTCGCCTTCACCCCTGTGGTGCATGACGTGGATGCCTGGTGGGACATGAAGACCCATGGCTACAAGCGCCCTCAAGCAGGCTTCGTCCCCATCCACATGCCTAAGGGCACAGGTGCGGGCATGGTCATTGCCGGTCTGTCGGTGGTGCTGGGCTTTGCGCTGATCTGGTACATCTGGTGGCTGGCCATCCTGTCGTTCGCGGCACTGATCGGATACACGATCTATCACACCTTCAATTACGACCGCGACTACTACATCCCGGCCGAGCAGGTCGCCAGGACGGAAGAGGCGCGCACGCGTGAGTTGGCTACCGCTGCTGCTGCAGCAACAGCCCACTGAACCCGATGGCATGGAGCAATTGACACCACTATGACAAGCACAACTGCATTCACGCCCATCGGGCCCAATGGCGAGCGCATCTATTACGTAGCCGAGGATCCGCACGCCCATCACGGTGATGGCCACGCGCACGGCTATGCCCACTCGCCCAACAACACCACTGGCCTGGGCTTTTGGGTGTACCTGATGACGGACTGCCTGATCTTCGCGATCCTGTTCGCCATGTATGCCATCCTGGGGCGCAACTATGCTGCTGGCCCTTCGCCTGCCGATCTGTTCGAGCTGCCGCTGATTCTGGTTAACACCTTCATGCTGCTGTTCTCGTCGATCACCTTCGGCTTTGCCATGCTGCAGTCCTATAAGGGCAATGTGAAGGGCACGATCAACTGGTTGTTGGTGACGGCGGCGTTTGGCCTGGCCTTCCTGGCCATTGAGCTGTATGAGTTCCATCACCTGATCCACGTCGGTGCCACGCCTTACCGCAGTGCCTTCCTGTCTTCGTTCTTCACGTTGGTGGGCACACACGGTTTGCACGTGACTTTCGGCATCATCTGGTTGCTGACCCTGGTGTTCCAGCTGCGCAAGCACGGGCTGATTGAAGCCAATAATCGCCGCCTGATGTGCTTGTCGATGTTCTGGCACTTCCTGGATCTGATCTGGATCTGTGTTTTCTCCTTTGTTTACTTGATGGGAGTTCTTGGATGAGCAGCCACCCCAACGCCCACGCAGGCCATCACGCCCAATCCGGCCATGGCACGCTGAATGAATACCTCATCGGCTTCGTGCTGTCGGTCATCTTGACTGTGATTCCGTTCTGGCTGGTCATGGCCGACGTGCTCGACAGCAAATCGGCCACTGTCGGCTGGATTTTGGGTCTGGGCCTAGTACAGATGATCGTGCACTTGGTGTACTTCCTGCACCTCAAGCCCAGCACTGAAGGCGGCTGGACATTGATCACGCTGGTCGGTACGGTGCTCACCGTGGCCGTGTGTCTGGTTGGCTCTATCTGGATCGTCAACAAGCTGCACAGCCATATGATGCCGCACCATCAGATTGAATACGTGCCGGAGAGCTCGCGCGATATCATTCGCCGCTGAACCAACTGGTCGATTCAGTGAATGAAAACCCCGCAGGCCTGCTCGGCTGGCGGGGTTTTTTCTTGGGGGGAGGCCTGTGCAGCCCAACTCACAGTGGAAAAGTGTGTGTATCGGCTCGGTATGGGGCTGAGTTTCAAGCTGCGGCAATACCGGGCAGCTTCCGAGGCTTTGCAACGCCGCCCAGCTCGTCAAAGCCTGGCTTTCCTTTACATTTGTCCGCAGCTTTGTTTGTCCAGAAACTGCGGGCATTCAATACAATCTGCGCTGCATCGCCAGTCCGAGCGCTATTTCATGATGTGCTGCAAAGGTGCTTTGTAAGTGACTGAACAATCGAATGAATTGTCCCCGGGGTTTGAGTTGCCGCTGCGTGTGTACTGGGAAGACACAGATGCTGGCGGTATCGTCTATCACGCCAATTACCTGCGTTTCATGGAGCGCGCCCGTTCCGACTGGCTGCGGGCCAAAGGCCTGGGGCAGAATCAAGCGCGGCAGCAGCTCGGTGGAATATTCGTCGTCACTGATCTGACGTTGCGCTATCTACAGCCGGCCCGGCTGGACGATGCTTTGCTGGTGACGGCGGCGCTGCAGCACATGGGGCGTGCGTCAATGACGATGCTTCAGCAAGTGTTGCGCATCCAGGAGGGGGAGCGCCGCCTCCTGTGCGAAGCCCAGGTGCGCATTGGCTGGGTCAATGGCCAGTCCATGCGGCCTGCCCGCATTCCCGATCACGTACAGGCTTTGTTCCAATGAACGCAAACGACATGTCCATTACGCACCTGATCCTCAACGCCAGTTGGGTGGTACAGGTGGTCATGCTGATACTGGTGCTGAGCTCCATCGCCAGCTGGACGATGATTTTCCGCAAAGGTGCAGCGCTCAAGCAGGCTCGCAAGCTCAATGGCGAATTCGAGGAAGACTTTTGGTCTGGTGCCAGCCTGAACGACCTGTATACCGCAGCGGTGCAGAACGCGCGCACGGCTGGGCCGCTGGAGCGCATATTTGCCAATGGCATGCGCGAATACCACAAGTTGCGCGAGCGCCATATCCACCAGGCTGAAACACTGCTCGATGGTGCGCGCCGGGCCATGATGGCCAGCTTCAATCGCGAGCTCGATCAGATCGAAAACGGCTTGTCATTCCTAGGCACTGTAGGCTCCATCGCCCCTTATGTGGGGCTGTTCGGCACGGTCTGGGGCATCATGCACGCCTTCACCGGCTTTGCCAACATGGAGCAAATCTCACTGGCCACGGTCGCCCCTGGCATTGCCGAGGCCCTGGTGGCCACGGCCATGGGACTGTTTGCCGCCATTCCGGCCGTGGTGGCCTACAACCGCTTCAGTCGTGAGATCGACCGCATGGCCGTGCGCATGGAAACTTTTGGCGACGAGTTCACCAATATCCTGCAGCGCAACCTCAGCGCCACGCCCCAACCGTCTGCCGCAGGGCATTGAGCCCGGCCCGCTGCGCGCCAGGCCTACGCCAAGGAGAGCTCCCACCCATGGCCAATGTGACACGACGCGGCCGCAACCGCCGCACCGTCAATGAAATCAACATGGTGCCCTTCATCGACGTGATGTTGGTGTTGCTGATCATCTTCATGGTGACAGCGCCCATGTTCACGCCTGGGCTGGTCGATACGCCCACGGTGGGCAAATCCGAAAACCTGCCTGCAGCCATTGCCCAGGTGGTGGTCGACAGCGCGGGTCAGATCGAATGGCGTCCCGCACAGGGCGAGCCGCGCGGCGTGCCGCTGGATGAGCTGGGCAGCCTGGCCAAACAGTGGGAAGCCGAACAGCTGCAACAGGGCCGCGCTCAGCAGGACATGGCCGTGGTGATCGCCGGTGACAAAAAAACCAGCTACGAACATTTGGTCAACACCTACAACGCCCTGAAGGATGCTCAGGTCGGTCGGGTGGCGCTGCTGTTCAATAAACAGTGATGGTCTGCCAGCCATGCCCTTGACCCCGCCACCCTTGCACCATGTGCCTCTGACGCCGCCGCAACCGCCCCTGCGCTTGCGCGCCGTGGCATGGGCTGCGCTGGTCCATGCTGGGCTGATCGGGGCGCTGATCCTGGGCGCGAACTGGAAGCGCCCAGCAGACAACAGCGTCATGGCCGAGGTTTGGTCCAGCCTGCCGCAAGAGGCTGCGCCCAGTGCAGCCCAGGCCGAGCCGGAACCGGAACCGGAACCTGCCCCGCCACCACCACCTCCTCCACCGCCCGAGCCCGAACCGGAGCCTGCCCCGCCCCCGCCTGCACCCGATCCGCAGATCGTGCTCGAACAAGAGCGCAAGAAGCGCGAGGAAGAGCGGCGCCAGCGTGAGCGTGAGGCGGCCCTGAAAAAACAGCAGGAAGAGCAGGCCAGGAAGAAGGCCCAGGAAGAAGCCGAGCGAAAGAAAAAACTCGAGCAGGAAGCGGCGCGAAAGAAAGCCGAGCAAGAGGCTGCGCTGAAGAAAAAGCAAGAGGAAGAAGCGGCAAAGAAAAAAGCCCAGCAAGAAGCCGAGCGCAAGAAAAAGCTCGAAGAGCAAGAGGCCGCGAAGAAAAAGGCTCAGGAAGAGGCAGCGAAAAAGAAGGCCCAGGAAGAAGCCGAACGCAAGAAAAAGCAGGAGCAGGAAGCCGCCGCGAAGAAAAAGGCCGACGAGGCCGCGCGCAAGGCCAAGGAAGCGGCCGACTCCGAAGCGCGCCGCGCGGCCGAGCTGCGCCGCATGCAAGGCCTGCTCGATGGCGCTGGTGGCACGGGCGGCCGGGGCACGGCCGCGCAATCGTCCGGGCCGTCGGCTGGTTGGGGTGGGCAGGTGCGTGCCAAGGTGCGGCCGTTGATCAATTTCCCGGCGGCCATCAGCGGCAACCCTGCAACCGAGGTCGAGGTGCGCATGGATGCCAGCGGGCGCATCACTGGCAAGCGCATCGTCAAAAGCAGTGGCAACCCGGGCTGGGATCAGGCCGTGCTGCGCGCGCTGGACAAGGCGCAGTCCCTGCCCAAGGACAATGGCCGCGTGCATTCGCCCGTCACGTTGGTGTTTACGCCCAACGATTGATTGTTGAGGCTTCATGGCGCAGACCCGTAGGCAGCCAGCGTGCGGGTTAAAAATGAAGCCCAACAGGCCCTAGAATCGCCCGCTATGTCTTACTTGGTGCTTGCCCGTAAATACCGCCCCCACAACTTCGAGGAAATGGTTGGGCAGGAGCACGTCGTCAAGGCGCTGTCCAACGCGTTGCAGCAGCAGCGCCTGCACCATGCCTATTTGTTCACCGGCACGCGCGGCGTGGGCAAAACCACGGTGTCGCGCATCCTGGCCAAGTCGCTCAACTGCCAGGGCGCTGACGGGCAGGGCGGCATCACGGCCCAGCCTTGCGGCGTATGCCAGGCTTGCCGGGACATCGATGCCGGGCGCTTCGTCGACTACACCGAGCTGGATGCAGCCTCCAACCGTGGCGTTGAAGAGGTGCAAAGCCTGATGGAGCAGGCCGTCTACAAGCCGGTTCAGGGGCGCTTCAAGGTCTTCATGATCGACGAAGTGCACATGCTCTCGAACACGGCCTTCAACGCCATGCTCAAGACGCTGGAGGAGCCGCCCGAATACCTCAAGTTCGTGCTCGCCACCACCGATCCGCAGAAGGTGCCCGTCACGGTGCTGTCGCGCTGCCTGCAGTTCAACCTGCGCTCGATGGCGCCGCAGACCATCGCCCAGCATCTGATGCGGGTGTTGGGCAGCGAGGGCGTGGCGCACGACAAGGAAAGCCTGCAACTGCTGGCGCGTGCCGCGCACGGCTCGATGCGCGATGCGCTGTCGCTGACGGACCAAGCCATCGCCTACGGCAACGGCGCCCTGCAGGAAGACACGGTGCGCCAAATGCTGGGCGTGGTTGATCGTCGCTATGTGTACGACACCATTGCGGCGTTGGCCGCAGGTGACGGCCAAGCTGTAGTGAGCCTGGCGGATGCCTTGCGCGCGCAAAGCATCCCAGCGGCATCGCTGCTGGAGGACATGGCCTTGGTGCTGCAGCAAATGGCGCTGTACCAAAGCGTGCCCGCCGCTGCGGCTAGCGCAGCCCTGGAGGACGGCAACGACGATGCCGACACCCGCCGCACGCTGGCATTGGCGCAAGCCCTGCCGGCCGATGAAACCCAGCTGCTCTACACCTTCTGCCTGAAAGGGCGCGAGGAGTTGGGTCTGGCGCCCGACGAATACTCGGGCCTGGTCATGGTCTTGCTGCGCCTGCTGGCCTTCAAGCAGCCTCCGGGCCAGGGCGCGCTTGGCCCAAGCCCGATGAACACTGCCGCCAGCCCCAGTGCCCTGGCGGCGGGTGGGCCGGCGGCCGCCCCACCAGATCTGGCGCCATCGCCTGCGCCAGCGATCACCCCCGCTCATGCCGTGCAGCGAGCCGCCGCCATGCCTGCCCAGGCCGCAGCCCCCAAGGTGGATACGGCCCGCGCCGCAGCCCCCAAGGTGGATACGGCCCGCGCCGCAGCCCCCGCGCCCAGCGAGCCGCCCCCGTGGGAGGAATTGCCGCCGCCCCCTGCTGCGGCGCCAACCGAACAAACCACGCCAGAGACTGAGCCACAAGCCGAGCAAACCATTACCGCCGCTCCTGCCACAGCGCCTGTGGCTGCGCCGCAGGCCGAATCCCCGGCCGCCCGGCCTTCGAGGGGCTATGCAGAGGCCAGTGCAGAGCCAGCCGTCCCGGTGGCTGGCGATCATCGTCAGGCCCAATCCACACCGGCAGCGTCACCGCCCGCAAAGCCGCAACCAATTGAGCCGGAGCCTGTAGAGCCAAAGCAGCCTGCTGCGGCGCCCGCCCCGGTTGTTTCTACCATCGGCGCCACGGCTGTGCCGGAGCAGGGCGTGCAGCCCATGCCGCAGAGCCTATCGCCAGAGCCATCTGCCGCAGCTGGCGATGCCGCCCTGGCCCAGCGCTGGCGCGAGCTGGTCGAGCGCTTGAACCAGGAAGGTCGGCTAGCGGCCGTGGTGCGCGAGCTGGCCATGCAATCGCAGCCGCTGCAATGCGATGCCACAGCAGTGGTGCTGCGCATCGCCAATCAGACACTGATGAATGACAGCCTGAAAGGCAAGCTACAGGCGCTGCTGCAAGAACAAGGGCTGGGCGCCCTGACCCTGCAGCACGGCCCCACCGAACACAGCCCGGCGCAGCTGCAGGAGACCGAGCGCCAGCGCAAGATGGTGCAGGCGCAGCACATCGTCGAAAACGACGCCACCGTCCAATGGCTCAAGACGCAGCTGGGCGCCGAGATCGTGCCCGGCAGCATCCAGCCCCTGGACGGCGCACCGCTGCAGTGAACAGGCCTTGGCCCGCAGCCCACCGGCCCGGGCACGGCCAGACAGATTTCAACCCATGACCATGAAGGGAACACACCATGTTCAACAAAGGACAAATGGCCGGCCTGCTCAAGCAGGCCCAGGCAATGCAGGACAACCTGAAGAAAGCCCAGGAAGAGCTGGCCAACATTGAGGTGGAAGGCGAATCCGGCGCCGGCCTGGTCAAGGTGCTGATGACCGCCAAGCACGAAGTGCGCCGCGTCACCATCGACCCCAGCCTGCTGGCCGATGACAAGGACATGCTGGAAGACTTGGTGGCCGCAGCCTTCAATGCCGCCGTGCGCAAGGCCACCGAGGTCGAGCAGGAAAAAATGGGTAAGCTCACAGCCGGCCTGGGTGGGCTTGGAGGCCTGGGCGGCATGAAACTGCCGTTCTGAAGCCCGGGCGCGTCGTGAGCAGCCCGAGCGCAAGCCCGGCCAGCAAGCCCGGCACGCCGCACAGCCTGGAGCGCCTGGTGCAATGCCTGCGCCTATTGCCGGGCGTGGGGGCCAAGTCGGCCGCGCGCATGGCCTACCACCTGCTGCAGCACGACCGGGACGGGGCGCAACAACTGGCCCAGGCCCTGCTTGATGCCGTGCACAAAGTGCGCCATTGCGAGCGCTGCCACACCTTTTCCGAAGCTGCGTTGTGTGTGACCTGCGCCGATCCTGGGCGTGACCAGGCTCGGCTGTGCGTGGTCGAAACCCCGGCCGACCAGGCCGTGATGGAGCGCACCGGCGCCTACGATGGGCTGTACTTCGTGCTGCAGGGGCGGCTGAGCCCACTCGATGGCATCGGTATTGCCGAGCTGGGCCTGCGCCAGCTGATGGAGCGCGCCAGTGAGGCGGCCATTGAAGAAGTCATCGTGGCCACCAGTTTCACCGCCGAGGGCGAGGCCACGGCCCACGTCATTGAGCAGGCGCTGCGCAAACGCGGCATCCGCACCACGCGCCTGGCGCGCGGCGTGCCCGCCGGCGGCGAGCTGGAATTCGTGGACTTGAGCACCATCGCCCACGCGCTGGCCGATCGGCACTGAGCGCCTGTGCGGTTTCAGGTCTCTCGGTATCGGAGTTGTTGAGATTCAATATTGCGGCAGTGTTTTCGCTCAAAACCCGCAGATGCCGCGTTTTCGCTTTGCATCTGCGGCTTTTTTGCCTCGAAAACCGCTTCGCAAACCCAATCTCAGCAACCTGTTGGGAAACGACATCTAGAAAGTGCGCGCCGAACCAAAGTTAAAGGAGACACGCCATGCCCGCCACCATCCGCCTGCTGACTGACACCGACCTGCCCGCCTACAAAGCCCTGCGCGACGCCGGCCTGCAAAACGACCCCGAAGCCTTCACCTCCGACTTCGACACCGCCAGCGCCCTGCCCGCAGCCACTTACGCCACGCGCCTGGGCCAGCCGCCCGACGACCACTTCATCCTCGGCGCCTTCGCGCCCGACGGCGCCATGCTGGGCGCCGTGGTGTGCGAACGCCAGGCGCGCCTGAAAAAACGCCACGAGGCCACGCTGGCCGGCATGATCATCACCCCCGGCGCACGCGGGCGCGGCATAGGCAAGGCGCTGCTGCGCCAGTTCGACCGGCTCGTGCGCCAGCTGCACGGGCTGGAGCACATCGTGCTCAGCGTCACCGCCAGCAACACAGTCGCCGTCAAGCTGTACGAAGGCGCGGGCTTCGTGCGCTACGGCCTGCTGCCTCGCGCCATCAAGCTGGGCGATCGTTACTACGACAAGCTGCTCATGTTCAGGCAACTTTGACAGGAAAAAGCCGTTCGCGTTAGGGTCTGTTGAGAATTAGTGGGAATTGATGACAGCCACTGCCAAGTAGATGGCCGCGGCGAAGCTGGTGTCGCTCTTGTCGCTGCGCATGGCAATGTGCTTGAAGCTGCTGGATCAGCCAGTTGGCATCGAATGCCTTGTGAGCCAGCAAGGAACCCAGCTTCATGCCATCGATCAGCTCCCGAACGCCCTTGCTGTTGTGACGCTGGCCGGGCATCGGCACGAACTTCACCAGGTTGCCCTGCACGTCACACAGGGCCAGTACCTTGGGTGCTCATACCCCCTCGCGAGCGCCCTATGGCCTGGCTTTGAGTCCCCTTTTGCGCCTTGTCTGTGACGGTGAACTTTGACGATCGTGGCATCGACCATCACGTACTCCATATCGGGTTCACCGCTGAGCGCAGCGAACAGCCATGTGGAACATGGACCTTGAACCAATCCCGATAACGCTTGAACACGGTGTCCCATTTGCCAAACTCTGCGGGCCAGATCGCGCCACGGGCTGCTCGTGTGCACTATCCACAGCACCGCTTCGACAAACAAGCGGTTGCCAGCGCCACTTCGCCTCACATCGCTGGCTTGCCAAGACAATGGGGGCTATCAGTTGCCACTGCCGATCACTCAATACTTTTCTTTGCATCGCCGCATTGGAACAAAGTGGCTGCCAATTCTCAACAGCCCCTAGGCGGCCCTGGATTGAGCAGCTCCACGCGCCCAAACAAGGTTTCCAGAGCCAGAAAACACCACGGGCCTGCGCTGCCGTTAGCGGCAGTCACAGGCCCGTTTTCAATGGCGCTCACCTGCCGGGGCAGGCCGGCGCGATCAGTGGAACTGCTCTTCCTCGGTCGAGCCGGTCAGTGCCTTGACGCTGGAGGAGCCGCCCTGGATGACGGTGGTCACGTCGTCGAAGTAGCCCGCGCCCACCTCCTGCTGGTGGGACACGAAGGTGTAGCCCTGCTCGCGCGCGGCGAACTCGGGTTCCTGGATCATTTCCACATAGTGCTTCATGCCTTCGCCGCGTGCGTAGGCGTGGGCGAACTTGAAGGTGTTGTACCAGTTGCTGTGGATGCCCGCCAGCGTGATGAACTGGTACTTGTAGCCCAGCGCGGAGAGCTCGTCCTGGAACTTGGCAATGGTGGCGTCGTCCAGGTTCTTCTTCCAGTTGAAGGAGGGCGAGCAGTTGTAGGAGAGCAGCTTGCCGGGGTACTTGGCGTGCACGGCTTGGGCGAACTCGCGTGCAAAGCCCAGGTCGGGCGTGCCGGTCTCGCACCACACCAGGTCGGCGTAGGGCGCGTAGGCCACGCCGCGGCTGATGGCTTGCTCCAGACCGTTCTTGACGCGGAAGAAGCCCTCTTGCGTGCGCTCGCCTGTCAGGAAGGGCTTGTCGTTGGCGTCGTGGTCGCTGGTGATCAGGTTGGCGGCTTCGGCGTCGGTGCGGGCCAGCACGATGGTGGGCACACCCATCACGTCGGCGGCAAAGCGTGCGGCGATCAGCTTCTCGATGGCTTCCTGCGTGGGCACCAGCACTTTGCCACCCATGTGGCCGCACTTCTTCACGGCGGCCAGCTGGTCCTCGAAGTGCACGCCGGCCGCGCCAGCGGTGATCATGTTCTTCATCAGCTCGAAGGCATTGAGCACGCCGCCAAAGCCCGCTTCTGCGTCGGCCACGATGGGCAGGAAGTAGTCGATGAACTCGGCATCGCCTGGGGTGATGCCGCGCGCCCACTGGATTTCATCGGCGCGCTTGAAGGTGTTGTTGATGCGGCGCACCATGGTAGGCACCGAGTCATAGGCGTACAGCGACTGGTCGGGGTACATGGTTTCGCTGGTGTTGCCGTCGGCGGCGACCTGCCAGCCACTCAGGTACACGGCCTCCAGACCGGCCTTGGCCTGCTGCATGGCCTGGCCGGCGGTGATGGCGCCAAAAGCGTTCACATAGCCCTTCTTGGCACCGCCGTTGACCTTGGCCCAGAGCTTTTCAGCACCTTGGCGGGCCAGCGTGTATTCGATGTGCTGGCTGCCGCGCAGGCGAATCACGTCAGCGGCGCTGTAGTTGCGCTTGATGCCTTTCCAGCGGGGGTTTTCTGCCCAGTCTTTCTCCAGGGCGGCAATTTGTTGTTCGCGAGTGAGCGATTGAGTCATCGGGATACTCCTGATTGTTGAAAAGAAGGGAAACGTGCAACGAAAAATCAGATGCCCGTACTGTAGCGGTAGCCCAGGGGCGTATTGGACATCTTATGTCTTATATAAGACATAAATTTTGTGCAATCAAATCAATGCATTGAGGCGATCATTCCTTCTTGAAAAAGCCTCTTTCGCATTGTGGCATATTTGTTGCGTTGCAGCATGATGCAATTTCATTGATTGAGCTTTGTGTTCACATTATGAAAATTTGCCTGCACGCAGGCTGCGGCATGATGCGGTCAGCCCGTCCGCTGGCCGATAGGCTTGAATGCGTACGGGGCTTGTGTTCCCCCAAAGCTTTGACAACGCGCATCGCTGTGTGCTTTGCTTGCGGGCGCCTTGCCGCCATTGCCGATGTTTCGCTTTTCTTCCTCCCCCCGTTTGTTGGCCTATGGCTGCCTGGCGGCCTCAATGGCGCTGGTGGGCAGCTATGTGGCCTTGTCCAAGCCGTTGGCGGCGGTGTTTCCAGTGCTGCTACTGGCTTGGCTGCGTTTTGGCATTGGCGCGTTGGCGATGCTGCATTGGCTGAAAAGGCCGCTGCATGAGCCGCCGATGACGCGCCAGACCCGTTGGTTGCTGTTCTGGGAGTCGTTTCTGGGCAATTTCCTGTTCACGCTGTGCATGATTTCGGGCGTTCAGCTCAGCGGCGCTGTGGCGGCCGGGGTCATCATGGCCGCCATCCCTGCCGCGGTGGCGCTGCTGTCCTGGGTGTTGCTGCGCGAGCGTGTGGCGCAGCAAGTCTGGGCGGGTGTGGCTTGCGCCGTGCTGGGTATTGGTTTGCTGGCCATGGCTCCCGAGGCCGCGCCGCCAGCTGCGCAGGCCAGTGCCCAGGCGCGCTTCCAGGCCGTTCCGCACGGTCAACTGGCTTGGCTGGGCCATCTGCTGTTGCTGGCGGCGGTGTTGTGTGAAGCCAGCTATGCCGTCATCGGCAAGAAGCTCACCGCCAGCCTGACGCCACGGCGCATCAGCGCGCTGATCAATCTGTGGGGCTTTGTCTTGAGCCTGCCATTCGGGTTGTGGCTGGCCTGGGGCTTTGATTTTCGCGCCGTCAGCCCAGGTCTTTGGCTGCTGTTGGTGTTTTATGCCCTGGCCGCTTGTATGTGGACGGTTTGGCTGTGGATGACGGGGCTGCGCAGTGTACCGGCCGCGCAAGCCGGCGTGTTCACTGTTTTTCTGCCCATCAGCGCAGCGCTGGTCGGGGTGCTGGTGCTGGGCGAGCGCCTGTCCGCGCTGCAGTGGGCAGCGCTGGGCACGGCATTGCTGGGTGTGGTGCTGGCTACCTGGCCGGTGCGTGGGCGAGGGCTTGCATGAGAGCCTGTTCAAAATCTTTGCACGGCGATCAAGAGCGCGGATTTGGGCGCTCTGCTGCGTTGCAAAGCCTCGCCATAGCCCCAGCTATGGCTGCGTTTTGCGCCTTGCAGCCCACCCCAAACCGCTTCTTGCCCACTCGCGCCGAGATTTTGAACAGGCTCTGAGAGCCGGTTTGGGCTCAACGGCGGATGCGTTGCTGCGCCGGCGGTGGGTACAGCGCCTGCAGGGTGCCCATGGCGATTTCGCTGATGCAGGCTTGCAGCGCGGCCTGGGTGTCGGGCATGGCTGCCGTCGCCATGGCAGAGCCGTGGCGGCTGCCGGTGGCAGGGGCGGCTGCGTCGCCGTCTGCGCGCAGGCGCTGCCAGATGGCGTGTAGCTGGGGCAGGCGAGGCTGCAGCTGTTGCGCCAGGGTGTCGTTCCAGTGCGCCGGGGTTTCCGTCTCGGTGAACAGGCCGCGGCCACGGCCGAAGTGGGCGATGGCCAGATATTGCAACAGGCTGCCGTGCAGCAGGGCGTCTAGAAACTCCTCCGAGAGTGTGACTTGGTGCTCGTTGTGGGCGCGCAGCTTGTTCAGGCCCAATGCTGCGCCGGCGAAGGCTGCAGCGCCGGCCAGCGCGCCCAGCACGGCGCCCATGCCCATGCTCAGACCGCCGGTGGCCAGGTCGGCGCCCAGACCGCCAGCGGCCCCGCTGCTCAGCGCCCCCCACAGGCCCATGCGGCGCATGTCCAGAGGTTGCTGCACAGTGAAGTGGCTGCTGAGCTGCTCGCGGATGCTTTGCCCGGCCCGGCCATCGAGCCGGTGCAGCTGCAACAGGGCTTCGTGGCAGCGCTGCTCCTGGCGCTGCACCTGTAGCAGCAGTTGCTGCATGGCCTGCTGCTCGGCGGTTTCGGGCGCCGAGGGCGTGCCAGGTTGCAGGATTTTCTTGATGCCACTCCAGGGCAGGCCGGCGCCGCTGGTCTGGGCCACGGGTTGGTGGGCCTGCGCAGCTTCGATCAGCAGCGCGGCGATGTGCTGCATGCTGTCGGCAAAGCGTTGCTGGTTGGCGGCCTCCCATGCGGTGACCAGGCGCTGGTAGCCGGGCTGCTTGGCCGCAGGCAGCAGCGGTTGGACAAGGTGCAGCAGGCGCTGTTCATGAATCCAGCTGCGAGTGAAGGCATCGAGCGCGAGCACGCCTTGCACCATGGGTGCGTAGCGCGCCAAGGCCGATGACCATAGGCGCAGGTCGGCATCTTGCTGGGCGATGGTTTGCGGCGCGCCCAGTTGGTTGAGCAGCACGATGGCGGGCTTGCCCAGCCAGCGCAGCAGGTGCATTTCGGCGTCGAGGTAGCCGACGTCGTCCGGGTGCTCGGCCGCATTGACCAGGTACAGCACCACGTCGGCGCTGTCGCGCGCCGCGCGCAGGGCGTGCTGGCTCATCCAAAAGGGCTTGTCGCGCCAGCGATCCCAGATGTTGCTGAGAAACCAGCCGATGGGGTTGGACTGCTGCTGCAGACGCTGGTGCAGCCGCACCGAGTCGCCAAAGCCAGGCGTATCCCACAGGGTCAGCGTATCGCCCTCGCTGGTGCGCACCAGCACATGGGCATCGGCCGAATCGGTGACGTGCGCGGCGTCGCGGATGTCGCCCACGTCCTGCCCCAGCAAGGTGCGCAGCAGCGTGGTCTTGCCGATGTTGGTGTGCGAGATCAGGCACAGCTGGACGTGGGTTCCGGGGGCGATGGCAATGACATCCTGGGCCATGCGGTGTTATCTCCTGGGCAGGTCTGTGCCGATGAATTCGACGTGCAGTCCGTGGTGCTCGACAAAGGTTTGCCACAGGTGGCAGCGCTCGGCCAGGCGCTGGCGCGCGGCCTCGCCCGGGCCCAGGCGCTGGGCCAGCTCGTGGCCATACAGCCAGACGCTGCGCGCCCCGCTCACGTGGGCATCGAACTGGCGCAACACGCTGCCATGGGTTTCTTCCTCTGGGGTGGCCGAGAGATTGAACAGCAGCGCCTGCAGGCTGGGTGTGTGCGATTCGAGCGTATTCCTGAAATAGTCGCCGCCATGGCTGGCTTGATCGCCATAGGCCAGGCTTGGGCCGAAGTGCAAGTGGGCGGCGGCGCCGAACTGCTGCTGCACGAAGTGCCGGATGTGCTGCTGGCGGGCCTCGTCCAGCGACATGCTGAATGGCAGCACCAGAATGTGCGTGGCATCGCTGGAGAAGTCGCGCACCAGGCCTTGGAAGTAGGGTTCGGCCAGTGGCAAATGCAGCGCGCGCGACTGGCGCAACGCCGCACTCCAGTGCCAGGCGGCCAGCAGCAGGCGCGGCACGACCACCACCAGGGCCAGCAGCAGGCTGTAAGCCAGGATCCATTGCTGGCCGCTTTGCTGCTGGCCAGCCGGCCAGGCTTGCAGCCGCTCGATCTGCTCGATTGACCAGGGGGCCATGCCCAGCAGCTGCTGGGCCGGCCAGCTCAGCGTATTGGCCAGGGCCTGCATCTGCGGCGCACTCAGCCAGGTGCTTTCCCAACCGATGCGGTATTCCACGAACATGCCCGTCACCCACATGGCGGCAATCATGCCCAGCGCCAGGGCAGCGGCGCCCAGGTGCAGCCAGGCGCGCAGCAGCCGGGCTTGGCGCGCCTGGCGATAAGGCGTCCAGTCCTGCACAAAGTGCTGATAGACCTTGCGCAGGCGCTCGTCCTGCATGGCCAGGGTGCTGCGCGACCACCAGCGCAGCGCTGGCTCCCAAGGCGCAGCGGTCGGCGCAGCCAGGGCCGCCGGGGCAGGGCGCGGTCGCCGCAGCCGCCATAGGCTGCGCAGCAGACCGCTGGCGTAGAGCAGCAGATTCCAGCCAACGATGGCCAGCAAGGGCAGGGCCACCAGGTTGAGCCGGTGAGGCTGGCCCAGTTTCTCGCTGGCAAAGCCCAGCAGCAGGGCCAGCACGGGCAGCCACCACAGCCATTGCGCGACGCGAGGCGGTTTGCGCAAGGCCTGCAGGCCAGGGGCGCGGGCATTGGCCGCTTGCAGCAGATGCTCGGCGCGGCGCACGAGCAGGCGTTCGAGTTGGCGTGGCTGCGCCGCCGTGCCGCTGCGCGGTGTCGGTGCCTCGTGCAATGCCTTTTCAGTGGCGGCGCGCAGATCCTGGGCGTTAAGCAGTGGTGCCGCAGCGCTGGTCGTGTCGGCATGGCACTGCTCGAGGGCCTTGGCCAACAATACGTCGCGGTATTGTTGTTCGTTCATGGTGTCGCGAAGCTGCCTGCAGATCGGGGCGGTTGGTGGGGCGGTATAGCGCGGATCAGGGCGCCATCGAAAGTGAAAGTGACGCGCTTGTGCGTTGGAGGCAGGGCCCCAAGCGCCGCCTGGGTAAGTCAGTCAATCGGAGTGTTCCTGGGGATCCTTGGCTTATGATAATCGGTCTTTGAAAGCCCAATGCCATGCGCAAAGCCCTGCCCAGCCCCCCGTCAGCGTCCGATGCGCAGCACGATGAGGGCGTGCCTGTTTCCGTCAAGATTCGCGAGCGCCTGAAGGCGCAGCAACGCCGCTTCAACGCCAACGACAACATCGCCGATTGCATCGAGCCTGGTGAGCTGTCTGAGCTGCTCGATGAGGTTGAGCAGAAAATGCAGGCGGTGCTCGACAGCATGGTGATCGACACTGAAGGCGATCACAACACCCGCAACACCGCGCGGCGCGTGGCCAAGATGTACCTCAACGAAGTGTTCAAGGGTCGCTATGTGGCCGCGCCCGAGATCACCGAGTTCCCCAATGCCGAGCGCCTCAACGAGCTGATGATTGTGGGCCCGATCACGGTGCGCAGCGCATGCAGCCACCACTTCTGCCCTGTGATGGGCAAGGTCTGGATCGGCGTGCTGCCCAATCAAAGCACCAACGTCATCGGCCTGTCCAAGTACGCGCGACTGGTCGATTGGGTGATGGGGCGGCCGCAGATCCAGGAGGAGGCCGTGGTGCAATTGGCCGACCTGATCATGGAGCGCACCCAGCCCGACGGGTTGGCCATCGTCATGGAAGCCAGCCACTTTTGCATGTCTTGGCGTGGCGTGAAGGAAATGGACAGCAAGATGCTCAACTCGGTGATGCGCGGCGTGTTCCTCAAAGACGCCAGCCTGCGCCGTGAGTTTCTCTCCCTGATACCCAACCGCAGCAAGGGCGCCTGACGTCAGGCGCTTGCGGGTCATGCCGGCGCGGGTCGGCAAACAGTGCTTGAGCCCGTCCCCAGAAAAGGAGTGCAGCCATGTTAGTGCAATTGGCCTATGCCAGCCTTGTCGCCCCGGATGCGGCCCCTGCCGTCAGCGCCATTCTGGCCAGCGGGCGCCGGCACAACCAGCAGCTGGGCATCAGCGGCGTGCTGTGCAGTGGCTTTGGCATGTATCTGCAGGTGATGGAAGGTGAGCGCGCCGCCGTTAGCCAAACCTACGCGCAGCTGCTGCAGGATGCCAGGCACCATCAGGCTCAGCTGCTGTACTGCGTGGAAATCAGCGAGCGCCAGTTCGCCAATTGGACGCTGGGCCACGTCAAGCTGGAGAGGTTGGGGACGCCGTTCTTGCTGAAGTATGCCGAGCGCCTGCCGCTCACACCTGGGCAGTTATCGGCCATGTCGGTGCGCGCCATGCTGCTGGATTTGGCCGCCACGGCGGCGATTGCCCATAAGTAATCAGACAGGCTCCAAGGGCGCCGTCGCCCAGCTCAGCCCCGGTCGTGGTGCGGGGCCTGGGCGTTGCCAGCCGCCGGTGTGGCGGGGCTGCGCTGCTCCAGCATTTGGCGCAGCAGTGGAATGGTGATGGCCCGCTGGGTGCGCAGTGCATGCGCATCGAGCTGGGCCAGCAAGGCGCTGAGGCTGGAGAGATCGCGTGCAAAGCGTCCGAGCAGGTACTGCGCCACCTCGTCACTGAGCGTCACGCCGCGCTCTTGCGCCTGGCGCTGCAAAACCTGTTGGCGCTGTGTGTCGTTGAGTGGCTGTAGCGCAAAGCCCAGGCCGCTGCCCAGGCGCGAGCGCAAATCCTCGCGCAGTGGCAGATCCACTGGCGGGGCATCGCCGGCGGCCAGCACCCAGCAAGGTGGGCCTTCGCCAGGGTGCGTGGCATTGATGAACCAGTTGAAGGCGCACTGCTGTGTGGCCGGGTCGAACCGCCCGACGTCGTCGAGCAAAATGGCGCGCCAGCGCGGGTTGAACTCGGGCTGCGCACCTGCGGCCTGCAGCGTGTCGGGCCGCAGCCAACCCACGGCCAGCCCAGCCTCCTGCAGGGCCAGCGCCACCGATTGCAGCAAATGGCTTTTGCCCGTGCCCGCAGCGCCCCACAAATAGACCGGCAACGGCGCGCTGGCCGGGGCGGGCGCCGTCAGCTGCGCGATGCCTTCCTGCAGGCACTGCACCGCTGCCTCGTTGCCGCAGGGGTCGAAGCGGGCAAAGCTCGGTTGCGGGGTCAGGCCAATGTCCAGTGCCAGTTGCTCCATGCGGGTGTGGGTGTGTGATGTCATTTCACAAGTCCAGCTTCATTCTCAGGCGCGTTGCTTGCCGGCTTTGCCTTGGAAATGCCATGGGGGTGTGGGTAGGGCGCCGTCAAAGGAAAGGGCCTGTGCGCTCTTGGGCGCCCAGCCCTCCCTTAGAATGCGGGCCGATTCTAATGCCCGCCAAGCTGCTGCCGTGTGCTTGGCGGGTTTGCCTTGCCGGGGTTTGGCGCGCTGCGTGTGCGACGCCGCCCGGTCTTCCCCCAAAGCCCTGCCGCTGGCCTGTTGTCGGGCTGGCCCGATTGCGTTTCTTTCATGAGCTCCACCCCTTCTAGTGCGCCCAAGCCACTGACCTATAAAGACGCTGGTGTCGACATCGACGCTGGAGATGCCCTGGTTGACCGCATCAAGCCCCTGGCGCGCAAAACCTTGCGCGAAGGCGTTTTGGGCGGTATTGGCGGCTTTGGCGCGCTGTTTGAAGTGCCCAAGAAGTACCAGGAGCCGGTGCTGGTCAGCGGCACCGACGGCGTGGGCACGAAGCTCAAGCTGGCTTTCGAGTGGAACATGCACGACACCGTGGGCATCGACCTGGTGGCCATGAGCGTGAACGACGTGCTGGTGCAAGGCGCCGAGCCGCTGTTCTTTCTGGACTACTTCGCCTGCGGCAAGCTGGACGTGGACACCGCCGCCGCCGTGGTCGGCGGCATTGCCAAAGGCTGCGAGGAAAGCGGCTGCGCGCTGATTGGCGGCGAGACGGCGGAAATGCCCGGCATGTACCCCGAGGGCGAGTACGACTTGGCTGGTTTTGCCGTGGGTGTGGTCGAGAAGTCGAAGATCCTCGACGGCCAGCAGATCGCCGCTGGCGATGTGGTGTTGGGCCTGGCCAGCAGCGGTGTGCATTCCAATGGCTTTTCACTGGTGCGCAAGTGCATCGACCGCGCTGGCAGTCAATTGCCGGCCACGCTCGATGGCAAGCCGTTCCGAGAGGCGGTGATGGCGCCCACGCGCCTGTATGTGCGCAGTGTGCTGGCCGCACTGGCGCAGCACCCCATCAAAGGCCTGGCGCACATCACCGGCGGCGGCCTGCTGGAGAACATCCCCCGCATCTTGCCAGATGGGCTGGGCGCGCAACTGCAGGCCGGCAGCTGGCCGAAAAGCGAGCTGTTCGCCTGGCTGCAGACCACGGCTGGCATCGACGATGTGGAAATGAACCGCACCTTCAACAACGGCATCGGCATGGTGCTGGTGGTTGCGCCCGAGCAGGCCCAGGCCGTGGCTCAGACCCTGCAGGCGCAGGGTGAGACGGTGCACACCATTGGCCGCATCGTGCCGCGCGATGCGGCCGCCGCTGCCGTGACCGTGGTTTGAAGAACGTGCAGCTGCCCAGCACCCCTTCCTCGATGCCTGCGCCCGCCCCGGTTGCGGCGCAGGCGGCCATCCATGGCGCGGCGCCCGTGGCCAGCGCCGGGCTGGACAGCCACGTGGCCATGCCGATCCGCGCGGCCAGCTACGTGCTCATGGCCGCAGGCCTGTTGCTGGTCATGGTCGTGGGGGGCTTGCCGGGGCTGCTGGCCGCCTGCCTGGGGTTCTTGCTCACGCGCTGGATCAACACCTTGCTGGTGCGGTTGGTGCGCCTGCGCTGGCGTCACCCGCCGGCCAGCGTGCTGCGCTGGATGTCCAGCCTGGCCTGCACGCTGGTCATCATCGGCCCGCTGCTGGTGCTGTTTCTCACGCTCAGCCGCTATCGGGGCGTGTTGCTGACTGCGCCGCACCAGTTCACCGAGCTGACCGATTACGTGGCGCGCGTGGTGCTGGAGTTCCGCAGCAATTTGCCCGAGGACATCGCCAGCATGCTGCCGGCCGAAGCCGAGGACTTTCAGCGTACCGTGGCCTTTTACCTGTGGTCCAAGGCGGCGGCCATGGCCAACGCCGGGCGGGTGTGGCTGCTGGGTTTTTTGTATGCCTACGTGGGCCTGCTCATTGGCGCGTTGGCCGCTGTGCGGGTGCACACCAGCTGGCATGCGCCGCTGACCGATGCCCTGAAGCTGCGCGTGGCGCGCTTTGGCGAGGCATTTCGGCAGATCGTCACCGCCCAGTTCTGGATCGCCAGCTTCAACACCGCGCTCACGGCACTGTTCCTGCTCGTGATCCTGCCGCTGTTTGGTATGGAGTTGCGTTACACCCCGGCGCTGATCACGCTGACCTTCGTGGCCGGGCTGGTGCCCATCGTCGGCAACCTGCTGTGCAACGTCGTCATCACTTTGGTGGGGCTGTCGGTCTCGCCGATGACGGCCCTGGCCTGTCTGGCCTTCCTGGTGTTGATCCACAAGGCCGAGTACTTCATCAACGCCAAGGTGGTCGGGCAGAAGACGCACATTGCCGTGTGGGAGTTGCTGGCCGTGATGTTCCTCAGCGAGGCTTTGTTCGGTCCTGCCGGCTTGGTGGCAGCGCCATTGTTTTACGCCTATCTGAAGAAAGAGCTGGAGGCGGCGCGATTGGTGTAGGCCACATCCCAACCCTTGCCCTTGGCGCAAGGCAGCAAGGCAGCAAGGCAGCAAGGCAGCAAGGCAGCAAGGCCTCAGAGCCTGTTCAAGGCCTTGGCGCGAGCGAGCAAAAAATGGTTTGGGATGCGGCCTGCAAAGAGCCAAGCGCAGGCGTGGCCAGTGGCCCGGCGAGGCAATGCCATGCCGCAGACCGCCCAAACCTGCTTTGTTGCCGGTCCGTGCCAAGGCCCTGGAGCAGGCGCTTTCAGCGCAGCCGCCCCAACAAGGCCTTGCGCGCCAGCGCCAGCATGATCAGCGCCGCACCATTGGAGATCAGCTCGATGGCCAGAAACAGGCCCAGCACGACAGTGGCCGATTGGGGAAAGCCGCTGAAGATCATGCCGACCAACGCCAGCGAGAGCAGGCCCGACAGCAGCAGCGCCCAGCGCGCCGTGCTGCGCGGCTGACGCAGTGCGAAGGCGATGCGCAGCACGCCGCTGACGATCAGGATGACGCCCACCACCACGGTCAGCGAGACGATGCCGCTGAGCGGCTTGGCCAGCAGCTCGATGCCCATGATCAAGGCCACCAGCCCAAGCAGCACGCTCATCAGGCGGCCGCCCTTGCCGCGCTCGCGCAGCGCCGAGAGCAGGGCCACTGCCCCCACGGCCACGAAAGTCCAGCCCACCAACAGTTCAGCCGTCAAGGTGGCAGCAAACGGGTTGAACAAGGCCAGCACGCCGCCCAGCAGCGATACCAGGCCGGCGAACATCCAAAACCACCATGCGGACGTCATCTGTTTCTCCTCTCGAAATAAATCAATGGCCGTGGCCCCAGGCAAGCCATCCCATAACACGCTCTAAATCTCAACACCCCCTGGAGCGCAGGGGGATGGGCCGCAACAAAAGTCGCCGAGCCTTGGGGCAGCTCGCATTCTGCGGCAAAACCCGCTCAAGCCCTGTCGCGCCCCGGTTGCGTTGCGATGCGCCCATTGCGCAAAAGCGCGTATGCTGCGCCGGCATTTGAAATGACCAATCACTGTGGAATGCACCATGACATCTTCTGCGCAGGCGCGACCTTTGCAAACCTTGGTTTATGCGGTTTTGTTGACCATCATGATTGGTTGGCTGCTGCATCTGGGGCAGGGCGTGCTGACGCCCATCCTGGTGGCCTTGATCGCCGTCTATATCCTGGTGACGGCGGCCGATTGGCTGGGGCGCTTGCCAGGGCTGCGGCGCTGGCCCGCCTGGGCGCGGCGCACACTGGTGCTGCTGGGCTTTGTGGCGCTGGTTGTGACACTGATCAACATCATCGTGGGCACGGCCGAAAGCGTGCTGGCCGCCGCGCCGCGTTATCAGGCCAATCTGGAGCAGATCTTCACGCGGGTCACCACGGCGCTGGAGCTCGATCAAGAGGCCAGTTGGCGCAGCATCCGCAGCGCCACGGTGGACAAGCTCAACCTGCAGGCTCTGTTGGGTCGCGCCCTGGGCTCGGTAGGCACCTTGCTGAGCCTGACTCTGCTGGTGATCATCTACATGGCCTTTTTATTGGGCGAGCGCGGCCGCTTCGCGCACAAGCTGGCCGTGGCCATGTCCGGCGCCGGCGCACAGCAGACGCAGCAAATCATCCGCGAAGTCAATAGCCGCATTGGCAACTACCTGGCCACCAAGACCTTGATCAATGTCGTGCTCGGCGGCCTGTCCTTTGCTGTGATGTGGTGGTTCGGCGTGGACTTTGCGCTGTTCTGGGCGCTGATCATCGCCTTGCTGAACTACATCCCCTATGTGGGCTCGTTCCTGGGTGTGTGCTTCCCCGTGCTGCTGACACTGGCGCAATTTGGCTCATTGCAGACCACGCTCACAGTGGCCACTTTGCTGACGGTGGCGCAGCTGTACGTGGGCAATGTGCTGGAGCCGCGCACCATTGGCCGCCAGGTCAATCTCTCGCCCGTGGTCGTGTTGGTGGCCTTGTCGCTGTGGTCCAGCCTGTGGGGCATTGCCGGCGCCATCCTGGCCATCCCGTTGACGGCCATGCTGGCCATCATCCTGGCCGCATTCCCGGGCACGCGGCCGTTGGCCATCTTGCTGGCCGACGACGTGCAGGTGTTCGAAGAGGAGGAGCGCACCGCCGCTGCGCGCTTGCAGTGAGCCGCTGCATCAACGCGCCGGCGCAGGCCGGGTCCTGAACAGGGCCACGCCCATGCCCAGCGTCACCAGCAGCAGGCCTGCCATGGTGGCCAGCGCCGGTTGTTCATGCAGGAACAGGGCGGCAATCACCGTGGCCAGGCCGGGCACCAGCGCGGCAAACAGGCTGCCTACGGCAGGGCCCAGCAGCAGCACTGCCTGGCTGTACAAATAAAGGGCCAGGATGGAAACGAAAAAGCCTTGGTAGACGATGTGCGGCAGCAGCAGCTGCAGTGGCTGTGCCATCAGGGCCAGGCCTTTGGCGTGAAGGTACAGCGGCGCAAATACCAACGGGAACCTCTAAAAACCGGGCAATTCCTGGACTTCCAGCCCCAACACTTCACGATCTGAAAAAAACCGGATCAAGAAGCCCTTTTTTAGAGCGCGTTTGAGCCCATTTCCCTCCTTTTCCTCACGCA
>NZ_NTBH01000012.1:0-82571 GCF_002288875.1 Vandammella animalimorsus | reverse complement strand
AACCAGGCTTTCGAGGAAACTCCACATTGTAGCAGAAATTTTGAGTCAGTCAACTAACCTCAACAGCATCTGCCACCGCAACCACCCAATAGAGCAGCTGCAATCAAGCGAAGGCGTGACTATAACATAAGTTTTTCAACGAGCGCAAGTATTTCGCGAACAAAGAGCAGGGGCCTTGTCTGGACTGCATGGCCTATCGGGGCACGGAGGCACAGGGGATGCGCGGTCCCGATACGCCTCATGCCTGCGGCAAGAAGCCCTCCACTGACAGATAACGCTCGCCCGTATCGTAATTGAAGCCTAGCACCCTGGCTTGCGCGGGAAGCTTGGGCAATTGCTGCGCAATGGCCGCAAGAGTAGCGCCGGAAGATATGCCGACAAGCAGTCCCTCTTGGGTCGCGCTGCGACGTGCATATTCTTTTGCGTCTTCTGCATCAACCTGGATGACTCCGTCGAGCACACTGGTATCCAGGTTGCGAGGAATGAATCCAGCCCCAATGCCTTGGATGGGGTGAGGTGCAGGCAGGCCTCCAGAGATCACGGGCGACGCGGCAGGCTCAACGGCAAAGACCTTCAACTGTGGCCAACGGGCTTTGAGGGTTCGCCCCACTCCGGTGAGGTGCCCGCCAGTGCCAACGCCGGTGATGATGGCATCCAGCCCCTCAGGGAAATCCGCCGCGATTTCCTCAGCGGTCGTGCGCACATGAACATCGACATTGGCTGAGTTCTCGAACTGCTGCGCAATCCAAGCGCCTGGTGTTTGTGCTTGCAATTCTTGTGCACGCGCGATGGCTCCTTTCATCCCCAGTTCACGTGGTGTCAGGTCAAAGCGTGCGCCATAGGCCAGAAACAGGCGCCGCCGCTCAATGGACATGCTTTCGGGCATGACGAGAACAAGCTGATAGCCCTTGACCGCAGCCACCATGGCCAGGCCCACTCCTGTATTGCCAGAAGTGGGCTCGATGATGGTGCCGCCAGGCTTGAGCACGCCGGCCTTTTCTGCTTCTTCGACCATGGCCAGAGCGATGCGGTCTTTGATGGAGCCGCCGGGATTGGCTCGCTCGGCCTTGACCCAGACGTTCGCGTCCGGTCCAAACAAACGGTTGATGCGAATGTGTGGGGTACGGCCAATGGTTTCGAGTACGTTGCGAAAAGGCATGGTTTCCTCCTAAAAAATGACAGCACCGCTCGGCGGCACTTGATCGCATTGTCCAAGGCCTTTTATGACTTATTCGCAATGAGCTTATGGCCCGAGATCAAGGCGCTGAGCGCCCAACCCCTGCTGCGCCGGCCTCACTGTGCATGACGCCATACCACTCCGGGCAACTCACAAGCATGGATGGCATTGCGCAGCGCGACGATGGCTTCGTAGCGGGTGAAGCTGCGGCGCCAAACCAGAACGACCCGCCGCATGGGCGCTGCGTGTGTACCATCGTCTTCAATAGGCAGGTAGTGGATGAGTTCGTCACTGCCTCGGGGCAATGATCGCTGCGCAATCACACCATCAGGCACGGCCAGGCGCGGCACCAGGGTCAAACCCATACCTGCGGCCACCATGTGCTTAATGGTTTCCAGTGATGAGCCCTCAAAGGACTTTTGGATGCCTTCGCTGTCCGAAAAGCGGGCGAATTCCGGACAAACCTGCAGCACATGATCGCGAAAGCAATGCCCAGCACCCAACAGCAGCATGTTTTCCTTTTTTAGAGCGCTGGTGGTGATGAGCTGTTGCTGCGCCAGCGGGCTGTCGGCAGGCACCGCCGCCCAGAAAGGTTCGTCGTATAACTCGGCCACGGCCAGGCCCGCACTGGGGAAGGGCTCGGCCAGGATAGCGCAGTCAATCTCCCCGGCGCGCAGCATCTCCAAAAGCCGTGTGGTGAAGTTCTCTTGCAGCATCAGCGGCATCTGTGGCGTGCGGGCAATGGTCTCACGCACCAGCTTGGGCAGCAGGTAAGGGCCGATGGTGTAGATCACGCCAAGGCGCAACGGGCCTTGCAGGGGGTCTGCGCTGCTTTGCGCAATTTCTTTCAGCAAGTGCGCCTGGTCGAGGACGTTTTGCGCCTGCGCCACCAAGCGCTGCCCAAGTGCCGTAACACTGACCTCCCCAGAGCTGCGCTCAAAGATGCGCACGCCCAACTCATCTTCGAGCTTCTTGACCGCCACCGAGAGCGTGGGCTGCGACACAAAACAGGCCTCGGCCGCACGGCCAAAGTGCCGCTCGCGCGCCACGGCAACAATGTATTTGAGCTCTGTCAGCGTCATGGGAGTAGGGCGGCTGTGCGATGTGCCTGTGTGCCTGACAAGAAATGGGCCCGCCTTCAAAAAGCCTGTAGCTGACCATCAACAAAGGCTTTGAGCTCCCCCGATGCAAAGGGCACCCAGGCTTCATTGCTGGTCAACGGCGCCGTCACGATGATGGCAGTCTTGTCGTCTGGGCTGGTGTGCTGGGAGAAATCCACGCTCAAATCTTCATCACTCAACGACACCATGGAGTAAGGCCAGGCGCGTTCGGTGTAGCACAGTTGAGTCGTCGCGTGGGCCCAGAGGGCATCGCCATTGGAGAGTAGAAAGTTGAACGTGCCATGCCGCGCAATGCGCGCAGCCAGCTCCCGCAGCGTCAAGGTCATCTCCTGAATACTGGGCACGCCTGCGTGCGACTTGGCCAGCTCCTGCATGATCCAGCAAAACGCCAGTTCGCTGTCAGTGCCGCCCACCGGATGAAAGTGGCCATGCAGGCGCGCATCGAAGCCCACCAGGTTACCGTTGTGCGCAAATACCCAGTAATTGCCCCACAGCTCACGCACGAACGGATGGCAGTTCGACAAGGCCACTGCGCCTTGCGTGGCCTTTCGGATATGGGCGATGACATTGGTGCTTTTGATCGGATAGCGCCGAATCAGCTCCGCGACCGGCGACTTCATGGCGCTTTGATGGTCCACGAAGTGGCGCACCCCGTGGCCTTCAAAAAACGCCATACCCCAGCCATCCACATGATCGCCGGTGCGCCCTGCGCGCTGCGCAAAACCCGTGAAACTGAACGTCAAGTCTGTCGGGTTCTTGGCATTCATTCCAAGCAATTGGCACATGATCAATACGCCGTCAGCGCCTGTCGCTTATTGATTGGGGCCACCCGATTCGTGAAAGGCATTCGCACTCTGTGCAGCCCTGGCCTCACGCTCAGCCAGCGTCTTCTGCAGCTCCTGCTCGGAAATCAGCTCAAACATCCGCACCACCTTGCGCACCCCCGATACCGCGCGGGCGGCCTGGGTGGCCGCCTCCGCCTCGCGAGGCGTGACCAAGCCTTGCAGGTACACCACCTCCTGCTCCGTCGTCACCTGCAGGGATTTGCTTGGCAAATTTTCAGTAGCCAATATCTGGCTGCGCACCTTTCCCGTGATCCAGGTATCGCGCGAGCGCTGCGAGTAGCTGCTGGCGGGCATGACTTGCAACTCGTTGTACACACCGCGCACGTTTTCCACCTCTTTGGCCAACTGCGCCGCGCGCTGGCGCTGTGCCTCATCGGGCACCTCGCCAGTCAACAGCACGCGGCGGTTGTAGCTGTTGACGTTGATGTGGGCCTGCTCGCCCAGCTGCTCACTGAATGCAGTGCGCACCTTCAACTGGATTGCCTGATCGTCCACTTGCGCACCCGCAGTGCGGCGATCCAGCGCTACGGAGGTAGCCACCACAGCCCCCCCAACAATCAAGGGTGCGCAGCCAGTCAGCCCTGACAGCCCCGCCACGCCCATCCATGCAATCGCCACAAACCGCTTCAAATACATAAAGTGCACTTCCCATTCATGCCGTGTGCCTGGGCATCTGCTCAAAACTACGGGCGCAATATCAAACCTGCAATAGAGAAGCCTTGCACGCGGCGATCCGTTCGCGCGCGCATTCTTGCCGACCGTAAAGAGGCTTTGAACAGGCACTGAAACCAGGCCGCGCACCGCCTGCATGCGATGCGACCGGAAACATACCATATCCGGCTGCCCTATGGCCTTTGCCTCCAGCACCTTGCTGCACACAGCAAGCGTGCTACGGCACGCTTGGCCGACCGCGCCGAATTCAAGAATGATTTATCACTATAATTTGCGTTGTTGATAATTTATTTTCACAACAGGAGTTTTTCATGGCGCAATTTGTATGGCATTGGCAAAAAAGCACACTGGTGCTGGCATGTGCAATGGCCCTGGCCGCATGTGGCGGTGGCAGCAATGATCTGGACACCAAGCCGCCAGCAGACGACGACCACTCCCATCCCCACATCGAAACGGCTGGGCGCCTGGTCGCACTGGAAGCTGGCAGCCCCCAGGTCCACGTCATTGATCTGGACAAAGGGCGTCTGCTGCAAAGCTTCACGCTGGACAACCCCGCCTCGGCCATCTACCCCAGCCCGAACAACCGCTACGCCGTGCTGCCGCAGCGCGCGCAAAACCAGGCGCAGTTCATCGACGGCGGCATCTGGCAAGAAGACCATGGCAACCATTTGCACGATTACATGAAGGATCCGGCGCTGCTGCCCACCCGCCTGACTGGCTCGCGCCCCACGCACTATGAGCGGCACGCCGGCCAGGCGGCCATCTTCTTCGATGGCAATACCGCAGCGGGCCAAAATGCCTCCATCGCCGTGCTCACCGATGCCAGCATTGGCAAGCCCCACGCAGCGGCGCTGGCCACACAAAACCTGTCGCTGCCCATGCACGGCACGGCCGAGCCGCGCGGCGACTGGCTGCTCACCACCTGGCGCGCAGAGGTGACGCCCGGCGGCTCGACCCTGCCCAGCCAAGTCGAGCTCTACCACCGCCATGACGACCACTACCACTTCGAGCGCCGCTTCGATGAGCAGTGCCCGATGCTGCATGGCAGCTACTCCAATGAAAAGTACTCCGCTTTCGGCTGCAGCGACGGCATTCTGGTGATCAAGCAAGACGGCGATACCTTCACCGCCCGCAAGATCGACAACCCTGCCGACATCGGCGAGAACGTGCGCATCGGCACCATCATTGGCAATGCGCACTACGACAAGTTTGTCGGCATCGCCGGCCCTGGCCATTTGTTCGAGATCGATCCGCAAGCAGGGCGCATCAGCCGCATCCAGTGGGGTGAGGGCTTGATCCGCCGTGCGCACGCCATGGATGCCGAAGGCGAAAACCTGCTGGTGCTCGACAGCACTGGCACCGTACACATTCTGGACGTCAAGACCTGGCGCAAGCGCGCCGAGATCGCCGGCGTGATCGCTAACATGCCCGCCAAGGCGCCTTACCCCAGCTTCGCCGTCAGCGCCGCCCACGACAAGGCCTGGCTGAGCGATCCGCAGGGCCAGCGTCTGCACGCCATCGACCTCGACGAGGCCCGTGTGCAAGGCAGCATTGCGCTGAACTTCAGCCCCACCGGCATGGTTTGGCTGGGCCTGCCCGAGCACAAGCACTGATGGACGGGCCAGGCGCGCGTGTGCAAGCACCGCCCGCGCCTGGCCACCTTCTTGCCAGCGCCTTGTTTCTTCACCGCCTGCCGCCTCGTGCGGCAGCGTTTGTTTTCAGGCCAACCGTGGCTGGCACTGCCCCGGTGGCTTGTCTCACCGTCCCATTTTTTCTGCATCGCCATGACCAAAGCATCTTTCCCATTGCACGCCCTGGCATTGCTGTGTGCCAGCCTGGGCGCACAGCCACTGGCCCAGGCACAAACCCAGACTCAGTCGATCGCCGGCCAGGAGCAGGCCTCCGCAACTGCAACCGCCAGCACGCCTGAGCTGGCGGAGGTCAGCGTCAGCGGCCGCGCTCTGGACATCCCGCTGGAGGAGTCGGCCACGCCCGTGGATTTGCTGGATGCCGATGATCTGCAGCTGCGCGGTTCGGCCACGCTGGGCGATACCCTCGAGGGCCTGCCCGGCGTGCGCAACAACCACTACGGCGCAGGCGCGGGGCGCCCGGTCATCCGCGGCGCCGATGGCGCCCGGGTGCGCATCCTCAGCGATGGCAGCGAAGTGCAGGATGCCTCCACATCCAGCCCGGACCACGCCGTGGCCATCGAGCCCATGCTGGCGCAGGAGGTGGAAATCCTGCGTGGCCCCTCGACCCTGCTGTATGGCGGCGGCATCACTGGCGGTGTGGTCAATCTGCGCGATGG
Source organism: Vandammella animalimorsus (assembly GCF_002288875.1). NCBI lineage: Bacteria > Pseudomonadati > Pseudomonadota > Betaproteobacteria > Burkholderiales > Comamonadaceae > Vandammella > Vandammella animalimorsus. The sequence goes on along the minus strand of NZ_NTBH01000012.1, from coordinate 76,448 downwards.
CCGCGTGCCCACGGCCGTGCCAGACAAAGGGTATGAAGGCCAGTTGCAGCTGCGCAAGGACAGCAGCGCCCGCGAAGGCACAGGCGCCTTCGCGCTGACAGGCGGGCGCGGCCCGCTGGCGTTGCACGTCGAGGGCCTCAAACGCTCGGCCGGCGAGTACCGCGTCGGCAGCGGCTGGAGCAGCGAGCGCGTCAGCGGCTCCCACAACGCCACCTGGTACGGCAGCGTCGGCGGCGCGCTGGTGCATGAGCGCGGCTACCTGGGCCTGGCCTACAGCCGCCTGCGCAGCCAGTACGGCCTGCCAGGCCACAGCCACGAATACGAAGACTGCCACCTGCACGGCAACTCGCTGCACTGCGGCAGCCACGGCCATGCCCACGACCCGCGCCCAGCGCCGCCGGGCTGCCACTGGCACGGCCAGCACCTGCATTGCGCGCATGGCCACGACGAGGACCATATTGCCCTGGTGGATATGGACACCGAGCGCTGGGACCTGCGCGGCCAGTGGAGCGAGCCGCTGCCGGGCTTTTCACGCGCGCGCCTGCGCGCCAGCGTCACCGACTACCGGCACGATGAAATCGACCATGGGGAGATTGGCACCACCTTCAAGAACCAGGCCCACGATGCGCGCCTGGAGCTCGAACACCAGCCCATCGCGCTGGGCGCCGGCCGGCTGCGCGGCCTGATTGGCTTGCAGCACAGCCGCCGCGAGTTCAGCGCCGTGGGCAACGAAGCCTACGTCGAGCCCACCGACACCAGCAACCGCGCCCTGTTTGCGCTGGAGGAATACCGCTTGGGCGACTGGCGCCTGGAGCTCAGCGGGCGCTACGAATGGCAGAACGCCCGGCTGATGGGCCAGCGCCGCAGCGGCAGCGTGCGGCACCACATGGGCTCGCTCTCGGCCGGCGCCAGTTGGCAGTTCGCGCCTGGCTACGTGCTGGCCGCCAGCGCCTCGCGCTCCTCGCGCGCGCCCACGGCCGAAGAGCTGTTTGCAGGCGGCATCCACCTGGCCACCAACACGTGGGAGCGCGGCAACAGCCGCCTCAAGGCCGAACAATCGAACAACCTCGACCTCACGCTGCGCAAGAACAGCGGCGCCACGCGCTATGAGCTCACAGCCTTCTACAACCGCATCAACCACTACATCTACGCCCACACCACAGACCGCCACGAAAACTTCCGCCTGATCGACTACCGCCAGCACGACGCCGTGTTCAAGGGCCTGGAAGCGCGCATCAGTCATCAGCTCAACAGCCAGTGGCGCGTGGGCGCATACGCCGACATGGTGCGGGCGCACTTCGTCGGCGCGGGCGCGCGCGTGCCGCGCCAACCCGCCCATCGCCTGGGCCTGAACGCACTCTGGCAGTCCGGGCCCTGGTCGGCCGGGGCCGAGTGGTACCACAGCTTCGCCCAAAACCGCATCACCCACTATGAAACCCGCACCCCAGCCTACGACATGCTCAACCTGCACGCCAGCTGGCGCCAGCGCATGGGCGCGTGGGGGCATTACAGCCTGTATGCACAACTGTCCAACGCGCTGGACGAGCTGGCCTTCAACCCCAGCTCCTTCGTCAAGGAAGCCTCGCCACTGCGCGGGCGCAATCTGACGCTGGGCCTGAAGCTGGAGTTCTGAGCAAGCTCTGGCCCAACTCGGGCGCCCCATCAGCCGCCTCGGCCACAGGCCAGGGCGGCTGTTTCGTTTTCGTAAAATGCGCCCTTTTGTTCAATGACGCCGATGATGCGCGCCGCTGCAGGCATGGCAGCCACGCACACGGCATGGAAAGACGAGGCAAGCACCCATGGCAGGGCATAGCAAGTGGGCCAATATTCAGCACCGCAAAGGGCGCCAAGACGAGAAGCGCGGCCGCATCTGGACGCGCCTGATCCGTGAAATCATCGTGGCCGCCCGCGCCGGCGGCGGCGACCCGGGCGCCAACCCGCGCCTGCGCCTGGCCATCGACAAGGCCAAGGCCGCCAACATGCCGGCCGACAACATCAAGCGCAACATCGACAAAGCCACGGGCAACCTCGAGGGCGTGAACTACGAGGAAATCCGCTACGAGGGCTATGGCATCGGCGGCGCGGCCATCATCGTCGACACCATGACCGACAACCGCCAGCGCACCGTGGCCGAAGTGCGTCACGCCTTCAACAAGTACGGCGGCAACATGGGCACCGAAGGCTCGGTGGCCTTCCAGTTCCAGCACGTGGGGCAGCTCTTCTTCGCCCCCGGCACCGATGAGGACAAGCTGATGGAAGTGGCCCTGGAGGCTGGCGCCAACGACGTCATCAGCGACGACGAAGGCGCCATCGAGGTGCTGTGCGCGCCGAGCGATTTCGAAGCCGTGAAAAACGCGCTCGAAGCGGCAGGCTTTAACGCAGAAATGGCCGAGGTGACCATGCGCGCCGACAACAGCATCGCCCTCGAAGGCGAAGACGCCCAGCGCATGCAAAAGCTGCTGGACGTGCTCGAAGATCTGGACGACGTGCAGGACGTCTACCACAACGCCGAGCTGGCGCTGTGACATTGCGCCGCACGGCCTTGGCCGCCGTGCCTGGCCCAGCCCCAATCCCCTTTGTCTGACCCCCGTATGAAAGTCCTCGTCATCGGCTCTGGCGGCCGCGAACACGCTCTGGCCTGGAAACTGGCGCAATCGCCGCGCGTGACCCAATTGTTCGTTGCCCCCGGCAACGGCGGCACGGCGCGCAACCCAAAATTCACCAATCTGCCCATCACCGAGCCCCAGGCCCTGCGCGAATGGGCGCAGCGCGAAAAAGTGGCGCTGACGGTGGTCGGCCCCGAAGCCCCGCTGGCAGCTGGCGTGGTCGATGAATTTCGCGCCCACGGCCTGCGCATCTTCGGCCCCACCAAGGCCGCCGCGCAACTGGAAAGCTCCAAGGCCTTCTCCAAGGCCTTCATGCAGCGCCATGGCATCCCCACCGCCGCCTTCGACACCTTCAGTGACCCGGATGCGGCCAAGGCCTACATCGACCGGCTGGGCGCGCCCATCGTCGTCAAGGCCGATGGCCTGGCCGCTGGCAAGGGCGTGGTCGTGGCCGAGACCATCGAGCAGGCCCACCAGGCGGTGGACGACATGCTGCTGGACAACCGCTACGGCGCGGCCCACAACCAGGGCCAGGCGCGCGTGGTGATCGAGGAGTTCCTCAGCGGCGAGGAAGCCAGCTTCATCGTGCTCTGCGATGGCAAGAACGTGCTGGCGCTGGCCACCAGCCAAGACCACAAGCGCCTGCTCGACGGCGACCAGGGCCCCAACACCGGCGGCATGGGCGCGTACTCGCCCGCGCCCATCGTCACGGCCGACGTGCACGCCCGCGCCATGCGCGAAATCATCCTGCCCACCATCCGCGGCATGGAGCGCGACGGCATCCCCTTCACCGGCTTTCTCTACGCTGGCCTGATGATCGACGCCCAGGGCCAACCGCGCACGCTGGAGTTCAACTGCCGCATGGGCGACCCGGAAACCCAGCCCATTCTGATGCGCCTCAAGAGCGACTTGTTCGAAGTGCTCAGCGCCGCAGTGGACGGCCGGCTCGATCAGGTCGAGCTGGCCTGGGATCGGCGCGTGGCGCTGGGCGTGGTCATGGCCGCGCACGGCTACCCCGAGTCGCCGCGCAAGGGCGACGCCATCAGCGGCCTGCCCAGCGACGATGCGTTTGACGATGCCGTGGTCTTCCACGCCGGCACCGCGCTGGAGGAGGGCGTCATCAACACCAGCGGCGGCCGCGTACTGTGCGTGACCGCGCTGGGCGACAACGTCAAGCTGGCCCAGCAGCGCGCCTATGCCGTGCTCAGCCAGATTCAGTTCAACGGCGCGCAATACCGCAAGGACATTGGCCACCGCGCCATCAAAAGCCAGGGTCGGGGCGAGGCCGGCTGAGAGCCTGTTCAAAATCTCGGCGCGAGTGGGCAAGAAGCGGTTTGGGGTGGGCTGCAAGGCGCAAAACGCAGCCATAGCTCTGGGGCTATGGCGAGGCTTTGCGGGCGCAGCAGAGCGCCCCAATCCGCTCTCTTGACCGCCGTGCAAAGATTTTGAACAGGCTCTGAGACCGCTGAGCCATTCCGCGCCGCCAGCGCGCCCTGGCAAGCGCCTGCCTGCCAGGGCAATCAGCAAGGCCGAAACACAGGTAACAGTGTGCATGTGCCCATTCGCACTACGGCAAGGCACCTACAATGCGCCACGCATCTTGGCAGGCGCAAGCTCTGCACCGGCGCTGCCAAGCCTGTTTTCATACTCATACTTTGAAGGGAGTATTGCCATGAACATCAAACACATCCCCATGCTGGTTGGTTGCGCTGTGGCGCTGGCCGCTTGCAGCGGCACACAGCCCAAGCAGCCTCAAAACCAAATGACTGGCCATGCCGCAACAACGGTTGCGCCCGCCCAGCATCACGAAATGATGGCCAGCAAATTTGCTTGCCAAAACGGTCTGACCGTCTGGGTGCAGCCCCGGGGCACAGAGCAGCTGGAGCTCAAGCTTGACGACAAGAGCGCCATGCTGAACATCACTGTCTCCGGCTCCGGCTCGCGCTACGTCGGCAAGAGCGGGCTGTTCGGCCGCGGCGCTGAATGGCACCAGAAAGGCAATGAGGCTTTCTTCAGCTTCTACGACCCTTACAACAATCTGGTGGAAACCAACTGCACCAGCGTCGCAAACTGAATCAGCCAGCGCTAAGTTCATGAAAAAAGCCCATGCAGTTTTTGCTGCATGGGCTTTTTTCATGGCTGCGATGCATCAGGCATCGCGAAAAACCGGCGGGCGTTTTTCCAGCCCAGCCATCACGGCCTCGCGCTGGTCGGCGCTGCCCAAGAGCTGTAGCTGCTCCAACGATTCGGCCAACAGCAATTCGCCGGCCGAGGCATCGGCCGTGCTGTTGAGCAAACGCTTGGCCGCGCGCATGGCCTGCGGGCTGAAGCCAGCCATTTGCCGGGCCAGCTCCAGCGCTTGCGCCAAAGGGTCTTGCACCAGCCGGGTCGCCAGACCGATCTGGCAGGCCTCCTGGGCGTCCACCATGCGACCGCTGAACACCAGCTCGCGCGCGATGTCGGCGCGCACCAATTCACGCAACAGCGCCATGCCCGCCATGTCGGGCACCAGGCCCCAATGCATTTCACGCACCGACAGGCGCGCATCGGGTGCCACCAGGCGCACATCGGCGCCCAGGGCCAATTGCAGGCCACCGCCCAAGGCCACGCCATGCAGCGCGGCCACGACTGGCACCTCCAACATGCGCCACTGCCAGCAAATGTGCTGGGGCAGGTTGGCCTGGCCATGGCTTCGCTCAGCCAGCCGACCCAGGGCTGGATCCAACGCCTGGCCGCGCAGCAGGCCCTCGAAATTGGCCATGTCCAGCCCGGCGCAAAAGGCTTTGCCTTCACCGGCCAGAACCACAGCGCGCAGGCCAACGGCCTCGCGCAGCCAGGCGCCGGCGGCAGCCAAGCCCTTGAACATGGCCACATCCAAGGCGTTCATCTTTTCCGGGCGGCGCAGCATGACGGTGGCCACGCCTTCGGCCCCCAGGCTCACGGCAACTCGGTCTTCAAAAACTTGTTCCTGCATGGCAAGACTCCTGAGGTGAATGTCATCGGCCCGTGGCCGGCGGGCAGGGCAGGGCAGGGCGCTGAGGACAGCGTCACAAACGCTCGACGATGGTGACATTGGCCATGCCGCCGCCCTCGCACATGGTTTGCAGGCCCCAGCGCTTGCCGTGCCAGCCCAGCGCATGCACCAACGTGGTCATGAGCTTGGTGCCCGAGGCCCCCAGCGGGTGGCCCAGCGCAATGGCGCCGCCGTGCACGTTCATGCGCGCGGCATCGGCGCCCAGCGCCTGCTGCCAGGCCAGCGGGATGGGCGCAAAGGCTTCGTTGACTTCGTACAGATCCATGTCTTCGATGCGCATGCCGGCTTTTTTCAACGCCGCCTCGGTGGCCGGCAGCGGCGCTTCGAGCATGATCACCGGGTCGTGGCCCAACACGCTCATGTGGTGGATGCGCGCCAGCGGCGCCACGCCCAGCGCGCGCAGGCCGCGCTCATTGACCACCAGCACGCCCGAGGCGCCATCGCAGACCTGGCTGGCATTGGCGGCGGTGATGACGCCGCCTTCCTGCAGCAGCTTGACGTTCTGGATGGCTTCGAGCGTGGCGTCAAAACGCAGGCCCTCGTCCACGGTATGCCACTGGCCGGTGCCCTGGCCCTGGGCGTCGCGCACTTCAATGGGCAGAATTTCCGCCTCGAAGTGGCCTGCCTGCGTTGCGGCCACGCCGCGCTGGTGGCTTTGCAGCGCATAGGCGTCGAGCTGCGCCTTGTCCAGGCCGTATTTGCTGGCCACCATTTCCGCGCCCATGAACTGGCTGAACTCGACCCCGCCGTAGCGCGCGTCGATGCCTGGGCTTTGGTAATAACCCATGCCGGCCTTGCGCGGCAGGGCCATGGGGCTGCCCATGGGCACGCGGCTCATGGACTCCACACCAGCGGCGATGACCACATCCATGACGCCGGACATCACGGCCTGCGCGGCAAAGTGCAGGGCCTGCTGCGATGAGCCGCACTGGCGGTCGATGCTGGTGCCGGGCACGGCCTCGGGCAGCACGGAGGCCAACACGGCATTGCGCGCCACGTTGGCGGCCTGCTCGCCGATCTGGCTGACGCAGCCCATGAACACGTCCTCGACCTGGGCGGGATCGACGCCGCTGCGCGCCACCAGCGCGTCGAGCACCTGCGCGGCCAAATCCACGGGGTGCCAGCCGGCCAGGCGGCCATTGCGACGGCCGCCGGCGGTGCGCACGGCGGCCACGATGTAAGCGGGGGAGGGCATGGGCAAGGATCTCCTTGAAAAAAACAGGCCTCCGTTCAGCAGCGCCTGTGCAAGGCCGCAAGCAGGCCGCATCGCAGCCCGCAATGCGGCCAGGGCAGGGCGGATCAGCCCATCAGGCGCTGCAAGGCCTCGGTGTACTTGGCGGCAGTCTGCGCAATCACTTCCGGCGGCAGGCGTGGCGCCGGCGGGGTTTTGTCCCAGGGCTGGCCGTTGACGCGCACCTGCTCCAGCCAATCGCGCAGGAACTGCTTGTCGTAGCTGGGCGGATTGCTGCCTTCGCGCAAGGCCTGCTCATAGCCTTCCACGGGCCAGTAGCGCGAGCTGTCGGGTGTGAGCACCTCGTCCATCAGCGTCAGCGTGCCATCGGCGTCCAAACCAAATTCGAACTTGGTGTCGGCAATGATGATGCCCTTGGCCAGGGCCAACTGCGCTGCGCGCTCATAAAGCGCCAGACTGACGCTGCGGATCTGCGCGGCCAGCTCGGGACCGACCATTTCGACGGTTTTCTCGTAGCTGATGTTCTCGTCGTGCTCGCCCACCTCCGCCTTGGCCGCCGGCGTGTAAATGGATTCGGGCAGGCGCTGGGCATTGCCCAGGCCAGCGGGCAGCTGCACGCCACACACGGACTGGGTTTGTTGGTATTCCTTCCAGCCGCTGCCAGCCAGGTAGCCGCGCACCACGGCCTCGATGGGCAAGGGTTTGAGGCGCTTGACCAGCATGGCGCGGCCTTGCACCTGCGGCAGCTCCTGCTCGGTGACGACGCTCTCGGGCGCCTGGCCGGTCAGGTGGTTGGGGCAGATGTCGGCCAGCTTGTCGAACCAGAACAGCGCCATGCGGGTCAACAGCTCGCCCTTGCCGGGGATGGGCTGGCCCATGATGACGTCAAAGGCGGAGATGCGGTCGCTGGCGATCATCAGGATGCGGTCATCGCCAACGGCGTAGTTGTCCCGCACTTTGCCGCGAGCCAGCAAGGGCAACGAAGTCAGGGAGGAGGTGTGCAGGGCACTGGTCATGTCAACAAGCCAACAAACAATCGAGAGTATCTACAAATGCCTTGGAGCCGCAGAGCAAGGCCTGCAGGGCAGGGCAGGGCAGGGCAGGGCAGGGCAGGGCAGGCGGCATTATTGCCCAGCCACAGGGCCGCGCACCGCTGCAGGGCCCGTGCGCTCACATGGAAGAGCGCGCCAACATCCACAGTGCCCAGGCACGCGCCACCAGCCAGCCGTTGAGCATGCCGCCCAGCGCCGCCGTGGCCAACACGAATGCAGGCTGCGCAGCCAACGCCGGGTTCACGGCCTGCGTGGCGGCCACCGCATAACGCAGACAAAAGATGCCCAGGATGATCAGCAGCGGCGCCCAGCTACCGGCCAAGTGCAGGCGGCGCGTGGCAGCGTCGAAATGCTCCCCGGGACGCAAGGCCCGGCGGCGGCCAATGAGGGCAGCGCCCAGGGTGCCGGCGCCCCAAACCGCCAGCGCGGCCGTCAGAGAGCCTGTGGCGGCCAAGCGCACGACCAGCGTCGCAGGCGTGAGGATGAGCATGACCAGCGGCAATGCCAGCGCACGCGCCAGCGAGACGCGACGCGCGCGCGTTTGCATCCAGCCCAGCGCCAGCAGCGCCGCCAGCAATGGCCAGACCCACACAGGTGTGTGCGTGATGAGTTCCGTGGCCGTCATGGCGGCAGGCGCTCAAGCAGCCGCCGCGCTGCTCTTGAGAAACAGGCGATAGGCCGGGTTGTCGCTTTCCTCGACGTAGGGATAGCCCAACGCATCGAGAAACTGCTGGAATGCCGCATCGTCCTCCTGCGGCACCTGGATGCCCACCAGGATCTTGCCGTAGTCCGCCCCCTGGTTGCGATAGTGGAACAGGCTGATGTTCCAGCTCGGCTGCATCAGGCTGAGGAACTTGAAGAGCGCGCCAGGCCGCTCCGGGAAGATGAAGCGCAGCAGGCGCTCGTGGTTGGCCAGCGGCGCTGGCCCGCCGATGAGGTGGCGCAAATGCTCCTTGGCCAGCTCGTCGTGGGTCAGGTCCAGCGTCTTGAAGCCGTGCGCATCCAGGTGCGCGGCAATCTGCGCCGATTCGCCCGGCCCATTGGTGGCCAGGCCAACGAAGACATGCGCGGCATGCCGGTCGCTCATGCGGTAGTTGAACTCGGTGACGTTGCGCGCCGCGCCTGGCAGCTGGGCAATGGTTTCGCAAAAGCTGCGAAAGCTGCCGCGCTCTTCCTTCATCGTCACGGCAAACAGCGCCTCGCGCTGCTCACCGACCAGCGCGCGCTCGGCCACGAAGCGCAGGCGGTCAAAATTCATGTTCGCGCCGCACAGAATGGCTGCGTAGGTCTGGCCCTGGGTGTGGTGCTGCGCCACGTACTGCTTGATGGCCGCCACGGCCAGAGCGCCCGCTGGCTCGACGATGCTGCGCGTGTCGATGAAGATGTCCTTGATGGCGGCGCAAACCTCATCGGTGCTGACGACCACGTAGTCATCCACCAGCTCGCGACTGATGCGGAAGGTCTCCTCACCCACCAGCTTGACGGCCGTGCCGTCCGAGAACAGGCCTACGTCGGCCAGCTCCACGCGCTCGCCGGCCTCGGCCGAGCGCCGCATGGCGTCCGAATCGTTCATCTGCACGCCAATGACGCGCACGTCCGGGCGCACCGCCTTGATGTAGTTGGCCACGCCAGCAATCAGGCCGCCGCCGCCAATGGCCACGAACACCGCATCCAGGCGGCGGCTGCCCAGGCTTTGCAGCTGCCGCAGCATCTCCATGGCGATCGTGCCCTGGCCAGCGATCACGTCCGGGTCGTCAAACGGGTGCACGAAAGTCAACCCTTGCTGCTGCTGCAATTGCAGCGCGTATTGGTAGGAGTCGCTGAAACTGTCGCCGTGCAGCACCACTTCCCCGCCCAGGCTGCGCACCGCGTCGATCTTGACCTGCGGCGTGGACACCGGCATGACGATCACCGCCCGCGCACCCAGCCGGCTGGCGCTGAGTGCCACACCCTGCGCATGGTTGCCTGCCGAGGCGCAAATCACCCCGCGCTCGAGCTCTGCCGGTGAGAGCTGCGCCATCTTGTTGTAAGCGCCGCGCAGCTTGAAGCTGAACACCGGCTGCTGGTCCTCGCGCTTGAGCAGCACCTGGTTGCCCAGCCGCGCCGAGAGCTGGCGCGCCGGCTCCAGCGGCGTTTCCACAGCCACGTCATAAACGCGGGCAGTGAGGATTTTTTTCAGGTAATCGGCGGGGGTGAGCGTCATCGCAATCGGGGCTGCAGTGCCACAGACAAAACGGCGATGATAAGCGCGCCACCAGCCATGCCTGCCGCAGCAATGCTGCTCGCGCAAGGCCCGCACAAGAGGCCCGTGCACCATGGGCCAAAAAGAACCCCGCAGCGGCAAGTGGCCAGCTGCGGGGTCAATCCACCGGTTGAGAGGTGGAGGAGACAAACGGCCGTTCAGCCCATCGGCATTTGCCCGGATTGCGCACTGGCCCATGTTGCGCCAGTCTGCGCCCGCTGAACGGTGCGGGCATTCTACGGTCAAACCGCCAGTCCTGCCGCAGCGCATCCATCCCGTCGCACGCAGGCGACAGAGCCGCAGCGCGATCCGCCCCTAGCATTGGGCTTTGCCCCATCCCATCGTCCAGACGGAGCCTTGCCATGACCCAATTCACCCCATCCCCGCAGCGCCAAAGCGCCGGCCGCGTGCTGGTCGATGCCCTGGCCCTGCATGGCGTGCAACGCGTCTTTTGCGTGCCGGGCGAAAGCTATCTGGAAGTGCTGGATGCGCTCTACGACGCCGCCGGCATCGAGGTGGTCGTCACCAAGCACGAAGGCGCGGCCGCCAACATGGCCGAGGCCGACGGCAAGCTCACCGGCCAGCCCGGCATCTGCATGGTCACGCGCGGCCCCGGCGCTACGCACGCCAGCATCGGCGTGCACGTGGCCCAGCAGGATTCCACGCCGATGATTTTGTTCATCGGCCAGATCGCCCGCGAGGACAAGGGCCGCGACGTTTTTCAGGAGGTGGACTACCAGCAGCTGTTCGGCCACATGGCCAAGCTGGTCATCGAGATCGACCGCGCCGAGCGCATGGCTGAGTTGATTGCCCGCGCCTTCCACGTGGCCGTCAGCGGCCGGCCCGGCCCGGTGGTCGTGGCCCTGCCCGAGGACATGCTGCAGGAGGCCACCGACTGCCCGGCCTGCCGCGCCACGCCGCTGGCGCCAGCGGCCGTTGATGCCGCTACGGCGCAGCAGGTCGGCCAGCTGCTGGCCCAGGCGCAACGGCCGCTGCTGGTGCTGGGCGGCTCAGGCTGGACGCCCCAGGCACACGCGCTGCTGCGCACGCTGGTGCAGCGCTGGCAGTTGCCCGTGGCCTGCAGCTTTCGCCGCCAGGATTTGTTCGACAACCGCGATCCGCACTTCGTTGGCCACCTCAGTCTGGGCATGAGCCCCTCGGTGCGCGCCATGGTGCAGCAGGCCGATGTGCTGCTGGCGCTGGGCACGCGGCTGACGGACGTGAGCACCGGCGAATACGAGCTGCTGCAGGTGCCGCGCCCGCAGCAAACCCTGGTGCATTGCCACCCCGGCGCCGATGAGCTGGGTCGCGTCTATCAGGCCGATGTCGCCATCGCCGCCAAACCCGAAGCCTTGCTGCAGGCCCTGCTGGACTGGGACCAGGCATCCAGCGCCGCAGCGCAGCCGGGCAACTGGGGTAACTGGCGGGGTAACTGGCAGGGCTGGCTCAGCCAGGGCCGCGCCGGCTATGAAGCCTTCATCGGCCTGGGCGGCACCGCGCCAGACGGCCAGATCGACGGCGTGGACCTGCGCGCCGTCGTGCAATACCTGGACCGCGAGCTGCCCGAGGACGCCATCCTCACCAACGGCGCGGGCAACTACGCCATCTGGCTGCACCGCTTCTTCCGCTACCGCCAGCCGCGCACCGAGCTGGCCTCGACCTGCGGCGCCATGGGCTATGGCCTGCCTGCGGCCATCGCCGCCGCGCTGCGTCACAGGCAGCGCCAGGTCGTCTGCTTCGCTGGCGATGGCTGCTTCATGATGTACCCGCAGGAGCTGGCCACCGCCGCCGAATGCGGCGCCCGCCTGACCGTGCTGCTGGTCAACAACGGCATGTACGGCACCATCCGCATGCACCAGGCGCGGCGCTACCCCGGCCGCGTCAGCGCCACGCGCCTGCCCAGCCCCGACTACTGCGCCATGGCGCGCGCCTGCGGCGCCCATGCCGAGCCGGTCACCCGCACCGAGGATTTCGCCGCCGCCTGGCAACGCGCTCAGCAATCGGGCCGTCTGGCGCTGATCGAATTGCGCACCGACCCGCTGCAAATCACCCCCGACCAGCGTCTGTCGCCAGAGAATGCCTGAGCGCCTGCCAGGCATGAATCGGCCAGCCAAGGCAGCGTATAGTCCGGCAGCACCTTTGCACTGCCCACACCACACGCCCCATGCCCTCCGCCGCACTGCACCAGCCCCTGGCCGAACGTCTGCGCCCGCGCACGTTGGGTGAAGTGGTGGGCCAGCAGCACCTGCTGGGCGAGGGCATGCCGCTGCGGCTGGCTTTTGAGTCCGGCCGGCCGCACAGCTGCATCCTCTGGGGCCCGCCTGGGGTCGGCAAGACGACGATTGCACGGCTCATGGCCGGCGCTTTCGATGCGCAGTTCATTGCCATCAGCGCGGTACTCGGCGGCATCAAGGACATCCGCGAGGCGGTCGAGCAGGCCCAGCAGGCCCACGACGGCCTGGCGCCGCAGCCCACCATCGTGTTCGTCGATGAAGTGCACCGCTTCAACAAAAGCCAGCAGGATGCCTTTTTGCCGCACGTCGAAAGCGGCCTGTTCACTTTCATCGGCGCGACCACCGAAAACCCCTCGTTCGAAGTCAATTCGGCCCTGCTATCGCGCGCTGCGGTCTATGTGCTGCAACCACTGCAGCATGCCCAGCTGCGCGAAATCGTGCAGCGCGCGCAAGCGCTGGAGGCCGTGCCAGCCATCGAAGAGCAGGCGCTGCAGCGCCTGCTGGACTACGCCGATGGCGACGCCCGGCGACTGCTGGGCACGCTGGAGACGCTGGCCATGGCGGCGCAGCAGGAGCGGCTGGCGCACGTGGACGATGCCTGGCTGCTGCGCGTGCTGGGCGAGCGCATGCGCCGCTACGACAAGGGCGGCGACCAGTTCTACGACAGCATCAGCGCGCTGCACAAATCGGTGCGCGGCTCCGACCCGGACGCGGCGCTGTACTGGATGCTGCGCATGCTCGACGGCGGCGCCGATCCGATGTACATCGCGCGGCGCATGATCCGCATGGCCAGCGAGGACATCGGCCTGGCCGACCCGCGCGCGTTGCGCCTGGCGCTGGACGCCACCGAAACCTACGAGCGCCTGGGCTCGCCCGAGGGCGAGCTGGCGCTGGCGCAGTGCCTGGTCTATCTGGCCGTGGCGCCCAAATCCAACGCCGTCTACACCGCTTACAAGGCCGCGCGCGCCTGGGTGCAGCGCGATGGCACGCGCCCGGTGCCCGTGCACCTGCGCAATGCGCCCACCCAACTGATGAAGCAACTGGGCCACGGCCAGCACTACCGCTATGCCCACGACGAGCCCGACGCCTTCGCCGCTGGCGAGCGCTACCTGCCCGAGGGCATGGCCGAGCCCGGCTGGTACCAGCCCGTGCCACGCGGACTGGAGATCAAGATCGGCGAGAAGCTGGCCCAGCTGCGCGAGCGCAACCGCCAGGCCCGGCAGGCACAGCCCCCGCCACAGGGCCAACAGCCAGAGCAACCGTGATGCGGCGCACCCGAATAGCGGGAACGTCCAGCGCCGCAGCCTGAGGAGCCATACGGCATCATGGGAAAAAACCGAAAACAGGTGTTCAGGAGGTGAATATGTCTCGAATGGCCCATGTGACCCAGATCAATCTCGTTGTCGACGATCTGGAGCGAAGCCGTGTGTTCTATGCGGCGCTGGGTTGTGAGCTGCGTGCGATCACCCTTCCAAGCGATGAGACGCCGCGCGCATGGGTCGTTACCTGCGGCTTCGCGCCGCTGGCCATCCACACCGCCGAGTTCGCCGCGTGGTGGGATCCATCCGCACCAACCGTGAACGCTGGCGCCACCATCATCGATGTCACCTTCGATGCCTACGCCGACGCAGCCCGGTTCATCGAGACCGTCCGTACAAATGGCGGGCGGCTGGTGCAGGAGCTCACCGACATGCCCTGGGGCCAGTCCTACGCCATCTTCACCGACCCCGATGGCTACCGATGGGGCGTCAAGACGACACCGGCACAGGCGTCCGCGCCCGACGCATCGTCGTAGGCACTGAGCCACACGCATGTGCGCGCATGTGCGTGTTCCCCCCCAACGGCACGATGCCCGGCCCGATGGCGGCACTTCGTGAAGCAATGCGCCCTCAAGTGCGCAGCGCCTCGCGCACGCCGGCCACCATGCGGCGCGAGACCTGCAGGGTTTCGTCCGTGCCATGCAATTGCACGCGCCAATGGTCGCCGTCTTCCTTGCTGTGCACCTTGTGCAGCGCGCGCAGCGCCTTGCGCGCCACCAGGGCGTTGCGGTGCACGCGCAGCAGGTATTCGGGGAAGCGCTTTTCCAGATCGTTGAGCGAATCAACGCACAGGTAGTCGCGCTGTCTGGTGTGCAGCGTGACGTACTTCATTTCGGCGCGGCAGAAAATGATGTGCTCCAGCAGCACGCGCTCGCTGTGGCCGCGCTCGTTGATGTAGATGAATGGCCCGCTGGCCGCGGGCAAGCCAGGCGCTGGCCCTTCGGCGGCGGCTGGGCCTGCCGGAGCACCGGCCTGTGGCGCCATGGCAGCCTGCTGCGGCTGCTGCATTTGCTGCCAGCGCTGCACGCGCTCGAGCGTCTGGCGCAGGCGCTCCAGGCGCACGGGCTTGGTCAGGTAGTCCAGCGCCTCCAGCTCAAAGGCCTGCGCGGCAAATTCGGCATGGGCGGTGACGAACACCACCGCAGGCTGCGGCTGCATGCGCCGCAGCAGCTGGGCAAAGGCCATGCCGTCCATGCCGGGCATGTTCACATCCAGCAGCACCAAATCAATGCGGGCATGCTCTTGCATGCGCTGCATGATTTGCTGCGCCTGGCTGGCGGCAGCGGCTTCAAACACGCGGCAGGGCACAGCAGTTTGCTCCTGCAGCAGCATGGCCAGGCGCTGGCGCGCCAGCGATTCATCGTCAACGATCAAGATGTTCATGGCAGAAGAGCAGCAAAGGCTGATGTTGGTTGGTGTTCAATGAAATGCCGCGCGCTGGGCCGCATCACGCCCCAGCAGCGGCTTGGCTGGCAGGTTCATGGCCACTTCGTAGCGGCCATCGTGGGTGCGACAGCGAAAGTCGGCATTGACGTCGTGCATCAGGCGCAAACGATCGCGGACGTTTTGCAGCGCAATGCCGTTGCCCCCCCGGCCCGCAGCATGGGCCACTGCGCTGTTGGGGCCGGGCACGGTATTGCTGATGCGCAGCAGCACGCGATCGCCCTTGCGACGCACCAATACGTGGATTTCACCGCCTTCGCTGCTGGGTTCGACGCCGTGCTTGATGGCGTTTTCCACCAGCGGCTGCAACAGCAGCGGCGGCACGCTGGCCTGCAATGCCGCCTCGTCCACCGTCCAGCTCACGCGCAGGCGGCCTTCAAAGCGAATGCCTTCGATGCGCAGGTATTGGCGGGCAATCTCCACTTCCTTTTCCAGGTTGGAGACGCTGGAGGCATCGAGCAGCGCATGGCGAAACAGGTCGCTCAAGTCTTCGAGCATGGATTCGGCCTTGGCCGGATCCTGGCGCACCAGGGCAATGGCGCTGTTGAGGGTGTTGAACAAAAAATGCGGCCGGATGCGCGATTGCAGCTCTGCCAGCCGCGCCACGGTGGACGCTGGCTGGCTGGCGCGGTGGCGCATGGCAAACATGCTGGTGAGCAGGCCGGCCAGGCCCATGCCGCTCAGGCCCGAAGCCAGCCAGTTTGCGCCGCTGCCGCGCAGCTGGCCGGGCATGGCGTACAGGGCAAAGGCCAGCAGGCCGCAACACCAGCCCGTCAACAACGCATAGGCCCACTGTACGGAGGGGACCTGTCTGTCCAGCCAGTGCTTGAGCCAACAAGCCAGCAGCAGCCACAGCAGCAGCGGCGGGAACGCGATGCCGGTGAGCAGCGCAAAGTGGCCCAGCCACTGCTGAAGATCATCGGCGCCAAACAGCAGCACCAACGCCAGCGGCAGCTCGGTCAGCAGCAAGGCGCGCAGCACCACGCCCATATGGCAGGCATCGAACAGCAAACGCGATGGCGGCATCACTGCGGCCCTGGCCAAGGGCTGCAGACGCTGCGATGCCGCAGATAGAATGCTTGGTTTTCTCCCGCTCATTGTGTTCTTGTGTTTTTTGCGGCGGCGCGGCCCGATGCCGCGCGCCAGCGCCCGCATGCCAGCGCCACATGCCATTGCGTGCGCGGCCCAATGGCAAGCACCGCACGACACGATGCCAGCTGCCATTATTCCCGAGTTCCATGCCTGAAAACCGTGCACCGCAACCCTCTGCCAACCAGCTGGCCTCCAAGAGCGAAGGCTGGTCGGCCCTGTTCACCGAGCCGATGAGCGATCTGGTCAAGCGCTACACCGCCAGCGTGTTTTTCGACCAACGGCTATGGAGAGCCGATATTGCCGGCAGCCGCGCCCACGCGCAGATGCTGCAGGCGGTGGGCATTCTCTCGGCCGAGGACGGCGCCGCCATCGCCCGCGGTCTGGATCAGATCAGCCAGGAAATCGAATCGGGCCAGTTCGACTGGCAACTGGACCTGGAGGACGTGCACCTGAACATCGAGGCGCGCCTGACGGCCTTGATTGGCGATGCAGGCAAGCGCCTGCACACTGGCCGCAGCCGCAACGATCAGGTGGCCACCGACGTGCGCCTGTGGCTGCGCGATGAGATCGACGCCATCATCGCCCTGCTGGACCAGGTGCAGCACGCGCTGCTGGACGTGGCAGCACAGAACGTGGACGTGATCCTGCCGGGCTTTACCCACCTGCAGGTAGCACAGCCGGTGAGCTTTGCCCACCACCTGCTGGCCTATGTCGAGATGTTCCGCCGCGATGCCCAGCGCCTGAGCGATGTGCGCCGCCGCACCAACACCCTGCCGCTGGGCGCTGCCGCGCTGGCCGGCACCAGCTACCCGCTGGACCGCGCCATGGTGGCGCGCGCGCTGGGCATGGTCGATGAGGCGGGCAACCCGCAAATCTGCCAAAACAGCCTGGATGCCGTCAGCGACCGCGACTTCGCCATTGAATTCAGCGCCGCCGCCGCGCTCATCATGGTGCACATCAGCCGCATATCAGAGGAGCTGATCGTCTGGATGAGCCAGAACTTCGGCTTCATCCGCATTGCCGATCGCTTCACCACCGGCAGTTCCATCATGCCGCAGAAGAAAAACCCCGACGTGCCCGAGCTGGCGCGCGGCAAGACCGGCCGCGTCGTGGGGCATTTGATGGGCCTGATCACGCTGATGAAAGGCCAGCCGCTGGCCTACAACAAGGACAACCAGGAAGACAAGGAACCGCTGTTCGACACCGTGGACACCCTGCGCGATACGCTGCGCATCTTTGCCGAGATGATCGGCGGCCAGACCGATGCGGCCACCGGCCAGCGCAGTGGCGGCATCAGCGTCAATGCCCAGGCCATGGAGCAGGCCGCGCTGCGCGGCTATGCCACGGCCACGGACCTGGCCGATTACCTGGTGAAAAAAGGCCTGCCGTTTCGCGACGCCCATGAAACCGTGGCCCATGCCGTGCGCATCGCCATCGAGCGTGGCGTGGATTTGAGCGAGCTGCCGCTGGCCGACCTGCAGCGCTTCAATCCGGCCATCGAGGCCGACGTGTTCGAGGCGCTGAGCCTGCGCGGCTCGCTCAACGCGCGCAATACCCTGGGCGGCACTGCGCCAGCGCAAGTGCGCCAGCAAATCCAGGCACACCGCCAGCGCCTGGGCGCCTCTGAATAAAAACCCGCTTGCTCGGCCAATGAAAAACCGCAGCCATGCCTTTGTGCATGGGCTGCGGTTTTTTCATTGGCATCAGGCCTGCGTGGCCCGTGCCGCCTCATTGCGCCGGGCGGTAATAGGTGCGGCCGTTGATGGTCTGGTATTGGTGCTGCACCGGCGGCGCATCGACCGGGGCAGCACGGTAATAGGGCTGCGGCGCGTAGGGCTGGTGGTATTGCGGCGCCTGGTAGACCGGGGCCGGATAGACCGGATTGGCCTGCACTGGCGGCATGACATAACCGGGCGTGGCCCCGCCCTGGCCAGGGGCCACAGGCGGCTGGCTGGCCGATGTGGCGTTGGACAGTGCATAGCCCAGCAAACCGCCAGCCACCAATGCGCCCACGGCCAGTTCGGTGTTGCGTCGACGACGTTCACGGCGATCATCGTCGTGGCGCACCTGGGGTTGAGGGCGATAGGGCGGGTAGTAATGGCTTTGGCCGCGCTCAAACCGGGCATCGTAGTGCTGGCGGTAGCGATCGCCATCGTCGTAGTAATAGCCGTACTGCGCCGATGCGCTGCTTGCCAGCAGCGCAGCAGCAGCCGTCAGGGCCAGGCCGGCAATGGTTTTCTGTGTGGCTTGCATGGGATGAAAAACTCCTTCTCGTCAAGGCCGGTGCAAAGACTTCAGAGCCTATGCGCACCATGTAAAGCAGAGGTCAAGACCAGAAAAACGCCTGCAAACTCTGCAAACCCCTGGCAGGCCAAAGCACTCCCCCAGGGCTTTTCAAGACAGCCTCCAACGTTGCCAAAGCCTTTTTCGTTGACCTTGGGACAAACAGTGCAGTGCGCGCGCAGTTCCACGCAGTTCCATAATCGCAGGCATGGCTTTGATCACACTTTTGAACATGCAACTGGCCTTTGGCGATGTGGCGCTGCTGGACGGGGCGGATTTCTCCGTCGAAGAAAAAGAGCGCATTGCCTTCATCGGCCGCAATGGCGCGGGCAAGTCCTCGCTGCTGAAAATCATGGCTGGGCTGGCCCAGGCCGATGAGGGCACGATCCACCGGCAGACTGGCCTGCGCACCGCCTATGTGCCGCAGGAGCCGCAGTTCGACGCGCAGCACAGCATCTTCGAGGCCGTCTCGGCCGGGCTGCAGCCGGTGATTGCGCTGCGTGAGCAATATCTGCGGCATGAGCCGGGCGTAGACCTGGATGCGCTGCAATCGCAGATCGAGGCGCAGGGCGGCTGGACCTGGGAGCAGCGCGTGGCCGAAACGCTGCAGCGCCTGCACCTGCAGCCCGAGGCGCTGGTGGGCAGCCTCTCGGGCGGCAACAAAAAACGCGTGGCCCTGGCCCAGGCGCTGGTGCAGCAACCGGATTTGCTGCTGCTGGACGAGCCCACCAACCACCTGGATCTGGACTCCATCGCCTGGCTGGAGGACTTGCTGCTGGACTTCAAGGGCAGCATCGTCGTCATCACCCACGACCGCGCGTTTCTGGATCGCATCGCCACGCGCGTGGTCGAGCTTGACCGTGGCCAGCTGCGCTCCTATCCCGGCAATTACAGCCAATACCGCAGCCTGAAGGACCAACAATTGGCACAGGAGGCCGTGGAGCATGCCAAGGCCGACAAGCTGCTGGCGCAGGAGGAAATCTGGATCCGCAAGGGTGTGGAGGCGCGGCGCACGCGCAGCGTCAGCCGCATTGCGCGGCTGCAGGCCCTGCGCCAGCAGCGCGCCGAGCGCCGCAACGCACTGGGCACGGTGCGCATGGAGATCGCCCGCGGCGAGGCCAGCGGCAAGATCGTTGCCGAGCTCAGCGGCGTCAGCAAGCAATTTGGCGCGCAGCCCTTGATCCGCGACTTTTCCACCACCGTGCTGCGCGGCGACAAGATTGGCCTGCTGGGCCCCAATGGCGCGGGCAAATCGACGCTGCTGAAGATCATCCTCGGCCAGCTGCAACCCGACAGCGGCAAAGTACGCTTGGGCACGAACCTGCGCATTGCCTATTTCGACCAAATGCGCGAAGCCATCGACCCTGAGGCCACGCTGGAGGACTTCATCAGCCCAGGCAGCGAGTGGATCGAGATCGGCCAGCAGCGCAAGCACGTCAAAAGCTATCTGGGCGATTTCCTGTTCTCGCCGCAGCGCGCGCACTCGCCGGTCAAATCCCTCTCGGGCGGCGAGCGCAACCGGCTGCTGCTGGCGCGACTGTTTGCCACGCCAGCGAATGTGTTGGTGCTTGACGAGCCCACCAACGACCTGGACATGGAAACGCTGGAGCTGCTGGAAGAGCTGCTGCAGACCTACGACGGCACGGTACTGCTGGTCAGCCACGACCGCAGCTTTGTGGACAACGTGGTCACGCACACCATTGCTGCCGAAGGACAGGGCCTGTGGCGCGAGTATGAGGGCAGCGTGCAGGACTGGCTGCTGCAATCGCAGCGCAGCCGCGCCCTGGCCGCGCAGCGCCAGGCCGGCCAGCAAGCGCCCGCTGCTGAACCGGCCACGCCGCCAGCTTCGGCCCCGGCGCCAACACCCAGCGCCGCGCCTGCAGGCAAGCGCAAACTCAGCTACAAGGAGCAGCGCGAGCTTGAGGCCTTACCTGGGCGCATCGATGCGCTGGAGGCCGAGCAGGTCCAAATCCAGGCCGAACTGGCCGATGGCAGCCTGTACGCCAGCGACCACCAGCGCGCAGCGGCATTGTCCGAACGCAGTGTGGCCATCGAGGAGGAGCTGATGCAGGCGTTGGAACGCTGGGAGGCCTTGTCAGGCTGATGGCCTTGTTCTGAAGGCCTACCCAGCCCCTCATCCGCAGGCACGTACTGCAACCGTTTGCACCACTTGCGCTGGCCGCATCCATCAGGATGCGGCCATTTTTTTACCCTCGTATCTGTGGCCACAAAAGCGCTGTATGCCCATTTCATGGCGCATCAGTCCACAGGCCAGCCGGGGCAAAAATCATTCCATTGCAAGGCATGCCGGTTCCAATTTCCGGATTTGCCGCGCGATCTCTCGCTACCATCACTGCAAAACTTTTTTTAAAAAAGTAGTCGTAGTAGTAGATTGCTGCCTGGCTTGTGGATAACTGCCTTGGTGCGTGAAAAAACAAACACTTGCGGGGCAAAAAAGCCTGTGCGCGACTGCCGTGCAGCTTGGGCTGCAATTGGGGATAAAAACGGCACTTACCAGCGCCGGAGCAGTTGTGCGCATTCCATCCCATGCCAACCCAAAGGCTTGTGCACAACTTGTTCAGTGCGCGCTTTGTTTCACGTGGAACAGCCCTTGATGACTGGCGCAGGGCTTGGTGGCAGGTTCTAAAAATGACAGGCCGGTAAAATCGCGCCTTTTCAATCGGCCCCGCCGAATGGACATTGCCATGTCTGATTCAAGCAATCACTACACCTATCCACAGGAATTTGATGTCATCGTCGTTGGCGGCGGCCATGCTGGCACCGAGGCGGCGTTGGCCGCTGCGCGCATGGGTTGCAAAACCTTGCTGCTGACGCACAACATCGAAACCCTGGGGCAAATGAGCTGCAACCCATCAATCGGCGGCATCGGCAAGGGGCATCTGGTCAAGGAGGTCGATGCCCTGGGCGGCGCCATGGCGCTGGCCGCTGATTTGGGCGGCATCCAGTTTCGTACGCTCAACAGCAGCAAGGGTCCAGCGGTGCGCGCCACGCGCGCCCAGGCCGATCGTGTGTTGTACAAGGCGGCCATCCGCCACATGCTGGAGAACCAGGCCAATCTGTGGCTGTTCCAGCAGGCGGTGGACGATTTGCTCATCGAAGGCGACCGCGTGGCCGGTGCAATCACTCAGCTGGGCTTGCGTTTTCGCGCCCGAGCCGTGGTACTGACGGCAGGGACTTTTCTCGATGGCCGCATCCATGTGGGCCTGAGCAACTACCAGGCTGGCAGGGCAGGGGATCCGCCAGCGGTGACCTTGTCGGCGCGCCTGAAAGAATTGCAGCTGCCCCAGGGGCGACTCAAGACCGGTACGCCGCCACGGCTGGATGGGCGCAGCATTGATTTTTCCCGATGCACCGAGCAGCCTGGCGACGGCGTTCCCGGCGGCGACCGGCCCGATCATATGCCGGTGTTCAGCTTCATGGGCAGCCGTGCCATGCACCCGCGGCAGATTTCCTGCTGGATCACGCACACCAATGCGCGCACGCACGACATCATCCGCAGCGGTTTTGATCGCAGCCCGATGTTCACCGGCCGGATCGAGGGTGTGGGGCCACGTTACTGCCCCAGTGTTGAGGATAAGATCAACCGCTTTGCCGACAAGGACAGCCACCAGATCTTCCTGGAGCCCGAAGGCTTGGAAACGCACGAAATCTACCCCAATGGCATCTCCACCAGTCTGCCGTTCGACGTGCAGTATGCGTTGGTGCGCTCCATGCCGGGGCTGGAAAATGCCCATATTCTGCGACCTGGCTACGCCATCGAGTACGACTATTTCGATCCGCGCGCCCTCAAGAGCAGCTTCGAGACGCGGCAAATTCAGGGCCTGTTCTTTGCCGGCCAGATCAACGGCACCACCGGCTACGAAGAGGCCGCCGCCCAGGGCCTGTTTGCTGGCCTGAACGCTGCCTTGCAATGCCGTGGCGAGGCCCCTTGGCTGCCGCGGCGCGATGAAGCCTATCTGGGCGTGCTGGTCGACGATTTGATTACCAAGGGCGTGACCGAGCCTTACCGCATGTTCACCAGCCGGGCCGAATACCGTCTGCAACTGCGCGAGGACAATGCCGACATGCGCCTGACCGAAGCAGGGCGCCGTTTGGGCTTGGTGGACGATGCGCGTTGGGATGCCTTTTGCCGTAAACGCGACGCCATCGAGGCCGAATCAGCACGCCTGAAGGCCACCTGGGTCACGCCGCGAAATCTGCCGCAGACCGAGGCCGAGCGCGTGCTGGGCAAGGCCATCGAGCGCGAGTACAACCTGTTCGATTTATTGCGCCGCCCAGGCATTGGCTATGAAGCGTTGATGGGCCTGAAGCCCGAGCCTCAGGCCAGCAGCCTGGCGATTGGCAATGAGGCTGTTTCACGTGAAACACTGGGCGAACTCTATGCTCCAGTGGTTGAGCAGATCGAGATTGCCGCCAAATACAGCGGCTACATCGACCGTCAAAAGGACGAGGTCGAGCGAGCCTTGCATTTCGAAAATCTGCTATTGCCCGACGATCTGGATTACGCCGAGGTCACAGCCTTGTCGTTCGAGGTGCGGCAAAAACTGGCGCAGCATCGCCCCCGTACGCTGGGCCAGGCTTCGCGCATTTCGGGCGTTACGCCGGCGGCCGTGTCGTTGTTGCTGATCCACCTGAAAAAAATGGGTAAAAAATGGGCGCCAGGGATTGCGGATGAGGTGGCGTCATGAGTGTTGAGCCGCTGCAGCGCTGCCTGCAGGCTGGCGCCGATGCGCTGGGGGTGCCGCTTGATGCGCAGCAGCAGCGCCAACTGCTGCAATACCTGCAGCTGCTGCAGAAGTGGAACCAGGTCTATAACCTCACGGCAGTGCGCAACCCGCAGGAGATGCTGCATCTGCACCTGCTCGATTGCCTGGCGGCGGTGCCGGGTTTCCTGCGGGCGCTGCGCGAACAGCAGGTTTGGATTCAAACCCAAACCCAAACCCAGGCCGATGCTGCATCCGTGCCGGTACTGGATGTTGGGGCGGGCGGCGGCTTGCCGGGTGTGGTGCTGGCTATTTGTTGCCCGCAGGCACAGGTGCAATGCGTCGATGCCGTGGCCAAGAAAATGGCCTTTGTGCAGCAGGTGGCCGGGGCGCTGGGGCTGCCCAACCTCAAGGCTAGGCACGCTCGAGTGGAGGCGCTGCCCGGGCGGTATTTAATCATTGCCTCCAGGGCCTTTGCCAGCCTGTCGGATTTTGTTGCGCTGACGCGCGAGCGCCTGGCGCCCGCTGGCGTATGGATGGCCATGAAAGGCAAGTATCCGCAAGAGGAAATTGAAGCCTTGCCGCCGGGTGTGCAGGTGTTTCACGTGGAACAGTTGCAGGTGCCAGGCGTGGCAGCCGAACGCTGCATCGTCTGGATGCGCCAGAGCGACGAGGTGGTTTGAGCAGCTTATTGGGGTGAAGTGCAATGCCGCTATGATCGCGGCTTTTGATGTCTGGGCTGGGCGCTGGTAGTGGCTATTGCCAGGGCCGCATGCCATCGACATGCATTGAAAAGACAGAGCAGACCATGGCGCAAATCTACTGTGTGGCAAACCAAAAGGGCGGGGTGGGCAAGACGACCACCAGCGTGAACCTGGCAGCGGCGCTGGCCCTGATCGGGCAGCGCGTGCTGCTGGTCGATCTGGATCCGCAGGGCAATGCCACCATGGGTTGCGGTGTGGACAAACGCGCGTTGCAGCATTCGGTGTACGACGTGCTGCTGGGCCAGTGCCTGGCAGTGCAGGCCTTGGTCAGCTCGCCGGCGGCCGATTTCCAGGTGTTGGGAGCCAACCGAGAGCTCGCTGGCGCCGAGATCGAGATGGTTGACCTGGCGCGGCGCGAACACCGCCTGCGCGATGCACTGGCCGACTTACAGGATCAGTTCGACTTCATCCTGATGGACTGCCCGCCTTCGCTGGGCCTGCTCACCCTCAACGGTTTGTGTGCGGCGCATGGCGTGATCGTGCCCATGCTGTGCGAGTACTACGCGCTCGAAGGCCTGACGGACTTGGTCAACACCATCAAGCAGGTGCATGCCAACTTCAATCGTGAGCTGAAAATCATCGGCATTTTGCGCGTCATGTTCGATGCTCGCGTCACGCTGCAACAGCAGGTTAGCGAGGAGCTCAAACAGCATTTTGGCGGCAAGGTGTTCGACACCATCATTCCGCGCAACGTGCGCCTGGCTGAGGCGCCCAGCCATGGCTTGCCCGGCGTGGTCTATGACCCCAGCGCCAAGGGCAGCAAAGCCTTTGTGCAGTTCGCGCAGGAGCTCAGTCAGCGCCGCTCTGGCCAACAGCGCACCCCAAGCGCTGTGCCCCAGACCCAGCCTGCTCAGGAGCAGGGCGATGCGCCCAGCCAAGCTGCGGACGAGGAGCAAAAGCCTGCACCAGCGCCTGCCAGTTCGCCAGGCGGTGGTGTGCCACTGGGGCTGCGCAAGCCCTCGGCCTCATCATGAGTGTTGCAGCGCCGGCCGTGCAGCTGCTGCTACTGCCTGCACACAAAGCTGCAGGCATGGATGCTGCTGCGCCTACTGGCGTGCTATCGCTTTGGCAGACGGCCTATGGCGACCCCTGTGTGCCGCAGCACGATTGGCAGCGCCCGCGCAGTGGTGACTGGCAGATTCAATTGGAACAGGCAGTGCTGCACAGCCAGCTGCCCGTCGTACTGCTGGCCGAAGGCCTGGGCTGCCAACTGGTGGCGCGCTGGGCACAGCACAGCCGCCATGCCCGGCGCGTGTTGGCGGCGCTGCTGTTGGCGCCGCTGGATGTCGAGACTGCGCAATACCAGCACCAGCTGCCCAGCTGGCAACCCATGGCGCGCATGCCCTTGCCCTTTGCCAGCCAGTTGCTGTTGCCCTGGCCCATGGCGGGCGAGCCGCTGCAGCGCATGCAGCAGATGGCCGCGCATTGGGGCAGCAGCCTGCGCTGGATCGATGAAGGGCAAGGGCCGCAGCCGCAAGAGGCCCTGCTCCGCTCCCTGAGGCTGGTCTTGCAGGAGGTGCTGGCCAGCGTGACGGCGGCCTTGCCGGGGCAGGGGACGCATTGGCCCACAGATTGAAGTCGGCCGCGCTGGGGCGCTGCCACTGCCTTCAACAAGCGCCCGGGGCCTGTCCCCAACGCCTGGCCGCAAATGGATTTCAGCGATTTTTCGAGGAGTGCAAACAATGACAAACAAGAAAGCAACCAAGGGGCTGGGCCGTGGCCTGGGCGCCTTGCTGGGCCCGCAGGTCAGCGATCTTGGGGGCGATGAATCGGCCTTTGCCCAGGCCCATGGCGCGCCGCGCGAGTTGGACATCGACGCACTGGTGCCTGGCCAATACCAACCGCGCACGCACATGGACGAGGGCGCTCTCTACGAACTGGCCGAAAGCATCAAGAAGCAGGGGGTGATGCAGCCGCTGCTGGTGCGCAAGCTGCAACAGGGCGAGCATGCCGGGCGCTATGAAATCATTGCTGGCGAGCGCCGCTACCGCGCCAGCCAGCTGGCCGGGCTGACATCGGTGCCGGTGCTGGTGCGCGAGGTCGATGACCGCAGCGCCGCCGCCATGGCGCTGATCGAGAACATGCAGCGCGAGGACTTGAACCCGCTGGAAGAAGCGCGCGGCCTGCAGCGCCTGGTGCAGGAATTTGGCTTGACGCACGAGCAGGCCGCCCAGGCCGTAGGCCGCTCGCGCAGCGCCGCCAGCAACCTGCTGCGCCTGCTGAACCTGGCCGAGGCAGTGCAAACCCTGCTGATGGCCGGCGACATCGAAATGGGCCATGCGCGCGCGCTGCTGGCGCTGGGCAAGGCCGAACAAATCACCGCTGGGCACGAGATCGTGGCGCGCAAACTCAGCGTGCGCGAGACCGAGGCCCTGGTCAAGCGCCTGGCCCAGGGCAAGGGCGCTGAAGCGGCCAGGAAAGCCAGCAACCGCAAGAGCGGCGACGTGCGCCGGGTGGAGGAAATCCTCTCCGACCTGCTGATGGCGCAGGTGGACATCCAGATCAAGAAGCGCACCAAAAAGAAGGACGGCCAGATCCAGGAGTCGGGTGAAATCCGCATCCCGTTTGCCTCCATCGAGGTGCTCAACGGCGTGCTCGAACGCATTCAGGGCCGTCAGGAGGAATTCTGAATGCCGCACGCCGCGCCCCCCGCTGGCGGCGTCGATCCTCTGGCCGATCTGGCCGCTGCCGATGCCGCCAGCCACGCCGCCGCCCAGCCCAGCGAATGGATGCAGCGCAGCCTGGCGCTGGCGCGGCAGGCCATTGGCCTGTCCAACCCCAACCCGGCGGTGGGCTGCGTCATCGTCAGCGCCGATGGCCGCACGCTGCTCGGCCAGGGCCATACCCAAGCCGTGGGCGGGCCGCACGCCGAGGTCATGGCGCTGCGCGATGCGGCCGCGCGCGGTCACAGCGTGCGCGGCGCGCAGGTCTACGTCACGCTCGAGCCCTGCGCCCACCATGGCCGCACGCCGCCGTGCTGCGATGCGCTGGTGGCCGCTGGCGTGGCGCGGGTCGTGGCCTCGCTGGCCGACCCCAACCCGCAAGTGGCCGGCCAGGGCCTGGCGCGCCTGCGCGCGGCCGGCATCGCCGTAGAGCTGGGCGATGGCCAGGCGCAGGCGCGCGATATCAACATCGGCTTTTTGCAGCGCATGGCCACGGGCCGGCCCTGGGTGCGCGCCAAGGCCGCGGCCTCACTCGATGGCATGACGGCCTTGCCCAATGGCCAGAGCCAGTGGATCACCAGCGCGCAGGCGCGCCGCGACGGCCAGGCCTGGCGCCAGCGCGCCTGCGTGGTGCTGACGGGCATTGGCACCGTGCTGGCCGACGACCCGCTGCTGAACGTGCGCGACTGGCCCAGCGCGCGCCAGCCCCATCTGGCCATTGCCGACAGCGCACTGCGCACGCCGCTGCAGGCCAGGCTGTGGCAGGTGCCAGGCCGGCAGGTGCTGGTGTTTGGCCGCCCGCCGCAGGCTGCTGCGCAACGGCAGGCCTGGCAGGCGCGGCGCGCGGCGCTGCAGGCCCAGGGCGCGCAGGTTGTGGCGCTGGATGGGCAGGGGGCGGTGGAGGTTGGCAGTGGGGAGCAAGGCGGTGGCCCAGGCCTGGATCTGGCCGCGCTCATCACCCATTTGGGCCGCCTGCCGGTCAACGAAATCCACGTCGAAGCCGGCGCGCGCCTCAACGGCGGCCTGCTGCAGGCTGGGCTGGTTGATGAATGGCTGGTCTATCTGGCGCCGCAATTGCTTGGCGCCGGCCGCCCCATTGCGGCGCTGCCACAACCCTGGAGCCGCTTGGAGCAGGCTGCGCGCCTGCACTGGCACGGCATGCACATGCTGGGCGACACGCTGCGACTGCAATTGCGCGCTCAGCCGTTGCAGGCATAGCCACTGCAGGCATAGCCATTGCGCGCCAGGCCTTGTGAATCATCTGCCGTCGGCCCGAGCCGGGCACTGGCCGATTCTGGCGCCGCTGTGCAGCGCGTAGATGTCGCAGTCCTGCGCGAAGGCCAGCGGGCCGCCGTAGTGCCTGGCGATGGCCTGGGCTGTGGCCTGCTGCACGCCCTCGGTGCGGCGCATGAAGTGTGACAGCACCAGGCTGCGGCTGCCGGCCTGGGCGGCAATGCGGCCGATCTCCGAAGGCGGCATGTGCAGCAGCCGGGCAATGCGGTCTTCGCTGTCCTCCGGGATGGCGTTGTGCGCGATGAATACATCCGCACCCTGGGCCAGCGCATCGAGCGTGCGGCCGCGGTTGCTGGTATCGCCGGAGACCACCAGCGCGCAGCCATCCTTTTCAATGCGCCAGGCCAGCGCCGGCACCAGCCCATGCTCGACGGGCATGGCCGTGAGCGCAAATCCCGCCAGTTCGGTGCGAAACGGCACGGGCTGTGCCCGGTCAGCGGCCACGGCCACGGGCTTGAGCGTGAAGGACTCATCGCCGCTGAGGTAATCGGCCAGGTAAGGGTAGACGCCCTGCGGGCCAAACTGGCGCTGCACGAACAGCGGCGTAGTCGGGAATAGCTCGCTGCCCGTGGGCCCGTACAGCGGCAAATCCTGGTTGCGCCGGCTGAAAAAGGCCGCCTTGATCAGCGCCGGCAAATCGCCGACGTGGTCCACGTGCAAATGCGTGAACAGCAGCGCCTGCACATCCTCGATGCGGCCCTGGGCGCGCTCGAAATTCAGCGCCGCGCCTGGCCCCAGATCGATCAGAAAGCGCGCCTGGCCATTCTCGCGCAACAGATAGCTGCTGGAGGCGCGCCGATCGCCCAGCTCCGGCCCGCCCGAACCCAGCACCACCACGTCCAGCCCGGTATTGCGGCAACCCTCAGGCGCGGCAGGGGTTGCTGCCTGGGCCAGCGGCGGCGGGGCGTCGTCGTCGGCATGGATGGTGGCATCGGGCGCGGCCGCAGCCTGTGGCGCAAGCACGGCCCCGGGCAGGGCCAGAGCCAGCGCGCACAGCCAGCGGGCGGCGGGCAAAGGCAGTGATGGCAGTGACAAAGACATTGATGATCGATCGGCTGTGGTCAAGCAAAGCCTTGCATTGTGCGCGAAGCGCCAGGCAAGGCCATTGGTGCAAAGGATGATTGGTGGTGCAGACCATCTTTCAGGGGCAGCGCCCAAGCCTGCAAACGGGGTTGCGTTTCGTGCCAAGCATGGCAGGGCAAAACTCCCATGCCCATGTGCAGCAGGCACAATGCGCGCTGCCTGCGCGCAGCGCAGCCGTGCTCTTGCACGGCCGTTTTGTCCAACACACCCTTGAAGGAGACACCCCCCATGAGCAACCTGCCCGGCCTGAACTTCCAGCTTGGCGAAGACATCGACGTGCTGCGCGACGCCGTGCGCAGCTTCGCAGAGGCCGAGATCGCCCCGCGCGCGGCCGAGATCGACAAGAGCGACCAGTTCCCCATGGATCTGTGGCCCAAGATGGGCGAGCTGGGCGTGCTGGGCATCACCGTGCCAGAAAGCTATGGCGGCGCCGACATGGGCTACCTGGCGCACATGATCGCCATGGAGGAAATCAGCCGCGCCAGCGCCAGTGTGGGCCTGTCTTACGGCGCGCACTCCAACCTGTGCGTGAACCAGATCAAGCGCAACGGCAACGAGGAGCAGAAGAAGAAATACCTGCCCAAGCTGATCAGCGGCGAGCACGTGGGCGCGCTGGCCATGAGCGAGCCCGGCGCAGGCAGCGACGTGGTGAGCATGAAGCTCAAGGCTGAGGACAAGGGCGGCTACTACCTGCTCAACGGCAGCAAGATGTGGATCACCAACGGGCCTGATGCCGACACCATGGTCGTTTACGCCAAGACCGAGCCTGAGCTGGGCGCGCGCGGCATCACCGCCTTCATCGTCGAAAAAGGCATGAAGGGCTTTGGCACCGCGCAAAAGCTGGACAAACTGGGCATGCGCGGCAGCCACACCGGCGAGATGGTGTTCGACAACGTCGAAGTGCCCGCCGAGAACGTCATGGGCGGCCTCAACAATGGCGTGAAAGTGCTGATGAGCGGCCTGGACTACGAGCGCGCCGTGCTCGCCGCTGGCCCCATCGGCATCATGCAGGCCGTGATGGACAACGTCGTGCCCTACATCCACGACCGCAAGCAGTTCGGTCAAAGCATTGGCGAATTCCAGCTCGTGCAGGGCAAGGTGGCCGACATGTACACCGTGCTGCAAGCGGGCCGGGCCTTTCTCTACACCATCGGCAAGAACCTGGACGTGCTGGGCACTGAGCACGTGCGCCAGGTGCGCAAGGACTGCGCTTCCGTCATCCTCTGGTGCGCCGAGCAGGCCACCAAAATGGCCGGCGACGGCATCCAGCTCTTTGGCGGCAACGGCTACATCAACGAATACCCGCTGGGCCGCCTGTGGCGCGACGCCAAGCTGTACGAAATCGGCGCGGGCACCAGCGAAATCCGCCGCATGCTCATCGGCCGCGAGCTGTTTGCCGAGACGATGTGATGACGTCGAATGCTTGCCGCCCTCAGGCGTTGGCCTTGCCTGTTCTGCCGCTTGGACTGGACGGCTGGTGTCTGCGCGGGTGGCAAGCCTCCGATGCAGCCAACCTGCATCTGCACATCAACCAACCCGATGTCACCCGCTGGCTGGGCGACTGGATGCCCGACGAATACACCATGGAAATGGCCCAGGATTGGGTCAGTGGCGGTGCGCTGGCCATGCCGGGCCGTAGTTGGGCCGTCGCCCACGGTGCGCAGGCCGTGGGGTCGGCGGGCATCCACCCCCATGGCGATGCGTGCAACGCCATGATCGGTTACTGGCTGGGCCGCTCTTTCTGGGGCCAGGGTGTGGGCACGCGCATCGTGCGTTGTCTGACGATAGAGGCATTTCAAGACCCTTGCGTTATGCGTGTGGTGGCTCCCATTCGCCCGGAAAACATCGCCTCACAGCGGGTGTGCGAAAAAAACGGCTTTGTGCGCGAGGGGCTGCTGCGCATGAGTGCGCTCAAGAAAGGACGTGCCGTCGATACCGTGTTATGGGCCGCCTACCGGGACACCTGGGCGGGAGGGCTCAAGCCGCCCCCCAACCAAATTTGAAAGCCAGGGCATGACTTCTTCCCTCCAACACCTCATCGACGCCAACCACGCCTGGGTGCCGGCCCCCGCCCCATGCCGGGGCGCAAAAACCGGGCCGGGGCTGCCATCGTTTTAGCGTGAGCGCCCGGTACGGCCAGTGGCGCGCCGCACGGCGGGGGTGTTGGTTTGCCCGACGCGCTCGGCAGCGTAGCCCCAATCGGCCGCGTACTTGCGCTTCATGCGCGCGTAGTCGCGCAGGTATTGCGAACCCAGGCGGGTTTTTTGCGCGTCGGTCAGGATCTTGCCGCTGACCTGGAAAAAACCGCGCTCCTCTTCTTTAAGGTGGTGCCGCACCTCGTGCGCCAGCGCCTTGGCCTTTTCGCCCCAGGCCTGGCCTTCGGGCGCCAGCGCGCCCAGCTCGGCCACCCGTTCGTCCAGTTCGTGATGCTCGGCCAGGGCGTGGCGCGCGCTGTCCAGGCCCATGTCGTCCATCATCATGGGCGAATACAGAAAACGCTCTTCGGCGGCCGCGTGGGCGGCCAATTCCAGCTTGAGCATCAGAAAAGCATCGCGCCGGCCCTGCGGGTTGGTGGCGCGGGTGCGCGTCAGGCGGGTACACCATTCGCGCTGGATGTTGTGGCTTTCGCGCAGGGCTTCGTAAATCGTGGGGGCGGACATAAAGGGTGCTTTCATCGAGGGAAGAGGGCGCATGGCCTGGCCTGATGCGGCGGCGCATGCGCGAGCATGGTAGCGCGGCGCATGTTTTCGCGTTGGCATTGGCCCTGCACTTAGAGCCTGTTCAAAATCTTTGCACGGCGGTCACGAGAGCGGATTTGGGCGCTCTGCTTCGTTGCAAAGCCTCGCCATAGCCCCAGCTATGGCTGCGTTTTGCGCCTTGCAGCCCACCCCAAACCGCTTCTTGCCCACTCGCGCCGAGATTTTGAACAGGCTCTTAGCCACCTCTGCAGGCCAGACAGCCATCGCAGGCGTGGCGGCGCGCCCAGTTCATGCTAACTTGCGAGGCTTTGAAACCTGCCCACGCCAGGGCCCGGAACAGGCCCTGATCGCATACCCCCATGACCAAACCCAACAGCCTCCAACACCTCATCGACGCCAACCACGCCTGGGCCGAGCAGGTGGCGCGCGACAGGCCCGGCTTCTTCGAGAACCTGGCGCACCAGCAAACGCCCAAATATTTGTGGATCGGCTGCTCCGACAGCCGCGTGCCGGCCAACCAGGTCGTGGCGCTGGCGCCGGGCGAAGTTTTTGTGCACCGCAACGTGGCCAACGTCGTCGTGCACTCCGACCTGAACGCGCTCTCGGTCATCCAGTACGCGGTCGATTACCTCAAGGTCGAGCACATCATGGTCGTGGGCCACTACGGCTGCGGCGGCGTGCTGGCCGCGCTGCACGGCACGCGCGTGGGCCTGGCCGACAACTGGCTGCGCCACGTGCACGACGTGAAAATGCGCCACCGCGGCCGCCTCATGCACCTGTGCCGCCACGAGCAGGAAGACGCGCTGTGCGAGATGAACGTCATCGAACAGGTCGGCCACATCGCCACCAGCACCGTGCTGCAGGACGCCTGGGCGCGCGGCCAGCAAGTGGCCGTGCACGGCTGGTGCTACGGCCTCAAGGACGGCAAGGTCAAGGACCTGGGCGTGACCATGACCGGCCGCGAACAGGTGCTGGAGGTCTACCGCGCCGCCATCAAGCGCTACCCGCGCCGCTCCGACCCGCTGCCCAGCGAGCTGGTGATTGACGATTTGCAGGACGGCGACTGACCTGCGCCTGCATGAACGCCTTGGCAAGGCTCCAGGCGCGGCACAATGCGCCTTGCATGGCCTGTTCGCCCTTGGCGCCGGCCGTGGCGTTTTTTTGCTTTTCCTAAGGCCAGCCGCCTGCGCCGCCCGTTTGGGGCTTGCGCAGGCTGGAGTGGCCCATTCAGGCCAGCTATGAGCAAACAGCAATCCAACCCGCGCAGCGGGCGCAAGCAGGCGGCCTTGGCCGCGCAGGAGGTGGTGGCGCAGCCGCAGGCGGCCGCCGTGCAGGGGGGCGGGGCGCTGCCCCAGTCGCTGGAGTCTTCGCTGGCGCGCGACATTGCCAAGGCGATGATGGATGGCTTCAACCGCCATTACCGCCTGTTTCGGCAGGAGACGGCGCGCGCCAAGCACCGTTTCGAGACGGCCGATTGGCATGGCCAGCAGCGCGGCCAGCGCGAGCGCATCGAGTTCTACGACGTGCGCGTGCGCGAGTGCGTGCAGCGGCTGGAAAAAGAGTTTCGCGCCGGCTCGCAGCCCATGGAGGTCTGGTACGAGGCCAAGCTGCTCTACATCGGCCTGCTGGTGGGGCATTTCCAGCCGGAGCTGGCCGAGACCTTCTTCAACTCGGTGACGACCAAGATCCTGCACCGCACGTATTTCCAGAACAGTTTCCTGTTCGTGCGCCCGGCCATCAGCACGGAGTACATCCAGATCGACGAGCCCTCGGAATCGACCACCTTCCGCTGCTATTACCCGCGGCGCGATGCGCTGGAGGAGGTGGTGGCGCAGATGCTGGAGGACTGCCGCCTGCAGCGCGCCTTCACCGACCGCGCGCGCGACGTGCGGCGCGTGGCGCAGGCGCTGTCGGCGCTGCTGGGCGATGCCAAGATCCGCACCAATTTCCAGATTCAGGTGCTCTCCAGCCTGTTCTACCGCAACAAGGGCGCTTACCTGGTGGGCAAGCTCATCAACGGCTTTGACGAGATGCCCATTTGCCTGCCCATCCTGCACGATGAGCACGGCGGCCTGTACGTGGACGCGCTGCTGCATACCGAGCGCGACATGCACACGCTGTTTTCGTTCTCGCGCGCCTATTTCATGGTGGACATGGAAATCCCCTCGGCCTACGTGCAGTTTCTGCGCAGCATCATGCCGCGCAAGCCGCGCAACGAGATCTACAACTCGCTGGGCCTGGCCAAGCAGGGCAAGAACCTGTTCTACCGCGACTTTCTCAGCCACCTGCGCAGCTCCACCGACAAGTTCCGCATCGCGCCGGGCATTAAGGGCATGGTGATGCTGGTGTTCGACCTGCCGAGCTTTCCCTACGTGTTCAAGCTCATCAAGGATTACTACCCGCCGCAGAAAGAAACCACGCGCGAGCAGATCAAGGGCAAGTACCGCCTGGTCAAGCAGCACGACCGCGTGGGCCGCATGGCCGACACCATGGAATACAGCGAGGTGGCCTTCCCGCGCGCACGCTTCGAGGACGAGCTGATCGAGGAAATCCAGAAGTTCGCCCCCAGCCAGCTGGAGATCTCCGACCGCGACGGCGACGGCAACATCGAGGTCATCCTCAAGCACCTGTACATCGAGCGGCGCATGATCCCGCTGAACATCTACCTGCAGGAGACCTTCGACGCCGGCGAGGGCGACGCGCGCGCGCAGCGCCAGATGGCGCACGCCGTCATCGAATACGGCAACGCCATCAAGGACCTGGTGGCGGCCAACATCTTCCCCGGCGACATGCTGTGGAAGAACTTCGGCGTCACGCGCCACGGCAAGGTGGTGTTCTACGACTACGACGAGATCGAATACCTGACCGACTGCAACTTCCGCAAAGTGCCCGCGCCGCGCAACGAGGAGGAAGAAATGAGCGGCGAGATCTGGTACAGCGTGGCCAAGAACGACGTCTTCCCCGAGACCTTCGGCCCCTTTCTGCTGGGCAACCCGCGCGTGCGCGACATCTTCATGCAGCACCACGGCGATTTGCTGGAGCCGCAGTTCTGGCAGCAGCACAAGGAGCGCATCCAGCAAGGCCATGTGTACGATGTGTTCCCCTACGACGGCAGCAGCCGCTTTGCGGACGAAGGCGGCGCAGCGCCTGCCGATGCCGCCGCACTGGCTCCGCCCGGTGGCACGGCCCAGAGCGGCAATGTGCCCGCCTGAGCGTCAGCGCGCGCCGCGCCGTCTGGCGTTGGCAGATGCGCTTTGAGTCTTATGAATAGCCCTCTTGCTTGCCGCGCCTGCCCGCTAGCCGCCTTGCAACCATGACATTGCCCACTGCGCAACCCCAGACCATCTGGCGCATCAACGCCTACCTCATCCTCATCACCTGTGCGCTGGCTTCGGTGCTGCTGCTCGTGGGCCTGGCCCTGCTGGCTTGGGAATGGCGGCGTGCGCGCCCGGTGCCGGTGGTTAACCTGGTGGCCACGGACGTGAGCGGCCATGTACAGCGCGAGCGCCTGTCCTACCGCCTGCGCCATACTCAGGGCCAGGTGGTGGTGCTGGACGTGGTGGCCGACCAGCAGATCGAGCAGGCGCTGGGCTCCAAAACAGCCTCGGGCGTCATGCGCAACCAGTTGTTCGTGAACGTGGCCGATGGCAGCAGCGCGCGCCTGTTGCCCGATGATCGCGGCTTGGTCGTGCAAGTCTGGGCCGTACGTGGTGACGGCGCGGTGAGCAGAACCTATGGGCCTGAAACCGATGAGCGGCCGCCGCCTGCCGTGCGCGCACGCCTTTATGAAGTGGTGAGTCAAGATAGCAACGGCGATGGCCGCCTAAGCCCCAGCGACCAGCGCCGCCTGCTGCTGGCGCGCGCCGACGGCAGCGCGCCCGTTACCCTGGTCGAAGGCATGGCCCGCATGGACGGCGCCGCGCTGGACGCTGCGGACGAACTGCGCCTGACCGCCGTCCTTACCGGCGGCGGCATGCAGCTATACCGTTTTGATCTTTCACGTTGGGCGGCCTTGCCGCCCGTTTCCCTTCCCTCATTGCCAAAGGAGCACTGAACCCATGTCCGAATCCATCGTCATCGTCTCCGCCGCCCGCACCCCCATGGGCAGCTTTCAGGGCGACTTCGCCGCGCTGGCCGCGCACGATCTGGGCGG
This sequence comes from Vandammella animalimorsus, assembly GCF_002288875.1. Lineage (NCBI taxonomy): Bacteria > Pseudomonadati > Pseudomonadota > Betaproteobacteria > Burkholderiales > Comamonadaceae > Vandammella > Vandammella animalimorsus. The sequence continues at coordinate 40,572 of NZ_NTBH01000012.1, read as the reverse complement.
CGCCGCCATCCAGGCCGCCGTTCAGCGCGCCGGTGTCAAACCCGAGCAGGTCGATGAAGTCATCTTCGGCAACGTGCTGATGGCAGGCCAGGGCCAGGCCCCGGCGCGCCAGGCCACGCTCAAGGGCGGGCTGCCGCTGTCCACCGGCGCTGTGACCGTGCACAAGGTCTGCGGCTCGGCCATGAAAACCATCATGATGGCCGCCGACATGCTCAAGGCCGGCTCGGCCGAGGTCATCGTCGCCGGCGGCATGGAGAGCATGACCAACGCCCCCTACCTGCTGAAAAAAGGCCGCGGCGGCTACCGCCTGGGCCACGACAAGGTCTATGACCACATGATGCTCGACGGCCTGGAAGACGCCTATGAAGAAGGCCGCAGCATGGGCACCTTCGGCGAGGACTGCGCCGAGAAATACAACTTCACGCGCCAGGCGCAGGACGAGTTCGCCATGGCCAGCGTCAAGCGCGCCCAGGCCGCCATCGCCAACGGCGCGTTCAAGGAAGAGATCACCCCCGTCACCGTCAAGGAGCGCAAGGGCGAGCGCGTGGTTGACACCGACGAAGGCCCCGGCCGCATCAACCCCGAGAAGATCCCCACCCTCAAGCCCGCTTTCAAGAAGGACGGCACCATCACCGCCGCGGCCAGCTCCAGCATCAACGACGGCGCTGCCGCCGTGGTGCTGATGACCGAAAGCAAGGCCAAGGCCCTGGGCCTGACGCCCCTGGCGCGCATCGTCAGCTACGCCACGCACGCGCAAGAGCCCGGCTGGTTCACCACCGCCCCCGTGCCCGCCAGCCAGAAAGCGCTGGACAAGGCCGGCTGGAAGGTCGAGGACGTGGACCTGTGGGAAATCAACGAAGCCTTCGCCGTCGTGCCCATGGCGCTGATGCACGAGCTGAACGTGCCGCACGACAAAGTCAACGTCAACGGCGGCGCCTGCGCCCTGGGCCACCCCATCGGCGCCAGCGGCGCGCGCATTCTGGTCACGCTGCTGTACGCCCTGAAAAGCCGCGGCCTGAAGAAAGGCCTGGCCACGCTGTGCATCGGCGGCGGCGAGGGCACGGCAATGACGGTGGAGCTGCTGTAAGAGCCTGTTCAAAATCTTTGCACGGCGGTCAAGAGAGCGGATTTGGGCGCTCTGCTGCGTTGCAAAGCCTCGCCATAGCCCCAGCTATGGCTGCGTTTTGCGCCTTGCAGCCCACCCCAAACCGCTTCTTGCCCACTCGCGCCGAGATTTTGAACAGGCTCTAAGAGCCGGCTCAAAACCCTGGCGCGGCGGGCGCTCAAGCGGATTGGGGCGGTCTGCGCCTGGCATCCCATCCCCAACCGCTTGTTGCCCACGCACGCCGGGGTCTTGACCAGGCTCCAAGCAGCACGCGGCCTGCATGCCTGATCGGGGCGTGCTCCAGGCCGCACCACAGCCACGGCGCAGCCCGGAAAAAGTGCTGGGCCGCTCCTGAAAAAATAGCGCCATCGCCCGCCAATAGGGCGGTGGCGCTGTTTTTCATTCATCCCACCCAAGCAAGAAAGGCCCGCCCCGCCATGATCGAATCACTGCAAGCCCTGCGCCAGCTCTACCCGCAAGCCTCGGCGCGCTCGCGCGCCAAGCAGCTGGACCATCTGGACGCCACCATGCGCCGCTTCATCGCCCACGCGCCGCTGTGCATCCTCGCCAGCGCGGGCGCGAGCGGGCAGGGCCTGCTGGACGCCTCGCCGCGCGGCGGCCTGCCCGGCTTCGTGCAAGCGCCCGATGCGCGCACCCTGCTCATCCCCGACGCCACGGGCAACAACCGCCTGGACACACTGGAAAACCTGCTGGCCGACCCGCGCCTGGGCCTGCTGTTCCTGCTGCCCGGTGTGGACGAGGTGCTGCGCGTCAACGGCACGGCGCGTCTGCGTGACGAAGCCGCCTTCACCCAGCGCTTTGCGGCAGGCGGCATCCGGCCGCCGCGCCTGGTCATCGAAATGGCCGTGCAAGAGGCCTACCTGCACTGCCCCAAGGCCTTGATGCGCGCCCGCCTGTGGCGGCCCGAGGCGCAGTCGGCGCCAGGCGCCTTCCCCAGCATGAACGCCATGCTGCGCGCCCAGCTCGGCGCGCAGATCGTGCCTGAAACGGAGGAAGAAGCCCGCCAGCGCTACCGCGCCCAGCTGCGCGAGGAAGGCCTGGACCTGCACGTGGATTAGGGGGTGTTGGGATTCGGCTGGCGAAGCGGTTTTGCGAGGCAAAAGCTGCAGATGCCAAGCCAACATGCGCGCAAGGCCGCGCACCGCGCACGCATTCTCAACGCAGCAGATGCGGCGCTTGGGCCGAAAACACCGCTGCAACACTCAACCTCAACAACCCCTGGAGCGCGTTCCAAGTCTCGGCGCGGTGGGCAACGACCGTGCAGCGCAGGCATTACCAGGCATTGCAGGCATTGGCCATTGGGCCTGCGCAAGTGTTTTGCCGGCCTGCGCCCGGCCTTGGGGCTCAATGCCCGTCGAACTGCACCAGCGTCAGCAGCGGCGTGCCGCGCTCGCGTACCTTGGCCGAGCCGCCCAGCTCGGGCAGATCGACGATGACGGCGCATTCCATGACCTGAGCGCCCAGGCGTTCGAGCAGCTTGATGCCGGCCATCATCGTGCCGCCAGTGGCGATCAGGTCGTCGATCAGCAGCACGCGCTGGCCCTGGTGCACGGCGTCGGTGTGCAGCTCGACGGTGGCGCTGCCGTATTCGAGCTCGTAGGTCTCCTCCACCGTGGTGAAGGGCAGCTTGCCTTTCTTGCGGATGGGGATGAAGCCCACGTTCAGTGCATAGGCCACGACCGAGCCGATGATGAAGCCGCGAGCGTCCAGCCCTGCGACCACATCCGGGCGCATGCCGGCGGCGCTGTAGCGCTGCACCAGCACGTCGATGAGCACGCGAAACACCTGCGGGTTTTGCAGCAGCGGCGTGATGTCACGAAACTGCACGCCCGGGCTGGGCCAATCGGGCACGGTGCGGATGTGCTGGCGCAAAAAGGCGCGAGGGTCGAGTTCAGGCTGGTGCAAGGCGGCAGGGCTGGGCATGGTGTGGCGTTGGCGTGTGTGGGGCAGGGCGCGCGTGCGGGACACGAGCGGGCGGCCGCACAAGCAGCGATGGCCGGTGCAGCGGGCTGCGTAGTGTAAAGTCCCGGCGGGCCGGGCGGCAGCCCGCGCGGGCCCGCCGCAGGCTATGGATGGGCTGTACGAAACCAGCGACAAAGTGTGCGCTGCAATTCGAACAGGCCTTTGCTAGGCATTGCACTGCGCCCACAAGTGCCGCGCTTTGGTCGCGCCTTGGCTGCAGCGGCGCATTTTTCCCCTCTTTCTTCAACCACTTGCCAGTGGCAAGACATCAGGCAGTACGAACATGAGCATCCAGACAGTAGGCATCATCGGCGCAGGCACCATGGGCAACGGCATCGCACAGGCAGTGGCAGCTGCAGGGCTGCAGGCCATCATGGTGGACATTTCTCAGGCGGCGGTGGACAAGGGCCTGGCCACCATTGGCACCAGCCTGGATCGCCTGGTCAAGAAGGAAAAGATCAGTGAGGCCGACAAGGCCGCCATCCTCGGGCGTGTGCAGGGCGCGACGGACTATGCCGCGCTCAAGCCGGCGCAGATCATCATCGAGGCCGCCACCGAGAACTACGAACTCAAGCTCAAGATCCTCAAACAGGTCGAGGACGTGGCCGCGCCGGGCACCATCCTGGCTTCCAACACCTCGTCGATCTCAATCACCAAGCTGGCCGCGCACACGCGCGAGCCCGAGCGCTTCATTGGCATGCACTTCTTCAACCCGGTGCCGATGATGGCGCTGGTGGAAGTCATCCGCGGCCTGCAGACCAGCGATGCCACGCACGATGCCGTCACCGAGCTGGCGCGCACGCTGGGCAAGACGCCGGTGTCCGTGAAGAACGCGCCGGGCTTTGTCGTCAACCGCATCCTGGTGCCGATGATCAACGAGGCCTTCTTCGTGCTGGCCGAAGGCTCGGCCGAGCCCGAGGCCATCGACGAGGCCATGAAACTCGGCGCCAACCACCCCATTGGCCCGCTGGCGCTGGCCGACCTGATCGGCCTGGATGTGTGCCTGGCCGTGATGGAGGTGTACCTGGAGGAGTTTGGCGACAGCAAGTACCGCCCCGCGCCGCTGCTGCGCGAGCTGGTTGCCGCCGGCTACCTGGGCCGCAAGACCAAGCGCGGCGTGTACCAGTACTGAGCCCGTCCCAAGCCGTGCCGGGCTGCCATGGCCTGTGGGCCCAGGCGCCCGGTTTCGTGCCCAACCGAATGAATGGCCGGTGGCGCTGGCGCGCCGCCATGCCCAGGAGCTGCCGCCATGTCCAGCCCGATCATCACCAGCCTGCTTGATACCGACCTGTACAAGTTCACCATGTGGCAGGCCATGCTGCACCGGCATCCGCAGGTGCAGGCCCAATACCGCTTCGTCTGCCGCAAGCCGCCCAAGATCCCGCTCAGCGGCCTGCTCGATGCGGTCAGCCGCGAGCTCGATCATCTCTGCCAGCTGCGCTTTACCGAGCAGGAGCTGCGCTATCTGGGCGCACTGCGATTCATCAAGTCGGACTTCATCGACTTTCTGCGCATCTTCCAGTTCCAGCGCGCCTTCATCCGCGCCTATGCCGAGGGCGATGAGCTGCACATCGAGGCCACAGGCCCGCAGGTGCACGTCATGGCCTTCGAGATCTTCGTGCTGGCCATCGTCAACGAGCTGTACTTCCGCCAGTTCGACGCCCAGGCCGCGCTGGCCGAGGGCAAGAAGCGCCTGGCCGTCAAGGTCGAGGAACTCAAGACCCTGGGGCGCGAGGCGGCGCTGCGCCACCCCTTCGAGCTGTTCGATTTCGGCGTGCGGCGGCGCTACTCGCGCGACTGGCAGCACCACGTGGTCAAGACCTTTGCCGAGCAAACCCCGCAGTGGTTCAAGGGCACCTCCAACGTGCGCCTGGCCATGGAGCTAGGCATAGTGCCCATTGGCACCATGGCGCATGAATACTTCCAGACTTACCAGGCGCTGGGCGTGGTGCAGCTGCGCAACTTCCAAAAAGCAGCGCTGGAGAGCTGGGTGCAGGAATACCGCGGCGATTTGGGCATTGCACTGACCGACACCGTCGGCATGGACGCCTTCATCCGCGACTTCGACCTGTACTTTGCCAAGCTCTTCGACGGCTTGCGCCACGACTCGGGCGACCCCATCGTCTGGGGCGAAAAGGCGCTGGCGCACTACGCGCAGCTGCGCATCGACGCGCACACCAAGCGCCTGGTGTTCTCCGACGGGCTGAACGTGCCCGAGGCGCTGCGCATCTACCACCACTTCGCTGACCGCACGCAATGCGGCTTTGGCATCGGCACGCAGCTGACCAATGACATGGGGCTGGAGCCGCTGTCCATCGTCATGAAGCTCACCAGCGCCAACGGCCAACCGGTGGCCAAGCTCTCGGACTCGCCGGGCAAACTGCTGTGCGATGACCAGACCTTCCTGGACTATCTGCGCCAGGTCTTCAACGTCCCCCCCGAGAGTGCGGGCGCTGCGCGCGCCTGAGGGCCAGGGCCATGAGCGCCGCGCCGCAGCCCCAGTACGACGCCGCCGTCTTCATCGGCCGCCTGCAGCCGCCGCACAACGGCCATTTGGCCATGCTGCGCCATGCGCTGCGCGTGGCGCCGCAGGCCGTTGTCGTGCTTGGCTCGGCCCACCAGGCGCGCAGCCCCAAGAACCCTTTTACTTGGCAGGAGCGCCAGGCCATGCTGCAAGCGGCGCTGACGCCCGATGAGCGCCAGCGCGTGCACATCCTGCCCATGCGCGACTTCTACGACGAGGCGCGCTGGGTGCAGGCCGTGCGCCAGGGCGTGCAGGCCTTGTTGGCGCCGCTGGCCTTGCCGGCCGCGCCGCGCATTGCGCTGGTGGGCCACTTCAAGGACGACAGCAGCGCTTACCTGGCGCAATTTCCCGACTGGGCGCTGCTGAACCTGCCGCGCCAGAACCAGACCGACGCCACACTGGTGCGCGAAGCCTGTTTCGCCACCGCGCCCGATGCCGACGCCAGCGCCCAGACGCAATTGCAGCAACTGCTGGAGGCACACCTGCCGCCAGGCGTGGCGCAATGGCTGTTGCAGTGGCGCAGTGGCGCGATTTTCCAAAGTCTGCGCCAGGAGTGGCAGATGCTGCGCGCCTACCGGCAATCCTGGGCGGCAGCGCCCTTCCCGCCGACTTTCGTGACTGTTGATGCACTGGTGCAATGCCAGGGCCATGTGCTGCTGGTCGAGCGCGGCCAGCCGCCCGGTCAGGGCCTGTATGCACTGCCCGGCGGCTTTCTGGAGCCGCGCGATACGCTGTGGCAATCCTGTCTGCGCGAACTGCGTGAGGAAACCGCGCTGGCGCTGCCGGAGGCCGCCTGGCGCGCTGCGCTGCGTGGCAGCCGCGTGTTTGACCACCCCGGCCGCAGCCTGCGCGGGCGCACCATCACGCACGTCTTTCACTTTGATCTGGGCCATGGCGCGTTGCCGCCAGTGCACGGCGCCGACGACGCCCGCGCCGCGCTGTGGCTGCCCATCGCCCAGGTGGCCAGCCAGCCCGAGCGCTTCTTCGACGACCACTTCTTCATCCTCGACATGCTGCTGCAGCTCACGTATGAGCTGTGAAGCCCTTTGCCAGAGTCACGGGGATGCATAGCCGCCCAGCCAGCGGAGGGCAGCAGGCTTTTGTGGGTGTGAGCAAAGCCATTGTCAATGGGGCAGTACAAATGGGTGCGTCAGCACCCACCCAAGGGCCGAGCGCAGCAATGGCCCGAATAGAGCCCCCTTCTGCCTGCGCCTGTGACGGTGCCTGGCCAGGGCGGGCAGGCCCACACACAGTGGGCCTGCTTCCAAAAATCAAATTTCGCTGCGGCTGTTTGAGCGTAGCGGCAAAGCCGCGCAGCGAGTTTCCGCAGCACCCGCCCTGGCCAGGCACCGGCACAGGTTGCCCCGTAGCGCAGCGAAGGGGACGCAGGCAGTGGGGTCGCCTTCTTTTGCCTACTTTTCTTGGCGAGACAAGAAAAGTAGGTGCGCCGCCGGGCGCATATCCCGGCCTCGGACCGTGCCCTCAATGCGGGCGGTTGTGACTGGCCACCCTGTTGCCTGTGCACGGCGGCCGCGCAGCCCTGCAGATCGGCAGCAGAGGCGCACTGCCGCTCAAGCGCCAGCGCCAGTACCAGCCGTGGCGGCGGGCGCGACGCGGGCGCCGTGGATGTGGTGGCGTTGCAGGGCCTGGGCGACGAAGCCGCTGGCCTTCATGTCCTCGACGAAGGCGGCCAGGTACTGGGCCAGCTCGGGGCCGCGCGCCTTGGGCAGGCCCATGGCCTGCTCGATGACCATGAAGCTCTCGGGCAGCATGCGCAGCGCGTGCTGGCCGGCCAGGCGCTGCACGTCGGCCTCGAGCTGCTGCTTCACGCCGGCGGCCACCTCCAGCTGCTGCTCCAGAAAGGTCTGAACCACGGTTTGCGAATTGCTGGCGCGCACCAGCTGGGCCTGCTGCAGCGTGCGCGTCAGATACAGGTCGTAGGCGCTGCCCGCGCCCACCACCACGCGGTGCTGGGGCTGGTCAACCTGGGCATTGGTCTGGATGGGCGAGTCCTGCGCCACCAGATAACAGCCTTCGATCAGCACGTAAGGGGCGGTGAAGGCGATGCCCGCACCGCGCGCCGGGTCGATGGCGAAGAAGCCGATGTCGGCCGCTTGCGAGGTCACGGCCTCGACCGATTGGCTGGCCTTTTCAAACACCAGCGGCTCCAGCTCCAGGCCCAGGCGCTGCGCCAGCGCGCCGGCCAGATCGACGGACACGCCGCAGGGCGCGCCCGAGGCATCGAGGCTGGCCAGAATGGGGTTGCCCAGATTGATGGCGGCGCGCAGCCGGCCTGTGGGGGCAAAGGCTGCAAGGGCTTGGGCGGGCAGGGTCATGGCGGCGTCCTTTCGAGTGTGTTGAGGCCAGTCGGGGGTTATTTGATCCACAGCAGCATGGAGTCCCACATGCGGCCAAAGAAGCCGGCCTCGCCCACGTTTTCCAGCGCGACCACGGGCACGTCCTTCAGGGCCTGGTTGCCGATGCTGATCTTGAGCATGCCCAGCGACTGATCCAGGTGCACAGGCGCCAGCAGCGGGTCAGGGCGCTCGATGACGGTGCGCACTTGGCCGGCCGAGCCGGTGGGCAGCGCCAGGTACACGGCCTCGTGGCTGCCGATCTTGACGCTTTCGCGCTCGCCTTTCCACAGCTCGGGGGTTTCCATGGCCTGGCCGGCGTCGAAGAGTTTGACCAGGTCGAAGGCGGTATAGCCCCAGTTGAGCAGTTTCTGGCTTTCGTTGGCGCGGGCGTTTTCGCTTTCTGTGCCCAGCACGATGGACAGCAGGCGGCGCGCGCCGATGTTGGCGGCCTCGCGCTGCGCCGTGGCCACCAGGCAAAAGCCCGCTGCCTGGGTGTAGCCGGTTTTCAGGCCATCGACCGTAGGGTCGCGAAACAGCAGCAGGTTGCGGTTGTTGCCGTTGGCCGCGGGCGTGCCGGGGTAGCGGTACTCCTTGGTGGCGTAGTAGTGCATGTATTCGGGGAATTCACGCATCAGGCTGACGGCCAGCACGCTCAGGTCGCGCGCCGTGGTCAGGTGGCCCGGCGCGGTCAGGCCCTCGGGGTTCATGTACTGGGTGCGGGCCATGCCCAGGGCCTTGGCCTGGTCGTTCATGAGCTTGACGAAGTGCTCGACGGTGCCGCCCACGCCTTCGGCCAGGGCGATGGTGGCGTCGTTGCCCGACTGCACGATCATGCCCTTGAGCAGGTCGTCAATGGGCACTTGCATCTTGGGGTCGATGAACATGCGCGAGCCGGGCATTTTCCAGGCCCGCTCGCTGACCGGCAGTTTTTGCTCCAGCGTAATCTTGCGCGCGCGCAGCGCGTCAAAAACGATGTAGGCGGTCATCAGCTTGGTCAGCGAGGCCTGCTCGACGGGCGCATCGATGTCTTTGGCGGCCAGCACCTGGTTGGCCGTGACGTCGAGCAACAGGTAGTTGCGTGCAGCAATTTCTGGCGGTGCGGGCAGTTGCGCCCGGGCGCTGGTGGCGCCCAGCAGCATCAGCAGGCAGGTGCACAGCAGCGCGGCGCAGTGCGCCCAATACCAGGGGTGAAGTCTTCGGATGTTGAGCATGGTCACGGTGTTCGGTAAAAGGCAAATGGCGTGCGGCCCGGGCTGAATGGTGGCTGCTGGCCGGGGCGGTAGGCCGGGATGTGGAAGGTCATGGCTGCGCGGGCGGGGGCATCTGCCGCACGGCCAACATGTGGCGCACCACCAGCTCCTTGAGCTGCACCTGGCGGCCATGGAAGAAGTGTTCGCCGCCGGGGATGACCGTCAGCGGCAGCGATTGTTCCCGCGCCCAGTCCAGCACGGGGCCGATGGGCACGGTGTCGTCCTGCTCGCCATGCACCACCAGGCTGCGCACGTGCAGGGGCTGGGGGATGGGGGCTACGGCAAAGCGGCTGGCGGCGGTGCCTACCAGCACCACAGCCTCGATGCGGCCGCTGGCCTGCAGTTGTGCCAGCACCTGGCTGATGACGTAGGTGCCGAACGAAAAGCCCGCCAGCACCAGCGGCCCTTGCGGCGCCACTTGCTCGATGACCTGCAGCAGATCCTGCGCTTCGCCCCGGCCCTCGTCGTACACGCCTTCGGATTGGCCCACGCCGCGGAAGTTGAAGCGATAGGCATCCCAGCCGGTGGCCACCATGGCGCGCGCCAGGGTCTGCACCACCTTGTTGTTCATCGTGCCGGCAAACAACGGGTGCGGGTGGGTGATGATGGCGCTGCCGGCTTTGGCCGCGCCGTCCGGCAACTGGGCGTAGTCTTTGAGGGCTTCGATGGCGCCGGCAGCGCCGCTGAGGGTGATTCGTTCGGTTTGTGCGTTCACGGCGGCTGATGGTGGTGATGTGGCTGCGGCCTGCGCAGCCATCATGGAGCAGCTTGAGGGGCGACAGGCGGGGTGGTGGTGATTTGCACCGGCTCGAATTCGCCAGAGGAAGGCTGGGGTACGGCAGGGGGGTGGGCCGAGCTGGCGGCCTGCTCGGGCTCAGGCGCCTTGGGGGGCTCCACGCGCAGCAGGCGGCCATCAGGGCGGTCGGTCAGCACGTAGAGCAGCCCGTCCGGGCCCTGGCGCACGTCGCGCACCTGCTCGCCTTCGGCAATGCGGTGCCAGGATTCCTGCTGCACTGTGTCGTCCGCCACTTTCAAGCGCACCAGCGCGCCATGACGCAGCGAGCCGACGAAGAAGCTGCCCTGCCATTGGGCGCCGTAGCGGCTGCTGTCCAGATAGGTCAGGCCCGAGGGCGCGATGGCTCGGCCCCAGTAATGCACGGGCGCCTCCAGCGCAGCATTTTTGCGTGGCTGGCCGGCGCGCGGGCCAGCGCCTTGGGCGCGGCCATAGGTCACCAGCGGCCAGCCGTAGTTGGCGCCGCCGCGGATGTGGTTGAACTCGTCACCGCCTTGCGGGCCATGCTCATGCGCCCACAGCTCGCCATCAGGGGTGATGGTGAGCCCTTGCGGGTTGCGGTGCCCCCAGCTCCAGGTTTCGGGCAGGCCTTTGCCCTTGGTGCTGGCCAAGGGGTTGTCGGCAAAGGGCTTGCCATCGGGCTGCAGGCGCACGATGGAGCCCAGGTGATTACTGGTGCGCTGGGCCTGCTCGCGCGCGATGGAGCGCTCGCCCAGGGCCAGGAACAGTGAGCCGTCTTGCGCCTGGGCGATGCGGCAGCCAAAGTGGGCGTCGCTGCGCACGCGCGGCATTTGGTGGAAGATGACCTGCACATTCTCCAGGCGGGTGTGGCGTTCGTTGAGCCTGGCCGAGGCCAGCGCCGTACTGCTGCGGCTGGCATTGCTGGGGTCAGGCTCGGAGAAACAGAAAAACAGTCTGCGGTTCTGTGCAAACTGCCGGTCCAGCACCACATCCAGCAAACCGCCTTGGCCTTGCGCGGCCACGGGCGGCACGCCAGCAATGGGGTGGCCGATGCGGCCATTGGCCTGCACCACGCGCATCGTGCCCTCGCGTTCGGTGACCAGGAAATCGCCGCTTGGCAGAAAGGCCATGGCCCAAGGTTGTTCCAGGCCGAAGGCGATTTCGGTCAGCACCAGCGGCTCGGCCCGATTGACGTCCCAGGTCGATGCGCTTTGGGCCAGCGCAGTGCCAGCCGCGCCGCTGCAGAGCAAGCTGGCCCATGTGATGCGGCACGCTGTTTGTGTCAGCTGGCGCAGGGGGGCCTGGCCAGGAAAAGAGGAGGCCCGTTGCGGCCGGGCATTCAAGTGCTGATCCTGCATACTGTGCCGCCCTTGGCATGGCGATCGGCGTATGCACGCAGCACGCATCTGCCAAGGACGTGGAGAACGAAAAGGCGGCAATCCTAACGCAGCGTGCTGTGCCGCCCGGCAAAACCCCATGAGGCCTGCGCCGGGCTTTGCCCACATAATCTTGCGCGCAGTGGGCAACGATATGAACAGGTTCTAAGGATTGACGATATGAGCAACATGCGCCTGGCAGATTTGGCTGCGGCCTTTGCCGCGCCACTGGACCCCGAGGCCATCGGCAAGCCCCTGGCAGCAAATCATTGGGAACTTCTGGCTGGTTTTCTCACGCCCACAAACCTGATGGAGGGCGAGACGCTGTTTCAGCGCTACCGCGACGAGCGCAGCCTGTACTTCCTCGAAAGCGGGCGTGTGACCATCCACTACGAAAACGAAAAAGGCACGCTGCGCGTGGCGCTGGTGTCCTCAGGCACAGTGTTTGGCGAGGCCAGCTTCCTGGGCAATATGCCGCGCCAGGCTTCGGCGCAGGTGGCTACTGCCGGGCGCGCCTGGCAGCTCTCGCGCCTGAAGTTCACCGAGCTGTACCAACGCCACCCCAGCGTGGCGTTGGACGTAGTGCAACTGGCCTCGGCCACGCTGGCGCGCCGCAGCCGCGATGCGCGCCGCCGCCGCGCCATTGCGTGAGCAGGCCCGAAGAAAAAAGTGTGAAGCAGGCCGATACGCCGGATTCTGTGCACGGCCATGTGCATGGCCGCGTGGCCGCCATTAATCTGGGCTGGCGGTCGCCCTGCCAGCTCGGTGCTACCTACCCGCATGCTCGCCGGAGCCAGTTCATCGCATGCCTATTTGGTATTGCTGCGCGTAGAGATTGCCCGTTTCACCCGCCCCGCAGCGCGCTGCAGGGCGACTCGTCTCTGTTGCTCTGATCCTCACCTCACGGTGGGCAGGTGTTACCTGCTACGCTGCCCTGTGCAGTCCGGACGTTCCTCCAATGCCTGTGTTGCCACCTTGGCATCAGCGGCGGCCTGGCCTACTTCACAGTCGCGCATTATCGCAATGAAGCGCAGGCCGCGCCGCCTGCGCCCGCTGCGGCAGGCATGGCAGAATCGGCGGCGCAACCCCGCCCGGCCTGCGCAGGCGTTTTCTCCCTCTTTTTGCACCATGAGCATCCAGACCGACAGCTGGGCCGCAGACGGGCCCGCCCCACGGGCCGAACGCCTCATCAGCGCCGAGCTGCGCTCAGGCCGCGAGGAGGCGCTCGAGCGCGCGTTGCGCCCCAAGGCCCTGCAGGAGTACGTGGGCCAGGCCAAGGCGCGCGAGCAATTGAACATCTTCATTGGCGCGGCGCGCAAGCGCGGCGAAGCGCTGGACCACGTGCTGTTGTTTGGCCCGCCCGGCCTGGGCAAGACCACGCTCAGCCACATCATCGCCACAGAACTGGGGGTAAGCCTGCGCCAGACCAGCGGCCCGGTGCTGGAAAAGCCCCGCGATCTGGCGGCGCTGCTGACCGGTCTGGAAAAGAACGATGTGCTGTTCATCGACGAAATCCACCGCCTCAGCCCGGTGGTGGAGGAAATCCTCTACCCCGCGCTGGAGGACTACCAGATCGACATCATGATCGGCGAAGGGCCAGCGGCACGCAGCATCAAGCTCGACCTGCAGCCCTTCACGCTGGTGGGCGCGACCACGCGCGCGGGCATGCTCACCAACCCCTTGCGCGACCGCTTCGGCATCGTGGCGCGGCTGGAGTTCTATAGCCCCGAGGAGCTGGCGCTCATCGTGCGCCGCAGCGCAGGCCTGCTGGACGCGCCCATTGACGACGACGCCAGCCTGGAAGTGGCGCGGCGATCGCGCGGCACGCCGCGCATTGCCAACCGCCTGCTGCGGCGCATCCGTGACTATGCCGACGTGAAGGGCACAGGCCGCATCACGCTGGACATGGCGCGCCAGGCGCTGGCCCTGTTGGACGTGGACCCGGAAGGCTTTGACCTGATGGATCGCAAGCTGCTGGAGGCCGTGCTGCAGCGCTTCGACGGTGGCCCAGTCGGCCTGGACAACATTGCCGCCAGCATTGGCGAGGAGCCTGGCACCATTGAAGATGTGATCGAGCCCTACCTGATCCAGCAAGGCTTTTTGCAGCGCACGCCGCGCGGGCGGGTGGCCACGGCCGCCGCCTACCGCCACTTTGGCCTGCTGGCCCCCGAGCGCCAGGGCGGCGATTTGTTTGGTTGAGCGCCTGTCAAAGCAAGCCGCGCCATAGCCAGCGCGATGGCGCCCCCGCCTTTCTTCTTCATCGACACATGGAAAAAAACATCAACCCACGCCGGCTGGACGTGCTGGCCTTTGCCCAGGCAGGCGGCCAGATCAGTCATGAGACGGCACTGCATGAATTCCCGCGTCTGGCGCGCGAATCCCTGGACGGATCCTTGGGCGATGCTGCGCCTGCCAGCGTGCACTGGCAGGCGCAGGCCAGCATGCGCCGCAGCGCAGGGGGCCAGGCTGTGCCGTGGCTGCACTGCCAGGTCCAGACCATCTTGCTGCTGCAATGCCAGCGTTGCCTGCAGCCCGTGCCCATCACCGTCAGCAGCGACCAGTGGTTTCGCTTCGTCGCCACCGAGGCCCAGGCCGAGGTCGAGGACGAAGACGCGCAAGAGGACGTGCTGTCGCTCGAAGGCGGCCCGCTGGATCTGCTGGCGCTGATCGAGGACGACTTGCTCATGGCCCTGCCCCCGGTGGCCAAGCATGCGGACTGCGTGCCGCCCGCGCCGCTGGTGCACCAGGACGCCGCCTTCGACGCCGCTCAGGCGCAAAAGCGCAATCCATTCGCCCAGCTGGCCCACCTGGCCACCCGGCCCTTGCAGGCAGGCAATGGTGGTGACGGTGGCGAGCAAGCCGATTGATCCAGGCAGACCCCGGCCTTCCTTTGAGGCAGAGCGCCGTGCGCCTTGGCAGTGCCGGGCGGCATCGCCTATAATTGCCGACTTTTGCGCAAAAAGTGCAGGCCTTTAAGGCTGTTTTTTGCGCCGCGCCATTTCCCATTCATCCATCTCGCACGCTGCTTTGCCTATTGGCCGCCAAGGTTGCCAATGGCCAGTCAAGTGGGGCGTGCGTCTTTTTTCAGGAGCCGATCATGGCCGTTCAACAAAACAAAAAGTCGCCTTCCAAGCGTGGCATGCACCGTTCGCACAATGCGCTGAAGGCCCCTGGCATGGCCATTGAGCCAACCACCGGCGAAGTGCATCTGCGCCACCACATCAGCCCGGACGGCTTTTACCGTGGCCGCCGCGTGCTCAAGAGCAAGTCTGCAGAGGTCTGATCGGGCGCAGGCCCAATCCACCACAGTGTCTGGCTGGGGCGTTGCAGCACCCTAGTCTGTGTTTGGGCGCACGGCCCGCGCCGGGCAAGCGGCTGCCAGGTTGAAGCATTCGTGCCTCTTCATTGTTTGCCTGCAGCAGTTTTGATCGCATGGCTTTTGCCATGGCGCCGCAGATGCCGGCCTAATCCGCCGTATTGCCACAGAGACACCACCCCGCCCAAGCGCAGACCATGCCCTTGGGCTTTTTCCGGGCTGGCCGGTGTGCGGGCGGTTGGGCGCAACGCTGACAGCAGGCGCCAACAGCGGCGCTTACCTGCCACGCATTCGCATAAGGACAGCAAGCTCTTGGCTGATCAAGCAACCACCATCGCCGTCGATTGCATGGGGGGCGACCATGGCCCCAGCGTGACCCTACCCGCCTGCCTGGCATTGCTGGAGCGCCATGCTCAGCTGCGCCTGCTGCTGGTGGGGCGCAGCGATGCCCTTGGGGCAATCGCACACCCGCGTGCCGAGCTGGTGCATGCTGAGGAAGTGGTTGCCATGGACGACCCGGTCGAGGTTGCCATGCGCCACAAGAAGCGCTCCTCCATGCGCGTGGCCTTGGAGCTGGTCAAGGAAGGGCGCGCCCAGGCGGCGGTTTCGGCAGGCAACACAGGCGCGCTGATGGCCATTGCGCGCTACGTGCTCAAGACGCTCGATGGCATCGAGCGCCCGGCCATTGCCTATCCATTGCCCAATGTCACCGGTGGCGCCACCACTGTGCTGGATCTGGGCGCCAATGTGGACTGCACCGAGCACCATCTGCTGCAGTTTGCCGTGCTGGGCTCGGCGCTGGACATGGCGCTGAAATCGCGCGACAAGCCCAGTGTGGGCCTGCTCAACATCGGCTCCGAAGCCATCAAGGGCAATGACATGATCAAGCGCGCGGCCGAGCTGCTGCGCGAGGCCGATCAGAAATCGCTGATCCACTACTACGGCAACGTCGAAGGCAACGACATTTTCAAGGGGACGACCGACATCGTGGTCTGCGACGGCTTTGTCGGCAACGTCACGCTTAAGGCGACCGAGGGCCTGGCTTCCATGGTTTCGACCATCCTCAAGCAGGAGTTCTCGCGCAATGCCTTCACGCGCCTGGCGGCCCTGTGCGCCATGCCGGTGCTCAATGCCTTCAAGCGCCGCGTAGACCACCGGCGCCACAACGGCGCGGCCCTGCTGGGCCTGCGCGGCCTGGTGTTCAAAAGCCACGGCAGCGCCGACCAGTTGGCATTCGAGCACGCCTTGAGCAAGGCCATCGACGCTGCCGAGCACCAATTGCTGCAGAAAATCCAACACCGGGTGCAACAGGCCGCCACGCTGTTTTGAACCGTGGCGGGCACCGCACGCACCACAGGCCCTAGTCATGCAGACCTACTCCAGAATTACCGGCACGGGCAGTTACCTGCCGCCCAACAGGGTGACCAATCAGCAGCTGGCCGAGCAGCTGGCCCAGCGCGGCATTGAAACCTCGGACGAATGGATCGTCGAGCGCACTGGCATCCAGGCGCGTCACTTCGCCGAGCGCGATGTGCCCAGCAGTGCCCTGGCCTTGCCTGCGGCCCAGCAGGCCCTGCAGGCAGCAGGCCGAGAAGCGCAGGAGCTGGACCTGATCATCGTTGCCACCTCTACGCCCGACATGGTGTTCCCATCGACGGCCAGCATTTTGCAGAACAAGCTGGGCATCAGCGGATGCCCGGCTTTTGATGTGCAGGCCGTGTGCAGCGGCTTCATCTATGCCCTGACCGTGGCCGATGCCATGATCCGTGCCGGCAGCGCCCGCACGGCCCTGGTGGTCGGAGCAGAGGTGTTCAGTCGCATTCTGGACTTCAACGACCGCACCACCTGTGTGCTGTTCGGCGATGGGGCTGGGGCTGTGGTGCTGGAGGCCTCGCAACAGCCGGGCGTGCTGGCCTGCGACATCCATGCCGATGGTCGGCATCGCGAGATTTTGTGTGTGCCAGGCAACGTCTATGGCGGCCAGGTGCTGGGCACGCCGCTGCTGCACATGGACGGCCAGGCCGTCTTCAAGCTGGCCGTTGGCGTGCTCGAAAAAACCGCACGCACAACGCTGGATAAGGCCGGCCTGCAGCTCAGCGACATCGACTGGCTGGTGCCGCACCAGGCCAATATCCGCATCATGCAAAGCACGGCCCGCAAGCTGCGGGTGCCCACCGAGCGCGTCGTCGTGACCGTGCATGAGCACGGCAACACCTCGGCCGCCTCGATCCCGTTGGCGCTGGATCATGGGGTACGCGCCGGGCAGATCCAGGCTGGCCAGCGCGTGCTGATGGAAGGCGTGGGCGGCGGTTTTACCTGGGGCTCGGTGCTGGTGCAGATGTAACCCAGCGCGTTCTGCGTCGTGCAGCATGGCGTAGAGCGCCCACTGTCATCCCTTCTCGATTCATTTGCAGCTTGATGGAGCGATCATGAGCGCATTCGCTTTCGTTTTCCCCGGCCAAGGCTCTCAGGCCGTTGGCATGCTCGACGCCTGGGGCGATCACCCCGCCGTGGCACAAACCCTGCAAGAAGCCAGCGAGGCCCTGGGCGAAGACCTGGCGCGGCTGATCCACGAAGGCCCCAAGGAGGCCCTGGCCCTGACCACCAACACCCAGCCGGTCATGCTGGTGGCAGGCATCGCAGCCTGGCGCGCCTGGAAGGCCGAAGGCGGTGCTGATCCAATGGTATTGGCCGGCCACTCGCTGGGCGAGTACTCGGCCCTGGTGGCCGCTGGCGCGCTGACACTGGCCCAGGCAGCGCCGCTGGTGCGCTTGCGCGCTGCAGCCATGCAGGAGGCCGTGCCCGTCGGTGCGGGCGCCATGGCCGCTGTGCTGGGCTTGGCCGCCGAGCAGGTGCAGGCCGTGTGCGCACAGACCACACAGCAACTGCAGGCCCAGGGCAGCGCCGATGTGGTCGAGGCCGTGAACTTCAACGATCCGAACCAGACCGTCATCGCCGGCACCAAGGCCGGGGTCGATGCGGCAGCGCCAGCGCTCAAGAAGGCCGGCGCCAAGCGGGTGCTGCCACTGCCGGTGTCGGCGCCGTTTCATTCCAGCCTGATGCGGCCGGCAGCCGAAAAGCTGCGCGAGGCGTTGCAGCAGCTGGACATTCAGACGCCGCGCATCGACGTCATCAACAACATCGACGTGGCCGTGCAGCACGAGGCCGATGCCATCCGCGATGCGCTGTACCGCCAGGCTTTTGGCCCGGTGCGCTGGGTCGAATGCGTGCAGGCCATGCAGCGCCGTGGCCTGAATCACATCATCGAATGCGGGCCTGGCAATGTATTGACCGGCATGGTGCGGCGCATCATCCCCGACGGCCAGGTGCAGGCCGCAGCCATCTGCGACCCCGCCAGCCTGCAAACAGCAAAGGAAGCATTGCAATGAGCACAGACACCACCACCGGACAAATCGCCCTGGTCACCGGGGCTTCGCGCGGCATTGGCGCAGCCATTGCCAAAGAATTGGCCGCGCAGGGCTACCGCGTCATCGGCACCGCCACCAGCGCCGCTGGCGCCGAGAAGATCGGCGCTGCGCTGGGAGGTGAGCACCGCGGCGCGGTGCTCGACGTCAACGACGCCGCAGCCAGCGAGGCGCTGATCGAGGACATCGTCAAGCAGCATGGGGCGCTGCACGTGCTGGTCAACAATGCTGGCATCACGCGCGACACCCTGGCCATGCGCATGAAGAACGAGGATTGGGATGCCGTGCTGGACACCAATTTGCACGCCGTCTTCCACATCAGCCGCGCGGCCATCAAACCCATGATGAAGCAGCGCTACGGCCGCATCATCAGCATCACCAGCGTGGTTGGCGCGATGGGCAACATCGGCCAGGCCAACTACGCTGCCGCCAAGGCCGGCGTGGCCGGTATGACCCGCGCGCTGGCGCGCGAGTTGGGCAGCCGTGGCATCACCGTCAACTGCGTGGCGCCGGGCTTCATTGCCACCGACATGACCGCCGCCCTGCCCGAGGCCCAGCATCAAGCCCTCAAGGCCCAGATTCCGCTGGGGCGCATGGGCGCGCCCGAGGACATCGCCGCTGCCGTGGCCTACCTGGCCTCGCCGCGCGCCGGCTATGTGACCGGTCAGGAGCTGCAGGTCAACGGCGGCATGCTGATGTGATGCCGCCCTGTGGTGCGTCCGGCCCGCTGGCCGCAAGTTTGCGCAGATCCCTCTTCCCTAGCGTGTTTTTGCGCTGTGTGACAGCGGGTTGCCACTAATAGCGGCGTCCGGGGCGAAAACAGGTTCTACGGTACTATTACGGCCGTGTTGATACCCGCCAAGCTGGCGAGGTGTCGTTTTCTTTTCTTGTGCCGCATTGCCCGGGCGGCCGGTTTTTTCTGCAGCCGATGTGGGAACGACTAAAATTCCGGGTTCACATTGACTACCCTCAAGGGACCATACATGAGCGATATCGAAGCACGCGTTAAGAAAATCATTGCAGAGCAGCTGGGCGTTGAAGAGTCCCAGGTGACCAATGAGAAGTCCTTCGTGACAGATCTGGGCGCTGATTCTCTGGACACCGTGGAATTGGTCATGGCGCTGGAAGACGAGTTCGAAATCGAGATTCCGGACGAGGACGCTGAGAAGATCACCACCGTTCAAGCCGCCATCGACTACGCCAATTCCCACCACAAGGCCTGATCCGGGCTTTTCGCTTGGCAAGCACAGCGCGCCGCCTGCCCGGGCGCCTTTTCTTTGGCTTGACGCGGGCAGGGTTGCGCTTACACCGTTGAAGGATCTCACCGCATGAGTCGACGCAGAGTCGTTGTCACTGGGCTGGGCTGTGTCAGCCCGGTGGGCAACACGGTCCCGCAAGCGTGGGCCAATATCCTGGCCGGCAAATCGGGCATCGGCCCCATCACCAAGTTCGACGTGTCGGACTTCGCCGCCAAAATCGCCGGGGAAGTTCGCGATCTGGACATCAGCCCCTACATCAATGCCAAAGAAGCCCGCACGATGGATACCTTTATCCATTACGGCATCGTGGCAGCACACCAGGCCTATGCCGATGCGGGCTTGCCAGTGGGCGAAGCGCTCAGCGATGCGCAGGCCGAGCGCTTCGGGGCCGTCATTGGCTCGGGCATCGGCGGCTTGCCGCTGATCGAGGCCAACCACGGCGACTTCATGACCCGTGGGGCGCGACGCATTTCTCCATTCTTCGTGCCCTCCACCATCATCAATCTGGTGGCGGGTCAGGTTTCCATCCGGCTCGGTCTCAAGGGCCCGAACCTGTCGCTGGTCACGGCCTGCACCACGGGCCTGCACTGCATTGGCGATGCGGCCCGACTGATCGAGTATGGCGACGCGGACGTGATGCTGGCTGGTGGCGCGGAGTCCACCGTTTGCCCGCTGGGCATTGGCGGTTTTGCCGCGATGAAGGCGCTGTCCACGCGCAATGACGATCCGCAGGCTGCTTCACGGCCCTGGGACAAGGATCGCGATGGCTTCGTGCTGGGCGAAGGCGCAGGCATTCTGGTGCTGGAAGAGTACGAGCATGCCAAGGCGCGCGGCGCGCGCATCTATGCCGAAGTGGCCGGCTTTGGCATGAGCGCCGACGCCAGCCACATCACCGCCCCTAACATCGATGGGCCGCGCCGAGCCATGCTCAATGCCTTGCGCAACGCCGGCGTCAACCTCGACGAGGTGGACTACCTCAATGCCCATGGCACCTCCACGCCCCTGGGTGATGTCAATGAGAGCAATGCCATCAAGGCGGCCTTCGGCGACCATGCGCACAAGCTCGTGGTCAGCTCCACCAAGTCCATGACAGGCCATTTGCTCGGCGGCGCCGGGGGGCTGGAGAGCGTTTTTACCGTGATGGCGCTGCACGATCAGAAAATCCCGCCCACCATCAACTTGCACAACCCCGATCCCGAGTGCGATCTGGACTACTGCGCCAATACTGCGCGGGATGCCAAGCTGAATGTGGCCGTCAAGAACAACTTCGGTTTTGGCGGCACCAATGGCACCTTGGTGTTCAAGCGGGTCTAAGAGCAGGCCCAAAGTCTTTGCTCGGTAGTTTGCCAAGCGGATTGGGGCGGTCTGCAGCATTCAAAGCCTTGCCATAGCCACAGCTATGGCTGCGTCTTGTGCCTTGCAGCTCCTCCCAAACCACTTATTGCCCACTCACGCCGAGACTTTGAACAGGCTTTAAGACTCAGCAGGTACCGCGCGTCTGCGTGGTGACCGTGGTCTGTGTGGTGTGGATAGGCCATCCCCCATGCGCTACGCCCCTCACAGCCTTCATTACCCCGTCACCCGCAGCGCGAGGGCGGGGTTCTTCGTCTTGGTCGCCTGTAGTATGGCCTTGCTGCCACCGCTGCTCTGGAGCCTGTACGCTGGCTGGCAGGGCCGGCCACAGGCTTTGGCGATTGGCCTGTTGCTGATGGCAGCCTCGCTGGCCTGCAGCGTCCTGGCCTGGCGGCACTGGCTGCGCAGTGCGCAAGGCATGCTGCTTTGGGATGGCGCGGCATGGCATTGGGCCGCAGGTCAACAGCAAATTCTTGAGTCTGGCGGCTCGGCCAGCGCCGCTGATGCGCAGGCTGGGCTGGATCTTGAAATCGTTTGGGATGGGCAGCACTTCATGCTTCTGCGGCAAGGCAACGCCGCATGGCTACAGGCCCCAGGCAGACCAGATGGCAGCGCTGCGCCTCGCTGGTTATGGATCGAGCAGGCGCAGGCTCCTGCGCTGTGGGGCGATGTGCGGCGCACGCTATACCATTGGCAGCGCCTGCGCCCTTACTCTGGGGCCAGGCACTGAACTTCCTGGCGCCTGGCGCATCGCAGCAGATCGCCCGTAAGCTTGCGATGAGACATTGAGCAACATGCTCTCCATGCCCGGCAGGCGCCCGTTTTCTTTTTCATCCCTCATGACAGACACGCCCCCGGCACCCCGTGAAGCCTCCAGCGATTGGCAACTGGTCGAGCGCACCCTGGCTGGCGATCAACGCAGTTTTGAGTTGCTGGTGCTCAAATACCAGCGTCGCATCGAACGGCTCATCGGCCGCATGGTGCGTGACCCTGGGCTGATCGAAGACATTGCCCAGGAAACCTTCATCCGCGCCTACCGTGCGCTGCACCAATTTCGCGGCGATGCTCAGTTCTACACCTGGCTGTACCGCATTGCCATCAACACCGCCAAGAAAGCCCTGGCCGATCAGCGACGCAATCCGGCCATCAGTGAAAGCGCGCTGCGTCAGCGCGATGATGAAGAGGAAACTTCTGCGCCGCTGTGGGAACCAAGCACTGCGGAGACGCCCGAAACCATCATGGCCGCCAAGGAAGTTGCGGCGGCCGTCAATGCAGCCATGGAAGGTCTGTCCGACGATTTGCGTCAGGCCATCACACTGCGCGAAATCGACGGCCTGAGCTATGAGGACATCGCACAGGCCATGAACTGCCCCATTGGCACCGTGCGTTCGCGCATCTTCCGCGCCCGTGAAGCCATTGCCAGCAAAGTCAAGCCATTGCTGGAAAACCGCAGCGGCAAGCGCTGGTAGCACTCCGCAGCGCCTTGCCCCATTTGCTCCAAACCAAAGCGCCTCAAAACCCAATCAATGCCTTTGTCCTCTCCAGCAGGTAATGCCCATGACTGCCCCTAGCCCTTCTCCTACCCGCGCTGCGAACGGTGGCGCACAGCCTGCCAGCGCTGCGCCAGAGACAGTGCGTGAATGGCTCTCGGCGCTGGCCGATGGTGAGCTGCAGGCCCAGCAGTGCAACCAGCTCATGCAGCACATTGATGCCCAGTGCCGCACGCATGGCGATAGCGGCTTGCCCGAGCCCTTGCTGGCTTGGCAGCAATACCAGCTCATCGGCCAATGCCTGCGCAGGCCGGCCGAGCCAGCAGCGCCTGCCAGTGATGCGGCGGTCTTTTTGCAGCGTCTGCGAGTGCGCTTGGCCGAGCAGACCCCTGAGGCCTTGACGCGCGCTGCAGCGCAGCAGGCATCTCAGGCTGTCGTGCCCGGGCAGCCTGGTATCCAGGCGCTGCAGCCCACTGCGGACGAAGCGCCGCAAGAGGCCGCCAATGCCGCCGTGCTGCGCTGGAAAGTCGCTGCTGGCCTGGCCTCGGTGGCGGCCGTGGCCGCCATGGGCTGGCATGGCTTTTCGCTGCTTTCCGGCCCAGGCCAAGGCGGTCAGCAACTGGCCAGTGCGCCGGCGCAACGCCAAGAGGCCGCGCCAGCCAGCTCGTTGACCACCGTCACTGCTGGCGCCATTGGGGCTGCGCCGTCAGCGCTGGATCAAGGTGTGCTGATCCGCGATCCGCAACTCGACGAACTGCTCAATCGCCACTACGCCAATACCCCCCAGGCGCTGCAACAGCCGGCCCCGTTTCTGCGCAATGCCAGCTTGGCGGGGCGAAGTAAGCCATAGGGTGAACAGGCGCCAATGGGGCTGTGCGTTCATTTCTCGGCAACGTGTTTAGTAAGCCCCTGTGAAGCTCGACAGGCCCGGCATGCGCCGGGCCTACTCTTTTGTACGCTGCAAGCTCGTGTGCGGAGTGATTGCGTGCGGCGTGCATGTCAACAGTGAGGGCAGGCTTTTGTGTTTCGCCGGAGCTCCGTGGCCGCTTTCAGTTTTTCTCTGCACCCCAGCGCCGCACTTTTTTCACCCGCCGGCTGGAACCAAATGCCCTGGGCAGCTTCACAGACATGGCCGCAGGGCCAGGTAATCCATCAAAGGCTGGCCCCGGATTTTTTCCTGCAGCACCACAAGAGGTCGAATCCACCATGCACCACTCCCATCACACCGTTTCCACTACCTCCGCCGCCCAGGCCGCAGTACCGCCGCAGCGCCGTGCGCACCGCGTGGCTGGCGCCGTGGCAACGCTGCTGCTGGCAGCCAGCGGCGCTTTGGCGCTGCACACCAGCCCCAGCCGGGCCGAGCAACTGGCCGCGCCAGCGATCGCCATGCCCGCACCCGTGGTCAGCGGCCTGCCCGATTTCACACAGCTGGTCGAGCGCGTGGGGCCCTCGGTGGTCAATATTCGCACCACTGCCCGCGTGCCAATGCGCGGCCTGCGTGGCGGCCTGCCCGGCATGGACGAAGACATGATGGAATTCTTCCGCCAGTTCGGCCTGCCCGTGCCTGGCATGCCGCCCCAGCGCCGCGGCCCACGCGGCGGCGAACCCGAATCAAGGACCGTGCCCAACGGTGTTGGCTCGGGCTTCATCATCAGCGGCGATGGCTACATCCTCACCAATCACCACGTTGTGGAGGGCTCGGAAGATGTCATCGTCACCCTCACCGACCAACGCGAATTCAAGGCCAAGGTCATAGGCTCCGATGAGCGCACCGACGTGGCCCTGATCAAGATCGAAGCGCACAACCTGCCTACAGTGCGCATTGGCAACGTTGAGCAGCTCAAAGTCGGCGAGTGGGTCATGGCCATTGGCTCGCCCTTCGGGCTGGAAAACAGCGTCACCGCCGGCATCGTCAGCGCCAAGCAGCGCGACACCGGCAGCTACCTGCCCTTCATCCAGACCGACGTGGCCGTCAACCCCGGCAACTCCGGCGGGCCGCTGCTGAACATGCGCGGCGAAGTCGTGGGCATCAACAGCCAGATCTACTCGCGCTCGGGCGGCTTCATGGGCATCTCCTTTGCCATCCCCATCGACGAGGCCATGCAGGTGAGCGAGCAGCTCAAAGGCAACGGCCGCGTTGTGCGCGGGCGCATCGGCGTGCGCATTGGCCCGGTCAGCGCCGAGGTGGCCGAATCCCTCGGGCTGGAGCGGCGCAACGCCGGTGCCCTGGTCTCGGCCGTGGAGCCCGACTCGCCAGCGGCCAGCGCTGGCCTGCAGGCCGGCGACATCATCACCCACTTCAACGGCAAAGCCATTGACAGCGTCTCCGACCTGCCGCGCCTGGTCGGCAGCACCGCCCCCGGCAGCCAAAGCACGCTGCAAATCTTCCGCCACGGCAAGACCCAGCAGCTGGCCATCACCGTGGGCGAAACCCCTGCCAGCGCCAACGAAGCGGGCAGCCCGCGCAGCGGCGGCGCATCGCAGCAAGAACAGGCCAAGGCCAACGCTTTTGGCCTGGCCGCCCAGGACTTGAGCGAGGCTGAGAAGAAAAACCTCGGCGTGCGCGGCGGCGTGCGCATCAGCGCCGTCAGCGGCGCTGCCGCACAAGCCGGCATCGAGGTGGGCGATGTGGTGCTGGCCATCGGCCAGACCGAAGTGCTCAACCGCCAGGACTTTGATGCCGCACTGCGCAAGGCCGATGCCAAGCGCCCCATCAGCGTGCTCATCCGCCGTGATGACTGGGCTCAATACGTGCTCATCCGCCCACAGGGCTGAAGCCCACACCAGCAGCCGCCCAACGGCGGGCGGCTGACGCAAAAAGCGCACTTCCCGGCCATGGGACGTGCGCTTTTTTGTTCTGCGAAGCCTTGCGCCATGGCCTACGAGCTTGACACCTGTACGAAGGCATGGTGGACTGAAAATCCGTGCCCCAAATTCATGGCCGTCAATTGTCGCAATGCAACTCAATTCTTGTTGTGGCGGGATGTTCTGGTAGATAAATGAATTTTGTTCGAGTGTTTGATTTATGTTTAATAAAGAGATCGAGGCTTTGTGGAAATATAACCATAAGGGTGTTTGTTTTGCGAATGGAGGATTTGGGACAATAGATAATAGATTGGCGATGAAATACTATTTGAAAGCTGCATGCGCTGGATATGTTGAGTCCTTGTGGAATGCGGGCAGCATGTTGATCGAAGGAGAGGAGTTGGTCGAAGCTGAGCCGGCTCTTGGTATGTTGCTGATCAGGTTGGCTGCCGATAGATTTCAGACAAGTGCATGCCTTTATATTTCCCGTTGCTATGAGCTGGGGCGGTTTGGATTGCCTTTGAATCCTGATTTGGCAAAATATTGGACTTGTGCGGCTTATAAGATAGAGAGATTCGAGCCGGTAAGTGATGCTGCCGAGCTGGAGCTGGTCCGCTCTTACCCTTTGGTAAAGCAATTTCTCTCTTTGGCTGATTCGTGAATTTGTGCATGCTGGTTGACTCTTGGTTTTGCGTCCAGG
Source organism: Vandammella animalimorsus (assembly GCF_002288875.1). Lineage (NCBI taxonomy): Bacteria > Pseudomonadati > Pseudomonadota > Betaproteobacteria > Burkholderiales > Comamonadaceae > Vandammella > Vandammella animalimorsus. Next base: position 14,875 of record NZ_NTBH01000012.1, on the reverse strand, counting down.
TGTCATTTGAGTGTATGAATTGAGCGCTCCCATTGAAGCGGCAGCGATGGTTTGATGATGTCCCGTCTTGATCCGCCATGTTCAATCTTTTCGCCCTTTTGTACGATCCATCGGATTGCATCGACAATGACTCGCTCATGCATGACCTGGAGCAGAAGTTTCCGTGGATCGGGCAATACGCCGTTTGCACCGAGCAGCTGGATTTTCCGGATGTGACGTTGGTGGTGCTGGAAAAAGAGGGCTGGCGGGTGGAGTTTGAAATTCGCGAGCAGGACTCGATGACGCTCAGCCTGGGGGCGCTGCAAAAAATCCTGAAGAAGAAAGCCGCCTTGCCCGAGAACTTTCTCTCCTACAACAAGGAGTTGGCCATTGGTTTTGGCGATGATCCGGATCGTCGTTTTACCGACGAGATCATCCAGATCGGAGAATTCGTGCGCGAAAACTATCCGGGCGTGGTCATTTATGACCAGTACAACGAAGACGTTTGGTGAGCAGACCCTAAAAAGCCCAGCTTCAATCAAAGCTGGGCTTTTGTTTGGGCGGCTGGGCTTTGCTGACCGCGCCGCCTTGCGTCGCTGTGATGCTGTGCCACTGGGGGTGGCCGGGTGCGGCCTCAGGTCTGTGGCGACTGCTGCGCGGCCTGGGTTTGGCAATGTTGTTGAGCGTAGGCCAGGTACCAGTCCAGGCATTCCGGGTTGGCCATGGCTTCGCGGTGGATGACTTTTTCGGCTGGCTGGCCCAGCAGCAGTTTTTTGATGGGCAGTTCCTGTTTTTTGCCGCTGAGGGTGCGCGGCACTTGCGCCACCTGCACGATGGCGTCGGGCACGAAGCGCGGTGAAAGGGCTTGGCGGATGGCCTGGGCGATGCGTTGGCGCAGCGCTTCGTCCAGCTCCAGGCCGGGGCGCAGCACGACGAACAGTGGCATGTGGCTGGGTCGACCCAGGTATTCGAGGTCGACGACCAGCGAGTCCAGCACTTCGGGCAGGGCTTCGACGGCGCTGTAGAGCTCGCTGGTGCCCATGCGCAGGCCGTGGCGGTTGATGGTGGCATCGGAGCGGCCGTAGATGACGCAGCTGCCATCGGCGCCGATGCTGATCCAGTCGCCGTGGCGCCAGACGGAGCCGGCCTGTGGCGGCAGGTCGCCGCCGTGGGGGTTGCGGCCCTTGCCGGCGGGGTAGGTGTCGAAGTAGCTGTGGTGGTAGCGGCTGCCGTCGGCGTCGTTCCACAGGTACAGCGGCATGGAGGGGATGGGCTGGGTGCAGACCAGCTCGCCAACCTGGTCGATGACGGCCTGGCCGGCTTCGTCCCAGGCCTGCACCGCTGCGCCCAGCATGCGACATTGCAGCCGGCCTGGGGTTTGCGGCAGGTCGCGGTGGCTGCCCAGGAAGGCGCCGGCAAAGTCGGTGCCGCCTGAGACGTTGCACCACCAGATGCCTTGGCCGTTCTCGCCGGCTACGCCGGCCTCGCGCATGAAGGCGGTGCCCCAGTTCTGCACCTCCTCGCTCAGCGGCGAGCCGGTGCTGCCCAGGGCGCGGATGCGGCGCAGGTCGCCGCATTGCTGCGGCTTCAGGCCGGCCTTGGCGCACAGGCCGTAGAAGGCCGCGCCAACGCCGAAGAAGGTGACCTGGTGGCGCGCGGCAAAGCGCCAGAGCACGCCCATGTCCGGTTGCTCGCGCGGGCCGCTGGGGCTGCCGTCGTAGATCACCAATGTGGTGCCGCGCAGCAGCCCGGCGACCTGGGCGTTCCACATCACCCAGCCGGTGGAGCTGTACCAGTGGTAGCGCTCGCCAAAGCTGTTGGGCGCGTAGCTGCAGCCCAGGTCGTTGTGCAGCGCGCCCAATTGCAGCTGCACCAGCATCATGCCGCCGTGGCCATGCACGATGGGTTTGGGCAGGCCGGTGGTGCCGCTGGAGTAGACGATCCACAGCGGGTGGTCGAAGGGCAGCCAGCGCGGCGCAAAGTCGCGCACGGCTGCATCGTCGCGCGCGGTGAGCTCGGCGAAGTTGGCATAGCCCGCCCATTGCACGTCGGCATCGAGGTTGCCCACGACGATGGCGTGGCGCACGCTGGGCAGCGCGGCGCGCAGTTGCTCGCTGATCTGCTGGCGTTCGAGCTGTTTGCCGCCGTAGACCACGCCGTCCACAGTCAGCAGCAGCACGGGCTCGATCTGCCGAAAGCGGTCCAGCACGGCGTTGATGCCCATGTCCGGCGCGCACACGCTCCAGACGGCGCCAATGCTGGCCGTGGCCATGAAGGCGATGATGGTTTGCGCGATGTTGGGCAGGTAGGCGGCCACGCGGTCGCCCGGCTGAACGCCCAGCGCCTGCATGTGCAGCGCCAGCGCCGCCACCTGGCGGCGCAGCTCGGGCCAGCTCAGTGTGGTGACCTGGCCCAGCTCGTTGTCGGCAATGATGGCCGGCAGCCCGGCGGCGTGGGCTGGCTGCACGTGGCGCAGCATCTGCTGCACCATGTTGACCTGCGCGCCTTCGAACCAGCGCGCGCCGGGCATGACGTTCTCGGCCAGCACCCGCTGGTGCGGCGTGGGCGATTGCACGTCGAAGTAGTCCCAGATGCTTTGCCAGAAGGCTTCGAGCTCGCTGGTGGACCAGCGCCACAGCGCGTCGTAGTCGTCAAAGTGCAGGCCGTGGCGCTGCGCCAGCCAGGCTTGGTAGCGGCGCAGCTCGGGCACGTAAGGGGCAGTGTCGGGGGCAGAGGATGGGGTGGTATGGCTCATGGCCGCGCAGCGTAGCGGCTGTGTCGCGGCGCGGCCGTCGCCAACGCGATCGCTTTCGGCGGTGTGAACAGGGCTTATAAATCAGGGTTTTCACCCATGGGCGGCGCATCCCTGTCGCCAGCCCTGTTCATGATGTTTTGATGGAGAACCCCGTGCCAGCCTTTGATCGCATCCAATGTCCCGCCTTGCACAGCAAGATCATGTCGGCCCAGCAGGCCGCCGAGCTGATCCCCGAGGGGGCCAATGTGGGCATGAGCGGCTTTACCGGCTCGGGCGCGCCCAAGGCCGTGCCGCTGGCGCTGGCCGAGCGCATCGAGCGGCTCTATGCCCAGGGCAAGAACTTCAAGATCGACCTGTGGACTGGCGCTTCCACGGCGCCGGAGATCGACGGCGCGCTGGCCAAGGTCAACGGCATCCACACGCGCTTGCCCTACCAGTCCGACCCGATCGGGCGCAAGCGCATCAATGAGGGCAGCATCCAGTACATCGACATGCACCTCTCGCACGTGGCGCAGTATGTCTGGTTTGGCTTTTTCGGCAAGCTCGACGTGGCGGTGATCGAGGTCGCCGGCATTCTGCCCGATGGCCGGCTGATCCCCTCGACATCGGTGGGCAACAACAAGACCTGGCTGGATCTGGCCGACCTGGTCATCCTGGAGGTCAACGAATACCAGCCGCTGGCGCTGGCTGGCATGCACGACATCTACTACGGCACCCAGGTGCCGCCCAACCGCGTGCCCATTCCGCTGCTGCACCCGCAGGACCGCATCGGCGAGCAATACCTGCGCTGCGATCCGAACAAGGTCATTGCCGTGGTGCCGACCAACAAGTCCGACCGCAGCTCGGCTTTCAAGCCTGCCGATGCGGCCTCGCAGCAAATTGCCGGGCATTTGATCGAGTTTTTCAAGCATGAGGTCAAGCTCGGCCGCCTGCCCAAGAACCTGCTGCCGCTGCAATCGGGCGTGGGCAACATCGCCAATGCCGTGCTGGCCGGCCTGAACGATGGCCCGTTCGAGCAGCTGACGGCCTACACCGAGGTGCTGCAGGACGGCATGCTGCACATGCTGCGTTCTGGCAAGCTGGTGCACGCCTCGGCCACGGCGCTGTCGCTCAGCCCTGAGGGCGAGCGCGAGTTCGTCGACCACATCGACTTCTACCGCGACAAGATAGTGCTGCGCCCGCAGGAGATGAGCAACCACCCCGAGCTCATCCGCCGCCTGGGCGTGATTGCCATGAACGCCATGATCGAGGCCGACATCTACGGCAACGTCAACTCCACGCACGTCTATGGCTCGTCGATCATGAACGGCATTGGCGGCTCGGGCGACTTTGCGCGCAATGCCTATCTGTCGATCTTCATGGCCAATGCCACGGCCAAGGGCGGCGAGCTCTCGTGCATCGTGCCAGCCGTCTCGCACGTGGACCACACCGAGCACGACGTGCAAATCCTGGTGACTGAGTGCGGCCTGGCCGACCTGCGCGGCCTTTCGCCCAAAGAGCGCGCCCAGGCCATCATCGGCCACTGCGCCGCGCCCGATTACCAGCCGCTGCTGCAGGACTACTTCGACCGCGCGCTGCATGGCAGCGTTGGCAAGCACACGCCGATGCTGCTGGACGAGGCGCTGTCCTGGCATGCGCGCGCCAGCCGCACCGGCAGCATGAAGCCGGCCCAGGCAGAGCAGTCGCCCCAGTCCTCGCAATCGAGCCAGACAGCGCAGCCGGCCTGATGTGCGGCGGGGCTGGCCGGCGTCGGTCTTGCTGGTGCGCCGGCCAGAGACGGCAGCTTACTGCGTCACGCAGGCAAAGCTCTCGGCGCGGTCTGCATCGCCTTGGCCCTTGTAGCGCGGCCAGCTGGGGTACTCGCACATCGGGCGGGTACGGCCGGGCTTGCCCACCGTGTCTGTGACGATCTCCGCGCTGGGGGCCTGGCCCTGGGTGACCCAGCGATCGAGCGCGCCCAGCGCATCCCAGCTGGCATTGAAGGTGGTGCTGGCCGCATGGCCGTAGCCAGGCACCTCGTAGTAGCGTGCAAAGCGCCGCACGGTCTCGGCGCCCATGGTGGTCTGCAGGCGCTGGTAGTACTGCGCTGTGGCGCGGGTGCTGACCAGCACGTCGGCGCTGCCGTGGGCCATGAGCAGCTTGCCGCCCTTGCGCTCGAAGGCGCTCAGGTCGGTGCTGTTGACGTCTTGCAGCCGCATCAGGGCATTGATGCGCTCGGCCCAGGGGCCGGGGTTTTGCGGATCCAGCGAGAGGGAGTCAAACCCGGCATCGCGCGTGACGAAGTGGCGCACCCACTGGTCCCAGAACACCGCCCAATACGGCGCTGTCAGTGGTGCAGGGCTGGCCGGGGGCGTGGTGTTCATGGCCAGCAGATTCACCACTGGCTGCACAGGGCTGCTGCCCTCCTCGCCCAGCTCCGAGCCCCAGATGTTGAAGCCCGGGTACTGGGTCTCGCCGCTGCCTTGCGGCGTGGCAAAGGCGGCAAAGGAGATCGTGCTGTCATAGACCTTCAGCGCAGCGATCATGGCGTCCGAGAGGCAGTCATCGCTCTCATTGCCGCCCGAGGCGCAGCGCAGCGGCTGGCCCTGGTACTGCGCCGTGGCCGGGTCGAAGGCCGCATTGCAGGCTGCCACGTGGCTGATGATGCCGTCCTTCAGGCCATCGAGGTCGTCGCACTGGGCCAGGGCCGCCTGGCGCAGGCGCTTGCGCTGCGCCAGGCTGGGGTAGGCATCGGGCTGGGCAAAGGCGCGGCTGATGCAGCCGAACTGCAAATCCAGGCTGGCCGCATTCCAGGCCGGGTACCAGGCCACGACGCCATCCCAGTCGGCCGGCCATTTCTGCGCCACGGCCAGCGCCTCGCGCCCGCCGGTGGAGCCGCCGATGAAATAGCGCTGCGTGGGCGCGCGGCCATAAAAGCCGGTGAGCAGCGCATTGGCCGTGTCGCTGACCTTCTTCAGCGCCGCGTAGGAGAAGTTCTCCAGCGCCGCATCATTGACGCCAAAACTGCCGTCGCGGCTACCGGCGGCGTTGGCACGGTGGCCTGAGTCGCTGGCAAAGACGGCATAGCCCTTTTCCAGCAGCGGGAACGGGCCTTGATCCGCAGGCGCGGCCGAGTAGCTGTGCAGATTGGGGATCGTGCCGTTGTAGCCCCCTCCGCCAAGCATTACGACCTTGCCATTCCATTGCTTGGGCAGCAGCAGCGCCATGTGGATGGCCGGGTCGCCGGCCCGCGCCGCTGCAATGTGCACTTTGGCCTGCACGGCCGCAGGCGGTTGCACGCCGCGCACCGGGGTCGGCGCATCCACGGCCACCACCTGCGCACCCGAAGTGGGCAGGCCAATCTGCGCGGCAGGCACGCTGGCGCTGGCCAGCTGTTGTACGGCGCGCTCGAAATCAAAGGCAGCGGGCGGAGGCAAGGCGTCGCCGTCACTGCCGCCACCGCAGGCGGCCAGCGTCAGCGCCAGCAGCCCGGCCAGCATGCTGTGTGGCCACGGCGCGCCAGTGCGGGATGCAGAAAAGCGGCGGTGCGGCGCACGCCGCAAGCGGATGGGCGTCATGGGTGTCTCCTGAGCTGAAAGGCCAGACAGGCTCGGGGCCAAACGGCCCCGACAAGGGCTGGCGGGGCTGGCGCATACAGGCCAGCATGGGCGGCCCATTATGGGGACTGCTCAGAGCTGATCGGGCCGTTGCGGGCCAGGGGTTTTCCCGTGGTTGGGCGGCGGGAGCAGCAAGGCCTTGTGCCCAGGTTGTGTGCTCAGCCCTTGGAGTCGGGCAGCAGGCAGGCTTCGAGCACTTCCAGGTCGTTGTCGCGGGCGAAGTTCATCACGAAGCTCCAGGCCATGGGCTCGTGCTCGCGCAAGGCGGTGTTGACGACCACGCAGCGCGTGCCGTCCAGCACCGTGGGCACGCACCAAGGGGAATAGACCAGGTGGCTGCTGCGCGGCGAGCCCGGGGGGCGAAACTGGCTCATGACGCCTGCCAGGCGTTCGGACCAATCGCTGGGGCGGAAGGTCCGGCCATCCTTGGTTTTCCCCAGGATGAAGATTTCTCGTGCAGAAGGCGTCGCGTCGCTGGACATGGAGAGGGCGTGCGGGGCAGTGCGCTGGCGGCAATCTGGATCCGCAGGCGGGTTGGGAGACAAGGCGGCGATTCTACTGACTCGGGCTCAGGTCGGCAGGGCGCGCCGCCCATGGCCCCAGGCCGGCGTGTGCAAGCGCTTGAACAGGCGCTTTGATCAGGTCGCTCAGTGCGCCAGCCGGCGCACGATTTGCGCCACCAGCTCGGTCTGCATGTCCTTGAACAGCAGCTCCTGCTCGGCCTCCTTGGACAGGGCCTGGGATTCGTCGTAGCTCAGCTCGCGGGTTTGCAGCAGCTCCACGACTTGAGCGCCCTGGGCCGATGCGCTGGCTTGCAGGCCGTCGCCATCGCGCAGGCGGTAGAGCACGCGCAGCCGCAGCTGCATTTCGCGCACGGCGCCGCTTGAGGTCTGGCTGACGATGGCGCGCTCGTGCTGCTCTTGCAGCAGCTCGAACACCCGCTCGGCCAGGGCCGGATCGCTGGGCGTGCGCAGCACGGTCAGGCCCGCGCCTTCGAGTGTGCGCTGCAGCTGGCGCGCCAGCGGCGAGGCCTCGGGCGCATGCAGGAACACAGATTTGAACGGGTACTTGGCCGAGCCGCGCAGCGCAAAGCCGCAGCCGCCCAGGCTGGCGGCGGCGGTGGCGCTGGCCGCGGCGGCGGCGCTCATGGTCAGGAATCGGCGGCGTTGCATGGGGGCTCCTCGGGTGACCTGGGGATGGGGGTGGATGGACGCGGGGCGCATCACACCACAACGTTCACCAGCTTCTTGGGCACGACGATGATCTTCTTGGGCGCAGCGCCTGCGGCCTGGCGCGCAAAGGCCTCGCTGGCCAGCGCGGCGGCCTCGATGGCGGCCTTGTCGGCGCTGGCCGGCACGGTGATGCTGCCGCGCAGCTTGCCATTGATTTGCAGCATGTATTCGATCTCGTCCTGCTCCAGCGCGGCGGCATCGGCCTTGGGCCAGGGGGCGTCGAGCAAGTCGCCCAGCGCCTTGGCATAACCCAGCGCCTGCCACAGCGCGTGAGCGATGTGCGGCGTGGCCGGGTAGAGCACGCGCAGCAGGATGCCGAAACCCTCGGCCAGTGCAACATCGTCAGCGGCTGCGCTGGCATTGCCTGCATCGCCTTTGAAGGCCTCCAGCGCATTGAGCATCTTCATCGCGCCGGAGACAACGGTGTTGTACTGCATGCGCTGGTAGTCGAAATCGACTTGCCGCAGCACGCTGTGGATTTCGTGGCGCAGCGCCTTGGCGGCCTTGCCGAAATCGGCCTGTGGCGCGTCTTTCGCTGGCAGCGCGGCAATGGCGGCCGTCACGCCCGCCATGCCGTGCAGCTTGAAGCCGAAGTTCCACACCCGGCGCAAAAAGCGGTAGCTGCCTTCGACGGCGGAGTCGTTCCACTCCAGCGTCAGCTCGGGCGGCGCGGTGAACATGGTGTACAGGCGCGCGGTGTCGGCGCCGTACTGGGTGATGAGGTCTTGCGGATCGACGCCGTTGTTCTTGGACTTGCTCATCGTGCCCACGCCTTCGTAGTCGATGGGCGTGCCTGCGGGCAGCGGGCCGTCGGCGCTGTCCACCGCGTTTTTCAGCTTGGCGCCGATGACCTTGCCGGCGTCGTCAAGCACGTGCTCCACGTCCTTGGGCCAGAAATATTCCTTGGCGCCCTTGGCGGTGCGGCGGCTGTAGATGTGGTTGAGCACCATGCCCTGCGTGAGCAGGCGGGTGAAGGGCTCGTCGATCTTGACCAGGCCCAGGTCGCGCATCACTTTGGTCCAGAAGCGCGCGTACAGCAGGTGCAGGATGGCGTGCTCGATGCCGCCGATGTACTGGTCCATCGGCATCCAGTGCTGCGTGCCTTCGGCCACCATGTGCTCGGCATTGTGCGGGTCGCAGTAGCGCATGAAGTACCACGAGCTGTCCACGAAGGTGTCCATGGTGTCCGTCTCGCGCCGCGCGGGCGCGCCGCATTTGGGGCAGGTCACGCCCGCGTGGAAGGCCTCGCTTTTCACCAGCGGGTTGCCGCTGCCATCGGGCACCAGGTCTTCGGGCAGGCGCACGGGCAGGTCTTGCTCGGGCACGGGCTGCGGGCCGCAGTGCTCGCAGTGGATGATGGGGATGGGCGTGCCCCAGTAGCGCTGGCGGCTGATGCCCCAGTCGCGCAGGCGCCAGGTGGTTTTTTTCTCGCCCAGGCCTTTTTCGGCCAACTCGGCGGCCACGGTGTTCACGGCAGTGGCGTAGTTCATGCCGTCCAGATGGCCGGAGTTCACGCACACGCCATGTTCCTTGTCGCCGTACCACTCTTGCCACTGGCTGGCGTCGTAGGTGGCATCGCCTACTTGCACCACTTGCTGAATGGGCAGGCCGTATTTCTGCGCAAAGGCAAAGTCGCGCTCGTCGTGGCCGGGCACGCCCATCACGGCGCCGTCGCCATAGCTCATCAGCACGTAGTTGCCCACCCACAGCGGCACGGCTTGGCCGGTGAGCGGGTGCGTCACCGTCAGGCCCGTGTCCATGCCCTCTTTTTCTTTCAGCGCCAGCTCGGCTTCGGTGGTGCCGCCCTGTTGGCATTTTTCGATGAAGGCGGCCAGCTGCGGATTGCCTTGCGCGGCGTGGGCGGCCAGCGGGTGCTCTGGCGCCACGGCGCAGAAGGTCACGCCCATGATGGTGTCGGCCCGGGTGGTGAAGACGTACATGCGCCCATCGCCAATCAGCGCGCCGCTGTCGTCTTTGACGTTGTGCGTGAAGGCAAAGCGCAGGCCCTCGCTCTTGCCGATCCAGTTCTCTTGCATCAGGCGCACGCGGTCGGGCCAGCCGGTGAGCGTGGCCTTGGGGTTGCCCATTTGCACATGGTCGAGCAGCTCTTGCGCGTAGTCGGTGATCTTGAGGTAGTAGCCAGGGATTTCGCGCTTTTCCACCAGCGCGCCGGTGCGCCAGCCGCGCCCGTCAATCACTTGCTCATTGGCCAGCACGGTTTGATCGACCGGATCCCAGTTGACGACTTGCGTTTTGCGGTAGGCGATGCCTTTTTCCAGCATCTTCAAAAACAGCCACTGGTTCCAGCGGTAGTAATCGGGGTCGCAGGTGGCGATCTCGCGGCTCCAGTCAATGGCCAGGCCCATGGCCTGCATCTGGCCCTTCATGTAGGCGATGTTTTCGTAGGTCCACTTCGCCGGTGGCACCTTGTTCTTGAGCGCGGCGTTCTCGGCGGGCAGACCAAAGGCATCCCAGCCCATGGGCATGAGCACGTTGTGGCCCTGCATGCGCAAAGACCGCGTGAGCATGTCGTTGATGGTGTAGTTGCGCACGTGCCCCATGTGCAGCTTGCCGCTGGGGTAAGGCAGCATGGAGCAGGCGTAGTACTTGGGTTTGCCCGCGTCTTCGCGCACGCGGTAGGCATCTTGTGCACGCCAGTGGGCCTGTGCGGCGGCTTCGACCGCTGCGGGATCGTATTTTTCTTGCATGGGAATGGACTGAGAAAAAGCAGCGCGCCCCGGTTGAGGGGCGCATCCGCCGCACACCGCCGGGCGCATGGATTGGGTGCGCGTGCCGGGCATGGGGCGATGTCGTGGCAACGCGCCATTCTATCGGCGCTGTACATGGCCCCGGCCGGCCGCGTCTTGCCGCCCAGCGCGCCCTGGGGCGAGCGTGGTGCGTGGGCGATTTTGCTGGTGGGGTACAGCAGGGGCGCTCACCCAGCATCGCAGCCGGCCTGCATGGCCGCCTGCAACGCGGCCTGGCCTTTGGCAAAGGTCTGGGCCAGGGCGGCGGCGCAGCCGCTGGGCAATGAGGGCGCGGGTTGCTTGAGGGCTTCGTCCAGCGCGCTGGCCTGCTGGCCAAGCGCCTGCAGGCCAAAGGAGCCGGCCGTGCCGCTGAGTTTGTGGGTCGCGGCGCGGGCCTGGGCCCAGTCCTGCTGTTGTACGGCGTGGTCGAATTGTTCGATGAGCTGTGCGGTCTGTTGCAGGAATTGTTCCGCCAGACCTTGCGCGCGCGCCGAGCCCAGCGCCTGGCACAGCTCATGCCAGACGGAGGGCAGGAAGGGGGGCGGGACAGGAGCCGCTGGCTGCGGTGATGGCTGTGGTGGCGTTGCAGGGGCAGGACGCGCTGCTGGCGGCAGCGCCGCAGGCGCGGTGCTGGCGTCGATGTGCGCGCGGCGGGTCGTGTCGGCACCGTCGCTGGCGGGCAGGATGTCCCAGCGCTCCAACATGTGCCACAGCCGCTCTTCGACCAGGGGCTTTTCGATGAAATCGTTCATGCCGCTGGCCAGCGCGGCCTTGCGCTCCTGGGTGCCGTGGTAGGCCGAGAGGGCGAAGATGGGGGTGCGTTTGCCCTGGGGCAGCTCGCGTATGGCGCGCGCGGCGCTGTAGCCGTCCATGATGGGCATTTGCAGGTCCATCAGCACGGCGTGGTAGGGCAGGGGGCTTTGGGCGATGGCCTGCACGGCGGCTTGACCGTTGTCGGCCAGGTCCACAGCGATGGGGATGCGCACATGGCTTTGCAGGAAGGCCTGGGCGATGTCGCGATTGAGCGCGTTGTCATCCACCACCAGAATGCGCAGCGGCGCGGGTTCGGCGGGTTCGGCGGGCTCGTCGTGGCTGTGCTGGGCATGGGCGTCTGCGGCCTGAGCCTGTGTGGCTGGTGCAGCGGCCATCCGGCTCTGGCTGGGCGCGGTCGGTATCGGGGCTGCGCTGGCAGCTGGCGGTTGGGCGCGCGCGGGCGGTGGGGCCTCTGCAGCGGCGGAGGGCTCGACGAATTGCCGGATGCCTGGACGGGGCTTGGGGCTGGGCGTGGGCAGCGGCGGCAGTGCGGAAGCCTTTTCCCAGACGGCTTTGTAGAGCACAGCGGCGCTCAGCGGCTTGTAAACGATGCGGGCAACGCCCACTGCCTCCAGCGGGGCGGGCAGCTCGCCGAAATCCTTGGGTGCGGCCAGCCAGATTTTGCCCAGCTGTCGCCGCCAGGCGCTGGCCTGTTTGAGCAGGGTGAATGCGTCGCCATCGATCAGGCGTGCAGCGATGATGCTCAGATCGAAAGATGGGGCGGCGGGGGCGCCAGCCTCGCCGCTCGTCTGTAGGGCGGCCAGTGCTTGTGCTCCCGAGCCGAATGCCAGCACCTCGCAGTTGAAGTGGTGGCGCAGCACGTTGCAGAGCACTTCGCGCGCGAACTGATGGCTCTCCAGCACCAGCACGCGCTGGCCTTGCAGCCAGTTGTTCTGCCGATGGACCTGCTCGCGTTCATCCACGCGCTCGAGATTTTTGAGCACCTGGGCACTGAACCAGAACATGCTGCCCGAGCCAGGTTGGCTGTGCAGCCCGGTCTGCCCGCCGAGCAGCTGTGCCAGCTGGTTGGAGATGGCCAGCCCCAGCCCGGTGCCGCCATAGCGGCGGGTGATGGAGGCATCGGCCTGGCGGAAGGCCTGGAACAGGTTTTGCTGCTCTTCCTGGGCAATGCCAATGCCGGTGTCGTGCACCTCGAACATCAGCGTCAGCGAGTGCGAATCCTGATTGGCCAGCTGCTTGACGCGGATGGAGACCTCTCCTGCGGGCGTGAACTTGATGGCGTTGGCCACGAAATTGATCAGGATCTGGCGGATGCGATAGGGGTCGCCGATGAGCTGGTCGGTCAGCGTGTGCGGGATGTCGATCCAGAACTCCAGGCCCTTTTCCGCCGCGCGCGGCGCCAGCAGGTCGGCCACATCGGCCACCAGCCGCTGCAGCGAGAAGGGGGTTTGCTCGATGGTGAGCTGCCCGCTCTCGATCTTGGAAAGATCCAGCGCATCGTTGATGATGCCCAGCAGGTGCTGGCCTGCGCTGAGCACTTGTTCCAGGCGCTCGCGCTGTGCAGCATCCAGGCGGCCCTTGAGGGTCAGCTGCGTCATGCCCAGGATGCCGTTGAGCGGCGTGCGGATTTCATGGCTCATCACGGCCAGCATGTGCGCCTTGCTCTCGGCCATGTGTTCGGCCTCATGGCGAGCCTGGGCCAATGCGCGCTCCTGCGCCATGTGTTCGGTCACATCCAGCCAGACCCCGTTGACCCAACGCGAGCCATTGGCTTGCAAGGTCGTGTTGGCCAGGGTGCGCACCCATTGCTCGTCGTCGAACAAGGCGATGCGCGTGTCGTAGGAAAAGGCATCAGTGGCCTGGGGCTGTTGCATGATGCGTGCGCCCAGGCTGCGTGTCAGCGCCAGAGGTACAGCGTGATCGCTGGTGGGCAGCGCGTGCTCTGCAGCCAGCGCGATTTCGTCCAGGCCATCCTGCTGCTTGCTGCTGTGCTGGCCGAAGAAAGTGGCGGCCTTGGGGCTGACGAAATGGCAAATGCGGGTGCCGTCGGCCAGATACTCGTACTGAAAAATCACGCCAGGGATGGTTTTGGCCAACTCAAGCAATTGCTGCGACACGCGCATGCCCATGGTCTGGTGTGCCACCTCCTGGGCCAGCCGATCGCTTTCGGTAAGCAGCCGCAAAACGGTGCCCAGCGCTGGGCGCAGCTGGGGAGAAATGTCCTGCAGCAGTGTGGGGCCGATCTGCCTGGCCTTCTCGTAATGCTGCTGAGCATAGGCGTGCAGCAACTGCCTCAATGCGGTGCTGGGGCGGTACAAATGGCGGTAGATGAACCAAGCCAGCCAGGTGACAAACAACACGGCGCACAACAGGTTGAGCTGGTACCAGATGCTCAGGTAGCGGCTGGTTTTTGTTAGCGCATGGGTGGAAACGTCGCGCAAATCCTGATTGAGCATGATCTGTGCGGTGCGCAAATCATTGCCAATGGCCACGGCCTGCTGCTGCAGGCTGTAGAGTGCGTCCATTGCCGTGTGGCCGCTGGAGGGCGCATCGGTTGTTTGCGCTGCAATCCAGTCTTTTGCCAGCGCATGGTTGGCCAGCGCGCGTTGCTGGCTTTGCATGAGCAACGGTTGCGTTGTTGATGCCTCTGGCAGCAACCGAAGCAAATCTTCTAGTGCCCAAACCAGCTCATTGCTGTAGTACGGCAGCGGCGTGGCTCCTGGCGGGTGCGGCACGGCCGCTGGCGCATCAATGATCGACTTGATCGGTTGCGTCTGGCGCAGCAGCTCTGCGTTCAGATCGCGCGCGTGCTGCAGCTGTTCAAGAGCCTGGCGCAGCTGCCAGTTCTGTTGCGCTGCGGCATGGTGCTCACGGCCCAGGCGCTGGGACAGGGCCACCGTAAGAGAAACCACAATGCCCAATGCCAGCGCCACGCCCAGCACCAGCCTGCGTGCAGGCGAATGCAGGCGAGGCGCTTTGTAAGCCGCGCCAGCAGCAGGGCTGGAGGGTGGCGAAGGGGGCCTGGGGGCGGAGGTCATGGCAAAGCAAGCGAGATGAACAGGGCAAGGCCTTGAAGAAATCCTCTTTTTGCAGAGCGGCGCAGCCCAGATGACAGCAGCCCGCCATCGTAAAGGAAGGCCTGCGCCAATCACAGCGCCGTGTACCCCTGCAGATTGGGGCAACCAGCCTCGTTGTGTGTAAAGTGCACGCAAAAAAGTTTGTTGCCAGAAATTTTGTGCTATAGTGCAACGTTTCGGAGGGATGGCCGAGTGGTTAAAGGCAGCAGACTGTAAATCTGCCCTCTTACGAGTACGCTGGTTCGAATCCAGCTCCCTCCACCAGCAGGCTTTTGCTTGGATTGGTGTTTCGAGAATTTGGGCTGTGCGGGAGTAGTTCAATGGTAGAACCCCAGCCTTCCAAGCTGATGACGCGGGTTCGATTCCCGTCTCCCGCTCCAAAGCGCGCGCCGTTCGTTGCTCAGCGTTTTGGTGAGTAGTTCAAGCCCTGGTTGTTTGATTTCAAAGTGCCCATGTGGCTCAGTGGTAGAGCACTCCCTTGGTAAGGGAGAGGTCGCGGGTCCGATTCCCGCCATGGGCACCAATTCGCCGCTTGCAGTGGCGCTTTGTTGTTTTGTCTCTGGTAATTCATTTCTTTCGAGGTTTGAGAAATGGCAAAAGGTAAGTTTGAGCGCACCAAGCCCCACGTGAACGTGGGCACGATTGGTCACGTGGACCATGGCAAGACGACGCTGACTGCAGCGATCGCCACCGTGCTGTCCAAGAAGTTTGGCGG